>NZ_POIZ01000033.1 GCF_002960425.1 Streptococcus suis
ATTCCGTTGGGATGGTCCACTTCGTGGAAAGTAAGGATATCGATCTTGGCAATCAGCACATGACCTATGGCTATCAGTTAGACACTTCTGACAATATTAAGGTCCTACAGACTTCTTCCACTGAGGGGGTAAATGGGACCATCATTGAAATGAGTCGCTTCCAACAGATGAAACAAACCCTATCCCGTGGTGGTTTCAGTTCGCATGAAACCATCTATCTGGACAGCGAACAAGCCCGCATCCTGGCTCAAGGACTGGTTAAGGTTGCGGAAACCACTCACCAAACCCTTGAAAAAGAGACCACTTCCACCCTTACAGAAGTAAATGAAGTCTACAGTAGCTTAGGAAATGTCCCTTTTGGCTTCATTTTGAGTCCTGATGAAGTGAGACAGGCCTACAGCAGTGCAGGTGTTGACTATCATAGCCTGGTAGGAGATAGCACCAATCAAGTCGAGAAGTTTATCACTCGCTCCAATCAACTCAAGCAGGATTTAGTGGACTTAGAAAGTCAAATCCAAGCAGGGATCGAGCAGAAAGTAACGGAAGACCAGACATTAGCACAGAGGATACAAGAATGGACCAGTACGATAAATTAAAGACAGAGTTAATGAAGAAAGAGTGGGAATGGGAGGATATTGAGAACCAACAACGAAAAGCTCAAAGAGAACTACAAGAACACTATGAAAATGTTGAAGAAACCACTCGAATATTGACTCGAATGTTGGAAGAAAAGTATCAAGAAGTTCTGTTAGAATTGCGACAAGTCGGAGACGAGACTGGAGACTTGCACCATTTACTCAACAATGGCATGTCCGAATGGCATGCCGCAATCGATCAAGAGCGATACAGCTCCATTCACCGATTGGATCAGAAACAAGAGGACTTGGATACCTACTATAAAAACCAGTACCGAAAAATGCAAGATCAGATTGACGAAATTTATACAAAATACCGAGAATAGAAGGGAGAGCCAATGCATCAACTTTATCAAATGTTGCAAGATTTATATACCAAAGCTGACCAGATAGACTACGCGACGATTAATGCTATAGAGAAAGAAATTGAACGTTGGCTGATTCGCTCTATCTATGCTCCGCTCAAACTGCGAGAAAAAAATGCAATTTTAAAACAACACAAGAAGAAAATTCAAACAATTGGAAATGATGGAGAAAATTCCGTAAAATTGATTGCAAACAGTTTTGATACAAGTATAAAAGGCGAGTTTTCAAAAAAGGTACAACAAGTTGTGAAAGAAAAGGCAAAAGAATATACAAAATTGGAAGAGGTAGAGTAATATCTCATCCCGTAGCATCCGTTCGTAAATCTTTTCCCATTGCTAAAACTGGATTTGATAGGAAGAACAGTCTCCCAGTTCCCCCCCTCGTCCTCCCTGTGGTCTAGTTTCACTTGAACAATCTGCTTTTCAAATTAAGATTTTTAAAGTATATCTATTCAATTTCTCTTCCGTAGCACCTACTCCGTCACCTTGTCTCGTTACTACAACTGGACTTTATAAGCAAAACAGTCTCCCAGTTCCCCCTTGTCACCCTGCGGTCTAGTTTAGAATGACCAACATGCTTTCAAATCACAATTGTTTAAGCATGACTATCTCATTTCTCTTCCGTAGCAAAAATTCGCTTTCTATTTTCTTTTGGTGTAGAATGATAGTAGAAAAACAGAAACGGAGAAAATTATGGTTCAAGTTATTACAGATGCAAACTTTGAAGTTGAAACACAAGAAGGCGTAGTCCTTGTTGACTTTTGGGCACCATGGTGTGGTCCATGTCGCATGCAAGCGCCAATCTTAGAGCAATTAGCAGGTGAAGTGGATGAAGATGAATTGCGCATCTACAAAATGGATGTTGATGAAAATCCAAACACAGCTCGTCAGTTTGGAATCATGTCTATCCCAACCCTTTTGTTCAAAAAAGATGGACAGGTTGTGAAACAAGTTGCTGGTGTTCACACCAAAGACCAAATCAAAGCAATCTTGGCAGAGATTGGTTAATTATGGAGGTTGAGGAAACTCAACCTTTTTCTGCATCGAAAGGAATCTCACATGAAAGAAATCTACCTAGCAGGCGGTTGTTTCTGGGGAATGGAAGGCTACTTTTCCCAGATCGATGGTATTCTTGACACTAGCGTTGGCTATGCCAATGGACAGGTGGAGACGACCAATTATCAACTCCTCAAACAAACAGATCACGCAGAAACACTATATCTAGCCTATGATGAGACTCGTATCCATTTGCGGGAAATTCTCCTCTACTATTTCCGCGTCATTGATCCCTTCTCTGTCAATCAGCAGGGGCCTGACAAGGGGCGCCAGTATCGGACGGGTATCTATTACACAGATGAGGCTGATTTGCCGACCATCGAGCAGGTCATGACGGAGCAGTCTCAGCTCTTTGGCGGACGCCCCCTAGCCGTTGAAGTGGAGCCACTCGCGCATTACATCCCCGCCGAAGACTACCATCAGGATTATCTCAAGAAAAATCCCCAAGGCTACTGCCATATCGATCTTGCACAGGCAAAAATCCCTCTGATTGATGTTGCAGACTACCAAAAGCCAGACCAGCAAGTCTTAAAAGACAGCTTGACCGACCTCCAGTATCAAGTCACTCAAGAAGCTGCGACGGAAAGACCCTTCGAAAATGAGTTTTGGAATAGTGACCAAGCTGGCATCTACGTCGATATTACGACTGGTGAGCCCCTCTTTCTCTCGACAGACAAATTCGACTCAGGCTGCGGCTGGCCCTCCTTTACCAAACCAATCAGCAAGGAAGTTGCGACTTATTTCCAAGATCTTTCCCACGGCATGAATCGTATCGAAGTCCGCAGTCGGGCTGGTCATGCTCATCTAGGCCATGTCTTTGATGACGGACCGCGTGACAAGGGTGGATTACGTTACTGTATCAACTCCGCAGCCCTTCGTTTCATACCGAGAGAGGAGATGGAAGAAGCAGGATATGGTTTGTTTTTGGAACTACTTAAATAAATTTAGGAATGTAGGAAGTCTATTCGTCAAGAATAGGCTTTTTGTGTCGAAATAGTATGTTAGAAAAGATAATTTTGATATAATAATCTATATAGAGATTTTTCTTAAGGGATATATGGAAAGGTTATGAAAATGATTCTTAGTAAACGTTTTAAAAATAGAAGAAAGGAACTTGGCTTTACTCAAAAGGAACTTGCAGAGGGAATTTGTGAACAGAGTTTGATTAGTCGAGTTGAAAAATTAGGAGTTGCTCCTACATCGGATATATTATTTGCCTTATCACAACGCTTACAGGTGTGCATGGATTATTTTTTTGATGAAAGTGTATCAGATAAAGCACCTGATATTACGGTATTTAGACGATTGGTGGACAAAGCTCTGTTCACTCGTTCCTATGATCAACTGGCTTATCTTGTACAGGCAGAGAAGCAGAAAGAAGCTGTTCATTCGCAGGAAAGCAGTGAATATTTAACTTATCTGGCTTGTATAGTGGACTTTCATCATTATCATAAGGAGGATATTGCAATTGTACGTATGGAAGAACTTAGTCATCGAATCAGTAAGAAATCTAGTTTTTATCTGGATGTATACAGTAGTTTGGCTAATTTTTATGCCTTGACTTCCCGAGATGAGGATCTAGAAAGTTTGTATGAGGAGATTTCAGAAAAGCTTAGTCATTTGGATATAACAGATACAGATCGTTTTCATAAGTATATCAAGATTCGCTACAATCACGCTCACTATCTTTTTAAAAGAAAGAGACAGTCACAGGCAATTGATGAATTGACAGACCTAATCGAAATCTTGCGAGACAAGAAGAGTTGTTATCTTTTGGCTGATACGCTTTGTTTAATCGCAAATGTAGGAGAGGGATTTTTATCAAAGGATGAAATTCTCTCCTACTATAGAGAAGCGGAATGTCTATTCAAATTTTTTGGTCCGCAAAATAGTTATCTCAGTTTAAAAGAATATCTATCGAAAGATATTTAACAATTGTATAAAGATTATTTTTAAAAATAATCAAAAAACAGTTGTAAACTCATTGTTAATATGTTAAAATAAAAACAAAAAGGGTGATTTTATGAAGAAATATATATCAATTCTTTTGATGGTAACTATATTATTGACCCTATTCCCATTAGCTAAAGTAAAAACACAGGGATGGGAACCTGATATTATTCACCGAAGGGAGTAGTTATATTTACTATTTAAATTGTTTTATAAATCCTTAATAGTGACTGAGAAAGGAGGAAAATCTAGGAAACGATATTGGTCATGAATAAGGGTTATTGTTGGTCGCCGTACTTAGTTTCATATTTTTATGGATTACAAGGAGTGTTACTACATTAAAACCTAAAACAGTCATTTTTTCAACTCTCTTACTAGGAACCCTGATAGCGCCGCTTACTGTTCTTGCTGCACCTTATTTAGGTGGAAATTGGAGTTATGGTGGGCATCATGATCCGAATAATTGGGGAGCCTTTTCAAATTTTTACCATCCTAGTAGCAGTCACTGGTCAAGAGTAGTTCGGGACAGTGATTCGTCGTCACGTAAAGGTACTGCAGGACCAGGTGGAACTTCTAGAGCATTCATCAATACGAATTTCGGAGAGGTGGCCTATTTTTCTGCCGATTTGAGTGATTAGTAGATTATTGGCGATGGGAACATCGCCTTTTCTTACATTTTAGAGAATAGGAAGACAGGTGATTGTGATGAAAGGAAAATTTGTACTTGTATCGACGATCATTCTAGCCGTCTTTATGATTTGGTTGGGGGTTAGCCCAAAGGAGACTATGCTTGTTCATTATTTTCCTTCTGTGACCACTTTGTCGGTATCTGAGGACGTGACTTACTCAGATGTACGACAGAGATTAGAAGACTATTCTCAACAGACGGATAGTGTGATTGCCAGACGGGTGATTGAGCCAAGTACATCAGGTGGACGTACCTTTTCCTATGACAATTTTAGTCAGTCTTCCCTACCAAGAGGACTAGAGGAATTTCAGGCATCAGAAAAAGTGGAGTCTGCACTTTTAACCAAATATTTTATTTTCCAAGGGAAAGCGACGGTAGAGGAACTTCGGTCTCTTCTTGTTTCGCTTGGATTTGATGAAGTTCAGATTCGGAAGCCTTCGACTATTGCTACTTTACTAGCATTTCTGATACAAGGTGGTCAATTCTTAGCCATACTGGTCTTTCTCATTACCTATATGGCTTTGGTCGTGATTGCCAATGTAAGGCAGTTGCGTACAGCAGGTATCCGTTTGATTGCAGGAGATTCACGTTGGCATTTATTTCTACTATCTCTACAGGAAAATGCGAAAGAGATAGCTCTAACTATCCCATTTGCGGTTCTTCCAGCAGTTGGACTGGCCTACCTCGTTGGATTAGATGGCTATTCTGTCTACTATCTGGTCGCAGCTCTAGTGGGCTATCATTTCTTGCTTGGTTTGATTGTCCTTTTTTTCGCTGCTACATTTACCTTGGCCATTCGGACCTATCACTTTTTACCCTTGTTAAAAGGGAAGATGCCCCTGCAAGGAATCCTGACCATTATGGTTATGGGGCAAATGCTGGCTCTACTGGTGGTGTCATTGGGGGTGGCTCAAACCGTCTATTATTCAGGGATTTGGCAGGAATACCAAGTAGGTGCCCAGCAGTGGGAGAATGAAGGGGATTACTATAGTTTAGCTTGGAATATTTCTGCGGATGGTCGCTCAGGACTAAATTCGCCTGAAAATTGGTATCCTTTACTAAAGCAAGCTTTGGAGGAAGATGGCACGCTCTTTGTCAAAAGTAATTTGAATGCCTATTTAATGGGCTCCCAACCGGAAGATGGGACACGCCTTGACAGCTACCATCCAGCAGGCAACACCCTCTACGTTAGTCCAAATTATTTGCAGATACAGGATGTAAACTTAGCAGAAGGAGAAGTAGCACTCCCTCTACAAGAAGGAGAATTTCAACTTCTATTACCTGAAAAATTGCGCCCTGAAAGCGATACTTATCTCCATCTTTACCAAGATTATATCAATCGCATGGTTATACCTGCTAATCAAGCACGCTCAGCTACCATTAAGGGAAAAGTTGCCTATTTAAAAAATGGGCAGAAGCAGTTTATCTACAATCATCGTTCTGGTCAACATGTGCAATACCTGACAGACCCTATTTTAGTTGTGCTGGCACCGTCAAGTCTGGGAAAAGAATCTGCTGACTTTTGGTTGAATGAAGTAGATAGCAGTATCTTATTTAAAAATAGAGATAAACTGTTGCGCGAATTGAAGGCAAGAAATTTGTTTCAGTTTGTCAATGAAGTGAAAAGTAGTTCCTCCCTCTTTACGGAACTTTTAGATCGTATTCGGATAGAGACCATTTCAACATCTATGGGTGCCATTTTAGGGATTGTGACATCAATTGTCCTGTTTAATACCATGAATCTTCTATACTTTGAAGAATTTAAACGTGAGATTTTCATCAAGGAAATTGCAGGGATGGATTTTTGGGGCATTCATCAGAAATACCTAACGGTTCAGCTACTGGCCCTTTTATTAGCCTTGGGAGTGAGCGTAGTAGTAACAGGTCACATATTCATAAGTAGTATCAGTTTTATCTTGTTTCTGCTCAACGCGCTCTACTTATTGAGGTGGCAGACAAGAAAAGAAGGAGCTTGGAATATCCGTATTTTGAAAGGAGCCTAGTATGTTTTCTATCCAATCAATTCAAAAGAAATTTGGGAAGCGCAGCTTGTTTTCTGATGTAACGCTAGACTTGCAGGCTGGAAAGGTCTATGCCTTGATAGGTGCCAGTGGTAGCGGCAAAACGACCTTGCTGAATATTTTAGCCAAGTTGGAGTCCTATGATGCAGGTGACATTCTCTACAAGGGTAAGGAATTGAAAAAGTTGAAGCCCCATCTCTTTTTTAGGGAGGAATTAGGCTATCTCTTTCAGAATTTTGGTTTGTTAGAAAGTCAGACAATCAAAGAAAATCTGGATTTGGGACTGATTGGTCAGAAATTGTCCAAAGACGAAAGGAAATCGAGGCAGGAAGCAGCACTTGATGCAGTTGGTCTGTCTTATCTGGACCTATCCCAGCCTATCTATGAACTCTCAGGAGGGGAAGCCCAGCGGGTAGCTCTTGCTAAAGTCATTCTGAAAAATCCTCCATTGATTTTGGCAGATGAGCCGACGGCTGCCTTAGACCCTAAAAGCTCCCAAGAAATTATGGATATTTTGTTATCCTTGAAGAGCCCAGATCGGTTAATTGTGATTGCGACCCATAATCCTCTGATTTGGGAGCGAGCAGACCTTATCATAAGAATAGAAGACTTGTAAAAATTCTAAAAATATTATTGATTGATAAGGAATTTAATGTAGATTGATAAATAAACATATTTGAAACGCACAATATAATATGTTAAAATAATATAAAATCTTATATGTTTGTTTAGTGGAGAGAGTAGGTCTGTACCTACACATTAACCATCTTATTGAGAGGTGCTAGTAATTGAGAAGGGAGGAAAAGAATCTAAAGAGTTAGCTGAAGAATTGTGTTTGCGTGAATTTGGAATGATTTATACTGCTAGTAGGTTATTCTAGACAAGGAGTCAGAAATATGAAAAAGACAAGAGTATTTTTGGTTTTATTGATGTTGATGTCGCTAATTTTATTGTTGCCAATACGGGCTGAAGATAATTTGAGTGTATCATTAGAAAATTCAGAAAACATTTCTGTAAATAAAGACGAGAATGGTTATTATGAACAACCTGTAGAACAGAACTTATCAGAAACTTATGGTGAAGAAGAGGACGCTACAGAGACCTCGGTGCTTACGGAGGATATTTCTTCTGGGGTGAATAGTAGTTCTGTAGAAGATGAGAAAACGGAATCAATATTTTATCCTGACGAACGTCGATGAGTTGTTGATTCTAGATTGTTGCCATATCAGAGTGTTGTTGATATTTTAGCACATACCAAGAATCAATACTATGCAGTCGGTACAGGAGTGCTTATTTCTCATGATAAAGTTTTAACTGCTGCTCACGTTTTAAAAAATATCCATACAGGAAAGTGGGAGGATTTTGTTAGCGTAGTTCCAGCGAAGAATGGAGAAGTACCACTTTTGAATGGTCCATATGGTTCATATAGTGGCGGGGTATATCATTTTTTATCTGCTTATAATGTATCTGAAGTACCAAGTAACGATCTTGCTATTATCACTCTAGACTCGAGTGTTGTAGGTGTTAATCCTTTACAAACAACAACGGTCTTAAATGTAGGTCAAAACATTAAAGTTATTGGTTATCCTTCGGATAAAGGAGAAGAGATGTATGAAAGTCATGGTACGGTACTAGAAATAAATTCATCAATTATGAAGCATCGTGCTGATACACTTAGTGGAAATAGTGGTGGTCCAATTTTAGATGAAAATAATAACATTATAGCGATTCATACAAGTGGAGTGGCGGAAAATCCTAGTAATACATCTTATATTCAGCTCTATGGAAAAAATACTGCTAGGATTATTGACAATACGGCAATGAATTTGATAAATATGGCATTAACTGATAGTAAATCTAGTACAGCGGTAACGAAAACAATTGCAACATATAGGCTGTATCATGAGGGATTAAAATATCATCTATACACAACTAGTGGAAATGAAAAAAATGTTTTATCTAGGACAGCAGGGTGGAGATTTGAAGGGGTGTCATGGAGAACAAATTCAATTGGTAATCCTGTCTACCGTCTTTATAGTCCAGTATTAAGGAAACACTTATTAACAGCAAGTGAAAATGAAAAAAATGTCTTAATAAAAAGTGGGTGGAAAGATGAGGGGATAATATTTCATGCAGGTGGCTCACAGAATGTTTATCGCCTGTACCATGCTGGATTAAAGGTGCATTTATATACAACAGATATAAATGAGTATAATACACTTCCAAAAAATGGATGGAATAAAGAAGGGATTGCTTGGTCAGTAGAATAGGAGTCAGCATATGAAAAGAAAAAATTTCTACCGATTAGTACTATTATTGGTTGCATTTACAGCTATGTTTCTTTGCTCCTTTTTAGCGAAAGCAGAAACATATAGTCGTACTAAGAATTTGAACTATTTAGATGAGGCGACGGTGCCTCAAAGTATTATTTATGTGGGAGATTCGGGAAGAATTCGACCGCTATCAGATAGTTTGATAAAAGATTTTCAATACGGATTTGACTTTTTTGTAGATGGAAAGATTATTACTGATGACTTTAAAGGGAACGATTTACTAGAGTTAGATCGAAGAGGAAATTGGCAAGCCTTAAAACCAGGTCTTGTTTATTTGGCGGTTAGTCCAGGAGAGTCAGAAGAGTTTCGGGAAGAACTTGTAAAGTATGCTGTTCCGATAGATGAAGGACCGCAGATAGAACCAATTATTAAAAATGTGTATACGGTTAAGATACTTCCTATTAATACATCTGTTTATAGGCTTTATCATCCCATACTGATGGTCCACCTCTATACAATAGACATGAATGAAAAAGAAGTCTTATCTCATAATGGCTGGCGTTATGAAGGGGAGGCTTGGAGTACTAGTACAGGTGCTGGAAATCCGGTTTACCGACTCTATCATCCTGAGCTTAGATTTCATTTTTATACAAAAGATAGTCACGAGTATGAAGTGTTAGGAACTCGTGGTTGGGTTCAAGAGGGGGAGGCTTATCGTACCAGTGGAACAGTCCCAGTTTATCGTTTGTATCATGAAGGAATAAAAAAACATCTGTTCACAACGGATACAAATGAAAAAAATACACTGATGGGTTATGGTTGGCGTTATGAAGGAGTAGCATGGACTGTAGAATAAAAAATCATGGGTATTCTCTTATCTTTGAAAAGTCCAGATCGGTTAATTGTGATTGCGACCCATAATCCTTTGATTTGGGAGCGAGCAGACCTTATCATAAAATGGAAGACTTATAATTTTTCAAAAAATATTCTTGATTTTTCCTGAAAAATAGTCTACAATAGAGCAAGATAAAACTGAATAACCGGTTGATAGTGGGCAGAAAGGCGACTGACTGTCCAAAGGACGGAACTCTGGAGAGACCATTTTGGCACCGAAGGGGCAAGGTAGCTCTACTTGGAAAAGTAGAGTTGCTGAAACTCTCAGGTAAAAGGACAGAGCGTTGAAAAATAGGATTTTTCTGTATTTTTCACGTTGATTCTGGAGGTTGATGAATTCAGCCTCTTTTGTTTTTTCCGGCAGCTTTATCGGATTAAGAATGATGCTTAGGAGGAAGCTATGTTAGAATTGATGCAGCACATCAATGATTTTGTTTGGGGTCCGCCCCTCTTGTTACTCTTGGTCGGAACGGGTGTTTATTTTACCCTTCGTTTGGGAGTGTTTCAGGTAAGCAAGTTGCCGACGGCCTTTCGTTTGATTTTTTCCAGCGACCAGTCTGGTCAGGGAGATGTGTCCAGTTTTGCAGCTCTGTGTACGGCCCTTGCGGCGACGGTTGGTACGGGAAATATCGTTGGGGTGGCAACAGCCATTACGACTGGTGGACCTGGTGCCCTCTTCTGGATGTGGGTTGCGGCCTTTTTCGGGATGGCAACCAAGTATGCAGAAGGATTTTTAGCCATTAAATACCGTACCAAGGATGCCAATGGGCAAGCAGCAGGGGGTCCGATGCACTACATCACCTTGGGTATGGGACAAAAGTGGAAACCTCTGGCAATTTTCTTTGCCATTTCAGGTGTTTTAGTGGCTCTCTTGGGGATGGGGACCTTTTCTCAGGTTAATTCCTTTGCCTCATCTATGTCTGCTAGCTTTGGCTTGGCTCCCCAGCTGGTCAGCATTGTGACAGCAATCTCTATTGCCTTCTTTATCTTTGGGGGAATTGAGAAAATTTCAGAAGTTTCAACTAAAATTGTTCCTTTTATGGCCATCCTTTATATTTTGGCCAGTTTGACTGTTTTGGCTCTGCATTGGGATCAGATCATACCAACCCTTGCTTTGGTTCTCAAATCAGCCTTTACTCCGACCGCGGCTGTGGGTGGTTTTACTGGGGCGACCGTGCAACAGGCCATCCAACGTGGGGTTGCGCGTGGGGTCTTTTCAAATGAATCAGGTTTGGGATCGGCTCCGATTGCGGCTGCGGCTGCCAAGTCAGACAACCCTGTTGAGCAAGGGTTGATTTCGATGACTGGTACCTTTATTGATACCCTTATCATCTGTACCTTGACAGGTTTGACGATTTTGGTGACCGGCCAGTGGTCAGTTGCTGGCTTGGAAGGTGCTCCGCTGACCCAGGCAGCATTTGCGACAGTTTTTGGTCAGCCAGGTGCCTTGGCCTTGACCATTAGTCTAGTCCTCTTTGCCTATACGACCATTCTGGGCTGGTCTTACTACGGTGAGCGTTGTATTGAGTTCCTCTTTGGGACCAAGTCTATCTTGCCCTACCGTTTGGTCTTTGTAGCCATGGTTGCATTAGGTGGTTTCCTCAAGCTAGACTTGATTTGGACCATAGCAGATATTGTGAATGGGCTTATGGCTCTACCAAACTTGATTGCCCTACTGGCTCTCTCTCCTGTCATTATCAAGGAAACACGCCAGTATTTTGCTAAGAAGAAATAAGATGAAAGACAGTCGTTCGGCTGTCTTTTAGTTTTTTATAGGTTTTTTTGCTATAATGATGGTATGAATGAATTTATCCAGAAATATGTTTCTCAGTTTAATGTGGACGCTCTCTTGACAGCCTTTATCAATAAAACCCTGTCTTTAGTGCTCCTCTTTCTTGCCTTTTATATAGTGAAAAAACTGGCCAAGGCTTCGGTTAAAAAGGTTTTGGTTCCGTCTCTTAAAGTATCTACTCAGGATATTGGTCGTCAAAAGACCATCAGCCGTCTGGTTGAAAGTATGCTCAACTACCTGCTCTACTTCATCTTGATTTACAGTATTTTGACCATCTTAGGACTGCCTGTGTCTAGTCTTTTTGCAGGTGCTGGGATTGCTGGGGTAGCGATTGGTTTAGGTGCGCAAGGGTTCTTATCAGACCTAATCAATGGTTTCTTTATTCTCTTGGAGCGTCAATTTGATGTGGGGGATGTGGTCAAGTTGACCAATGGTCCTATTACCATTTCGGGTACCATCGTTAGTATGGGTATTCGGACCACCCAGGTAAGAGATGCAGATGGAACCTTGCATTTTATTCCCAATCGCAACATCCTTGTCGTGTCCAACCAATCCCGTGGCGATATGCGGGCTCAGGTGGATATTCCACTTAAGTTTAATACTGACTTGGAGCAGGTCGGTCGAGTGATTGAGGAAGTCAATCGGAGAGAAGTGAGCAATTTTGACCAGATTACAGGTGTGACGGTGCTGGGACCGCAAAATACTGCCAACGGTCAATTTGTCTACCGGGTCAATCTCTTTGTTGCCAATGGTCAACAGAGTAGCATTTACCACCAATTCTTTGGATTTTATCAGGAAGCACTACGGCAAGCAGGTATTGACCTTCCGTCCACCAGCCTAACAAAATAGGGAGAGTTATATGGAAGCTAAGGATTTTGTTGTTGAAAATGGGCAGATGTACTATAAGAAAAAGCCTTTCTTTAAGCAACCATTATTTTGGACCAGTCTGGTCGGATGCCTTTTGTCTTTTGTTTTAGGTGTGACCTGTCTGATTTTAATGGCTGGTCTAAGCTTGTCAGATACAAGTGATTCTTGGAGTTCGGAAAGTTACTTTGATGATACGGTGACCTACACAGAGCACCAAGTAGGAGAAAGAGTGGTTTTCCCTGATGGTCTACAGATTACCGTGACCTCCATGGGTAAGGACGATAGTCTTGCACCTATTGGAGACAATGGCTTTGCCTATCTTGTGGAACTGGATGTGAAAAATACATCAGCAGAACCCCTCTATTTTGATGAATATATGTTTCAACTAATCGATGTCGAAACCTACATTCCCTATGATTTAGATATGCGGACCTATGATGTCAATTTACCAGAAAAGATCAATCCAGGAGAAGCCATTACAGTCAAATTGATTTATGAAGTAGATCAGGCCAGCAATCTGGGCTTGGTGTATGAGGGAGCCGTCTGGACAGAGTTTCTCACAGAGGGAATATAGGGGACGGGGGTAATAGAAAATAGCTTAGAAGTCTTGCTTCTAAGCTATTTTTACTTGTTCGTACTCTTCGAAAATCAAATGTTAGTGGGGGGAGGGCATTTATTTTTTAATGGCTAGTTCCTGCAACTGTTCAAGGATGGTATCCAGATCTGCACCAGCCTGCAAGAGAGCGGCAGCAGTGTAGCAACCTTCGGCAACGGGAACGGTTTGGATAAGAACCTGTTTATCAGAAAAATCAGCAGCAAGTTCAATGTTCATCCGTGCGCTTCCCAGATCAAAGAAGGCTAGAAGTGTGTCTGCTGGATTTCTGTCCATTCTGTCTTGTACCATTTCAAAGCTAGTACCGATGCTACCATCTTCTAGTCCACCACAGTAGGTGATTGGAATATCTTTGGCGACCTCGGAGACTAGGTCGATAATGCCCTGAGCTAGATTTTTGGAATGGGATACAAGTAGGATTCCAACTGCTGTCATAGTCCCACCTCCAGCATTGCTTCAAAGAGAAGTCCAGATGAGAAGGAGCCTGGGTCGATATGACCGATAGAGCGTTCGCCGACATAGGACGCACGGCCTTTGGTTGCAACGATATCTTTTGTTGCCTGAACAGCCTCATGGATAACTTCTACTGTTAGCTGGTTTTCTCTTAGAGCAGCTATGACAGGAATCCACACGTCTACCATGGTTTTCTCGCCTAATTCAGCCTTGCCACGTTTTTGGATCATGTCCAAACCTGCTTGTAGCGTATCAGCTAAATCCGCGCCAGCTTGACTGGCTTTAGTAATCCCCATAAAGGCAGAACCGTAGAGAGGACCAGAAGCGCCGCCCACCTTGCTGAGGAGTTGCATGGCAACCACTTTGAAAACCTGGTCAGCGCTCGCGTAGTCTTTTTCAGTCAGTTCTTGCATGACGGCAGCCATACCACGCGCCATGTTGCCCCCGTGATCTCCATCTCCGATAGGAGAGTCCAGTTCACTCAAATAATCCTTGTTCTCTTGAATTTTTTTGTTGAATGTCTCCATCCAGAGCAATGCTTGTTTTGCATCCATAGTTCTTCTCCTACCAAGCGACAACTTCAACAGGTGCCTGCAAAGCATCAATCCAGCTTGGGTCTTCTAGTTTGATCAAAGTTAGTGATAGTCCAGCCATATCAATCGAAGTCATGTAGTTACCGATTTTCTTGTAGTCGACAAGGACACCTTTTTTAGCCAGTAATTGCGCAACGTCGTTGGCAAAGACATATTGTTCCATGAGAGGGGTTGCGCCTAGACCGTTGATGAGGACACCATAGTGCTCGCCATCTTGAATATCAAAGCCTTCTGCCAATTTCTCAATCAATTCTTCTGCCAATTTAGCAGATGGTTGGAGTTTTTCTTTCTTATAGCCAGGTTCGCCGTGGATACCGACACCATATTCAAATTCATCTTCTTCAAGGACGAAGCCTGGTTTGCCCACTTCTGGTACAGTAGCGCCTGATAGGGCTAAGCCGATAGTCTTGATTTGTGGAACAAGACGGTCAGCCAACTCCTTAATTTCTGCTAGGGATTTGCCCGTTTCTGCAGCATGGCCGAGAATCTTATGGACAAGGATAGTACCTGCTACACCACGACGACCTTGGGTATAGAGGCTATTTTCCACAGCGATGTCATCATCCACGATGACACTAGCCACTTCGATACCTTCCATTTCTGCCAACTCTTGTGCCATTTCAAAGTTCATGATGTCGCCAGAGTAGTTTTTGATGACCATAAAGACACCAGCACCCTCGTCAGCAGCCTTGATGGCTTCCAAGATTTGGTCTGGGGTTGGTGAGGTAAATACTGCGCCACACACAGCGGCAGACAACATGCCCTTACCGACAAAGCCTGCATGAGAAGGTTCGTGCCCTGAGCCACCTCCTGAGATGATACCGACTTTGCCAGTCTTTTCAGCTTTGCGAACAATGACTTCAAAACCGTCAATGCGCTCAATCACATCTTGGTGCATAAAGACAAGGCCTTTCAACATTTCGTCAACGACATGTTCAGGTTGGTTAATGATTTTTTTCATGAGATAGACTCCTTTGTTTTTTATACTGTTATTATATTTTTAAATAATTGAAAAAGGAAGGGACAAATTCTAAAATGTGTCCCTTTTGTTTCTATCAAAAGCATGATAGGGTATAATGGAGAGGAAGCGAAAGGAAGTGACATATGCCAACCTCGTTGATTACCAAGAAAAGAATCGCCAAGGCCTTTAAAAGGCAATTATCTATTAAATCATTTGATAAGCTTTCTGTTGTAGATATCATGCAGGAAGCAGGTATCCGTCGTCAAACCTTTTATAATCATTTTTTGGACAAGTATGAGCTACTGGATTGGATTTTTGAAACAGAGTTGCAGGAGCAGGTGACAGACAATCTGACCTATATCAGTGGGGTGAAGCTCTTAGATGAACTGCTCTATTACATCGATTGTAACCAGGTATTTTACAAACACTTGTTTGAAATTGAGGGACAAAATGACTTTGTGACCTATCTGGAAGGCTATTTTAGGGTTCTGATGGAAAAATTATTGGCGGAATATCAGTCCAAAGAAGGTCGCTATTTTACAAGGCAGGAACAGGAGTTTTTAGTGACCTACCATTCGAGCGCTTGGATTGGTCTGATTAAGAAGGGGCTAGCTCAATCCCCTTGTGCTATTCATAGCCTGTATGGCCAAATTATCACTTTACTAGAGCAGTCATTTTCTAATCACAATTCGAGGGAGAAGAGGGATGGTATTTATAAAAAATAGACAGGATAATGTGATTGCGGATTACATTGAAGGATTCTATCGGACAAATCAGTATGTAAAGAAACTTGAACATCAACCTATTCTAGTTCAAAAAGAACAGGACATTCAGCTGGTTCCCATCATCTCAGGTGGTGGTTCTGGGCATGAACCGGCCCATGTCGGTTTCGTGGGCAAAGGAATGCTGACTGCAGCAGTCTATGGAGAGATTTTTACCCCACCAACTACCGAAGAAGTCTTGGCAGCCATTCGTGCTGTTCATAAGGGTAAGGGAGTTTTTCTGATTGTAAAAAACTTTGAGGCAGATTTAGAAACCTTTGGTCAAGCCATTGCGCAAGCAAGACAAGAAGGTATAGCTGTGAAATATATTGTATCCCATGACGATATCTCAGTCGATACCAAGGATAATTTCCGCATGCGCCACCGTGGGCTGGCGGGGACTATTCTTCTGCATAAGGTTCTTGGGGCTGCAGCTCTCTCTGGCTACAATTTAGATCAATTGGAACAACTGGGGCTTTCTCTAGCAACAGAGATAGCGACCATTGGTTTTGCGACCAAGTCAGCCTGCTTGCCAGATGTCAGCCAGCCTTTATTTGATTTGGCGGATGGAGAAATTTCCTATGGAATCGGCATTCATGGAGAGGAAGGTTATCGCACCGTAACCTACGAATCTTCGGAGCAGTTAGCTAATGAAATTGTCAATAAGCTAAAACTGAAATTCCGTTGGAAGGAGGGGGAGGAGTATGTCCTCTTGGTCAACAATCTAGGGAACCTGTCTGAGTTGGAGCAAGGTATCTTTCTCAATGATTTGTACCAGTTCTTGGAATTAGAAGGCTTGAAACTACCCTATATTAAAACAGGTAAGTTTATGACCAGTTTGGATATGGAAGGTATATCTGTCACCCTTTGTCGTGTCAAGGATCCAGTCTGGCTAGACTTCTTGCAGGCTCCGACAGAAGCTGCGGCTTGGTAAGTTAAGTATCAAATTATGAACCTCTTTTGGAATGCCAAAGAGGTTTTTTCTCTCTCCCAAGAAAAATTCTTCCATTTATGGTAAAATGTTTCTAACAAATTACAAAGGAAATGGTCATGTCAGATAAGTTTCAACTCTTGCTTCAACAAATCGGGATGCCTCTTGATGCCCAGCAATCAGGGGCTTTTTCGACTGCAACGATTGAGAAAGTGGTCTTACACAAGGTCAGCAAACTCTGGGAATTTACCTTCCGTTTTGAAAAGCCCTTGCCGCTAGTGGATTATAGACTGTTCAAGGCTCGTTTGACTACGGAGTTTGAAAAGGTGGGCAATAAGATTCAATTTTCTATTGTCAGCGATGCGGAAGCCTTTGAAGCTGGTTTGGTAGAAGCCTATTATCCAGAAGCCTTTACGGAAGATTTGTGCCAGAGTGCTGGTTTCAAGGCTCTGTTTCAGTCTTTGGAGGTTGCTTATCGGGCGAATACTCTATGGATAAAAGGTCCTGAAACCATTGACACCGTTCATTTTCGGAAGAATCATCTGCCAAATCTTGTCGAGCAATACAAGCGATTTGGTTTTGGCACTCTTGGGGTGGATATCGAAGTTTGTCAGGAGATGACGCAGCAGCAGGCTACGGCCTTCCATGCGCAGAATGAGGAAATTTACCAGCAGGCCAATGAAGAAAACTTGGCGGCCCTTGAACAACTGGCTCAAATGGCGCCGCCACCAGAGGCAGCTCAGCCATTTGTCCCAGAATATAAGAAAAATCGTCCTGCCAAGGTCACTATTGAAAAGGCTGAGATTACGCCTATGATTGAGGTGGATAGTGAGGAGAACCGGATTGTCTTTGAGGGGCTGGTCTTTGAGGTCGAGCAGAAGACGACCAAGACGGGGCGGGTCATTATCAACTTTAAGATGACCGACTATACTTCGTCCTTTACCTTGCAGAAGTGGGCTAAGAATGAGGAAGAGGCCCAGAAGTTTGATATGGTCAAAAAGGGCAACTGGTTGCGGGTACGTGGGAATGTGGAGACCAATAATTTCACCCGTGATTTGACCATGAATGTCCAGGAGGTCCAAGAGGTCAAGAAGGAAATCCGTAAGGACCTCATGCCTGAGGGTGAGAAGCGTGTGGAGTTCCATGCCCATACCAATATGTCTACTATGGACGCCCTGCCTGCTGTTGAAGACTTGGTGGCGCGTGCGGCTGCCTGGGGTCACAAGGCGGTGGCTATTACTGACCACGGCAATGTCCAGTCCTTCCCTCATGGTTATCATGCTGCTCGAAAGGCTGGGATTAAGCCGCTCTTCGGGATGGAGGCCAATATCGTTGAGGACTCGGTGCCGATTGTCTATAATGAGGCGGATGTGGTCTTGTCCGATGCGACCTATGTGGTCTTTGACGTGGAAACGACCGGTCTTTCTGCGGTCAATAATGCCCTCATTCAGATTGCGGCTTCGAAAATGCACAAGGGCAATATCATTGCGGAATTTGATGAGTTTATCGATCCAGGTCATCCTCTGAGTCAGTTTACGACCGAGTTGACGGGGATTACAGATGAGCATGTTCGTGGTTCTAAACCTCTGGAACAAGTCCTGCGTGAATTTCAAGATTTCTGTCAGGATTCCGTCATGGTTGCCCACAATGCGACCTTTGACGTTGGTTTTATGAATGTCAACTACGAGCGTGCCGGTCTGCCGACCATTAGTCAGCCAGTCATCGATACGCTGGAATTTGCTCGCAACCTCTATCCTGATTACAAACGGCACGGTTTGGCGGCCTTGACCAAGCGATTTGGTGTTGCGTTGGAGCACCACCACATGGCCAATTACGATGCGGAGGCAACCGGTCGCCTGCTCTTTATCTTCTTGAAAGAAGCCTTGGAGAAACATAATCTGACCAATATCAATCAGCTCAATACGGAATTGGTGGCGGAGGATTCCTACAAAAAGGCCCGTGTCAAACACGCTACGCTCTACGTGGTCAATCAGGTCGGTTTGAAAAATATCTTTAAGTTGGTTTCCCTATCCAATACCAAGTATTTTGAGGGAGTGCCACGAATTCCTAGAACGGTGCTAGATGCCCACCGTGAAGGGTTGATACTGGGAACAGCCTGTCAGGAGGGCGAGGTTTTTGATGACCTGCTGTCCAAGGGCCTGGATGATGCAGTCAAGACGGCAGCCTATTACGATTTTATTGAGGTTATGCCTCCCGCCCTCTATGCTCCTATGATTGCCAAGGAGCAGTTCAAGGACATGTCGGAGATTGAAGAGACGATCAAGCAGTTGATTGAGGTTGGGCATCGGGCAGGTCTGCCAGTTCTGGCGACAGGAAATGTCCACTATATTGATCCAGAAGAAGAGATTTATCGGGAAATTATTGTCCGTGCTCTAGGTCAAGGGGCACCGATTAACTGGACCATTGGAAATGGGGAGAATGCTCAGCCAGCACCTCTGCCTAAGGCTCACTTTAGAACGACCAGTGAGATGTTGGACGAGTTTGCTTTCTTGGGAGAAAGTCTGGCGCGTGAGATTGTCATTACCAATCCCAATGCTATGCTCGACCGTTTTGAAGATGTTCAGGTGGTCAAGACTGACCTTTATACGCCTTATATTGAGAAGGCCGAGGAAACGGTTGCGGAATTGACCTATCAAAAAGCCTTTGAAATTTATGGCAATCCTCTTCCAGATATTATTGACCTGCGGATTGAAAAGGAACTGACATCCATTCTGGGTAATGGTTTCGCCGTGATTTACCTGGCATCGCAGATGTTGGTGCAACGGTCAAATGAACGAGGCTATCTGGTTGGTTCACGGGGGTCTGTCGGCTCCAGTTTCGTGGCAACTATGATTGGGATTACCGAAGTAAACCCCATGCCTCCTCACTATGTCTGTCCAAATTGTCAACACAGTAAATTTATCACAGACGGTTCCTATGGTTCCGGTTTTGACCTGCCAGACAAGGATTGTGAAAAGTGTGGGACCAAGTATAAAAAAGATGGTCAGGATATTCCCTTTGAAACCTTCCTTGGTTTTGATGGGGACAAGGTTCCCGATATTGACTTGAACTTCTCAGGGGATGACCAACCGTCTGCCCATTTGGATGTTCGGGATATTTTCGGTGAAGAAAATGCCTTTCGTGCAGGAACCGTTGGTACGGTGGCGGCCAAGACGGCCTATGGTTTTGTCCGAGGCTATGAGCGGGATTATGGAAAATTCTACCGTGATGTAGAAGTGGAACGTTTGGCTGCTGGTGCGGCTGGGGTCAAACGAACGACAGGTCAGCACCCAGGAGGAATTATCGTATTCCCGGACTACATGGATGTTTATGACTTTACGCCTGTCCAATATCCTGCCGATGATGTGACGGCCAACTGGCAGACCACCCACTTTAACTTCCACGATATTGATGAAAACGTCTTGAAGCTCGATGTCCTGGGACACGATGATCCGACCATGGTCCGCAAGTTGCAGGACTTGTCGGGCATTGATCCGCAGACCATTCCTGCTGACGACAAGGGAGTTATGGCCCTTTTCTCAGGTACGGAAATTCTGGGCGTTACCCCAGAGCAGATTGGGACACCGACAGGTATGCTAGGCATTCCTGAATTCGGGACCAACTTTGTACGGGGGATGGTGGAGGAAACCAAACCGACCACCTTTGCGGAACTCTTGCAGCTGTCTGGTCTATCCCACGGTACAGATGTATGGTTGGGCAATGCCCAGGACTTGATTAAGGCAGGAATTGCCGACCTATCCACCGTTATCGGTTGTCGGGATGACATCATGGTTTATCTCATGCACGCAGGTTTGCCACCTAAGATGGCCTTTAACATCATGGAACGGGTGCGGAAAGGGATGTGGCTCAAGATTTCCGAGGAAGAGCGAAATGGCTACATCCAAGCCATGAAGGATAACAAGGTTCCAGACTGGTACATCGAATCTTGTGGAAAAATCAAGTACATGTTCCCTAAAGCCCACGCGGCTGCCTACGTTATGATGGCCTTGCGGGTTGCCTATTTCAAGGTTCACTATCCAATTTACTACTATTGTGCTTATTTCTCTATTCGTGCCAAGGCCTTTGATTTGGCGACCATGTCTGGTGGTTTAGATAAAGTCAAGGCCAAGATGGAAGAAATTGCCCTCAAGAAGAAAAACAACGAAGCCTCAAACGTTGAACAGGATCTTTATACCACGCTTGAATTGGTCAATGAAATGCTGGAACGTGGTTTCAAGTTTGGTAAATTAGATTTATACAAATCTCATGCTACAGAGTTCTTGATTGAGGGGGATACCCTTATCCCACCTTTTGTTGCTATGGATGGTCTGGGAGAAAACGTAGCCAAGCAGGTTGTGGCGGCGCGTGCCGAGGGAGAATTCCTCTCCAAGACAGAACTCCGTAAACGGGGAGGTCTATCTAGCACTCTTGTTGAAAAAATGGATGAAATGGGCATTCTCGGTAAAATGCCAGAGGATAACCAGCTCAGCCTCTTTGATGATTTGTTTTAAACTTGTTCACTGTTTCTTTGGAAGCAGTGAATTTTTTTTAAAAAAAGAAGTCAAAACTCTTGACTATTCTCCTGGACAGGTATATAATCTCTACATAGTGATAAATACTACTAAGTAGTAACAATTAGAAAAGAGGAAATCCTATGTCAAACTTTGCAAAACTTCAAGAAACTCGTCGTTCTATCTATGCACTTGGTAAAGAATTGCCAGTATCAAACGAAGAAGTAGTAGCGCTTGTTGAAAAAGCCATGAAAGAATCTCCATCAGCTTTCAATTCACAATCAAGCCGTGCCGTTGTGCTTTTCGGTGCTGAATCAGATGCTTTCTGGAACGAAATTGCTTACAGCGAATTGGAAAAAGTAACGCCAGCAGAGGCATTTGAAGCAACAAAAGGTCGCTTGGCTGGTTTTGCAGCTGGTGCTGGTACTATCTTGTTCTTCGAAGACCAAGATGTTGTCAAAGGCTTGCAAGAAAGCTTCCCACTTTACGCTGAAAACTTCCCAATCTGGTCTGAGCAAGCTCACGGTATCAACTTGTACGCAGTATGGTTGGCTTTCGCTGAGAAAAATATCGGCATGAACGTACAACACTACAACCCATTGGTTGATGCACAAGTTGCTGAAAAATACGGTATCCCAGCTAACTGGAAACTCCGTGCACAAGCACCATTCGGAAGCATCGCAGCTCCAGCAGCAGACAAAGACTATATGGTGGATTCTGACCGTGTAAAGGTTTTTGGTAACTAGTAAAGTTTACAGTTTTCTTTATTACTTCGGCGGTTGAGGGCTGGGCAAAAAGCCCGGCGCCACTTCTCAGAGTTCGTACCAACATCTCAGCGCAGTGGTTGATTGGCAGATTTGTTCGTGTCTTACACTCCAAATCTGACCATTACGACTGTTGCGAACAAAGTTCGCTTCATCTCCAACCTCCAAAGGTTCCCCGAACCTTTGGAGCTATGCGGGGGTGGGAGTGAAACAGTCTGGGAATAGACTGTTTCAAGTCAATGCCTAGAAATAAGAGAGCATTGAGTTATGCCTGCGGCTGTTGACACGAACTCTGTTCGTTTTATTTCCAACCTCTAACTGTCTCCCAGACAGTTAGAGCTAGTACTAAAAGCAAACTGAAAACTTTACCCTGCGAAAATTGGAATTATCCGTTGTTAGCTTACCTTGGGAGTGTAAAGATCCAGTGGAGCTTTGTAGCCTACTCCCTTGAAACAGGAGAGGAGCGGGGGTCTATTTACATCTGCGTCGCCTAGTCTGATTCCAATTTTCATTGAGTATAATAAAAAACTAGATAATGTCTCCTTAATATGACTATTATCTAGTTTTTTTATGATTTCTAGCAACAAAAGGGTGGCTTCCAGTTTGTTACGCTAGTCTGATAGTGAGTATTAGTAGGTAGATAGGACGATAAATACTAATACCATTGTTAAGACAATCCAACTACCTTTGATAACAAAATCATCAGGTATGCGGAAAGGTGTAAAAGCCTTTATAGGTAGGGTAGTTATGGATAGTGCAAAAAGGGGTAATACTCCTAGGTAGTAACGGCCTTGAATGCCATCTACATGTCCGTAGCCAATTTTGGTCCAGGTTAGATACATAACGAGAATAATACCACATATGATTCCCAAACCGATGAGAATACTACCGATACGACTGCGAAGAGCAATGTGTTTCTGTCCTAAATTGCTAGCGATAACGCATAAGTAGAAGGTAAAAATTGGGATTAAGGTTTCCCGCATCGGCAAGTTCAAGATTCCAAAGTAGAACAACATGACTAAGCGATGAGGGGTCATGAAGAATTCTTTTGATAGAGCTAACAATCCATGAGTGGGGTTGGATAAGAAGTACTGGATTTGTCCAATTAAACCGACCCCTTGAAGAGTGGTTGTTGATTTTATTTGTTGGTAACCGATAAACCAGATGGCCGTTAGAGCAAAAATGATGCAGGAAGCTAACAGAATGATGATGAAGGGAGATTTGATGGAGAAGCGTTCTTTGGGGATAAAGAAAAGAAGTCCCATCAATAGGATATAAGGCAATTTTAATGTGATAATCAGGCAAGAAAGAGCCGTAAAAATGACAAGCTCTGGATAGCCAATCGGTTTCTGTCTGGTTAGATAGTGGATAAAGAGTCCGATTATAACATAGATGAGTCCTAGTGCAATCCCATCTTGGTTATAGGAGGCGGCTAGAAAAATGTTCATTGGCATGAGTACAATCAGCATCATAACCTGTCTAAAGTTACCACTTAATTTGATAGCTATATAAGCCAATAGAGCATAACAAAGAGCGTTAAGAATTCGACCGAGGTAGTAGATAAGACCGACATTTAAATGTAATATTCGTCCAAGTGTAATGCCGATAACCTGAGGTATATAGCCGATAAACCAATAGGCATTGGTCGTACGGAAATCAGCTAGGCCCCTAAAAGGAACCTCTGTAGAGCTAGGTTGATGTTCAAAGGCATCTACAGCCAAGGGAGGCATATTGTAGTCATCAATAATGACAAAGTAGTCTTCAGATATTTGGAGATTTTCTGGATTATTGTCTAAATTGATATCTCCTTGTGCGATATGCATAGCACGAGAAAGATGAACATATTCATCTGGGGTGTTTAACACAGGAGTAATGATAGAGAAGGCCACACCAGATAGTAGTAAAACAAGCAAACAAGCTAGATCTTGCCTCTTAGGGATTAAGGGAATGAAACCAATCATGAATAAGGCTAGAGGATAGACAGCTGCGGATGCGTGATAGTCTCGTATATAAATCGTATAAACTGTACAACAAGCAATGAAGCTGGCAAACAAGTACCATTTATTTTGGTTAAGTTTATGTAACACAAGAACCTCCTAATGATTTGAGTCCTGCCCTTTGATATAAAAAGCATTGATTAGATGGGCAAGCGGTTTCGGCCAAAATAGTTCAAACATCATCAAGTCTTCCTTTGTCCGAGTATTGTCAGCGATGGTCTGTGAGGTCTCGGATTCTTGGTGAATGCGATGATACATAAGTGGTTTTGGGATATAGGAGAAAACTCCCTTATACTGGTTTATTTGATACCAGGCATACCAATCTAAATTGGTGCGCATTTGTTCATTGAACTGAAAGCCCCTTAGTTTATCCATGTTATAGGTGACAGCAGGGCAACAAATTGAATTCCCAAAGCTGAGGATAAAATGCCTCCAGATCTTGGACTGTGGGAACAAGGATAGTCCTTTTAGTAGGATTCGTTTGATGGTTAAATTGGTATTACGGGAGATAGTTTGTCCATTCTTACATTCCATATAGTCTGAAAAGACAATAAGGTTTTCTGGGTTGTTTTGAAGAGATGTGAGCATTTCTTCAGCGTAGCTTGGTTGATAGATGTCATCTTGGTGGGCAATAGTTACATAGGGAGTGGAAGTAAAGGAGAGAGCATTGTTCCAATCTTTTCCAATACCTCCACCTATAGAAGAATGCATAGGAATGGCATATTGCTCACAAAGCTGTTGAATGTGTTTACTAGGTGTAGAAGTATAGAGCTGGATAGAAGAGGAGACAGTTTGCCCTTGCAGTGACTGGATACAGGATTCTAAAAAAGGACTGTCTCCATAGGCACAGATAATGAAGGTATGTAGTGACTGTAAATTAGACATTCTTTTTTCCTTTGGAATAGAGATAGATAGTTAGTAGCCCCGTGACTAGAGCGTATATGGTCATTGTTAGTAAGAAACTGATTGCAGCTCCAAGTAATTGATAATGAAAAATGAGCGGGCTAGTAATGATTCTGGAAAAGATAAATAGCAGGAGGTAGACAAAGACCAGGATTTTTTGTTGTCGAAATATGGTGATAAGATTTTCAAAAACAATAGCTAGGGAATATAGAATCCCTGAAAAAACTAGAATTCCTAGTGTCAGATTATGGCTTGTCAAATCAATCCCAAATAGAAGGCTCAGGATGGGAGTGCCTATGCCGAAAGCCAATAGGCTTATTAGACTGCCTCCGATGAACAAGCCTAGTACCAAGCGATTGCAAATCTGACGAAATTCCTGGTAGCTATGTTGGTACCAAAGTTTAGCTAAACTGGTAATCAATGGACGCAGGATTAGTACACAGAGACTCATGAAAAATACAGGCATAAATAGAATGCTGAAATCACGTTGCATGCCCGTCATCAGACTTCCATCGGCTAGGCCAGTTTCGATGACTTGTTTTGGTTCATTAAAGATATAAGTGAGTAGGAAACCATTGATAAAAAGAGGGAAACAGGCACGCAAAATAGTATAGGCATCCTTATGTAATGATGTTTCAAATAGAGAATAGGGTTTAGTTGGATGCAATTTCTGAGCCTGTCGGTGATCTAAAAGGAAGACTAGAATCAGGTTGGTTATTGCCATAAGAGCTAGAGCCAGAGGCAGATGTTTTCCGATAGCTAGTGAGGTGGTCAGTATGAAGGTGCTAGCGGTGTAGCGGATGGTCATATGTTTCCCTGCTAGATCCAGTCGGTCTCGTTGCTGGAAAAAACCTTGAAATAAGTCGGAGATAACATCGCCTACACGATAAAGAATGACCAAGAGGACAAGTTCATAGCTGGACTGATACTGAGTGAGAAGGAGATAGGGCAGAATGGTTGCGACCATAAGTGTCAAAGAATAGCTACGCGCTAATAAGTAGGCAGCAAAAGAATGGCCTTCTTTGATATCTGTCCCTTGATAATTTCTTACCTGAAAGAGACCGATCACTACCCAAAGATTACCGATAGCATAGGCCATACTGAAGTCGTCTGCCGTTTTTGCGTTTGAAAAGCGCGATACAATAAGCAGATAGAGAACAGATACAGCAGCCGCAGCTAGATTACCAACCATATTCCAAAAATAAACTGATTTTTGTGTATTATTCATCTTTATCAAACCGTTCGATTGCAATGGTTTGTGCTAGCTCCTTTAGCTTGTTATCTAATTTTGATAGGCGCATAGTCAGCTGGAATTGATGGATAATCAGTAAAAAAATGATAAAGAGAAAAATGAAATTAACTGGTAAGGCAATGCCTAACAATTTGGTTATAGCTTCAGCTAAACTTGGAAATAGACTGAGGATAAGCAAGAGTGCGGAGAAAAAAATCCAGAATAGGGCATCAGGTATTTGTAGCTGCGATTTTCGTATCCTTCTGAGTATCAGAATTCCTGTAAGGAGAGATACGAGGATAAGAATTGTTTGAAATAATAAACTCATTTGTTCATTCGCTTTCTAAAGTTTTGGATGATAAGGATGGAGGCAAACATATGGATCATGTACTGAATCGAACGAGAAAGTGTGAGATAGCTTTGTCCTCCTTGTCGCTCTTGCATGGTTACTTGAACCTCCTTTACCTTGACGCCGTTTCGTAACAAGTAGGAAATGGTATCTGGTTCTGGGCCATAGTTAATATTCAAGGCAAATTCTTTGATGAGAGGTGCGCTAAACATGCGCATACCGGAAGTAGGGTCAGCTATTTCCTTTCCTGTCGTCAGTCTGATGGCACTGGCGATGAGACGATTGCCTAGCATTCTCAAGGACCAATTTTTGGGCTGGTTTATAAAGCGAGAACCAATGACTAAATCATAGCCCTGGTCTATTTGATTAGAGAGGCTTTGGATATATTCTGGCAAGTGTTGACCATCGGCGTCGAATTGAATGGCTTTTTTGTAACCATGTTTGTAAGCGTAGCGTAGGCCTGTTTGGAAAGCACCAGCCAATCCCAAATTGATAGGTAAATCTAAAATAGCGTATCCTTTTTGGTGACAGATCAAAGAGGTATTATCTTTTGAGCCATCATTGATGATGAGATAATCAAATTGGGGATAGTGTTGTATGAGGTTTTCAATAACTCCTTGAATAGACTCCTCTTCATTATAGGCTGGGATGATAATGAGTAATTCAGACTTTTTCACATGTAATTCTCCTAAATGTTGTCCTATATATTGTACCAATTTTTCTATGAGGAATGCAACTCAATATAGTTATTTATTGACTAAGATTGAGGAAAATTATAAAAAATATGATACAATAATCTAGTATTACATTTCAAAGGAGAAAAAAATGGTATTACCAAATTTTAAAGAAAATCTCGCTAAATATGCTAAACTTTTGGTTTCAACAGGTATCAATGTGCAGCCGGGTCACACGGTTCAATTGACTATCGGTGTGGAACAGGCTGAATTGGCTCGTTTGATTGTCAAAGAAGCTTATGCGCACGGTGCGGCTGAAGTCTTGGTCAACTGGTTGGACGATGTGATTGCGCGTGAACGTTTGGTCAATGTAGATGTGGAACTTTTGGAACAAGTTCATCCACAACGCATTACCGAAATGAACTACCTCTTGGAGCGCAAGGCAAGTCGTTTGGTGGTCTTGTCTGAAGATCCAGGAGCTTACGACGGTGTGGATCCAGAGAAATTGTCTCGCAGCGCTCGTGCACTCAGTCAAGCTTTGCAGCCAATGCGTCAAGCAACGCAAGCGAACAAGGTTAGTTGGACACTTGGTGCAGCCTCTGGTTTGGAATGGGCCAAAAAAGTCTTCCCAAATGCAACATCTGACGAAGAGGCAGTGGGCCTCCTTTGGGACCAAATCTTCAAGACCTGCCGTATCTACGAGGAAGATCCGATCAAGGCTTGGGAAGAGCACGAGGCACGCTTGGTTGCTAAGGCCAAGGTCCTTAACGACGAGCAGTTTGTCAAATTGCACTACACAGCACCAGGAACCGACCTCGTTCTCGGTATGCCGAAAAACCACTTGTGGGAAGCGGCTGGTTCGGTCAATGCCCAAGGTGAGCACTTTATTGCTAATATGCCAACAGAAGAGGTCTTCACAGCACCTGACTACCGTGTGGCAGACGGCTATGTAACATCCACAAAACCACTCAGCTACAACGGTAACATCATCGAAGGCATCAAGGTAACCTTCAAAGATGGTGAAATTGTGGATGTAACTGCTGAAAAAGGCGATGAAGTCATGAAGAAGTTGGTCTTTGACAACGCTGGAGCGCGTGGTCTTGGTGAAGTTGCCCTTGTGCCAGACAAGAGCCCGATTTCTCAATCAGGCGTGACCTTCTTCAATACTCTCTTTGATGAAAATGCCTCAAACCACTTGGCCATCGGTTCTGCTTATGCTTTCTCTATCGAAGGTGGTACAGAAATGAGCCAAGAAGAGCTCAAAGAAGCAGGCCTTAACCGTTCTGATGTCCATGTGGATTTCATGATTGGTTCTAACAAGATGAACATTGACGGTATCCGTGAAGACGGCACTCGTGTGCCAATCTTCCGTGACGGTGAGTGGGCAATCTAAAAATGATGCTATAAGACTGGGCAACCAGTCTTATTTTGTAAATAAGGAGGAATATAAGATGTTATCAAGTATAATCGCTGGTGCCATTATTGGCCTGATTGCTGGGGCTTTGACCTCATCAGATGACCGTCGTGGCTGTCTAGGAAATATTATCCTTGGACTTGCTGGTTCATGGATTGGGCAGTTGCTCTTTGGTGACTGGGGTCCACAGTTTGCTGGGATGGCCTTGGTACCGTCAGTCTTTGGAGCCGTATTGTTGGTGGCGATTTTTTCTAGTTCTAGACGAAATTAAACACCGGAACCGTGCTTCAATTGGAGCACGGTTTTTTGTGGTCTGAATTTGTACGAATTGCGACATTATTCGGATTTTTCAGAAAATTTCCATTTTTCTGTTGACAAGTGAAAATAAGTAGGGTATCATTGTAAACAATTAAGAACCTGTATTCACAAGTGAAGTGCTGAACTGTGAATACAGGTTCCAGAACACTGAAAGGAAAAAGTCAAATGAAACCTGTCACTACAAAATTCTTTGCTTTGTTGTTGCGACGGTCGGGCTAGTGCTGAAAGAATGCATTAGTCCTGTTTGGCTTACCAAGCGGGCGCTGTTGACAACATCTCGCGGGTAGTTTTCCTCGAGGTGTTTTCTTTTTCTTAGTATACTTTGAAATCTAAGAAAGAGAACCTAATATTGACGTTAGGGTTATTTAGAAAGGTGTTCTTATGCGTGTGATTGAATTTTTAGATACAACTTTGCGAGATGGTGAACAGACGCCGGGTGTGAATTTTTCTATCAAGGAAAAAGTGACCATCGCCAAGCAGTTGGAGAAATGGGGGATTTCTGCCATTGAAGCGGGTTTCCCAGCGGCCAGTCCTGATTCATTTGAAGCGGTTCGTCAAATTGCGGCAGCGATGACCAAGACGGCTGTGACAGGTTTGGCTCGGTCAGTCAAATCAGACATTGATGCTTGTTATGAGGCTCTGAAAGATGCCAAGTATCCGCAGATCCATGTTTTTATTGCGACCAGTCCTATCCATCGGGAATTTAAACTGCAAAAGACCAAGGAAGAAATTTTGGCGCAAATCACTGAACATGTCAGCTATGCCCGTGAGCGTTTTGAAATAGTGGAGTTCTCGCCAGAGGATGCGACGCGGACTGAGTTGGATTATTTGCTTGAAGTGGTGCAAACAGCGGTAGATGCGGGTGCGACTTACATAAATATTCCAGACACAGTTGGTTTTACCACTCCTCAGCACTACGGAGAAATTTTCCGTTATCTGACAACTAATGTCAAATCGGACCGTGAGATTATTTTCAGTCCCCATTGCCATAATGACCTAGGCATGGCTGTTGCCAACACCCTTTCAGCTATTAAAAATGGAGCTGGTCGGGTCGAAGGAACTATCAATGGTATCGGTGAGCGGGCTGGAAATGCGGCCCTTGAAGAAGTAGCTGTTGCTCTTGAAATTCGGAAAGATTTCTACGATGTAACCAGTCCCATTGTCCTCAAGGAAACCCTTAATACTTCGGAATTAGTATCTCGCTTCTCAGGGATTGCCATTCCACGTAATAAGGCGGTGGTTGGTGGCAATGCCTTCTCACACGAGTCAGGTATTCACCAGGATGGTGTCTTGAAAAATCCATTGACCTATGAAATCATTACACCTGAGTTGGTAGGGGTCAAGAAAAATTCTCTGCCACTGGGTAAACTATCTGGTCGCCATGCCTTTGTAGAAAAGCTAAAAGAACTAGACCTGTATTTTGAAGAGAGTGATGTTGCTAGTTTGTTTGCTCGTTTCAAAAACCTGGCAGACAAGAAGGAAAAAATTACGGATGCGGATATTCGTGCCTTGGTTGCTGGTACAGAAATCAGCAATCGAGATGGTTTCCAATTTAAAGATTTGCGTTTGGATAGTCAGTCTGACGGCAGCATTCAGGCTCAGGTCATCTTTATCAATCAAGATGAGGAAGAAGTGGTGGTTGCTGAGACTGGTAAGGGTTCGGTTGAAGCTGTCTTTAATGCCATTGACCAATTCTTCCAGCAGGACATCAGCTTGGAACGCTACCACATTGACGCCATTACATATGGAATTGATGCTCAGGCGCGTGTGCTGGTAGCCGTAGAAAATCAGGCAACGGAGACAGTCTTCAACGCCTCTGGTATTGACTTTGACGTACTGAAGGCTTCGGCCATTGCCTATATCCATGCTAATGTCATGGTGCAAAAAGAAAATAGTGGACAGATAGATAAGAAACTATCAGAGAAAGACTTGCCACACATCTAGGAGGGAATATGACGAAAAAAATTGTAGCCTTGGCTGGTGATGGAATCGGTCCTGAAATCATGGAGGCTGGCCTAGCAGTCCTTGAGGCTGTGGCTGGGCAAGTAGGATTTGATTATGAGATTGAGGAGAAAGCTTTTGGTGGCGCTGGGATTGATGCGAGCGGGCACCCTCTACCTGAGGATACCTTGCAAGCTTGCCGAAAGGCGGATGCGATTTTGTTGGCAGCTATCGGTAGCCCTCAGTATGACAGTGCGGCTGTCCGTCCAGAGCAAGGTCTTCTTCAACTTCGTAAAGAATTGGGTCTTTTTGCCAATATCCGTCCAGTGAAAATTTTTGATAGCCTAAAAGACCATTCTCCTCTGAAGGCCGACCGACTGGACGGTGTGGATTTGGTCATGGTACGGGAGTTGACAGGTGGGATTTATTTTGGAGAGCATATTCTGGAAACAGACCAAGCCAGCGATAGCAATACCTATCAGGCAGAAGAGATTGAGCGGGTTGTTCGCTCTGCCTTTGACTTAGCCCAAAAAAGACGGAAAAAAGTCACCAGCATTGATAAACAAAATGTACTGGCGACGTCAAAATTGTGGCGGAAGGTAGCGGATGAGGTGGCTAAGGATTATCCAGATGTGACCTTGGAGCACCAGTTGGTGGATAGTGCAGCCATGCTTTTGATTACCAATCCTAGTCGATTTGACGTCTTGGTGACGGAAAATCTTTTCGGCGATATTTTGTCGGACGAGGCCAGCGTATTAACAGGAACGCTAGGGGTTCTGCCTTCTGCTAGTCATGCGGTGGCAGGTCCCAGTCTCTACGAACCTATCCATGGTTCGGCACCCGATATTGCAGGTCAGGGCATTGCCAATCCTGTCAGTATGATTCTATCTGTTGCTATGATGCTGGAAGAAAGTTTTGATTTGATCCAAGCAGGTCAGGGCATTCGCCAAGCCGTTGAAGAAGTCTTTGCCAAGGAGATTTTCACTAAAGATCTAGGTGGTAGCGCCTCTACTAAAGAAATGACAGCGGCGATTATTGAACAACTTGAAAGGAGGTCACCATGAGTGGCAAATCCATTTTCGACAAGCTCTGGGATCGCCATGTGATCACAGGGCAGGAAGGTCAGCCCCAGCTCCTCTATGTTGATCAGCATTATGTTCATGAGGTGACCAGTCCCCAGGCCTTTCAAGGATTGAGGGATACAGGGCGACCTGTTCGGCGCCCAGACTTGACCTTTGCGACTTTTGACCACAACGTACCAACCGTTGATATTCACAATATCCGTGATGTCATTTCCAAGGCTCAGATGGATGCCTTGGCGAAGAATATAGAAGATTTCGGTATTCCCCACGCAGCCCATGGTTCGGAACATCAGGGGATTGTCCATATGGTTGGACCAGAAACAGGTCGGACCCAGCCAGGAAAGTTCATTGTCTGCGGGGATAGCCATACGGCGACTCACGGAGCATTTGGAGCCATTGCCTTTGGGATTGGTACTTCCGAAGTGGAGCACGTTCTGGCTACTCAAACAATCTGGCAGGTCAAACCTAAGCGACTCCTAGTGGAGTTTGTCGGTCAGGCCCAAGCAGGTGTCTATGCCAAGGACTTTATCCTGGCTCTGATTGCCCGCTACGGCGTGGATTGTGGTTTGGGTCACGTGGTTGAATTTGCAGGTCCAGTCATCGACAGCCTCAGCATGGAAGAGCGGATGACCATTTGCAATATGTCCATTGAGTTCGGCTCTAAGATGGGCATTATGGCTCCAGACCAGACCACTTTTGACTACCTGCGAGGTCGGGAGTGTGCACCAGCGGACTTTGAGGCGGCGGTGGCAGACTGGAAGGAGCTCTACTCAGATGCCGACACCGTCTATGATAAGCACCTAGTCCTAGATGTGTCGGACTTGGCACCGATGGTCACTTGGGGAACGACGCCTGCTATGGGGGTTAGCTTCGATGAAACCTTCCCAGCTATCAGTGACCACAACGACGAGCGGGCCTACGCTTACATGGACTTGGCTCCGGGGCAAAAGGCTGCCGACATTCCCATTGGCTATGTCTTCCTAGGCTCCTGTACCAATGCTCGCCTCAGCGATTTGCAGCTGGCAGCTAGGATTGTTCAGGGGCGGAAAATAGCAGAGCAGGTTACGGCCATTGTCGTACCAGGTAGTCGCCCTGTCAAGCGAGCTGCAGAAAAGCTTGGGCTAGACAAAATTTTCATGGAGGCAGGCTTTGAATGGCGGGATCCAGGTTGCTCCATGTGTCTGGGGATGAATCCAGACAAGGTGCCTGCAGGTGTGCATTGTGCCTCCACAAGTAATCGAAACTTTGAAGACCGACAGGGCTTTGGGGCCAAGACCCACTTGTGTAGTCCTGCTATGGCTGCCGCAGCTGCGCTTTATGGACGATTTGTCGACACCAGACAGCTAGACATTCTCAAGGAGGGAGTTTAATGCACCAATTTACCACATGGACAGGAACGACTGTTCCGCTCATGAATGATAATATTGATACCGACCAGCTCCTGCCCAAGCAGTTTCTCAAGCTGATTGACAAAAAGGGCTTTGGCAAATATCTGCTCTATGCTTGGCGATACTTAGACGATAATTACACGGATAATCCTGATTTCATTCTCAATCAGCCTGCCTATCAAGGAGCTAGTATCCTCATATCTGGGGACAACTTCGGAGCAGGTTCCTCTAGGGAACACGCTGCTTGGGCTCTGGCAGATTACGGATTCAAGGTCATCATTGCAGGCTCCTTTGGGGATATCCATTACAATAATGACTTGAACAATGGGATTCTGCCCATTATCCAGCCCAAAGAAGTCAGGGACCGACTGGCTCAGCTGGATCCAGACCAAGAAATTACGGTTGACTTGGCAGACCAGTTGATACGGACGCCTTTTGGGAAATTCCCATTTGACATCGAACAGGACTGGAAACACAAGTTGCTCAATGGTTTGGATGATATTGGTATTACGTTGCAGTATCAGTATTTGATTGCTGAGTATGAACTGAACAGGCCGAATTATTGGCAAAACTAAAACTATTAGAAAACAAGCAGGTCGCTCTGCTATGAAACAAAAGAAAAGAGGAAATGATTATGACGAAACAAATTCACTGGGATGGCGCACTTTCACAAGAAGGTCTTGAGATTATCAAGGGCGAGGGGGGCGTGATTGTCTGCCCGACTAAGGTTGGTTACATCATCATGACATCTGACAAGGCTGGCTTGGAGCGGAAGTTTGACGCTAAAGAGCGTAAGCGTAATAAGCCGGGCGTGGTCCTTTGTGGTAGCATGGAGGAGCTTCGTGAGTTGGCTCAGTTGACCCCTGAGATTGATGCCTTCTACCAAAAACATTGGGATGAGGACATTTTGTTGGGTTGTATCCTGCCTTGGAAACCAGAGGCTTACGCCAAGTTGCAGGCTTATGGCGATGGTCGTGAAGAGTTGATGACCGACGTTCGTGGTACTTCATGCTTTGTTATCAAGTTTGGTGTGGCTGGCGAGCAGATTGCCAAGGAAATGTGGGAAAAAGAAGGCCGTATGGTCTACGCTTCATCTGCTAACCCATCAGGGAAGGGAAATCGTGGTAAGGTAGAAGGTATCGGTGAGCGTATTGCGTCTAAGGTAGACTTGATTATCGAGGCGGATGACTACGTGGCATCTATCCAGCCAGACAAGACCATTGAGACCCGCTATGAGCAAGGGGTTATGGTGTCTATGGTAGATAAAGATGGTAAACTAATTTCGGAACAGGGTGCAGATAGCCGTTCTATCAGCCCATGCCCAGTTGTCATCCGTAAGGGTCTGGACATCGATAAAATCATGATGCACTTGTCAGACCACTTCAACTCTTGGGATTATAGACAAGGGGAATATTATTAAGATATCGTCATTTAGTTTATCTTTTATTACTTCGACGACTGAAAAGCTCCAGTGGAGGTTTTCAGCCTACCACCTTTCATTAAAAGAGTGGTAGTTTGAAACTCCGTTTCCCTATTTCCAACTTCAAATAATTTTATCATTATTTGAACTCACCTTGCCTGATTGAAACAGTCTGGGGGATACGAATAGTCCGGTGGACTATTCGTACCTGAGCCTGAAAACAAAAAAGCGAAGTAACTCAGCAAGTCAATGCCTAGAAACAAGAAAGCATTGAGTTATGCCTGCGGTTTTTGTAGCGAACTTGGTTCGCGCTATCTCTAGCCTTCAAAGGTTCCCCAAACCTTTGAAGCGAGTACTAAAAGTAAACTAAAAGACTATAATTGAGAACGATCCGAAAGGGTCGTTCTTGCTCTAGTCTATCAGTATGGCTTTACAATTTTTGCGAAATGTGTTACAATGTAACACAAAGAAGTGAGGTAAGATGATGAGTACAGTAACTATCCGATTAAACAAAGAGGAAGAAGTATTTTTCAAGAGCTATGCTCAATTAACTGGTCAAAGTCTTTCAAGTTTATTTAAGAAGGCGCTTGAGCGTGATATTGAGGATGAGTATGATTTGAGCATTTACCATCAAGCCTACGAGGAGTACCAGAAAGATCCGGAAACCATCAGTCATGCTGATTTCAAGAAGGAACTTGGTCTGTAATATGTTCTATGTAGAGTATTCTAAGAAGGCACAGAAACAAATTAGAAAATTGGATAAGCCAATCCAAAGATTATTATTTGCATGGGTGGATAAACACTTAGATGGTACAGTTAATCCGAGGTTGCATGGCAAGGGATTGACAGGAGACCATGCCAATGAGTGGCGTTATCGTATCGGTGATTACCGGCTGATTTGCGATATACAAGATGATAGAATGGTTATTCTGGCACTTGAATTTGGTCATCGTAGAGATATTTACTAATAGCTGTTAATATGAACTAGAACGATCCGAAAGGGTCGTTTTTTCAGTCCCACAAAAAACTGACCGAAAATTTTTCAGTCAGTCTGGTGTTGTTTGATAAGTGATTTGAGGTTGTCAAGTAGAGCTTGCTCGTCTGTCCATTCTAAGATGTGTAGCCCTTTGTCAATCAGTTCCTGCTCGTTTTGGGCGATACCCAGGTAGACATAGGCACGGGCTAGTTGGTCATAGCGTTTTTCTTGTTTGGCTAGTTCCATGAGTTTGGTGGCAAAACAAGTAGACTTGCTGTACTGTTTTTGCTCCAAGAAAAAATAAGAAAGAGATCGATAGTGTGAGAGTATGGTCGGCTGGATTCGCTTGTAATCCTTGTATTTTTCTAATCGTTTTAGAAGAAGATTGGCAGTTTCTTCAAGGGCATCAAGTGAAGAAATCTTGGACAGAAGAGTGCCTACTAAGATAATATCATTATTGTACCAGTTGTCATATCGTTCTAGCTCTGACCACAGAAGTTTTGAAAGGCTATCTGCTTCTTCGGAAAGCTGGGTGATAGAAGAACTTTTTCGGACAGCTACAACGGTCTCCAAGAGGAGGCACCTTCTGTGAATAGGAACATCATTGGGTTCTTTTTTCAGATGGGATTGGCAGCGTTGGATGAGGTCTTCCATTGTTTGTGTGGTCGGATTTTTAAGATTATCTATATCATAGAGTAATTGTTGGCGTTGGCTGGGTTGATAGTAGTTACAGAGGTATTCAAATTCCTCGAAGGTCATGTCCACTTGCTTGAGTAAAAAACGCATGAGCTCATAGCTAGGAATGTTCTGATTTTTCTCGAAACGTACCAAGGTCGTTCGATTGATATAATCCCCACAAATCTGCTCCTGACTCAAATGCTTGCTTTTCCGAATTTCTCTGTAAACACTTCCGTAATCCCACCGCATAAACTACTCCTTTCAAAAACTGTGAAAATATGCAACAAAATAGACAATGTTTGTAAAAATAGTATATCATAATGGTATAAAATATACATCAATTTCTATCGGGTAGAAAGGAGAAAAGGAAAAACGGAAACGATATTCTTGGTAGGAGTTGAGGTATTCAAGAAAAAATCCCATCAGAGAGGAGGAAGGGAAGGATGAAAAAGAAGGTTGCATATATGACAATAGCCATATTGATCTTACTTATTTCGGTCATTCGTATTTTTGGTGAGCCAGATGAAGATATCTACGAAACCCAACCGGCAACTCATCTGGTGGGGTAGGTAATTTATAAAATAGTACGGACGGTGTTAATATGGAAAAAAATTTGAATAGAATATTATTTAATTCAATATATATCTTAACAGCGCTGGCTTTGCTGATATATGGTTTGTATTTATCTTTTTTTAAATATAATTATCCGTCATTTCAAGTAACATTTTTGGCGCTACTAGGATTAGTTATAAGTTACGTAGTTATAGGAGGTAAAGTAAAATGAAGAAAATAGTTTCATTGCTTTTAAGCGTAGTTTTATTGAATATAGTATGTCCAGTAGTTGTTTTTGCGGAAGATATTTTTGATTATGGAAATTCATCTACAGCAATTATAGAGGCTCCAGAAGTTGTAGAAGATATAGAAACTATAGATAATAATCATTTTAAATTTATTTCTAGTGAAGGTAATATCTCGGATATTTTTGTAAACGATCAAGGTGATGTATATGTTGATGGTAAGTTGGAAATGACTCATCAACAAGCTTTGTTAATGTTTGAAATAAGAAAATCTGTAAGCAATATTGGTACAGAACGGAGTTCGGCAACATGGCATTACCTAGATACGTATAGCTATGATATAGACTTTCAAAATAGGACAAAATCTGTAATGTTGGGTGTTATTTCGCTACTAGTACCGATTTTATCGCCAGCAATAGGTATAGGGGGGATCCTAGACGATTTATTTAGTCAAAAGGCACCTGGCATGTATATCACTGTTAATAGATACTATAAAGCTGGGTACCAATACTATAAATATGTTTATCATTTTTATTCGGATGCTAATCGCAAACAACATGTTGCAATGCGTGAAGAAATCAAAAAAATGTGGTAAGAAAGACTTCGCATCCCTAGTTAGAGTTTGTAATGACATTACAACGATTAAATACAACCACGACCATTTCTAATAATGTTGGTGCTGAGATAGGTGGAGCTGTGAATGCTAGTATGTCGGTATCTTCAACGACAAGTTTTGTTAAGGGTCTCTATTATCACGGAAGTGTGAGGTATTAGATAATGAACAGAAAAATTATAGGTATCTTACAGACTGTTCTGTACTTACTATCTCCGTTTATTGCGGACTTTTTAGCTAAGCGGACAAATGCAGTTGATTTTTACTTTCTTGGTATGTTCATTGCAATTTTAGTTTCTGAGTGGTTATCCATTCATTCTTTAGGGAAAATAGTCGAAAAGTGAGATAGTTTGCTTACTATCAATAAGCTAGATAGTTATTTTAGAGAAGATTGTTACAGTCTTCTCTTTTTGTAAAAGTGTTACTTATTTTTCCTTGTTTGTTCGGACAAAAAATGATATTATTATATCAAAGTATTTATGAGGGTGTAGACTAAAATTGGAATTAGTCAGCTATGAAAAGGAGTAACCTAATGAAACAGATTGATAAAAACACCTTATTTTTAAGTGGTATCATTGTTCTTTCATGTAGTGTTTTATTATTTCATCTGGACCCGATTCAGATTGTAGATAGAGAGATTTGGCTCTGGCTAAATTCATTTATTCATGTGCTATTTTTAAAACCTGCTGCTAGTCTAGGCTTTCTTGTAGGGCTTTATTTGCTGTATAAGGCTTTCAAGAAGTAGTCTAGCCAATAATAAGCTGATGAAAGGCTGTTGTTTCGCTCTGCCATTTCCCCAAGAAAGGAGTTTCTATGCTGAAAGTAGTCGATATCTGCAAGCGATACGGTGCCCACCAGGTCTTGTCCTATGTGTCCTTTGAGCTGCAAGCGGGGGACTTGGTGGCCCTAGTTGGTCCCAATGGTGTGGGAAAATCCACCCTCCTGAATATCATCAGCAATACAGAAACCGCTGACCGTGGGTCGGTAACCATCAATGGTCGGCCCAATAGTGACCGAGCGATTTTTCAGGATATGTCTGTCATGTTGGATGCTCAAGCTCTTTATCCACAGTTGACGGGTTATGACCATCTGACCTATGTGGCTGCCACTCACAAGCTGGGGAAAAAGGAAGTGGATGCGTTAGTGGAAGAATTGGGGATGGGCTACTATGTCAAAAAGCGAGTGGCTGGTTATTCCATGGGTATGAAGCAGAAGCTGCTCTTTGCCATGGCTGTCCTTCCCAAGCCCAAGCTCTTGTTGCTGGATGAACCCCACATCGGCTTGGACCCGACCAATATCATTCAACAGCGGGAATTTCTTCTAAATCTACAGGCAGAAGGTGTTGCTATTTTACTTTCTTCCCACCATCTGTCAGAGATTGAGAAGCTGACCAATCAGGTTTATTTTCTCAAGGCTAGCAAGTTGATTGCTACAGAAGTGGAGTTGACGGCGGATTATGATTACCATCTTGCTGTGAAAAACTCCAAGCAGGTCCAGGAATTTTTACGGGATTATCCTCAACTCTTGTGGAAAAAGGCAGAGCAGGGTCTGGTGGAAATCTTCTTACCCGAGCGAGATTTATTGGATTGTTTGGATCGTATTCCAATCCAGCAGGTGGCTGGCCTTACAAAAGCCAGTGACTATATGGAATCCCTCTATCGTGATCTCTATGTGGAGGAAGGTGGTGAGGAGACATGAGGCTGAACTTTGAAATCAAGAAAATTCTATGGTCGCCTCTCTATTGCCTGCTCGTGCTAGGTTTTTTAGGTCTGGCCTACCTTCCCATCTCACAAAGGCAAGCCCATCAAGCGGCCTATGTGGAAACCTATAAAGAAGAACTGAGTGAATTGGCTAGTGTCTTGGCAGATATAAAAATTGAGGAGGGGACAGAAGAGGCGCCGCGGATGGTGGGCTTGAAATCCGATATTGAAAGTATCAGTCAGGCCTTGGATGAGGGGAAGTTTGAAGCTATCCCCAACTACCGCAAACTTATGTATCAGGATTTGGACTATTTTATCAGTCGCAATCGGCAGCTTTTTCAAACGCGGCAATCCTTGACGCTTAGTGAAGTCGAGCGTTTGGCCAGATGGAATGACTGGTTGCTTGCCTACCAATTGCCTGATGGTCCTGAAAACAAGGCTTGGTCAACAGGGCGTATTGTTCAAGCCTACTTAGAAAGTTTGTTTGGTTTTCTTCCTGTATTTTTAGTGCTTGGTTTTCTGCTTGCCAATCAGCTGGCAGAAAAGACACTTGCGCATCAAGTTTGGCAGTTGCGGCAATGGGATAGTCTGAGTTTGCAGGGGGTCAGGCGTTTGGCTGCTTCCTTGCTTTCGCTTTTGCTTGCTGTGGGGATAGGTTTTCTCTTTATCCTGGTCTATGATGGGCTGACAGGTCAGTTGGCTGTATCTAGTTTTCAAGCTCCTCTTGAGATGTTGGGTCAGAGTCAGTTGATAGGTTCTGGGCTTTACGGGCTTATCTTGCTTGGTTTTTGGCTAATCTTACTCCTAGCTGTTCGCTTACTTTTTGGATTTTTGGATCACTTGTTAGCCAGTCGGTTGATTTTTGTGGTGACGGGCTTACTGTTGGCTCTGGTTCTTTCCTATCAGGCAGGTGCAGTAGCTGGTTGGTCAGATCAAATTCTGCCCTTGCTTGCCTTTCCTGTTTTTTTAGACACAGGTACATTTTCACAGGTCTTTGTAGCGGTGGATGTCTTGCTCCTGCTGACCATTGGACTTTTCCTTGCTTATTATGTGCTGACAGAAAAGAAAAGGCTGGTCCTGACCGTGGGGCATCAGAAGGAGTTAGACACAGGGCATTTGGACAAGGTTTGGTCTTTTGATGTTCTCATCCTTAGTCGTATCAATTCTTGGAAGGGGCTCGTCTTAGTAAACTTGCTCCTAGCTCTGCTATTTTCCCTACTGACGGGACTAGAAAAGCAAGAGGTTGCCCAGGAGGAGAGGGTTTCGATGGAGTTGGTTGCCCAGTCCTATGAGCAGGATGGGGTCTATGTGGAGAGTTTGCAGTCGGAAATCAACCGTCTGAGGCAGTTGGTCAAAGAGGACGCGAGCTATCAGGAGGAGTTGGAGCTGAGGGTTGGTCTCTTGCAAGAATACCGTGTCTACAAGGACCTTTATGTCAAGCAATGGCAGGTATATCAGGACAATCCCAAGGCTCTGCCGGCTAGTCACCTTGCTATGCTGGAGGCAGAGCAGGTCTATCTATGGGCTAGAGAGGAAAAGGCTTTTGCCAATGGTGATATTGGGGCCAGCCAGACGGTAGATAATCTTCGCCGTTACCAAACCCGCAATCAGGTCAGTCAGTATTACTGGCAGCAACTGATGGAGGCTGGGGTGCCAGCAACAAAGCGGGGCAAGGATGTCGTTTTGACCAGTTTGGAAAATCGTTTTGATACCAATGATGCCTTGGTTCCAGTAGACGATCCTTCTTGGGACCGCTCCAGAGATCTGTCAGGTATTGGCAGTCTGCGCTCTCTCTTTGATGGTCCGGCCTATTTGTTGGTGCTCTTGCTGGCGGTTTGGATTGGCAGTCGGGGTAAGGCGGTGGAGGTTGCAGGGAAAAACTGGCGTCTCTATCAGACCCAGCCTGTGGATTTGCGCAAGGTTCTAGTCACCAAGTGGTTGCTGGGACTGGGCCAGGCACTAGGATTTACAGTGTTCTTTCTAGCCAGTCTTTTCATGGTCAATAGTCTGGTCGGAGGAATCGGTTATCTGGAAGATGGCCTTGTCTTGCTTTCGCATTCGGAGAGGGGGATTTTCCTGGAACTCCTGAGGGGACAAGAACTCTGGGCTTGGTTCCTTCCAAATGCTCCTTATCTCTTGTGGGTGGTGCTTGGCTTGCTGGTATTGGAAATTGTTCTAGTCAGTCTCAATCATCTTTTGCAGGTTCGGTTTTCAAACCGCTTAGTGATTTTCATCCTGCTAGCTGGCTCACTGGCTCTGCTGGACTACCTCCTCTTTCAAGACCTGATTTTGGATGGGCAGGAAATCTTTAGGCAGTTCGCTTTGCTATGTTTATAAAAGGGAAGCTGAGTGAGCAGGGGCATGTAAATATAGAGTTATACTCTTCGAAAATCAAACATATCCGTTGTCAACTTGCCTAGATGAGTGGGAGTGGGAAAGAACTCGACCAGTCTGAAAAGAGTTCCCCTCACTTCCAAACAGTAGGTTCGGGCTAAAATAGTCCACTGGACTATTTTACTCCCACGCCCGCACAGCTCAAAAGGTTCAGTGAACCTTTTGAGGTTGGAAATGAAGCGAACTCTGTTCGCAACAGTCGTAAGGTCAGATTTGGAGTGTGAAACACGAACAAATCTGCCAATCAACCACTGCGCTGAGATGTTGACACGAACTCTGAGAAGAGAGGCTGGACTTTTTGCTCAGCCTCAGCCTGCTCCCTTGAAACAGGAGAGGAGCGGAGTTCTATCTTCGGCTTCGTTTCCTAGGCTACTTTTGATTTCCATTGAGTATTAGAAACATATGAAAAATACCGACCTTTCCTTCTGGGACCTGGTCGGTATCTTTGTGTTATGGGTTCGTGCTGCTTAGCAGAAGAAGTTCTTAGTTGATAATGGCTAACATTTCCCATTTTGGATAAGATTTAGCATCGTGAGGGTTTGTGCCTCTCTCGATTTCCATGTAGTCTGGAACCTGGTCGCCATCCGTGTCTTGCTTGATAAAGAGGCGGATATTTTGTTCCTCGATAATTGTCCCGTCTTGCTTGTAGGCCTTGTAAATGCCATTGCTGCCTAATACGATTTTTACAGGGCGGCCGGATGATGACATGTTATAGTTTAGGACGTTTTCAATCATTTGTCTTTCATGCTCGGTGATACGATTGATGTTACGAACAGTGAAGAAAGAAGAATAGGACTTAGGAAGTGTTGTTCCTGCAGTAGTGGTTCCAGCAGGATATGCAATCGCAAAGCCATTTAACATAACAGGTGCTTGATTGACAGGAGGCTGGTTCACAGGCGGTTGTGTAACAGGCTGTTGGGTAGCTGCTTTCGAGAAGTTGACAGTTACAGAGAGGTTTTTTACCTGACCAGATGCAGTAGTCAAACGTACTTGAACTTGGTTGCCAGAACCGCTGGTTGGTAGGGGACTGATGACTTCTTTGGTCACGATAGAAGAGAGGTTTAGACCGCTTTTTTCAATCACTTGAACCTGATTTAAGATTTCTTTTGCAGTAACTGCTTGACCAGTTGTTTTTTCAACGGTACCGACTACTTTGGCATCAAGGACGTGGAAGGTCATCACTGGACTAGTTTTGAAGCTAGTTGCTCGCAAGCCATTGGCAGTTTTTACCACCGTACCATTGATGGCTAAGCGACGACGATAGGAGCCAAGACCAGAAACAGAACCTTGGATTTTATTAGAAGAAATAGTGAGTTGACCTAGATTTTGGACATTGCTATTTCCAGCTTGAATAAAATGAGCAGATTTAAATCCATTGACACCTGTGATGGCAATAGGCTTTGTGAGAGCTGTTCCAGAAAAAACATATACGTCTTTTGGAACATGGACAGTTGCAGCGCTTGTATTCGCATAGACAGTGGTCGTGTTTGTCAAAGGCAAGCCGACAGGAATGCTTGTCAGGGCTAGTGTAGCGATGATTGTAGTCTTGGTGAGCTTAGTTAATAGCGTATTTTTCTTCATCTCTTTTTCTTTCTATTTTAAATTTTTTATATTTACTCAATCACCAGCATGCCTTCTTTAATGGCAAATGGGTGTTCTGGGTCAATGCGGTCGTAGAACATGACACCGTTGAGGTGGTCGATTTCGTGTTGGACCACGATGGCATTAAATCCCTTGAGTTTGATACGGTGTGTTTCTCCATTTTTGTCCATGTAATCAACAGTCACGCGCGCGTGGCGGACTACGTAGCCTTGGACTTCTCGATCAACAGATAGGCAGCCTTCGCCCCCTTCCATAGCTGCCTCTTGGACAGAATGTGCCACGATTTTAGGGTTGTACATGACTTCTTGGAGGGAGTAGGCTTGAGCAGGTGGGTTGCCTTCTTCGTCCTCTGGATTTGGGACTAAGACAGCAATGATGCGTTTGGACACATCAATCTGAGGAGCAGCTAGACCAACTCCGCCACGAAGTTTCATCTTCTCCGCCATGACTGGATCCTGCGAATGTTTGAGGAATTGCATCATTTTTTCGCCTAAAATAATTTCCTGGTCAGATAGGGGAAATACAACTTCTTCAGCGACTTGGCGTAGGGTTGGGTGCCCTTCACGGATGATGTCATCCATGTCAATCAAATGGGCAGCTTTTGTCAATCGTTCAATAACAGACATAATTCTCTCCTTTGGGTATCGATAGATTAAGTATAGCATGAAATCTAGGAGAATAAAAGTCTCAGTCACCTATCTATTCTGTCTCAAATCTGCTATACTAGTAAAAGACGAACGTTGAAAGGGAGAAAAATGAAAAGAATTTTAGAAAAAGCCAGTTTGCTGGCCCTATCCACCATGCTGGTTTCGACATTTGCAGTTTCACCAGCTATTCCGCAGATGATTGAGCATTTTGCCCAGCAGGGAATTGCAGCGGCCCAGGTGGAAAATTTGATTACGGTGACCTCCTTTGCTATTATGGTTACTCTATTGGCAAATGGTCTAGTTGTCCGTTTCTTGTCTGAACGAAACATTATCATTGCAGGGCTTTTGCTTATGGCCATCGGCGGAGCCTTGCCCATGTTTCTAACTGCTTATCCTCTGATTTTATTGGCTCGTATCTTGCTTGGTTTGGGGATTGGCTTGATCAATGCGCGTGCTATTAACATTATCGGTAATTTTTTCACCGGTCAAGAGCGGGTGCAGATGATGGGCTTGCGTGGTTCAGCAGAGGTAGTAGGAAGCGCAGGGCTTACCCTCCTTGTCGGTTGGTTGACCCAGTTTGGTTGGCAACCTGCTTTTTTGGTCTACCTTTTTGCCTTGGTCATCTTGGCCCTCTTCCTTCTCTTTGTTCCCAAGGAGGAATTGTTGGCTCGTATGGAGGTAAAGGTTGAGGAGAATGCGCCCAAGGTCAAACTGGATAAGACCATGTGGATGATGGGCATTTATCTGGCATTTTTAGCCTTCTTTGTTATCAATGTCAATACCTTCCTGACCATTCGTATTCCTCAGATTGTTTTGGCAAAGGGCATTGGTACTGCTCAGCAAGCCAGTCTGATTCTCAGTCTTATGCAGGTCATGGGGATTGTGGCAGGGACGGTTTTTAGTAGCCTGGTTGGTCGTTTGAAGGGCTGGCTTTTAGCTGTTTCCTACGTGGTCTTTGGACTCGCGGTTGTCGGCATTGCCTTTGCGGATAATCTCTGGGTGCTGGGACTTGGTGGCATGGTGTCAGGGTTTTTCTACAGCATCATTCTAACCATTGTCTTTAGTCAGGTAACAGACCGGGCACCCAAGGCCTTGCTCAATGCAGTCATGACAATCGTCCTTATGGGTTGCAATATCGGTGGTGCCACATCTGCCATCTTGCCGACTTATCTGGAAAAACTCAATCCAACTCCAACAGGAGCCTTTGGCATTTACGCCATCGGCTGTGCCTTGATAAGCGCTGGCTTGATTTATAATCAACTGAAGAAGTGGGAGTGAGAAAGAACTCGACTGGTCTAAAAAAGAGTTCGTCTTCTCACCCCCGCACAGTTGATTAGGTCAGATTTGGAGTGTAATACACGAATTGCTGAGATTTGCTTCGCAAATCTTATCTCCAACCTTTAACAGTCCACAGGACTGTTAAACCCAATCAACCACTGCGCTGAGATGTTGACACGAACTCTGAGTAGTAGTCGCTGGGCTTGAGCCCAGCCTCTTTTGGTATAATATTCCTATGTTAGAAAACAACCGCTTAAATGAATTAATACTCCGTTTTCCCGAGGATGTTCAGTTGATTTTTAAGGATATGATTCCCTCTTATCAGTTGGGCTATGTGGATTATGTCTATCAGACAGATCATTACGCCACCCAAAACCGTCGGATTAAAAATTTGGCAAAAAATTTCCGAAGAATGGATTATTTTTACATCATGCCCCTGCCCCAGGATCTGGCATTGGAAATTGCTAACCAATGGCGCTATCAACCACCTTTGGATGCCTATACGATTAGTGCAAACCCCAAGATTTATGCTGAGATGATTTCGCCTGATGCGCGTGGGGACCGCTTTTTTGCAGTCATCCGTAATGCCGCCCTCATGGGCTATTTCTGTATTGACCAAGATGGTGAGACCGTTGACATTCGTTTGGGCATGAAACCGTCTTTGACAGGTCAGGGAAATGGCAGAGCTTTCTACCAGACTATTGAAGACTATGTAGTAGAGAATGTTCAGCCAGCTAGTATCAAACTGACAGTTGCCGCCTTTCATCAAGCAGCTCAAACCCTCTTTCATGCTCTTGGATTTACAGAAAGAGAACAGCAAGCAGAATATATCAAAATGGAAAAGAAACTCGTATGCGATTAGATAAATTTTTAGTGGATTGTGGTGTTGGCAGTCGAACAGAAGTCAAGAAAGTCCTGAAAAACAAGCAAGTCACAGTTAATGGCCAAGTAGAGACGTCCCCCAAGCAACAGATTGACGAAAAGACGGACCAGATTGCAGTAGCAGGCCAGATCTTGAGCCATGAGACCTTTGTTTATTATGTATTGAACAAACCCAAGGGAGTTATTTCAGCAACCGAGGATGACCGTCATCGGACTGTCTTGGACCTGCTGGACGATACAGCTCGCCAGAAGGAAGTTTTTCCTGTTGGGCGCTTGGACATCGATACCCATGGCTTGCTCCTCTTGACCAACAACGGTCAGCTGGCTCATGCCATGCTTTCTCCGAAAAAACATGTTGATAAACTCTACCGTGCACAGGTTGACGGGATTATGACCCAAGAGGATGTCCAACGATTTGCGGCAGGAATGGATCTGAAAGACTTTACCTGTCAGCCAGCCCTGTTGACCATCCTTTCTACAGATGAAGCTAAGCAGACTTCGCTCGTTGACATCACCATCCGAGAAGGGAAATTTCACCAGGTCAAACGCATGGTGCAGGCCTGCGGAAAGACGGTGACAGACTTGCAACGATTGACCATGGGGCCTCTTCGCTTAGATCCCAAGTTAGCGCTTGGAGAATACCGCAGGTTGACTGCTGCTGAATTGAAGCAATTAGAAGTTTTTGGTGTGGAGTTATGAGAAATATTGAAAAAATTTTTCGTGCCCTGCCCTTGATTGTAGTGGCAGGTGCAGTTGTCTATCTTTCGATTTGGATGTGGGTTGATAATGGGGATTGGACCTACATCATTGCGAGGGTGTCTGGTATGACGGAGAAGCATGCCAATAATTTATCCTTAATTGCCATAGCCATCCAGTCTCTATTTTTTACTTCTGACTGGTTTTATAGTCGCATTCGTGCCTTTCTCAATCGTCGGTTAGAACGTACCAAGGGGCTTAATCGGCAGATTTATTTGGGCTATAAGGCTGGCATTGAATTCCTGATGGCTCTGCCCAAACGAACCATCTTGTTTAGCTTTTACCTACTCTTGACGATTTTGGAAAACCTAGGTGTAATTGATAGTGCCAAAGATTATGCAGTCATTGTCATCTTTATCATTGCGGTGGATCGCGTGACCAAAATCTGGCCAGAAGAAAAGCGGAGAATGATGGAGTTTGGTCAGAAGATAAAGAAACGGATAAAGAGTGTGGAATAAGCGGAGAGGTGCATAGATATTTTAAGAAGGCAGTTTTGTCTTCTTTTTTTGTTAAAAAACTAAACAAAATGTAATATATATATTGCAAAAAGAAAAATATAGTGTATAATAAAGTTGTAAAAATGGACAGGAGGATGGCTATGGCATGAAAAATCTTCGGTTAAAGTTAGCGCGTGTGGAAAAAGATATGACCCAAGGGGACTTGGCAGAGGCTATTGGAGTGACCCGCCAGACCATCGGTCTGATTGAGGCAGGGAAATACAATCCTAGTCTAAGTCTTTGTCTATCGATTTGCCACTGCCTAGGAAAAAGTTTAGATCAATTATTTTGGGAGGAACCAACTGATGAAAAAAATTGTGACTGATGAACGTGTTCAACAAGAAGAAAACCAAGTCTTTGCCTGGGTGGGAAAGACCATGAATATTCTTTTGCCCTTCTCATTTCTCATCAAAAGTCTGGTCTTAAAATGGCCGTTTGATACCTATGTTTTTGAACTGATTGCCATGTTGGTTGTTTCAGTCTATCTCTTTTATGGCTATTGGAAGAAAGGGCTTGATATGGAAAGAGGAACTACTTGGCAGGGTTATCTTTACTTAGGAGGGGTGATTGCAGGGACAACGATTGTAATGGCTTGGACCAACTACCAGACCTATGGACAGCATTATTCTGGTGTCTGGGATTGGCATTTTTGGGCGGTGATTTTGATATTCCTCGTCTCTGTTACCTGTCTTTGTTTGCTATTGCTGAACATACTATCTTGGGCGAATAAGTACCGTCAGAAGCAGGTGGAAAAAGAGCTGGCAGATGAACTCGAATAAGCAATGGAGTTCTTATCCCCGCTCTGCTATTTCCCGAACAATGCCGAAAAAATCTCGAAAATTCCTTGCTAAGATGAAGGGCTTGTGTTACAATACCAAAAGCGTAGGTTTTTAAACTCATCCCGTGAGGTGAGAAAGACAACAGGAAAATCAATTAAGGGCCTATGACTATGTATATTTAGAAAGTCTGGGTCTTTTTGTGTACCCAGAATGGGAAATTTATGAGTACAAAAGCCAATCTTTTGTTTGATGTCCATGAGAAACCAGCCCCGCTTCAAGGGATTTTGTTGAGTTTCCAGCACGTGTTCGCTATGTTCGGTGCGACGATTTTGGTGCCGCTGATTCTCGGTATGCCCGTATCGGTTGCCCTCTTTGCATCAGGTGTCGGGACCTTGATTTACCAAGTGGCCACCCAGTTTAAAGTTCCAGTTTACTTGGGTTCATCTTTTGCCTACATTTCCGCTATGGCGCTTGCTATCAAGGAAATGGGTGGTGATGTGTCGGCAGCTCAGACTGGTATTTTCTTCGTCGGTTTGATTTATGTGCTGATTGCTGCTCTGGTCAAAGCTATTGGAACCAAGTGGATCGACAGCCTCCTACCCCCAATCGTTATTGGCCCTATGATTGTCGTGATTGGTCTGGGTCTTGCCAATTCTGCCGTGACTTCAGCAGGCTTCGTCGCAGACGGCGACTGGAGAAATGTTGTAGCGGCGATTGCAACCTTCTTGATTGCGGCTTTTGTCAATACCAAAGGGAAAGGCTTCGCCAAGATTGTTCCTTTCTTGATTGCCATCATCGGTGGTTACGTGATTGCCCTCTTCCTTGGTCTAGTTGATTTCAAACCTGTGCTGGAAGCTGCTTGGTTTGAATTGCCAGGTTTCTACCTGCCATTTGAAACAGGAACCTTCAAATCCTACAATTTCTACTTCGGTCCAGAAATGATTGCCATCCTACCAATCGCAGTCGTGACCATCGCAGAACACATCGGTGATCACACGGTTCTTAGCCAAATCTGTGGTCGTCAGTTCTTGAAAGACCCAGGTCTCAGCCGTACCTTGATTGGTGATGGTGTAGCGACTGCTGTATCTGCATTTATCGGTGGACCAGCCAATACGACCTACGGTGAAAATACAGGGGTTATAGGTATGACTCGCATCGCGTCAGTATCCGTTATCCGCAACGCAGCCTTGATTGCCATTGCCTTCTCATTCTTGGGTAAATTCACAGCCCTTATCTCCACCATTCCAAGTGCTGTACTTGGTGGTATGTCGATCTTGCTCTACGGTGTTATCGCCTCAAACGGTTTGAAAGTTTTGATTGAAAGCCGTGTTGATTTCGGTCAAGTCCGCAACCTGATTATCGCGAGTTCAATGCTGGTATTGGGTCTCGGTGGTGCAGTGCTTAATATCGGTGCCATCACCCTGTCAGGAACAGCCCTCTCAGCCATTGTCGGTATCGTCCTCAACCTCATCTTGCCAAAGGCAGAAAAGGCTGAGTAAATTTGAAAATAGTTGAAAGTCAGCTCCAGCTGGCTTTTTTTGGAAAAATGGCAGAGCAGCTCAGCTATTTATCAAATCAGTTGACAAAAGAGCCATTCCTTGATAGAATAAATGAGGTCCAAAAGGACAAATCTAGCTTTTTCTTGGTTGCAGGTCGCCAACCTGTCACTCGGATCAGGCTCAAAAACAAAGGAGAACATATCATGGCAATCTCAAAAGAGAAAAAAAATGAAATCATGGCACAATATGCTCGTCATGAAGGCGACACAGGTTCAGTTGAAGTTCAAGTAGCAGTACTTACTTGGGAAATCAACCACCTTAACGACCACATCAAACAACACAAAAAAGACCACGCAACTTACCGTGGTTTGATGAAAAAAATCGGTCGCCGTCGTAACTTGTTAGCATACCTACGCCGCACAGACGTAAACCGTTACCGTGAATTGATTCACTCACTCGGACTCCGTCGTTAAGATAGGATACAAAAGTCGTCAAAAACGACTGAAAAATAGGAAACTGCCATGTCTTCGGATAGTGGCAGTTTTTCTTATGTTCCATTATGGAAGTGTAGTGCTCTGAAAAGCTGGGTGTTCTTTGTTTGAGTGAAGAGTATTCGTTTCGTTCAGTTTTTTATATGGTAGGTTAGATTTTCCCTCAAATTCCTTCCTCATTTCACCACATTTTCCGTCAAATATGATAGAATAAATAGTATGCGTGGTTTTGTGCAAAAGAGAGTGAAACAAGTTTGTTTGATTGTCTTTTGTAGAAAACACGCAAGAAAAATTTTAGAAAAAATAGGAGACAATTCATGTCAAAACAAGTATTTGAAACGGTTTTTGCTGGCAAGAAATTGGTCGTTGAAACTGGCCAGGTTGCCAAACAAGCCAACGGTGCGGTTGTTGTTCGCTATGGCGACTCAACAGTTCTTACAGCGGCAGTTATGTCCAAGAAAATGGCAACGGGTGATTTCTTCCCCCTCCAAGTCAACTATGAAGAAAAAATGTATGCCGCAGGGAAATTTCCAGGTGGCTGGATTAAGCGTGAAGGCCGTCCGTCGACCGATGCGACCTTGACTGCTCGTTTGATTGACCGTCCAATCCGTCCAATGTTTGCGGAAGGCTTCCGTAACGAAGTTCAAGTCATCAACACAGTGCTTTCTTATGACCCAGATGCCTCTGCTCCTATGGCAGCCATGTTTGGTTCTTCATTGGCATTAGCAATCTCAGACATTCCTTTCAACGGTCCAATCGCAGGTGTCCAGGTCGGCTATGTCAATGGTGAACTCATCATCAACCCTGACAAAGCTCAAATGGAAGAGTCTCTCCTTGACTTGACAGTGGCTGGTAACAAGGACGCTATCAACATGGTAGAGTCTGGTGCCAAAGAATTGTCAGAAGACATCATGTTGGAGGCACTCCTCAAAGGTCATGCGGCTATTCAAGAACTCCTTGACTTCCAAAATCAAATCGTAGCAGCAGTCGGCAAGGAAAAGGCAGATGTGGAGCTTCTTCAAGTGGACTCAGACTTGCAGGCTGAGATTGTTGCAGCTTACAATGACGATTTGAAAAAAGCGGTGCAGGTTGAAGAAAAATTGGCTCGTGAAGATGCGACCAATGCCGTGCGCGAGACTGTCATCGCAGCCTACGAAGAAAAATATGCTGAACACGAAGAATTCGACCGCATCATGCGTGATGTCCATGAAATCTTGGAACTCATGGAACACGCAGAAGTTCGTCGTTTGATTACAGAAGACAAGGTTCGCCCAGACGGTCGCCGTGTGGATGAGATTCGTCCGCTGGATGCAGAAGTGGACTTCTTGCCAAACGTTCATGGTTCAGGTCTCTTTACCCGTGGTCAAACGCAAGCTCTTTCTGTCTTGACCTTGGCTCCAATGGGTGAAACCCAAATCATCGACGGATTGGACGACGAGTACAAGAAACGCTTCTTGCACCATTACAACTTCCCACAATACTCAGTGGGATCAACTGGTCGTTACGGTGCACCAGGTCGTCGTGAGATTGGTCACGGTGCACTTGGTGAGCGTGCTCTTGAGCAAGTCTTGCCGAGCTTGGAAGACTTCCCTTACGCAATCCGCTTGGTGGCAGAAGTCTTGGAGTCAAACGGTTCTTCATCACAGGCTTCTATCACAGCTGGTACCCTTGCCCTCATGGCCGGTGGTGTGCCAATCAAGGCACCAGTTGCAGGGATTGCCATGGGTCTGATTTCAGACGGTACCAACTACACTGTCTTGACCGATATTCAAGGTCTTGAGGACCACTTCGGCGACATGGACTTCAAGGTAGCTGGTACCCGTGACGGGATCACAGCTCTTCAAATGGACATCAAGATTGATGGTATCACGCCGCAAATCTTGGAAGAAGCCTTGGCACAGGCTAAGAAAGCTCGTTTTGAAATTCTTGATGTGATTGAAGCGACTATCCCAGAAGTTCGTCCTGACTTGGCACCAACCGCACCGAAGATTGACACTATCAAGATTGATGTAGATAAAATCAAGATTGTTATCGGTAAGGGTGGCGAAACCATTGATAAGATTATTGCAGAAACTGGCGTGAAAATCGATATCGACGAAGACGGTCTTGTGGCTATCTTCTCACCAGATCGCGATGCGATTGAACGGACCAAAGAAATCATTGCAGGACTTGTTCGTGAAGCAAAAGTGGACGAGGTCTTCCAAGCAAAAGTGGTTCGTTTGGAGAAATTCGGTGCTTTTGTTAACCTCTTCGATAAGACAGATGCCCTGGTCCACGTTTCTGAAATGGCTTGGACCCGTGTCAATAAACCAGAAGACCTAGTTGAAATCGGCGATATTGTTGATGTCAAAGTTATCAAGATTGATGATAAAGGACGTATTGACGCTTCTATGAAGGCTCTTCTTCCAAAACCAGAAGGTTATGTGGAACCAGAAAAACGCGAGCGTTCTGACAGACCACGCCGTCATAAAGACAACAAAGAGAAAAAAGACAACAACTTTGGCGAATTTAAATTCCACAAGGTTGAAAAGAAATAAGCTGAGTAGACAAGTTCGGTAGCGGGCTTGTCTTTCGCTAGAAGGAGTGACTATGGGTTGGTGGAAGGACACCATTGAGATTGTAAAAGAAAAAGATCCGGCAGCACGGACCACCTTGGAAGTTCTTTTGACCTACCCAGGTGTCAAGGCCTTGGCTGCCCACCGCCTGTCCCACTGGATGTGGAAGAAAGGCTTTAAATTGCTGGCTAGGATGCACAGCCAATTTTGGCGTTTTTGGACTAATATTGAAATTCATCCAGGCGCCGAGATTGCTTCGGGAGTCTTCATTGACCATGGAGCCGGTTTGGTCATTGGAGAAACCGCCATTATCGAATCAGGTGTCATGCTTTACCACGGCGTAACGCTTGGTGGTACGGGTAAGGATTGTGGCAAACGCCATCCGACCGTGCGAAAAGGGGCTCTTGTCTCTGCCCACGCCCAAGTCATTGGCCCTATTGAGATTGGAGAAAATGCTAAAGTGGGTGCAGCTGCCGTTGTCCTAACCGATGTTCCAGCAGATGTGACAGTAGTCGGCATGCCAGCTAAAATTGTCCGTGTGCATGGTCAAAAAGATGAGAAGGTCATTCATGACATGGAAGGTGGTCGTGAACACTACACCACCAAACTGGCAGAGCTGAGAGAAGCCAGCCATCATTCGTCGCATTTGTAGAGTTGTAAGGGACAAGATTCGGAGGGAAAATGCTACTAGAAGAATTTGAAAACACCTCTGCAGTCATTGAACCAACGGACAAGGCTATCCGTGGTGGCGGAGAGGTATGTGACACCATGATTTTCTCCTTCAATGGGGAAATTGTAGATCGTGTCCGTCAGCTACCTGAGAGCAGAGAAGGTGGTCATTTACAGACCTTAAATGGTCGTCATCCTTGGTATATTTTGGAAAGAGATGGACTGCAGGTTGCAGTCATGTTGGCAGTAATCGGTGCTCCAATGGCGGTTGGTCATCTAGAAGAGTTGAAAGCATGTGGTTTTGAGAATTTTATAGTTCTTGGTTCCTGCGGTGTGCTGGATAAGTCGCTTGCTGCGGATAAGATTATCTTTCCTAGCTCTGCTCTTCGGGATGAGGGAACTAGCTATCACTACGCTCCTGCCAGCGAGGAAATCAGCTATGACCCTGCTTTGCTATTGACCATGGAAAAAGCCTTGGACCAAGTGGGAATCGAGCACGTGCGGGCCAAGACCTGGACAACGGACGCTTTCTATCGGGAAACGGCTACCAAGGTCAAGCGTCGCCTAGCCGCTGGTGCCATGGTGGTCGATATGGAAGCTTCTGCTATCATGGCCTGGGCAAACTTTCGTCAAGCCAAGGTCTATCAATTTTTCTACACGGCAGACTATGTGGACCACCACAAGAATGAATGGGATGCCCGTCGGGAAGAACGAACTGCCGACAGCATGACCTTCTTTGAAGTGGCCATGGCGATTGCAAAAGGAGTAACAAATGAAAACATTCAAGGGAAATGACTGGCTCTATCCAGTCAATCTGATTTTGGCCATTGTGTTGGCTGTTTTAAATTATAGCCAGGGTTCTTAAGGACTCGGTCATATCTGGGCTGCCTTGGCAATCTTTTGGGTGATCCGACTGGTCTTTCTTTGGATCCAGCGGAAGAAAAAGTAGGAGAAAGCATGATTAAAATTTACGATACCATGACTCGCAGTTTGCGTGACTTTGTTCCCTTGGAAGAGGGGAAGATCAAGATGTATGTTTGCGGTCCGACGGTTTACAACTATATCCATATCGGCAATGCCCGTAGTGTCGTGGCTTTTGATACCATCCGCCGCTATTTTGAATACCGTGGCTTTGATGTGACCTACATTTCTAACTTTACGGATGTGGATGACAAGATTATCAAAGCTGCTAATGAAGCTGGCATGACAACCAAGGAACTGTCTGATAAGTTTATCGCAGCTTTCAAGGAAGATGTGGCAAAGTTAGGTGTCAAACCAGCTACCCAAAATCCTCGTGTTATCGACTATATGGATGAAATCATTGATTTTGTGCAGGTCTTGATTGACAAGGGTTACGCCTATGAAGCGGCAGGCGATGTTTATTTCCGTGTGGAAAAGGCAGAAAACTATGCTCGTTTGGCCAACAAAACCCTGTCTGACCTAGAAGCTGGGGCTTCTGGTCGTGTTGAGGGAGAAGGTCAACTCAAAGAACATCCTTTCGACTTTGCCCTGTGGAAAACTGCTAAGCCAGGCGAAGTGTCTTGGGAAAGTCCTTGGGGAGCAGGTCGTCCAGGTTGGCATATCGAGTGTTCGGTTATGGCGACAGAGATTTTGGGAGATACCATTGATATTCACGGTGGTGGTGCGGACTTGGAATTCCCTCACCATACCAATGAGATCGCCCAGTCTGAGTGCAAGACAGGTCAGGCCTTTGCTAACTACTGGATGCACAATGCCATGCTCAATATCAACGATGAGAAGATGTCCAAGTCCTTGGGCAATTTCCTGACAGCCCATGATATGTTGGAACAAATTGACGGTCAGGTCTTGCGATTCTTCCTATCTACCCAGCACTACCGCCGTCCACTCAACTACACTGAGAAGGCTATTTCAGATGCGGAAATCAATCTCAAATATCTAAAAAACACTTATACACAACCTGTGCAAAACTTTGTGGATAAGTCAGGTCTTGAATTGCATTTGGCAGCCTTTGAAGCAGCCATGGATGATGATTTCAATGCGGCAAATGGAATTACGGCTATCTTTGACTTTGCCAAATGGATCAACTCTGGCAACTACGATGAAACAGTTAAGGAAGCTTTTGGCAGAATGCTCGCCGTCTTTGGCATCGTCTTTGAAGAAGAAGTCTTGGATAGCGAGATTGAAGCCTTGATAGCAGAACGTCAAGCAGCGCGTGCCAATCGGGACTTTGCGACGGCTGACCGCATTCGTGATGAATTGGCAGCCCAGGGCATCAAGCTCTTGGATACCAAAGATGGTGTGAGGTGGACACGTGACTAAGGCAGTAGATGTCAATCTCATCAATGGTATTGCCCTGGCTTTTGAAGGGGATGCTGTCTATTCCATGTATATCAGACGGCACTTGATTTTCAAGGGGCTGACCAAGCCCAACAAACTGCACGGCGAGGCTAATAAATACGTCTCTGCCAAGGCTCAAGCAAGCCTGATTTCTGCCCTCTTAGAAGCTCAGCTATTGACCGAAAAAGAGGAAGAAATCTACAAACGGGGCCGCAACACCAACAGTCACACCAAGGCCAAGAATGCAGACGTGGTGACCTATCGGATGTCCACAGGTTTTGAGGCGATTTTGGGTTACCTGCACATGACTGAGCAGATCGAACGCTTGGAGGAACTGGTGGGATGGTGTATTGACAAAATAGAAAGGGGATAAGATGAACGAGAAGGAACTTGCAGGTTGGTTTCCGCAGGCTAGGTTGTCGCGGGAAGCGGGCGAAAACACTCTGGCTCTGGGCGACGGTCGCTATCTGAATCTGGCGGATGCGGATTTGACAGAGCGGGAACGCTATCTCTTGTCCTTGTTGTCACATCCTCAAGAGCAGAAACCGTCTAGCCCCTGGCAGTCCTACCTACAAGGTCAGGGCTCACTGCCCCAGGCGATCGAAGTCATTCAGTTTATTCATGTCCACCTTTGGTCACAGAAAGAGGCCCAGTTGGATGCTTGGCGGATCATGATGACTGATCTTCTGCCCAGCCAGGTGACTCAGGTGCAGCTGACGGCTCAGGACTACCTCTTCATCTTGGAGCAAGGGACTTGGACAGACTATCAAACTCTTCTTGCAGACACCCTGTCGGCCTTGGAGTTCGACTTCGGCTTGCGCCTGACCCTCTTGGTCGGCCAGGTCTGGCCCCGTCAACTCGCAGACCGCTGGCCTCAACTCTACCAAGCAGAGTCGGTCCTTTTCGCTCAATGGCGAGCCCACTACCACCAATCAACCGTCCTCTCTTTTAGTCAACTTTTTCTTTGGGGACAAGGCAGAGCAGGCTTGGAGCTTGGTCTGATAAAAGCCAGTATGCTAGATCTGATTGACCAGCAAGATATGCAGGATATCATTCTAGCCTTATGGGCAGAGGGGGCCGTGGTCACTAAGACCGCTCAGTCCCTCTATGTTCACCGGAATACCCTCCAATACCGATTGGATAAATGGCAGGATATGACAGGTCTTCAATTGAAGGAATTGACAGACTTGAGTTTCTGTTATCAAGTATTATTAGATAGAATTTACTAATCTTTTGTGCAAGATGTACAAAAGATTTTTTTATTTTTGTTCACATTGACAGAGAAAAATAAAGCGTTTTCATTTATAATAAAATCATCAAAGAAAGCGAGGATTGAACATGGTTCAATTGAATTTAAAAAATATCTACAAAAAATATCCTAACAGCGAGCATTACTCAGTTGAAGACTTCAACTTGGACATCAAGGACAAAGAGTTTATCGTATTCGTAGGTCCTTCAGGATGTGGTAAGTCCACAACTCTTCGTATGATTGCTGGTTTGGAAGATATTACAGAAGGGGAAGCATACATCGATGGCGTTCTCATGAACGATGTGGCACCTAAAGACCGTGACATTGCCATGGTATTCCAGAACTATGCCCTCTACCCACACATGACTGTATTTGACAACATGGCTTTTGGTTTGAAATTGCGTAAGTACAGCAAGGACGAAATCAAAAAACGTGTGGAAGAAGCTGCACAGATCCTTGGTTTGACAGAATTCTTGGAACGCAAACCTGCTGACCTTTCTGGTGGACAACGCCAGCGTGTTGCCATGGGTCGTGCCATCGTTCGTGATGCAAAAGTATTCTTGATGGATGAGCCTTTGTCAAACTTGGATGCCAAATTGCGTGTGTCCATGCGTACAGAGATTGCCAAAATCCACCGCCGTATCGGTGCAACAACCATCTACGTAACCCACGACCAAACAGAAGCCATGACCTTGGCTGACCGTATCGTTATCATGTCTGCGACTAAAAACCCAGCAGGTACAGGTACAATCGGTCGTATCGAGCAAATCGGTAGCCCAGAAGAGCTATACAACCGTCCAGTCAACAAGTTTGTGGCTAGCTTCATCGGTAGCCCTGCTATGAACTTCTTCACAGTGACACTTCAAGATGGTGTTCTTGTTGGAGATGGTTTCAAGGTAGATCTTCCAGATGGTCGTCGCAAGCACTTGGAAGAAAAAGGCTACAATGGTAAGAGCTTCACACTTGGTATTCGTCCAGAAGACATCAAGGCTTCTCAGTTGGAGTTGGATACTTACCCTTCTTCTATCGTAGAAGCAGAAGTAGTCGTTTCAGAGCTTCTTGGTGCAGAAACCATGCTTTATTCTAAGGTTGGAAACACTGAATTTGTATCTCGTGTGGATGCACGTGACTACCACAACCCAGGAGACAAGGTGCGCTTGACCTTCAACCTCAACAAGGCTCACTTCTTCGATGATGCAACAAGCAAGGCAATCGTATAAATTTGTTCATAAAACACCTGACCGTCAGATGAAAATCTGGCGGTTTTTGGTTAGGAACGCATAAATACTTGTTTTTTTTATTAAATTCTATATAATAAATATAGGAAAGATACTTACAGGAGGTTTCCCATGAAGACGTTACTTAGAAAAATTCGCTGGACTGCTTTCTCCATTTTGATTTACAATCTCACTTTAATCTTGGCTGTTTGGCTGGGGACGGTATCCACCAAGGAGGAATTCATCATTGCAGTAGCGGGGAATGCAGCCATGATGGGTCTGTCTTTCTTGCATTTGCACAACCAAGTATCAGATGAATTTCATGGAAAAATAGAAGAACCGTCGGTTTAAACTGACGGTTCCTTTTCTTATGTTAGTAATTGTAGTAGGTAGGTCATTGTTCCGAATTCGAATAAAATGTAGATTCCTAATATGATAAAAATGGTTGGAAGAATCATTTTTTCATATTTTTCTATGAATTCAGAAATGCTATGGAGACTTCCAAATTTTTCTGCTAGGTAGCAAATGGCGACTGTCTCTAGCAAGATCAGGCCAGCAGTTAAGAGTGTTTCTAAGGTACTTAGAGTTGTAAAATAAGGGGTAAATATTCCTAAATTATCTACTCCCGATGCTAATGAAATAAAAATTACAGATAGTAGTCCGATTTTGCTATCAGGAATTTCTGTCTCTTCTTCGTTTTCAAAAAGGATTCTAACCCCTAGTAGAATAGGGACGAAGCCGAGCAGACCAAGGATCCAGTCAGCTAGAAAAACATTGGCAACTTGGCTAAGGATCGAACTTAAGAGAATGAGTATAAAGCTAGCAAGTAGTTGTCCAAAATAGATTGTGCGCTTTTCACCTGGTTTTTTTGCCTGTGAAAATAAAAGGAATAAAATTAGGAAATAATCGATACTTGTTGAAATACCAAGAATCAGTGCATAAGTAATAATAGTCATGGTCCCTCCGTATAATATAGTAGTCATAGATGTTTATTTACAGAGGCACATCAATTTTGAAAGATAGAAGTAAAAATTGCGATTCATTTTAATTTCCTTTTTCACGACCCTCATCTTCATCTTTATAAACCTCATAAAAGTCAACCTTGAGGCGAATAAAGGCTTCCATATCGTGTAGGAGCTGAAAGAGGGTAGCACGGGTTTCAAATTCTTCTCGGGTTTGCGGCAGAGGTCGCTCGCGGAAGGTTGCATGGAAGAGTTCGATGTCTAGGAGGAGTTCCTTAGCGGAGTTTTCTCGGCTCAGTTGTTGGGCTGCTCGCTCGAAAAGGCTGGACAGGATGACATTTTCTCTGCCTTCCAGTAAACACTTGTTGATATTTCCTGCCATGGTCCGCAGGATTTTATTTTGTGCGGCCCGCATTTCAAAGTAATGGACCTGGTAGTTGGTTTGCTGGAAGAGCTGGTTGTGGCGGTCTAGGTAAACGACCTTCAGGGCCTCGTCCAAGGTCTTATCCAGCTGCGTAATCAATGCTGCCTCGTTTCGTCCGTCGCCGTTGAGCAGAAAGGCTTCAAAGCGAAGGAGAATCTGCTTGAGTAGGTCTTCGACTTGGTCGTGGTAGGCCTCGATTTTCTTTTCTTGCGAGGGCATATAGAGGTTAAACAAGAGGGCCAGTCCTGCCCCAATCAGAAAAAGCGCCAGCTCATTTCCCAAAAAAATCAGCGAAATATCCTGCTCTAGCAAGAGGTGGGTGACGAGGACGGTCGAGGGGGCGATGCCAGCCTCCCAGTTGAATTGGTAGGCCAGAGGGACATAGAGGGCCAGGTAGATGCCTAGGGTCCAGATGCCGAAGCCAAAGAGGGTGAAGGTCAGGACGGCTATGGTCAGGGCCAGGAGGGTGGAAAAGAGGCGGTTGCGGGCCATTTTGAAGCTGGACTTGCGGGTGTCGAGGACGCTGAGAATGGCGATGATGCCAGCTGCCGTCGCATAGGACAAGCCCAGGGCGGTCGCTAGGTAAATGGCTAGGACGGTAGCAAATATCAGTTTTATCGTTCGGAGGGAGAGGGACATGGGGGCTCCTTTGGTCTTAGTCTTCCTTTTATTGTACCATAAAGAATCAACAGTCACTCCCCTGACTGTTGATTTATACAAACAAGGCAATGATTCCTACTACCAAGTAGCAGACCAGTTTGTAGCTTTCGTTGATGAGGATGAGGTTAAGAGGGCGTTGCTCAAAGACATAGTTTTTCAATGAAGCAAGTACCGCAATCACGCCCATGCCGCCAGCTGCGTGGAGTGGTGAAACATCAAGGGTCTTGATGAAGAAAATCGCCACAACAGCAGTCAAAACTTCAATCGCCAAGGAAATCACCATTTCCTTCTGGCCATTTTTCCCAGCCTGACGGTCAGCTTCTACCTTGGCCATGTCAATGCCAGAGGCTTCAATCCAAGCATCACGGAAAATCAAACCATACCATAAACCACCAATCGCAAAGGCGATCAGCCCTGCCACAATTCCAAAAATAAGTGTCATATGTTCTCCTTTTTAGTTCTGTTTGTACGGATAAATGATAGATGACAGAATACCATGGTTTGGTAAGGAGGTCAAGTTTTTCAGCTGTGATATAGTGAGTGCCTATTTTCAGTCAACCTATGCTATAATACTCTTATGGAACAAAATGATATCGTATATGGCGTACATGCTGTAGTGGAGAGTTTGGAGGCCAACACCGGCAACAAACTCTACATTCAGGATGATTTGCGCGGAAAAAATGTAGAAAAAATCAAGGCACTGGCGGCAGAGAAGAAGGTGTCGATTTCCTGGACGCCGAAGAAGACCCTGTCTGACATGACAGAAGGTGCCGTTCACCAAGGCTTTGTCCTGCGGGTCTCCGAGTTCGCCTATGCGGACCTGTCGGTGATTTTGGAAAAAGCAGAGCAGGAAGATAATCCCCTCATTCTCATCTTGGACGGTCTGACAGACCCCCACAACTTGGGCTCGATTTTGCGGACCGCAGATGCCACTCAAGTGGCGGGCATCATCATTCCCAAGCACCGAGCAGTTGGCGTGACGCCTGTTGTGGCTAAGACCTCCACAGGTGCAGTGGCCCATGTCCCCATCGCCCGAGTGACCAATCTTAGCCAAACCCTCGATAAGCTCAAGGAGGCTGGTTTCTGGGTATTTGGTACCGATATGAACGGAACCCCAAGTCACAAGTGGAATACGGCTGGCAAACTAGCTCTTATTATTGGCAACGAAGGCAAGGGCATTTCCAGCAATATCAAAAAGCAGGTGGATGAGATGATTACCATTCCTATGAAGGGCCATGTCCAATCTCTCAACGCCAGCGTAGCAGCAGCTGTGCTGATGTACGAAGTATTTCGGAAGAAAATCTAAATGAAAGAAAAAGTTCTCATTGTAGATGGCTACAACATGATCGCCTTTTGGCAGGCCACCAAGCAAGATTTTAAAAAGGGAGACTTGGATGCGGCCAGAACGACCTTGCTTCGAACCTTGTCTCACTACGCAGCCTTTGAACAGATTGAGGTGATTTGTGTCTTTGATGCCCACCATGTGCCGGGTCTTCGCCAGCAGTATGATGAATACAAGGTATCGGTCATTTTTACAGAGGAGGAAGAGACGGCAGATAGTTATATCGAACGACTCAGCGCCCAGCTCAATAGTGACCGTCGCAAGCAGGTTTCCGTCGCAACCAGCGACCTCAACGAACAATGGGTGGTCTTTTCACAAGGGGCCTTACGGATTTCGGCGCGTGAGTTAGAGGAGAGAACCAGGGTCATCAAAAAGGACTTGAACAAGTTTGTGGACCAGGTAGATCTCTACACCCCACGACTCAATCCCTGGTCAGATGGGAATTTTCAAGCCTTAAAAGCAATGATGGAGGAGATGAAAGAATGACATTTACAATCGTAACCGATTCGACATCGGATTTGTCAACCAGCTGGGTCCAAGAAAATGATGTGACCGTGCTTGGTTTGACCATTAACCTAGATGGCGTAACCTATGAAACCGTTGGGGAAAACCGCTTGACCTCTTCAGATTTATTGGAGAAAATAGCGACTGGAGGCCTTCCGACAACCAGTCAGGTCAATGTTGGTCAGTTTGAAGAAGTTTTTGAAGCGGCCGCCAAGGAAGGCAAAGAGGTACTCTACCTAGCCTTTTCATCGGCTCTTTCAGGGACCTATCAAAGTGGAACCATTGCACGTGATATGGTCTTGGACAACTATCCACAAGCCCATATCGAGATTGTCGATACCAAGGCGGCTTCTATCGGTGAAGGTTACTTGGTCATGCAGGCGGCTCAAGCGCGTGCTGCGGGTAAGACCTTGGCAGAAACCAAGGCACTGATTGAGGAATTGGTGCCACGCTTGCGGACCTATCTCTTGGTTGATGACCTCAACCATCTGGTACGTGGTGGCCGCTTGTCCAAGGCAGCGGCCCTCATTGGCAGTCTAGTCAATATCAAGCCTCTCCTTGCGCTCAATGCGGAAGGAAAGTTAGAAGCGATTGCTAAAATCCGTGGTCGCAAAAAAGGAATCAAGGAAATGTTGAACCTGACCTTGGATAATTTGGATCATTCTACGGTTATGGTGGCCTATACAGGTGATATTGAGGCGGCTGAAGCGATGAAGGCAACCTTGTTGGAAGATAGCCGTGTCAGCGAGGTTCTTTTGACTGAGTTGGGTCCGATTATTGCCACCCATACAGGAACTGGGGTACTAGCCGTTATTTCTATCAATAAAGAAGAGAGATAATCTCTTTTCTTTTAAGAAACAAAAGAAAACGTTTACAATATATACTAATTAAGATTAAATGGAGGTATCGTATGAAACGCTTGTTGTCTTGTTATGCCAGTGACTTGCTGGGAGCGACTAAGGAGGAGCTCAAGCAGTCCATTTTATCCAGTGAAGGTCGGATTATCATGGGAGAAACGGTGGTCACAGCGGCTCCCTTGATTGCCGGGGTGACCAATGCGGAGATGATGGCTGCTTTTGGTTGTGACCTCTTGGTGCTCAACGAATTGGATGTCTTTCATCCGGAGATTGTTGGTTTTTACGACTGCGACAATCCTATCGCAGAAATCAAGCGGTTGACAGGTCGATTGGTCGGGATTAACTTGGAGCCTGTGGATAGCAGCCAAGAGGTCCAAGACCAGCAGATCTTTCTCAAACCGGGTCGTCAGGTCAGTCCAGAAAGTCTGCGACAGGCTCAAGCCCTTGGCGTTGACTTTATCATGCTGACAGGCAATCCCGCTACGGGTGTGTCCATGGCTGCCATCCGCTCTGCTATTGGCCTTGCCAAAGAACACTTTGAGGGCCTCATCTTTGCGGGGAAAATGCACGGTGCAGGGCTGGGAGAGTCGGTCGTGGACAGCCAAGCCCTGTTGGATTTTGTGGACTTGGGGGCAGACGGTGTCCTCATTCCTGCGGTCGGCACGGTTCCGGGTGTGCGGGAAGAGATCGTGGCACCGATTGTCAGTCAGGTCAAGGCGCGTGGTGGTCTGGTCATTTCGACCATTGGGACCAGTCAGGAGAGTGCGGACAGCCAGACGGTGCGGGAGTTTGGGCTCAGCAACAAGCGGGTGGGCTCGGACATCCACCATATCGGAGATGGGGGCTACGGTCGGATGCCAGACCCTGAAAATATCTTGGCTCTGTCCTTGGCGGTCAGAGGCAAACGGCACACCTATTTCAAAATAGGCCAATCAGTGAGGAGATAAGGAATTGGCGGGATTTTCTCTACTTCCTGTTCAGGTTTTCTATTCTTGTTTTGGGCTGTAGAAAAAATAAAAAAAGTAAAGTAAAATGGCTTGACGAGATTGTCCATATTTGATAGAATGGTAGACGGTATTGTTTACCCCATTTGAAAGGCCCCGGAACCTTCCAAATACCCGCGGACCGGAACATCCGCCCAGTAAACAAAAACGATTCGTATAGGAGAAATCATGAACAAAACAACATTTATGGCTAAACCAGGCCAAGTTGAACGTAAATGGTATGTAGTAGATGCTACTGATGTACCTCTTGGACGCCTTTCAGCAGTAGTTGCTAGCGTTCTTCGCGGTAAAAACAAACCAACTTTCACACCTCACACTGATACTGGTGACTTCGTTATCGTTATCAACGCTGAGAAAGTGAAATTGACTGGTAAAAAAGCAACTGATAAAATCTACTACACTCACTCAAACCACCCAGGCGGATTGAAATCAATCTCAGCTGGTGAATTGCGTTCTAAAAACGCAGTTCGTTTGATTGAAAAATCAGTTAAAGGTATGCTTCCACACAACACACTTGGTCGTGCTCAAGGCATGAAGTTGAAAGTGTTTGTAGGTGCTGAGCACACTCACGCTGCACAACAACCAGAAGTACTTGATATTTCAGGTCTTATCTAAGGGAAAGGACGTAATCTAAATGGCACAAGCACAATACACAGGTACTGGTCGTCGTAAAAACGCGGTTGCACGCGTACGTTTGGTCCCAGGTACTGGTAAAATCACAGTAAACAAAAAAGATGTAGAAGAGTACATCCCACACGCTGACCTTCGTTTGGTTATCAACCAACCATTCGCAGTAACTTCAACACAAGGTTCATACGACGTTTTCGTTAACGTGAACGGTGGTGGTTACGGTGGTCAATCAGGTGCGATCCGTCACGGTATCGCGCGTGCATTGCTTCAAGTAGACCCAGACTTCCGCGATTCATTGAAACGCGCAGGCCTTCTTACACGTGACGCTCGTATGGTTGAACGTAAGAAACCAGGTCTTAAGAAAGCTCGTAAAGCTTCACAATTCTCAAAACGTTAATCAACACGATTATATCAACGTTTATGGACATTCAAGAATTACTTCTTGGATGTCTTTTTTGCGGTTTTTAAGTATAAAGTCAGGTGGCCAGGTCACAAATAGTATTTTCTGATTAAAGGAGTAGAACTGTGCTATAATAAAACTAGGAATACTATAGGAGATGGATATGTATAAAAATGTGTCACACTGGCAAACAGCAAAGGAAAGCCAATACTTGGATAGAAAATCAGCTAGAAAGAAACCGTCTGAACTTCTCAAACACCTGATTGCTTTTGCAAATGCGGATGGTGGTCAGTTGGTGATTGGTATTGAAGATGAGAAGCAGGATAACATTATCACTGGTTTCAAGGACGGCAGGGCTTATCCCATAGACGATTTCAAAAAGATTGACCGTGAGATGCGTGAGACTCCTTTGGATCTATCTTTTGAGGAAATCCCTGTGGTTAATCATAAGGGTGAGGATGATTTAATTTTGGTTATCTCAGTTGAATTGTCGTCAAATCGTGTGATTGCAGCGCCAAATGATGAGGTTTATCTTCGTCAGGGTGATGAAACAGTCAAGTTGAGCTACGCGCAACGCATTCAGCTCAGCTATGACAAGGGACAACGTTTCTTTGAAGATGAAGTGGTGCCAGACGCCAGTCTGGAAGATATTGATGAATCTATCGTACAGGATTTCAAAAGTCACTTTGATTTATCAGAGCGCTCCACAGAGGAAATTCTCAAAGCTAGGCGTTTTTTGGTTAATGGAAAATTGACTAAAGCTGCTATTTTACTTTTTGGAAAGTATCCTTCGGCTTTCTTCCCTCAAGCGCGTGTTCGTTTTCAACGGTTTGATGGTACCGATATGGGGACTGGAAGTAGTTTTAATGTTATTAAGGAAGTGACTTTTGATGATGCTTTGCCTACCTTGATTATCAAGGTTCGAGATTTTATCCGTACTCAGCTTCGCGAATTTCAGTATCTTGATAATGATGGTCAATTCCAGATTTTGCCTGAATATCCTGAATTTGCTTGGTTTGAAGGTGTTGTCAATGCCGTAACTCACCGTGATTATTCTGTCTATGGAGATCACATTCGTGTCCTTATGTTTGATGACCGCTTAGAAATCCATAGTCCAGGGAAATTGCCTAATATCGTAACAGTTGAAAACATCAAGCATGAACGTTTTTCGAGAAACCCTCGCATTGCCAGAACTCTGACAGAGTTTGGTTGGGTTCGTGAGATGAATGAAGGGGTGAAGCGTATCTATTCTGAGATGGAATCTGCTTTTCTCCATGAACCAAAATATTCAGAACCTGGGAATAAGGTTGTACTGACGCTTGAGAACAACATTGTCAGCCGACATCTGCGCACACGAGACAGCTTGGAAAAACAGTTCTCTGATTTTGATGGATTAACAGCAGATGAGCAACTGATTATCCACTATATGTATAACTCAGGCGAGAGAATGACAACAGCAAAAGCCATTGAGCTTACAGGTAGGAGCAGGAAATATATTGTTAAAACGTTTAAAAAATTACAAGAACTAGGTATTGTTATTTGGTATGGGTCAAATAAAAATGATAAAAATCAATACTATACATTGATGAAAAAATAGTTTATTCTTTTAGAAAGGAAACAGTAGGAAACAGTAGGAAACAGTAGGAAACAGTAGGAAACAGTAGGAAACAGTAGGAAACAGTAGGAAACAGTAGGAAACAGTAGGAAACAGTAGGAAACAGTAGGAAACAGTAGGAAACAGTAGGAAACAGTAGGAAACAGTAGGAAACAGTAGGAAACAGTAGGAAACAGTAGGAAACAGTAGGAAACAGTAGGAAACAGTAGAAAACAGTAGAAAACAGTAGAACGCAGTAGAACGCAGAAAAGTGGCTATCAACAATCAAGTGATAACCACTTTTTTCATTTTAGGCTTTATTTCAAGGCTCGGCTGTGAATATGTCAAATGCGCGTAGGTAGAAAAATCATTTATCCACCAATTCTTTCAATAGTTCATCATATTGGTTCATAGCATTTTCTAATTCTTTGTCAAAGTCAACAGTTGGCTCAGTTTTGAGAATGCTAGTTTCTACACACAGCTCCTCTTTACAAACTTTTGTAGCACTGCTATTCAATGGAAAATTCATTGGGTATGCCTCCCAATTTTGTAAATACACTATAATGGTATGTGCAAAAAATAAAGTGAATACTTTTGGTTGGTACATTTTCTAGAATCAAGAATAAGGTAAACAACCAGATCTTAAGAAAGCTCGTAAGGCTTCACAAGTTAATATACTGCGATATATCAACGTTTCAAAGCACTCAAGAGTTTACCTCATGGGTGCTTTTCGTGGTTTTTTGAAAAGTTCACCTCAAAATTTACCTTATTGCTTAAGAGAGTCTAAGGCAAATTCTCCGACTGCCGTTGGAATGACGTTTGAGGTGTTGACATAAATTTGAGTTGTCAGGGTGTCGTTGAGAGTTAGAGACTCAAAATCGGAAATAGAAAAGAAAGCTATAATAAGAGTAAATTAGCATAATTTTGAATTTAAGAATTGATCAATGTTTCAGCAATTTAGAAACAAATCTATATTACTTCCTTGTGCATTTATTTTTTGAATCGTAGCCAAATGTTTGGGATGAGGCAGAAAGCATAAGTGCTATGCTGGAATTTTGGAAAAATGAAAAACCTCCCACAATGAGAGGTAGACACTATTCTTTTGTTGGTGAGATCTAGCTATTTGTAATCCTATCCAGCACCTCATCTGGAATGACATGATTGTCGGCGAACTTGTTCATATTTTGGAAATACTCAGAATACCAATTATGATTTTTCATTAGTTGGTCCATGGCATAGGTCTTCCATTTATTGGGGCGGTTGCTATATGGAGAGCGTATTTCACCATCAATAAGTTGTTTCTGGGTAGCAGGTTTTGGGGCGCCATTTTTGTAAAATCCATTTATACCTTGGTATCGCTCTGACTCCTTTTTGATGGGGAATATTATCTTTTTGACAAAATCTGCAGTGGAGAATTTGTATTTTTCTGAAACAAGACACTTTGGTACTAATAAGATGGGCTTTCCTTGTTCAGAAGCTACATAATAGTTTTTGATTCTCTTCCAACTAAGTGACTTAAAATCCCAATAGTGGCCGAAGTTGTACTCTGTTTCTTCAATATTGAAATTGTGAATAGTGGCTTGCTCTAAAGTGTACTCTACAATCTCTTTTTTCAAAATACTTACAAGAAAGTCTGATGTCCTATCTTCCGCGAATTTTGGTACAAAAATTGCGATTGAGGCAGGATGTAGCAAAATTTCGCGTTCTTTGGTTCCAAACTCAATGATTTTCTTAAAAAAATCAAACAACATTTCCTCAGAAGCCCCGGTTCCCTTTGAACCTTTTGAAGAGTAACCTAAGTGTATAAAATTGCATTCGGAAGAGTAACGCAGTAGTTTCCGAACTTCATTCTCTCCTTCCTCCATATATACTCGATAAACTTCTAACAAAAATGAATGAAGTTTCTGGACGCCATCCTTAAAAATAGGATGTAGATGCTGTGAATACAACTTTGTCGGATCCAAAAATAGTTTATAATCTTGACTGCAAGATATATTCACAAAGTCAAGTTCATAGTGTTTTTTTTCTGTTAATGTTCCATTTGTCAATGGCAGAACTCCTTTATTATAAATATTTGGAAACAATGAATGAAGGAGTCTTACTTTACAATCTAAATAGAAACTGTTATAGTTTTAATAGAAAATTTGAGAATAGTGTCAGTTCAAAAGACTCTGATTCGTTCATTGTGTGAAAGATTGTAGATGGCCGTCTACAATCTTTTTCCATGTTTTTAGTATAGCCTACACAATTAAATAAGTCAATATATAAGTACTATATTTTGTACATTTAAAGAAAAAAAGAAGCAAAAAGCACAATATATAGAATCTGGTGGAGGGCGCTGATAATGAGATTATATCTTCACATTTCAGCAGATTATTTCAGAAACTTTAGATGAATTATTTTATAGCCATAAAGATAATGTCGATATTTTTCAACTGAAAACGATTTTATTACTTGTAAAGAAATGGTATAATAGAAAGCAAATAAGAAGAAAAGGTGCCTTATGACGACCATAGATATTAGTGAAGAAACATTAGCGAGAGAGTCCTCTGGTCTTCTGAGGACCCTCTTGAAAGACCGAACGACCAACAAGTCCATCGTTTGGGCGACCCATTCCTATGAGTTATTGGGAAAAGGGTTCGGGGTCTATGACCGAATCACTCCTAGTAAGGTAACGGGACCTTATGCCAATCTGATCCAGCCACGCTCTGAAAAGTCCAAGTACGAGCAAAAAGACCGTACCAAGGTTCGGGCCGAAGTCTTCACACCGACCTGGTTGGTCAAGGAGCAAGTGGATGCCGTTGACCAAGACTACCAAGCCCTTGACCTAGAAGCCTACCTCAACCTCAAATGGTTGGAAATCACCTGTGGAGAAGCGCCCTACATGGTCTCTCGCTACGACACCGTGACGGGACAAGCCCTAGCCCTAGAAGAGCGGGTCGGCTTTTTGGACCGCAAGCTCCACCGCCTGTCCCAGGAAGTCCATGATGAAAAATCCTGGTTCCAAGGGGCAGTGACGGCCTACCAGAACGCCTACGGCTACGAGTTTCAGGGGGATTCCCTCCTCTTGGCGCGTGAAAACCTCTTTGCTAGCTTCACAGACTACTATCAGGCCAAGTTTTCCCAGGAGCCAAGCCCCAGCCAGAAACAGACCATTGCCCAGATTATTTCCTATAATGTCCTGCAGATGGACGGTCTATCCTACACTGTCCCCTACTCCCAGCAAGCGGGAGATGCCGTTCAGCTTAGCCTTTTTGAGGAAATAGCAGAGCAGACCAGCCAGCCCCAAAAGGCACAAATCAAAGATTGGAAAACAAATGAGTTGATAGATTTTGAGCGTCTATCACAGGGAGAAAAACCTATGAAATTTGATGTTGTAATTGGAAACCCACCGTATCAGGAGGAATTGGAAGGTACAAGCGATAAGCCTATTTATAATTATTTTATGGATGAATCATATAAAATTGGTGATAAATCTATCCTTATTACTCCAGCACGATTTCTCTTTAATGCTGGAAAGACACCAAAAGCATGGAATCAAAAAATGCTTGCAGATGAGCATCTGAAAGTATCATACTATAAACAGGATTCTTCAAAAGTTTTTTCAGGTACTGATATTAAAGGCGGCGTAGCTATTACTTATCACGATAATGCACAAACCTTTGGAGCAATTGGAACGTTTACGGCATTTGATGAATTGAATTCTATTTATAGAAAGGTGTATTCAAATAAAGATTTTATTTCATTGAGTGATTTTGTTTACTCACCGGAAAGTTATAAGTTAACACCTCAATTACATAGTGATTTTCCAGAAATTGAATCAACGTTGAGTAAGGGGCATAAATTTGACTTAACTACCAATATATTTGATAAATTACAAGGTATTTTACAAGATGAACCATTTGAGGATTCAATTCAGTTAATCGGACGATTGAACAATGAAAGAACATATAAATGGATATCTAAAAAATATGTTAAGGGACCTGATAACTTTGACAAATTTAAAGTCTTACTTCCAAAGTCCAATGGAAGTGGGGCGATAGGCGAAGTTCTATCGACCCCACTCGTGGGTCACACACAAACATTTATATCTATTGGCAAATTAGATACCCTTGAGGAGTGCCAGTCTCTATTAAAATATATAAAATCAAAATTCGCACGTACTTTACTAGGAGTGTTAAAAATAACTCAGGATAATAAAAGAGGAACTTGGAAGTACGTCCCTCTCCAAGATTTTACGTCAAGCTCGGATATCGACTGGTCCCAGTCGGTGGCGGAGATTGACGCCCAGTTGTATAAAAAATACGGTCTTTCTCAGGAAGAGATTGACTTTATCGAGTCCAAAGTGAAAGCCATGGATTAGTCCTCGTTCGTTACGATATGAAATGCTAGAGAAAGGGAAGCAGGTAATCGATGTCCGTTTTGATTAAAACTTCAGAAGAGATTTCTCCGAAAATCTATGCCTACACCACACCCCATGTGACCAACAATGAGGGCTGGATTAAGATTGGCTATACGGAACGTCAGGTGGAGCAGAGGATTAAGGAGCAGACCCATACGGCGGGGATTGAGCCGTCTATTTTGTGGCAAGAAGAGGCCAAGTATATCGAAGAGCCAGACAAGGGCAAGCCTTTTAAAGACCACGATTTTCACCAGTTTTTGAACTTCCATGCCATTGAACGCCGTCCAAAGACGGAATGGTTCTATTTCAATGGTCATCCTGAAAAGGCCAGTCATTTGTTTGACAAGTTTGTCCGTCATGATGTTTCAGGTTACCAGCCTGGGGAGCAGGTGGATTACCAACTCAGACAGGAGCAGGAAGAAGCTGTCCAGCAGACCTTGGCCTATGTAGCCTCCAACCATGATGCCCGCAAGAGGGAGTTTCTTTGGAATGCCAAGCCGCGCTTTGGCAAGACCCTGGCAACCTATGACTTGGTTAAACGCCTCAATTGCGACCGTGTCCTGATTGTGACCAACCGCCCAGCTATCGCCAATTCCTGGTTTGATGATTTTCATAAGTTTATTGCAGGTTCAACTTCTTACAAGTTCGTTTCTGAGTCGGATTCCCTCCGAGGCAGACCGACCTTATCTCGGGAGGATTTCAAAAAACTCCTTTTCACTGAGGAAGATGCTCGGGAAATTGCATTTTTAAGTCTCCAAGACCTCAAGGGTTCCAAGTACTTTGGTGGCGGCTATGATAAGCTTCAGTGGGTAGGCCAGACCCAGTGGGACTTGCTGGTCATTGACGAGGCCCATGAGGGAATTGATACCCTCAAAACAGATATTGCCTTTAACCAAATCCAGCGCAACTTCACCCTCCATCTGTCAGGAACGCCTTTTAAAGCCCTGGCTAAGGGTAAGTTTACAGAAGACCAGATTTACAACTGGTCCTATGCGGATGAGCAGGCTGCCAAGCAGAATTGGCTAGCGACCTCTGAGCAAGAAAATCCTTATGAAAGTCTTCCTCAGCTCAACATGTTCACCTATCAGATGTCCAAAATGATTACGGATAGAGTCAGTGCTGGTGCGGATTTTGGCAGTGAAACGGTTGATTTTGCCTTTGATCTCAATGAATTTTTCGCGACCAATGAATCTGGCAAGTTTATCCATGAAAGGGAAGTCAAAGAGTGGTTGAATACCCTGACTTCCAATGAAAAATACCCATTTTCAACCAGGGAATTACGCCGAGAAATCAAGCACAGCTTTTGGCTTTTGGACCGTGTTGCTTCTGCCAAGGCTTTGAAGGAATTATTGGAAGACCATCCTACCTTTGACCGCTATAAGATTGTGCTAGCAGCAGGATCAACCAGTCAACGCGAAAGTGAGGACCAAGAAGCTGTCGGCAAATCTCTGGACCTAGTCAGAAAGGCCATAGCTGAACATGACTACACCATTACCCTATCTGTCGGTCAGCTGACGACTGGTGTGACCATACCAGAGTGGACAGCGGTCTTGATGTTGAGCAACCTTCAGTCTCCGGCTCTCTATATGCAGGCCGCCTTTCGTGCTCAGAATCCTTACAGTTGGGTAGAAGGAGACAAGGTCTACCGCAAAGAACGAGCCTATGTCTTCGATTTTGCTCCAGAGCGCACCTTGTCACTCTTTAGCGACTTTGCCAACAATCTCAGCTTAGCAACAGCAGGCGGTGCAGGTACTAGTCAGACCAGAGAGGACAATATCCGTAACCTGCTTAACTTCTTCCCTGTTATCGCAGAAGACAGAGAAGGTAAGATGGTGGAAATTGACGCTCAGGCAGTCATGACTATTCCAAGCCAGATTCGTGCAGCAGAGGTCATTAAGCGGGGCTTTATGTCCAACTTCCTTTTTGATAATATTGCAGGTATTTTCCGTGCCAGTCAGATGGTCTTGGACATCTTGGACGAACTCCCTGTGGAGCAACAAGGGAAAATCAGTCAAGCTCCAGATACGCTGGAATTTCCAGATATTGAAGTGGATGAAGAAGGTCAGGTTCAGGTGGCTGAGGAGTTGGTCATCAACCGTCAGGAAGTCCTCTTTGGGACCAAAGTCTATGACTTGTTGGATACAGTGGAAGAGATGGTTGACCAGATGGAGACTGTCGATAAGACCTTTGTCAAAACGGTTCAGAAAGAAGTGTCAGCTACCTTGGTTGAAGAGCTGACAGCTGGCTATGATTTGACTAATCGTGAGAGCAAGCAACTGGAGAAACAGATTCATACCGAGATTGAAACGGTCATCCAACGAAGCGAAAAAGAATTTGACATCCAACAAGCTTACTTGGAGCAAGAGTTCCAAGAAGCCTTGAAGGAAACGATAGATGACCAACAAAAAGAGGAGCTGGAGCAGGCTTATCAAGCCAAGCAAGTAGAAGCGCATGAAGCCCATCAGGCAGAATTGCGTCAGCGCCTGGCGGAAAAGGTACAGGAATTGCCTCGTGATTTGGTCGAGCAACAGGAAGTCAAGCAGCGTCAGCGTACCCTTGCTCAGGCTGAGGAGGAGATTCGTGGGCATTTGCGTGGCTTTGCACGGACCATTCCAAGCTTCATCATGGCTTATGGAGATGAGCAGTTGACCCTAGCTAACTTTGACACCTATGTGCCAGATGAGGTCTTTGTCGAGGTGACAGGTATCAATCTAAATCAATTCCGCTACCTGCGTGATGGCTGTCCTGAATTTGCTGGACACCTCTTTGACCAGCCGACCTTCGATCAGGCTATTCAGGAATTTTTACGGAAAAAAGCAGAGCTGGCAAACTATTTTGAAGATAGGACAGAAGACATCTTTGACTATATTCCACCTCAAAAGACCAACCAAATCTTCACACCGAAGAAGGTAGTTCAGAAAATGGTGGATGAGTTGGAAAAGGAAAATCCTGGTATCTTTGATGATCCGACTAAGACCTTTATTGACCTCTATATGAAGTCGGGTTTGTATATCACGGAATTAGTTAAGCGTCTCTACAATAGCCAAGGCTTACAGGCAGCCTATCCTGATGGGAATGAACGGCTCAAACATATCTTGGAAAAGCAGGTCTATGGCTTTGCACCCACGGCTATCATTCATAAGATTGCTTTAGAGTTTATCTTCGGCAGCCTGCCAGACACCATTAGTCGGAAAAACTTCCTGCAAGTGGACACTGTTCCTTATGCCAAGGAAGGCAAGATGCAGGACGTGATTGATGCTTCTTTGGGATAATTATCATCATTTAGTTTTTCTTTTATTACTTCGACGATCGAGGAAACGTCGTTTCCTTATTTCCAACTTCAAACACTCCACTGGATTGTTTGAACTCGCCTTGCCTGATTGAAACAGTCTGGGGGATACGAATAGTCCGGTGGACTATTCGTACCTGAGCCTGAAAACAAAAAAGCGAAGTACCTCAGCTAGTCAATGCCTAGAAACAAGAAAGCATTGAGTTATGCCTGCGGCTCGTTGCCTAGTACTAAAGGCAAACTAAAAGACTATATATGAAAGCTTGTCATATTGGCAGGCTTTTCTCTAACAAAGTGCTATACTAAAGCTAGTAAGGAGAGGGGTAAGTTCTATGTGGACAAAAAGAATACGCTACATTACTAATCCTGGACAGTTGGCTGACTATTTATCGTCTATTAGCCATTTTCATGATGATTTGATTGGTTCCTTCTCCTATGATAGCATGTCAGCTAGCCTACGCTTGACCATTGAAGAGGATTGTTTAGTAGAAAGTCCCTCTAATGAACCGGCCCAGGTTTGGGATTTAGAGTGTCATGGGGTGACAGACTTTAGAATGCAAGACATGGATGGGCTTTCAAGGTGGTGGATTTATGAAGTTTTATATGATGGCACTACTTTCCAATTTCAGCTTGTGAATGGCTATTTTGCCTTCTCAGCAGAAAGTTTTACGTTGGGAATTCCCCATAAACCGACTACAGAAGGGCACACAGCCATTACTCGTTTGCAGTATGATTATTTCTTACAAGAATTTGAAGCGGGGATGATGCCTGGAGAAATCAATTTTTCTTTTGAAACAGATGATGTGGATATGCTCCGTTCCTTTGGTTATTCAAAAGAGGCGGAGCAACCATATTGGATAAGGGAAAACAAGCATACGGATGAAAGAAGGTTTACGAGTTCTGCCACATTATTCTCTTCCCTGTTGTTTGATGGAAAGTCCTTGAGAGAAAGATGGGATGAAGTAGTAATCTACAGTATAGCAGGTCAATCCTTAAATGATTGGTTGAGCCATGCTGACCATTCTGTTGAAACACATGTATCCGAACCAGAGGACGGCAACAGTCTCTACATCAATGGTGTCGAGTTAGATGGTTTTATCGATAAAGAGGGGAAGTCTTGTCCAACTTGTGGTAGAAATAAATGTTATTTAGAAGATTATGATGACTATTGCTGTCCCTATTGCAATCTCTGGTTGACGGATGAATGGTGGTATGATGACGAGGTGGGCTACTTTGAAAAACGTCCTCTTGAGCCAGAACTTTTGTGGAAACCCAATAAAATATTGCGGTTTTGCCAGGTTCAATTTGTGAATGGTGGCAAGCTGTATTCCTATTATTGTCCCGACCAAACCATAAATAAGGGAGATTGGGTGGAAGTTACGGCCGGAACACAAGCTGTTAAAAAAGATGTTCAGGTAGTGGATATCTTTACGGCTCCAGCAGACCATCCTCCCTATCCGTTGGATAAAATAAAAACCGTACTAGGAAAATCAAGAGAGTGGTCAGAAGTAATTGCGGAAACAATGAAGAATTTACTGGCAACCGGTACTATTTGTGACTTGTCTGAGAAAAAAATTCCAACGGATCCATCGATAGCCTATGACCTCTTGAAAACTCCAGTCGGCAATTTCTGGTTGGAATTAAATGGACAACCGATAAAAATGTCCATTGTATCCTGCTATCCAAAATCAGATGATAAATATTTTGTGAAAGGTTCTTACCATATGAAACCTTTTGATACGAATGTTGTTGACTTTAAGCGTTTAACGATTTGCACAGATATTGACCTTAGAAAAGCCAGATTGATTGATAACTTATGAGGTGAGCACCAGTATGGGAATAATTGGCAGGTTGGTGATTATGATATTGGAATTGTAGCTCATCCCTATTCCTACTATGAGAATGAAATGGATGAAGATATCTTAGGGATCCCCTATTACTGTGACTGGATTGAAGATTTTAAACAGTTATTCGGTTTTTCGGTTGCTTGGAAACGCTATAGATCCGATGAGGATATTTCTATCTGGTACAATGTGTGATTTAAATTGTTGCAATAAGAATAGGCTGGACTTGAGCCCAGCCTATTTTGCTATTTAAAATACAGTAATCTCAACCCGTTCAAAATCACCAAAATCGTGGATCCTTCGTGGCCGACCACGCCGAGCGGTAGGTTGATAGACTGGAAGAGGTTAGAGATGATGAGAAGGGCGATGACAGACAGGGCAAAGATGATATTTTGCTTGATGATGCCCCGCATTTTCTTAGAAAGGCGAATAGAGTAAGGAATCCGTGTCAAATCTTCCATGAGCACGATGTCGGCTGACTCCATAGCGATGTCTGTTCCGCTTCCCATGGCATAGCTGACATTGGCTTGAGCAAGAGCAGGAGCATCGTTGATACCGTCACCTACCATACCGACAGACGCAAACTCGGTTTGCAGTTCTTGGATAACAGAAGCCTTGTCCGTAGGCAGGCAGTTGGCAATCACACGGTCAATACCGACCTGACTCGCCACGTAACGAGCTGTCTTTTCTTGGTCGCCCGTCAGGAGAATTGGCGTTACGCCCATCTCTTTCAACTGGGCAATCAGCTGCTTGCTCTCAGTTTTCAAACTATCTTCCACCATGAAAATCGCTGCCAGCACATTATTTTGGCTGACATAGACCAGGGTTTTCCCAGTGCTTTCCGCCTCATCGATCTGTACCAGCAAGTCAGCAGACAGCGGACTTACCAGGCTGTCTACTACAAAGCCTGCCTTACCGATTTTCCAGCTATCGCCCTCATAGCCCGCCACCAAGCCTTTTCCGGTCACGTCTTCTAGGCTTTGGAGGGCAATAGCAGAGCTGTCAGCCGTATAGGTCAAGAGAGCCTGGGCGATCGGATGGCTTGATTGTTTTTCAACTGCCTGAACAACCTGCTTGATAAGCTCTTCATCGCCAAGATAGCTTGCTCCTACAACCTCAGGTTTACCAATGGTCAGGGTACCGGTCTTGTCAAAGACGATGGTCTCTAGATTGGCGATCTTATCCGCAATATCACCGCCCTTGATAATCATGCCCTTGCGTGCCGCACGGCTGATAGCAGAAAGTGTCGCCGGTGAAGAAGAAGCCACAAGCGCACATGGAGAAGCAATGGTCAAGAGAATCATACCACGGTAGAAGGCAGTCAACCAGTCCCAAGCCAAAGCAAAATGAGCAAAGAGGATAAAGAGCGGCACCACCACCAAAACAACCTTGACATAGGTATCTTCCATATTTTCAATAAAAGTCGCCGTTTTTGATTTGGATTCTTGGGCATTTTCAACCATTTGGACGATTTTATCGAAGAGGGCGTCGCCTTTTTCAGCTGTAACTTGAACGGTCACAGTTGGGCCTTGGTTAATGGTTCCGCCGATAACAGCCGCACCAGCTGCTTTTTCCGCAGGAAGCGGCTCACCTGTAATCATGGACTCATCAAAGATTGATTGCTCACTGATGAGAGTGGCATCTAGTGGGACCGTGTCGCCCTTGCGAACTTGTAGGAGGTCACCGATGCGGATGGCTGCGGTGTCTAAGACAGTAATGTCACCATTTTCCTCTATTTTGCGAGCCGTTGGAGGGGTCATGTTCATCAAAGCAGCGATAGCATTCTTGCTTTTCTCCATGGCCAATTCTTCTAGAGTAGAAGAAAGGGAGAAGATGAAGATGAGTAGAGCCCCCTCCATCCAGTAGCCGATCAGTCCAGAACCGATAGCAGCCAAAATCATGAGCAGGTCGACAGACAGGTGCTTATCAAAAAATAGCTCAGTCAGACCTTCCTTGGCGGACTGATAGCCCCCGATAATGAAGGCTAGAATGAAGAGGATAGGTGCCCATCCCTGTCCAGTCTGTAGCAGGAGAATTCCTACTAGGATAAATACTAGGCAGAGAGCGGTCGTGATAACGTGGCTATTTTGTTTAAATTGTTGTGTCAGTGTCATAAATCTTCCTCGAAATATCTTTCTATAGTTTAATTATAACAATTATAATTAAAATGTCAAGATTATTTATAATAATTCTAAATAAGATTTTTCAGAAAATTCCAAGGAACAAAAAAAGAGCGAATCATTTCGCTCTGCTATTCTACTATTCATTAGATTGGCACTCAGGACAAATACCATAGATAGATAGGACTTCTTTGGTTACTTTATAGCCTGTTTGACTTTGAGCTTCTTTTTTCAGGCTAGGAAGTTCAATGTCCATGAAGTCTGTGATTTTTCCGCAGACTTCGCAAATGATATTGAGGTGATCATGTCCCATAAAGTCATAATAGGTCGTATTATCGTTGGTTCGTTTGATCTCTGTTACAAAACCTTCTTCCAGAAGAAGTTTTAAATTATTGTAAACAGTAGCCAGACTCATGCTTGGATAGTCTGGTAGAAGATCCTGATAAATCATTTCAGCACTTGGGTGGTCGTCACTTTCAATGATATAGGCGACAACGGCCTTGCGGGTCGAAGTGATCCGAACTCCTTTTTCTTTAAGGTGTTGAATGACATGGTCAAAATCAGCCTGGTGGTCACTACTATGATGATGGGTCATGCTTACCTCCTTTCCTGTAGGTAATAATAATAATTCTAAATTTCAATAGCTACTTTCATTATAGTGTATTTCCTAAACTATGTCAATCCTATAGGTGAACCGAACATCTGTGCTAGGACAGTTTGCGCTTTCTAGGCTTGTTTTTACAAGTTTGCTTGTGCTACAATCAGACCATGACACGATATAAGGCAATTATTTCCTACGACGGACATGATTTTTCTGGTTTTCAGCGCCAGCCCCATGCTCGTACAGTTCAGGAAGAAATCGAAAAGACGTTAGTAAGATTGAATAGTGGCCAGCCAGTAATCGTTCATGGTGCGGGTCGGACAGATGCGGGAGTACATGCCTACGGTCAGGTCATCCACTTTGACTTGGCTGGCAGTCGAGATGCTGAGAAACTCCGCTTTGCCCTAGATACCCAAACCCCTGAGGACATTGATGTGGTCCAGGTGGAGCAGGTGGCGGATGATTTTCATTGCCGCTATGCCAAGCACAGCAAGACCTATGAATTTCTAGTGGACATTGGCCGACCCAAGAATCCTATGATGCGCCACTATGCGACCTTCTATCCCTATGATTTGGACTTGGGCTTGATAGAAGAAGCTATACAGGACCTGGTGGGGACCCATGACTTCACAGGCTTTACGGCATCAGGGACCTCGGTCGAGGACAAGGTGCGGACCATTACGGCGGCGACCATGGAGTATGACCAGCGGCGCCAGTTCTTGATTTTTACCTTTTCAGGCAATGGCTTTTTGTACAAGCAGGTGCGGAATATGGTCGGGACCCTGCTGAAAATTGGTAATGGTCGGATGCCTGTGGGGCAGATTAAGCGGATTTTGGCAGAAAAAGATCGTGGTTTGGCAGGTCCAACTGCGGCAGGCAATGGGCTCTATCTAAAGGAGATTATCTATGAAGACTAAGTATATTTTGGCACTTTCGGGCAATGATATTTTCAGCGGTGGCGGCCTCCATGCAGATCTGACCACTTACACAGTCCATGGCCTGCATGGCTTTGTGGCGGTGACCTGCTTGACAGCTATGACAGAAAAAGGGTTCGAGGTCATTCCGACAAATGCGGCGGTGTTTGCCCAGCAGTTGGCTAGTTTGAAGGATGTGCCCTTTTCAGCTATTAAGATTGGCTTGCTTCCGACGGTGGACATAGCAGAGCAGGCCTTGGAGTTTATCAAGGCTCATCAGGATATTCCGGTGGTGCTGGATCCGGTCTTGGTCTGCAAGGAAACGCATGATACCGAGGTCAGCCAGCTGAGGGATGAACTCTTGAAATTCCTTCCCTATGTCAGCATCCTCACGCCAAATCTGGCAGAAGCTCAGCTATTGCTCCAAAAAGACATCCAAACGGTGGAAGAGATGGAGCAGGCGGCGGTGGCGCTTTATGACTTGGGTGCCAAGGCGGTGGTTATCAAGGGGGGCAACCGCTTGGGAGGTTCACAGGCTGTCGATGTTTACTATGACGGGCAGGAAGTGGCGGTGCTCAAGTCGCCCCTGCTTTCAGAAAACAATGTGGGGGCAGGCTGTACCTTTGCGTCCAGTATTGCCAGTCAGCTTTTGCTAGGTCAAAACACTTTAGAGGCAGTCCGACTGTCCAAGGACTTTGTTCACACAGCTATTTCAAAATCAGATCAATATGGGGTAATTCAGTATGAGAAATAAAAAGACGCAAGAACTAGTATTATTAGCGATTTTGACAGCCTTGACCTTGGTCTTGGCCCACTTCCATTTGCCAACCCCATCGGGTTTTGTGACGCTCTTGGATGTTGGAGTTTTCTTTACAGCCTTTTACTTGGGTAAGAAAGAGGGAGCCATTGTCGGCGGTTTGTCAGGGCTTCTGATCGACTTCTTGTTGGGCTATCCCCAGTGGGCTTTCTTCAGCTTGCTTTTCCACGGGGCTCAGGGCTATTTTGCAGGATGGACGGGTAGGAAACGTTTTCTGGGCATCATTTTCGCCAGTCTTTCCATGATTGGTGGCTATTTTGTGGCATCTAGTTTCATGTATAATGTAGCTGATGCTGTTACAAGTCTGATGAGCAATACTCTGCAAAACATAATTGGTTTGGTGCTAGGTTATATCTTGGCTCAGGCAATAGAAAGAATTGGTGCAGTAAATCATGTCATTAAAGGAAATTAAAGACCAAACTAAGCAAGTTGTCGAAGAGATTTTAGAACTCAGCAATCTTCAAAAGGGTCAGATTTTTGTGCTAGGTTTGTCTTCTAGTGAGGTCATTGGTGGGCATATTGGCAAAAATTCCAGTCTAGAAGTTGGTGAGGTGATTGTTGAAACCATTCTGGATATTTTGACACCAAAAGGCATTTTCCTAGCTGTCCAAGGCTGTGAGCACCTCAATCGTGCCTTGGTAGTGGAGCGGGAATTGGCTATCCAGAAAGATTTGGAAATGGTCAATGTCCTCCCCACCCTTCATGCAGGTGGCTCTGGGCAGTTGGCAGCCTTCAAGTATATGAAGGATCCAGTCGAAGTGGAATTTATCACCGCTCAGGCGGGTGTGGACATCGGTGATACGGCGATTGGGATGCACATCAAGCACGTCCAAGTGCCAATTAGACCGAGCTTGCGTGAAATCGGTCAGGCCCATGTTACAGCCCTTGCCAGCCGACCAAAACTGATCGGCGGAGCCCGTGCGGCGTATCAGGAAGATCAGATACGGAAAAATTAGTCACAGCCAGAAGGTTGTGATTTTTTTGAATAAAATCCTTGCCAAGTAGATTTCTTTATGCTAAACTTGTTCTTGCGATTGATACAAGTTCAAAAGGAGGATTTCCATGGATACCAAATTTTCAGTAGCTCTGCATATCTTGGCCATGATTAGCGAGAGCAGTGATGTCATGACGTCGCAGGCCTTGGCAACCAGCGTCGGTACCAATGCCAGTTATATCCGCAAGGTCATCGCTCTCTTGAAGAATGCAGGCATCATCCAGTCCCAGCAGGGCAAGGCTGGCTATGAGTTGAGCAAGGATCCGGCGGACATCAGCCTCCTGGACATCTACTATGCCACCCAGGAAGTCACGCATATCCAGCTCTTTCAGCAGCACCAACACGCCAATCAATCCTGCCCAGTTGGTCGGCACATTGCAGGAGCTGTCCAGCCAATCTTTGCGACCATTGAGCAGGATTTGCAGGACAGATTATCCCAAGAAAGCTTGGCCCAGGTCATTGCCAACTTGTATCAAGAGGCAAAAACATCCAACTGACTTTCACAAGTCAGTTCAGACTGAAGACAAAGTCGTTAGAATTGTATTTCTAACGGCTTTTTCATATGTAAAGTAGTATAATAGAGTTAGGAATAAAGAGAACGCTTAGAAGGAGAATCGCTATGTT
>NZ_POIZ01000034.1 GCF_002960425.1 Streptococcus suis
GAACAAGTATTGGATGAGGTGGAAGAAGCTATCTCACAAGAGCCGAAAGTCATTAAAGGTGGATCAGCCAACAGACAGAAACGAAGAAGAATTAAGAAACTAAAGAGAAAGTTGAAAGAGGATTTTCTTGTTCGGAAACAGAAGTACGAACGAGATAAACAGATTTTACAAGAACGAAACTCCTACTCTAAAACGGATCATGATGCAACATTTATGAGAATGAAAGAGGATCATATGAAGAATGGTCAGCTCAAACCAGGTTACAACCTCCAACTTGGTACAAACAACCAGTTTGCCTTGGCTTACGGATTGTATCCGAATCCAACTGACACTCGGACGCTCAAGCCCTTTCTTCAATCCATCCAAACCTTAGAACTCTTTCAACACATTGTCGCGGATGCAGGTTATGGTAGTGAAGAAAATTA
>NZ_POIZ01000035.1 GCF_002960425.1 Streptococcus suis
GTTGAAACGCTGACCTACAAACGTACTGCGACCGTTAACCTAGTGACTAAAGAAGTGACTTATGGTGACTGGACCTCAACTGATGATGACTTCGACAAAGTAGACACACCAGCAATTGCAGGCTACACACCAGATAAGGCAAGTGTAGCAGCTGAAGTGGATGTAGCAGCTACAGCTCCAGACACTGAAGTTATCGTTACCTATGTCAAGGATGTTCCGAAAGAAGCAACTGTTACAATCAAGTACGTGGATGAGAATGGTCTCGAGATTCTTCCACCAGAAACCATCACAGGTAAGATTGGTGATCCATACACAACCAGCGGCAAGGTGATTTCAGGTTACTATCTAGTAGAAGTGCCAGTGAACCAAACAGGAATAATTTCTGCTAGTGGTACAACCGTTGTCTATGTCTATGGCAAACTCGGTTCATGGGTTCCAAGTGTTCCGACAGGAGTAGACCCAGTACCGCCAATTCCGTATCCGAACGACCCAACGGATCCAAGTAAACCGGGTACTGATTTGCCAGTTTTGCCACATGTTCCAGGTCATATTCCAGTCGGACCAGACGGCGTAAGTCCATTGACCCCAGTCGATCCAAGTGATCCAAGCAAGGGCTATGTCTTGCCGCCAGTTCCATCAAATCCAGGAACAGATACTCCGATTACCTATGTGCCTGAAGCACCGAAAGAAGCAACTGTCACAGTCAAGTACGTGGATGAGAATGGTCGTGAGATTCTTCCACCAGAAACCATCACAGGCAAGGTTGGTGATCCATACACAACCAGCGGCAAGGTGATTTCAGGGTACTATCTAGTAGAAGTGCCAGCGAACCAAACAGGAACAATTTCTGCTAGTGGTACAACCGTTGTCTATGTCTATGGCAAACTCGGTTCATGGGTTCCAAGTGTTCCGACAGGAGTAGACCCAGTACCGCCAATTCCGTATCCGAACGACCCAATGGATCCAAGTAAACCGGGTACAGACTTGCCAGTTCTGCCACATGTTCCAGGTCATATTCCAGTCGGACCAGACGGTGTCACACCATTGACCCCAGTTAATCCAAGTGATCCAAGCAAGGGCTATATCTTGCCGCCAGTTCCATCAAATCCAGGAACTGATACTCCGATTACCTATGTGCCTGAAGCACCGAAAGAAGCAACTGTCACAGTCAAGTACGTGGATGAGAATGGTCGTGAGCTTCTTCCACCAGAAACCATCACAGGCAAGGTTGGTGATCCATACACAACCAACGGCAAGGTGATTTCAGGTTACTATCTAGTAGAAGTGCCAGCCAACCAAACAGGAACAATTTCTGCTAGTGGTACAACTGTTGTCTATGTCTATGGCAAACTCGGTTCATGGGTTCCAAGTGTTCCGACAGGAGTAGACCCAGTACCGCCAATTCCGTATCCGAACGACCCAACGGATCCAAGTAAACCGGGTACTGATTTGCCAGTTCTGCCACATGTTCCAGGTCATATTCCAGTTGGCCCAGACAGTGTCACCCCATTGACCCCAGTTGATCCAAGTGATCCAAGCAAGGGCTATATCTTGCCGCCAGTTCCGTCAAATCCAGGAACGGATACTCCGATTACCTATGTGCCTGTACCTCAGCCGCAAGAACCAATTGTTCCAAAACCTACTCGACCAACACCACCAGCTCTTCCAACCCAACCAAGTGCTCCAGTGAAACCTATGGCTCCAGTTTCCCCTACTGCGCCAGCTTCACCAACTCAAAATACAGTGACAGCCGATAAAACAAGTCAACGAACATTACCAAATACAGGTGATAGCAGTTCAGATATTGCCTTGATGGCAGGTATCAGCTTGTTAATGGCTACACTCGGCATGGTTGTGAAAGCTAGGAAGGAAGACTAGTTTTTGGTAAACATGAACAAGAGAGGATTTTCCTCTCTTGTTTTTTTATGCAGGTAAGGCTGTTAGAATGCCTATCGGCATTGTCTGTATTTCCTATAAAAATCCTTTGATAATACCTAATTTTCTGCTATACTAACAGTAGCTAATAATGGAGGTAAGACCATGGGCATTTTGACAATGGATAAAACCTTTGTATTCTAAAAAATAATACAAAGGAGAAGATCATGATTACTTACAAACAAGACCCTCAACTTGATGTTCAAGCTGTCCTTGACCTCTATGCTTCAGTTGGTTGGACAAATTATACTAACCGGCCTGCCATGTTGCAGAAGGCCTTGGAACATAGCCTGTTTGTTCTTGCGGCCTTTGACGGTGACCGTCTAGTGGGTCTCTTGCGAGCAGTTGGTGACGGGCATTCAATCGTTTTTATTCAGGACATCTTGGTCCTGCCAACCTATCAGCGTCAGGGAATTGGTCGTCATCTTTTGGAGCAGACCATTACCCACTTTTCGGAAGTTTACCAGCTTCATCTCTTGACAGAAAATACAGAGAAAACACGGTCTTTCTATGAAGCGCTTGGTTTTACAGCTGTTGATAGCCTAGATTGTATCGCCTACACCTATTTAAAATAATAGAATAATCTAAAAAAAACGAGGCTGGGAGACCAGCCTTTTGCTTCGAGCAAATGATTTGAATTTCAAATCAAAAAGAGTAGAATATATTTATCAATAATTAGTAACAATGGAGATGAACAATGGCAACTGTATTAATTGTAAAGGCCCACCCCCTCGACGCACAAAAGTCCTACGCCTTGCGGGCATTGGAAGAGTTTCAAACTCGGTACGCCAGTTTGCACCCGGAAGATAGGATTGAAATAGTAGATGTCTTTGAGGATCAGATTCCAGCCTTGGATAAGCCTTTGTTAGAATCTATGGGAGCAGCAAAAAAAGGTATAGAAATCAGTCCTGAACAAGCGGAGCAGTTAGACCGCTACAATGCCTTGACCCAACAATTTCTTGCAGCAGATAAGATTGTTGTGGTCAATCCCCTTTGGAACCTCAATGTGCCAAGTCAATTAGTGTCATGGATTAATACCATTAACGTTGCAGGCCTGACCTTCAAGTATGGACCAGAAGGCTCCATCGGATTGGTCAAGGACAAAAAACTTCTCCATATCCAGTCTAATGGTGGTGTCTATGCAGGTCAGGATCCAGCAGCCCAATACATCAAATCTATCTTTGAATTTCTTGGTTTTGAAGACATCCATCAGGTCTTCATTGAAGGGCAATCAGCAGATCCAAGTCAGGCTCAGGCTATCTATGATGAGGCAATGTCCAAAATCGATAGGATTTTGGAAACATTTTAAGCCAAAACCTCGCTCTATCTGATATACTCCCCTTATAGTGGACAGTGAAAAAACAAAAATTTTCACTAGAAACTATAAAGGGAGTTTTATTATGTCCAAAAGAAGTCCAAAGTCTGTCTCTGAGAAACTAGC
>NZ_POIZ01000036.1 GCF_002960425.1 Streptococcus suis
GAAACATATAAGACCTCCAATTGAGTGTGGTAATTCCTGCTAGAAGTTGATTGTTTTTTATTCTAGTGTACAGGTAAATCCACGAATTCTCAACTGGGGGTCTTTACATATTGCTTTATAACTATACAAAAAGTATTCCTGCATGTTTCTGTAATGTCAAAGCCTGCTTACAAGGCCACAAAAAATCCCCTACCCATCGGATAGGAGAAATATAATAGAATTATTTCTGTTTACTTTGGAAACGCCATTCAAAGCGTTTTTGGTCATAGAAGGGATACATGATTTGCAAAAGAGTTAAGGCTAGGAGCCAGCCTCCGATAATATCCGTCGGATAATGAACACCAATGTAGATACGAGAAACAGCAACTAGGATTGCTAGGGCAATCAATGCAACTTGCAGAATGCGTTTAGCCAGTCCTTGCTTCATGCGTTGCTGGATAATGATGACAACCGCTCCTGCAATCATCATTGTTGAGGCTGTATGCCAACTAGGGAATGAATAGCCAATCGTGTCAATCAACCATTCGATACTAGGACGCGGGCGTTGGTAGACATATTTCAGGGCTGTAGATGCCACACCCATGGCCGCAAAACTAGCTAGTAGGAAAAAGGCTTCCATCTTCCACTGTTTATAGTAGTAAAATATAGCAGACAAGATCAGAGTAATCGCTAAAATGATAACGGTATTCCCTAAAACTGTAATAGAAGTCCAGAACTGAGTCGCTCCACTTGGCAGATTTCCACGAATAGCAGATTGGATAGCAGAGTCGAAACCAGTTAAGGTACTTGGGTAGAACTTGGCTACGTAGCCCAAGATAACAAAGGCTAGAGCCAAGAAAGACGCATTTCGTAAATGGATTTGTTTATTTTTCATAGGTCTAGTTTACTTTAAAAAAGTTAAACTTTCTTTAAAATAGGTCGAGCTGCTGTGTAACAGATATAAAACACAATGGATAGGACAATACCTTGCAAGAGATTAAATGGCAAGACCATGAAAAGCAGGTAATTAGTCAATCCCAAGATTTCTTTAATATCAAAGTTTGCAAAGGCAGCATAGACAGGTACAGCATAGACGTAGTTCAAGACAAGCATGGCAAGGGTTGAACCAAGTGTTGCTACAGCTGCTGTTTTTAAATAATGTTTGACAGACTGGTCATTTTTCCAGAAATAAGATACTGCTAGAATAAAGATTACCATAGCAGCAATATTCATCGGTAGACCAATGACTGTTGTCACTCCCTGATTGTTTAAGATCAATTTGAGGAGTGTCCGAATCAAAAGAATGGCAAAGCTAGACTTTACATCTAGTATAAGCAGACCAAATAAGATTGGTACCAAAGAAAAATCTACTTCCAAGAAATTTGCCGTTGGTATCAAGGGAAATTTCAAGTACATGAGTAGAAATGAAAGTGCTGAAAGAATGGCGATAATCGTCATTTTCCGTGTGTTTGTCATAAAGGTTCCTCCAATTTTGAAAATTGAAGAAGCTTAGAAGGGCAGTCAAAAACTGCACTTCGTCTTCTCCCATCCAGACTTTACTGTCGGTTGTGGAATTGCACCACATCAGCTTTCGCTCGCAGACTTCCAACGGTCTATTTTGTTCTAATACTGCGTTAGCTCATCTTGACATACATTCAGTATGGTCTTCGATTCGCTGCCTAGTCGTAAAACAAAATAGCCTCGTTTTACACTGCCGGTCGGGAATCTCACCCTGCCCTGAAGACTATTTCATCATACCAAAAAAGCCCTGCAAGTGCAAGGCATTGAGTCATTTTCAAGTCTTATTTTAGCTTATCCTCTTCATAAGTATGGACCAAATCCAAACCTGCAAAATTCTGCTGACGAAGGGCTTCGTAAACAATCATACAGACAGTATTGGATACATTGAGGCTACGAACATGCTCATCATTCATGGGAATCCGAATCGCCTTCTCTGGATGCGTTCGCATAAAATCTTCTGGTAAGCCTTTATCTTCACGACCAAAGAGGAAGAAATGAATCCCATCCTGATAACTCTCCTCTGAATAGGTTTTGTCCGCAAACTTAGACACCAAATGGATCTGACCATGCTTGCTGGCATAGTCCATAAATGAAGACAGATTTTCATAAAAACGAACATCCAACTTATCCCAGTAATCCAAGCCAGCACGCTTCATCTTGCGGTCATCAATTGGAAAACCCATCGGTTTGATAATATGTAGGGGGCTGTTGGTCGCGGCACAAGTCCGAGCAATATTTCCAGTATTTTGTGGAATCTGTGGTTCAAACAGGACAATGTGATTTTTAGCAGTTTCTTCTGTGTAGTGTAATTCTTCAATATTCATAATCATCGTTTCCTCATACGTGAATCTTGGCTATTCAGACAAAAAAATAGCCACACTGCCCGGAGTCAAGCTCAGCAAACAGCATGGTGAATGATGATTCATTCACTTAACTCACAACAGGTTTGAGTTAAATCAATGAAATCGTGTTACTATTGTAGCTTAAAAAAGGCTGAAAATCAAGAGTTTTGATTTATTTTTTTCATTTTTCAAAAAACTTAATTTGATAGTTTAAGTATTAAAAAAATAACCATAAAAAACAACCAAGCAAAACCAGAAAGGAACATTCCATTCCTATAATAATTTATAAATCCAGCAAACCGCTCAACAAAACTTAATTTGGGTTTCTTTGGATGATAATAGACTGTCATCTCAGACCCTATTGGAAACAATTGTTTAAATTCATAACGAAAAGAATTACTATATCGGATAAATCTCGGCTTTAGAATTTCTCTTCTATATTCATCTTCAGTTTGTGGATAAAAAATCTCATGGCCTCTATCTTCTCCCATCGGGAAGTATCTAAGTCTCTGCTTATATCTCCGATTATTGATAGTGTATTCCACAATAGGTGTCTTTAGACGAGTAGAAGTATAGTATCCTATGACAGTCCCTTGAGTTACCATAGTACAGTCATTTTTAATAGTAATTTCACGACGCCAACGAATTAAAAAGAGAAAAAACCAAAATAAAATATAAACCGATATGACGACGATAGCAAGCAATAATCTATCCATCAGCACTACTCCTCATAAGTAAAATTTGAAACAGATATTCATTTACAATACCTATCATTTTATATTGCAATAAAAATCAAAAGCGAGCAAAGAAAGAACAAGACTACTATATAGAATAAACTGAATACTCTAAATAGTGCCTCTCCTCCCGCATAACGTTCCACATAAGCTAACTGAGGTTGCTTCGGATTGTATCTCACTGTCAGTTCATATCCAATAGGGAATAGTTGGTACATATTATATGGCATTAAACCAATGTTGTACAACTTCTTACTTTCCAACATATAATTTCGGAGTTCTTCTATATCATGAGGATATAAAATATCTTTTGGGCCATAAACAACCCATGAGTATTCTAGGGCTTTTCTATACTTTATACCATCTACCTCGTACTCTATGATTGGGGGACGAAGTGAGACCCATTCTCTATGTGTGACAACTTTACCAATAATTGTAGAAGTACTGTATTTTCGGATAACATATTCCTGTCGCCATTTATAAAGAAAATAACAAAAAGGAGTAGCCAATGCCAAAAAGATTAAAAGATATGACCAAATCATGTTTACAATTTACCCTCCATAAAACCTACTCTCCCAAACTTTCCTTATATTGCTTGGACTTCTTACCATACCAGTCTTCAATGCTATATCCTGAGAGAATACGATAGTCTTCCATATATTTATTGATATAAAATCCTTGAATACAACTAAACACTATTGCTACGATAAAGTAGAAAAGTAATATAGGCCCACCAATCCCAAAAATCATGACTAAACTTCTTAGAATATCATTCTCATAAATCCCTTTACCTTTATTAGGTAAAAAGAGACGAAACAGAACGAGGGGAAAGACGATTAAGCCACCATATTTCCTCCCTAAGACGACAAACTTCTCCATCACATCATTTAAGGGATTGGAAACCAATTGATTTCCATATAAGCCATTCAAAACCTCTTTCTTAAACCATAGGTATCTTTCTGCGATTACAAAAATTATGATAGACAGATTGAGAATGACTGCAATTAGCGAACCAAAAAACATGGCCGAACCAATCGCACATAGTACAAATACTTGATAATTAAGTAAACTCACCATCAAGAACATATTCCAATTGAAATAGTAATACGACAAAATTCGATGATGTCGTATCTTTCTAACATCCATTAGGTAATGAACGATTACTAATAAGCCAAGCCATACGGGGATTGAAAATAGGATTTTCGCCTCCACAAATAATATATTTCCAACTTCTTTATCCGAATACGGTCCGATAAATGATATTAGAAATATAAAAAATTCAACTGTCAAAAATCCCAAGATTTTCTTTCCATAACCATTTTTCTCTATGTCCTCCATTAAAGTCTGAATGTACTGATCCGTTACCAACCCCATGCTCTCTTCCAAAGAGGCATTCCATACTGTTTTTTTCATGTTTTCTCTTCCTTATCAGATTATCATAATTTATAATTGTCTGTTATACTAAAAAATCAAGACAAGTTGACCTTATCCTGAAAATAAATATTGGCGCTGTAAGACACTGTTAGTGTGCCCAAAATAAAAAAGAGGAAAAAATTATCCTCTCAATCTCTTTCAATCGGGAAGACAGGATTCGAACCTGCGACACCTTGGTCCCAAACCAAGTACTCTACCAAGCTGAGCTACTTCCCGCTATCATTAAAAATAAAGCTCCCCTAATGTGATCATTAAGCGAGTTATGCACCCTAGAGGATTCGAACCTCTAACCGCCTGATTCGTAGTCAGGTACTCTATCCAGTTGAGCTAAGGGTGCTTCTATAAAGTCCATGCCGAGGA
>NZ_POIZ01000037.1 GCF_002960425.1 Streptococcus suis
CCAGAGAATACCTGGCGAGCATAGGCGAACAGGGTCATTTTGAGCAACATGGCTGGATGAAAGGCTGGACGACCAGTATGGGAAGTTTCTTCTAATAGAACGGATAAAGGAATGGTATCCACAAACTGACTAATCAGACGAGCCTCGTGAGTAGCAGGTAAATCCCAAGCAATATTTAATTCCAAACTTAACTGATTTGTGTTATACTGTTTATACATTTTCATGCCTTTCTAGTTGTTTTGTCGTTATTATAATTATAAAGCATGAAATGGAAAACGAGCAAATCCTAATTGGAATTGCTCGTTTTTTTATATGTGAGAAGCTAGTTTTTGCCCAGCCTCATTTTAGTGATGACCTTAGTTAGAAAAGGTTCCATTTTTTGCGTATACTCTGTAAATTCCATCTTTTTGTCGAACAAATCGAAAATCTACGAATGTTTGCTTTGAACCTGAGCCATTTTTGTAAAAAATTTGTAGTTCTTTTTTTTCTTCAAAAAAACCTCCCCCATAAGCAAATACAGAAGCTTCATAGGGAAGACCTCCCAAAGCAATCACCTCTTCATAGCTCATCCCGCCTTGTCCTGTATTGCTATCTCCCACGATGACTTGCTGAAACACATCTTTGGTCCACAAATTCGTATGTTTATCTGCTTCCTTCGTTGGAAATTGCTCGTCTGGCAAGTTGTAGACTTCCTTACTTGATAAATAGTATTCTGAACCATTTTTATAGAAGACCAATTTAAGGTATCGCTGATCTGCATATATGTCATAGTCCAAAGGAGCATAAGTTAAGAATAAGTATTCTTCTGAATATTCGTCGAATCTAGCCGATGAAGGTTTCCCATATTTCTCAATGATATCCGACAAACTGTCCCCAGTGGCATCTTCTTTCATCCCAATTACCAAGCTATCATAGTCTTTCAGTGTCCAATTAAAACTAAACTCTTCTTTTGTGGCAGTCAATCCGCGTGTAAAGTCTGTCACTCCTTTGTCACTAGCTTCTGTAGAAGTGTGACTGATAGTTGATGATAACTGTTGTTCCGTACTCGCAGAACTTGGAGAATAGGTGGCAACTTCTTCTTTTGCAGGTTGTTGAGCAGTCCACACTAACCCTGCTAATACCAACAATATGAACGCTATCAAAAGATAATAAGTAGCCTTCTGCTTTTTCTTGAGCGAGTCCTGGTACTCTCTTTCAAACTCTGCTTTAACTGCTTCTGATAGTTTAGTATAGGTGTCCAGTTTAACATTATTTTTCGGTTTTTTCTTCAATCCCTAAAAACTCCTTCCTTGGATTTTAATCGATACTCTCCTTGTTCATTTTGCATAAAAACTAAATGGACGGAATTTATAGTAGATTCTGGATCATTATCTTCCTGATACATCATCCCTAATTGACGGTAGTCTTGCATCCCATTTTGTCGAGCATAGGTCGGCAATCCGTATTGTTCCATGATTTCTTCAGGACTTTGATCCAAGGCTAGTGCATCAATTGCGGCTTGATCCCACTTAAATACAAAATTTTCATCCGTGGCTTCTGGATAATTCTCATCTGATAAATTATAGAAACTTTTTTGATAAATTCGATAAGCTCCATTTGACATGTTAAACCAGAACGTAACCTCTTGCCCAAAATCTTCACTGTGGTAGTTAGCTGTGACAACTGAACTACCATCACTAATCATGGTAGACTCCTCATAACTATCCGCCAGTCCATACTCTTGTGTGAATTCTGCCAAGGTCATAGAGTTCTCTATTTCTGCATCCATTTTCACAGCATCGTATTTCCCAACGGTCCAATCAAATGCCTTCGCTGGCTTTGCTCCTTCAATCTCATCTAGGTAAGAATGCGTTCGTGACACAGATTCCATAACCTGATCCTCAACCTGATTATTTTGGTTCCTTGTTGCAGTCGATTTCCCAATCAATAGATAGAGAATGGCTACACTAATCAATACAAGCGGTAGCCCAATTTCAACCCATTTCATCCATTGATTACTGGTTGACTGATCTACCGTATTCTTACTTGCCCGTTCTAATTCTTCTTCTATTTTCTTTAATCTCGTATTCTTTGTCATTCTTCTCCCTAATCCCTAATATCTCCAGATTTTTGAGACAAGTGGTATCCACCTTCCCCATCTTTTATAAATAATAAAGAAAGGTCATCACCTGTTCTATTATTTAGATACCGAACCCCGATGGTCCAATAATCAACTGTACCGAAACTTTCCGCTGCGTAAACAAGGCCGTATGTAGAAAGTACTTCATCCAGTGAGACACCGCCCTCACCATTGCTTGCACCGACTCGCAAGTCATTAAACTCTTGACTCGTCCAATCATGACGATTCTCTCCAACAATATCTTCGTAGGGTTCAGGAAAAAGATTACTACTCATTTTTGCAGCTAGAGTCAGTTGCCCTTCAAAATCAACAAAAAGCAATTCTACCTTTCGAAAAGGCTGTTCCGTTTCGTATAGTAAAGTCAATGATTCATATTCACCGGAGTAGATACCAGTTTCAAGCGACGTTGGAGCCCCATATTTTTTGATAACGTCCTCCACTTTTGTTTTTGATACTGCAAAATGTTGGGCGTCAAGTGCTTCAAATTCCTCATAGGTCCAAGAAAAAGGTTTAGCTTCTACCTGTCTGATATGTCCAACATAGCTTGCTAAATCCTTATAGGTCACAACAGGTGTATCAAAACTCGTCTTATAGAGAAATCCACTAATCACTATGACCAGAAAACCAATCAACAAAAATAAGTAGCTGGATTTACGTTTCTTATCATCCAGCTCTTTTCTTTCTAAATATTTCCCAAGTTCACCTTCTAAATGCTGAAAATTATTTTCATTCTTTCTATCTTTAGACATTCCAATCTCCTTCATTTATCATTATTATAGCATATTTTCAATTGTTGGACTATGGTCCTAAAGAAATCAAGTCTTGTATCATTTCTTATATTCGATAAAAAACACTTGTCATAAGGCTAGTTTATAGGATACAATGGAATATATCTACACCCTCTAGAAAGGAAATTCCATGTCTAAGAAGCTCCAGAACCTTCGTCAACACGAAACCAATCATATACAGGCTAGGACAAAGAAAAATTTATTTGTTAGCCTTGGTCTACTCGGAGGCATATCCATCCTTAGCGGCTATTCTCACTTCTTGTTTCCTATACTAGTACTTTCAGCCCTGGCTTATGGTACGTTTTTTCTTATCCATCGCAATACTGCCAAGTCTTCAAAGAATACAGCTCTTCGATTGCAAAATCTTAAGGAAAGTATTTCACAAAGTGAGAAGGAATTGAAACTACTCAATAACTATTTAAGCTCGAAAGAGTATAGCCAGTATGCGCTTCTTGCTCAAGAGTTGCTCCCTCAGTTAAAGATGATTAAAGAGGAAACATCGGAACTTAAGTATCATTTGGATACGGATATCTCTTCTGCGATTATCCAACAAACCATTCAAGAAGAGGAAAAAATTTCAAAACAGTTGAAACTTCTCAATCTGATTGCCCCTTCCTCCTTCGTTTCAGAAGAAACGAAAAAAATCCTAAGAATTGCACCTGAAATAGCTAATACCTATCAAAATGTCCAAAACGACCATATTGAAATTCTTGAACAATTGAAGAATCTTGAAAATGCGGAAGAGTTGAGAGTCATCCATGAGATAAACATGAAACACTATAAAGATATTCTGGATGGCTATCTCAAAATCAAGGAAAATCCAAAAAATTTCTACTCAGCAGATGAACGCTTGGCTCAATCAAAGCTTGCACTTGAAAAATTTGATACTGATTTAGACGAAACCTTACGAAAACTCAATGAACGGCAGTTAAATGACTTTGAGATTAGTCTAAGAATGATGGGACAAGAAGCGAACGTTCTGCATCTCCAAACAGAAGAAAAATAATAAATAGGCAAGACCCTAATGAAGGTCACGCCTATTTTTTATCACACGATTATTTTATAAAGCTCTCTAGTACGACTTTACAAACATTATTGACTAATAGACCTATACATGTGCGGTCGACGATCTCTAAAGAGTCCCCAATCTAAACGCTCACGCGCTCCCTTGTCCAAATCATAAGTAGCAAGCAAGACAGCTTCCTCCTCACGACCTGCTTTCTCAATCAATTCACCTGTTTCATCTGTCAAGAAAGAGGAGCCATAGAAACGCAAGCTAGACGATTGACCGCCATTTTCTTCAGAAGGCTGCACTTCTTCCAAGCCGATACGGTTGGCTGCAATGACCGGCGTGATGTTGGCCGCTGCATGGCCCTGCATAGTCCGCTGCCAATGGCCTTGACTGTCTGTATCCAAAATCGGCTCTGAGCCGATAGCTGTTGGATAAAAGAGTAATTCTGCTCCATTCAGTGCCAAACAGCGAGCTGTTTCTGGAAACCATTGGTCCCAGCAGATGCCAATGCCAATCTTAGCGTAACGTGTTTCCCAGACCTTGAAACCAGTATTTCCAGGCGTGAAGTAAAACTTCTCCTGATAGTAATGATCGTCAGGGATATGCGTCTTGCGGTAAACTCCCAAAACACTACCATCCGCATCAATGACCGCAATGGAATTATAGAGGCTATTTCCATCTTTTTCATAGAAGGAAATAGGCAAGACAACCTGCAATTCCTTGGCAATAGAAATAAAGTGCTGAACAGCATCGTTTTCCTCTACAGACTTGGCATAGTTATAATAGTCATACTGGCGTTCTTGACAAAAATAAGGACGCTCAAAGAGTTCAGGCAGGAGAATAATCTGCGCTCCCTGACCAGCAGCCTGTCTAACCAAACGCTCTGCGGTCGCCAGATTTTCCCGAAGGTCCTGACTACACTGCATCTGGACAGCTGCTACAGTAACATTTCTCATTTGCTTTCCTTTCTAAATCGGGGAATCTGCTGGGTGATACAGTGTATATTCCCACCTCCTAGCAGGATGTCTCGGGCCGGTATGCCGACGACTTTTCTGGTTGGAAAAAGCTGCGCTAGGAGATGCAGTGCCTGCGCATCATGCTCATCATCAAACTGGGGCACTAAAACCGCACCGTTGCTGACGTAAAAATTCACATAAGAAGCCGCTAAGCGTTCTCCAACAGTCCTTTCTTCCTCCCCCGCTTCATAGACATAGCCTGGCAAATCCGCTTCCGTTACCAGAATGGGATGTTTAGGAATGGGCAGTTTATGAACGGTCAACTTTCTGCCCTTGGCATCTACTTGCTCTTCCAAGTAGTCCCAATCAGCCTTGGACATGGCATATTGAGGGTCTGCCTCATCATCCGTCCAAGCTAAAACGATCTCAGCTGGACCGACAAAGGTCGCAACATTGTCCACGTGTTCATTGGTTTCATCATTGTAGATACCATAAGGCAGCCAGAGGACCTTTTCAGCTCCGAGAGTATCTAGAAGTACTTGCTCAATCTGGTCCTTGGTCAGATGAGGATTGCGGCCTGGGCTCAGTAAACAGGATTCGGTCACCAAGATGGTTCCTTCACCGTCGCTATGGATGGCTCCGCCTTCTAGGACAAAGGGATGGGCATCGTGTACTGGCAGACCGATGGCCTGACTAAAACGACTAGCCACCTGATCATCTGCCTCATAGTCCTGATAAAGACCATCATAGCTTCCGCCCCAAGCGTTAAAGGCCCAATCGACAGACAAAGCTCTGCCATTTTCATGGACTAAGACCGTCGGACCTGTGTCACGCGCCCAAGCGTCGTTGGTGGGGATGTCCAGGTAGGTTACGCCATCACCCAGCGTGGATTGGGCCTCCTCACGGTGTGCCTCATCGACCAAGAGATAGACCTGCTCGCTTTCAGCAATGGTTTTAATGACCTGGCTGAAGGCTTTTTTTGCTCCCTGACCATCAAAGGGCCAGGATCCTGGGCGAGTCGGCCACACCATTAGGGTACCATGATGGGGCTCATACTCAGCAGGCATGCGGTAGCCAGCCGCTTTTGGACTTTCTATCATGACAACCTCCCCTTGAAATCTTCATAACCAAATTTCTTGATAATCCGACAGTCGCCTGTCTGATCCATTAAGACCAGACTTGGCAGACCGATGCCGTTGAAGGTATTGTTTTTAACAAAGGAATAGATAGCCATATCTTCAAAGTAGAGCTTGTCGCCAATCTCCACAGGCTTTTCAAAGGAATAATCGCCGATGATGTCGCCCGTCAGGCAGGTATTGGAAGATAGTCTGTAAGCAAATTCCTTCTCTCCAGCCTCAAAGCCATGACGAAGCGGGGGGCGATAGGGCATTTCCAAGACATCCGGCATATGGCAGGTAGCTGATGCGTCTAACACTAGCGTTTCAATACCATTTTCGACAATGTCTAAAACTTCTGTCACCAGATAGCCCGCATTGAGGGCAATGGCTTCACCAGGCTCAATGTAGACTTCTAATCCATAGGTTTCCTGCATGTGCTGGATAGAGGAAATCAGCAAATCCAGATCATAATCCTCTCTGGTCACATGGTGACCACCTCCCATATTGAGCCACTTGATGCGGTGGAGATAGGGACCGAATTTGGCCTCGACAGCATCCAAGGTCGTTTTCAAATCATCGGAATTTTGCTCACAGAGGGTGTGAAAATGCAGGCCATCCACCAAGTCCAGCAGGTCTTCTGAAAACTGGTCAATGCGAACACCGAAGCGAGAACCTGCTGCGCAGGGATCATAGAGGGCATGGTCACTTTGGGTCGAACATTCTGGATTGATCCGCAGGCCAACACTGACTCCAGCTACTCGGCATTTGTCCACGTGCTTGCGGAGTTGGCGCTCTGAGTTAAAGACGATATGGTCTGCAATTTCCAAAATCTCCTCCAAATCCGCATCCTTGAAGGCCGGGGCAAAGACATGGACTTCGCCCTCAAACTCCTCACGACCCAGCTTGGCTTCGTAGAGTCCTGATGCAGTTGTTCCAGCTAGGTATTGGCTGATGAGGGGGTAAGTGGCATACATGGAAAAGGCTTTTTGAGCCAAGAGGACCTTGCAACCTGTACGGTCTTGAACAGACTTGAGAATTTCTAAATTATTGACCAGCTTAGCTTCGTCAATGACATAGGCTGGGGTTGGGACATGATCGATTCTCATCTAGTCCACCAAAACAGGATTTTCTACTACTTGCCAAGGCAATCCATATTGGTTGAGCAAGTCCATAAATGGATCTGGATCCAATTCTTCCAAGTTGTAGACACCTGGTTTTTTCCAAGTTCCGTCCATGACAAGCTTGGTTCCAATCATAGCTGGCACGCCAGTTGTGTATGAAATAGCCTGGGAACCGACCTCTTTGTAGCACTCTTGATGGTCACAAACGTTGTAGATATAGATGGTCTTTTCCACACCGTCTTTGACACCTGTGAAAATACAACCAATATTGGTTTTCCCAACAGTACGTGGACCAAGGCTGGCTGGGTCTGGCAGGAGGGCTTTGAGGAATTGGATTGGCACTACTTCTTGTCCATTAAAGTTGATTGGGTCAGTCCGCAAGAGACCAACATTTTCCAAGCATTTCATGTGGGTCAGATAAGATTGACCAAAGGTCATGAAGAAGCGAATGCGTTTGACACCTGGAATATTTTTAGCCAGCGATTCGATTTCTTCATGGTGGAGAAGATACATGTCTTTCTGACCCACTTCTGGGAAGTCATATTCTCGCTTGATAGACATGGCTTCAACTTCCACCCATTTGCCATTTTCCCAGTAGGAACCTGGGGCAGAAACCTCACGCAGGTTGATTTCAGGGTTAAAGTTGGTCGCAAATGGATAGCCGTGGTCTCCACCGTTACAGTCTAGGATGTCGATATAGTGGATTTCATCGAAATAGTGTTTCAATGCGTAGGCTGAAAATACGCTGGTCACCCCTGGATCAAATCCGGACCCCAAAAGTGCTGTCAGCCCTGCTTTTTCAAAACGCTCCTTATAAGCCCACTGCCATGAGTAGTCAAAGTAAGCCGTAAATCCTTCTTCTGCACAGCGTTTTTCGTAGATAGCCCGCCATTCTGGGTCTTCGGTGTCCTCGCACTCGTAGTTGGCGGTGTCGATGTAGTCCACACCTGTCGCCAAGCAGGCATCCATGATGGTCAAATCTTGGTATGGGAGGGCAACGTTTAAAACTGCTTTTGGCTGGTAGCTTTCAATCAAGGCAATCACTTCTTCTACCTTGTCCGCATCCACTTGGGCAGTTTCGATTTTTACGGACGTTTTTTCTTCCAAAACAGCCTTCAAATCATCACACTTGGACTTGGTACGGCTGGCAATCATGACTTCCTTGAAGGTATCTTCTGCCTGACAAACCTTGCTGATGGCAACTTGGGCAACTCCGCCACAACCAATTACTAACAAACGACTCATTATTTTTTCTCCTCTTCTTCTAAAATATCTTCGACATAACGGGGCAAGAGAAACGCTCCGATATGTAGGTTTGCGGTATAGTATTCTGTAAAAAGCTGACGCGCTTTCCATTTTTCCTTGTCAAAATCTTCGATGGGATGGTATTTTTTAGAGGCAAAGCCAAAGAGCCAATAACCCGCCGCAGATGTCGGAATATGGGCCTGATAAACACGGCTGATAGGGAAGGACTGGGTCGCTTTTCTATGCATGGAACGAAAAGCAGACTCATCTTCGTCATAAAATGGCGAACCATGTTGGTAAACCATGATGCCATCTTCCTTCAAAGCTCGATAGGCGTTGCCGTAAAATTCCTTGGTAAACAATCCTTCCGTATGTCCAAATGGATCTGTCGCATCATTGATGATGATGTCATACTCATTTTCACAGTTGCGCAAGAAACGCAGACCATCTTGTAAATAAACCTCGACCCGCCCATCTTCCAAGCCAGAGGCATAGTCTGGAAAATACTGACAACACACTTCAACAAGTAGTTCATCTGGCTCTACAACGTCAATACGTTCGATTTCAGGATACATACTGAGAACTTGGGCAACGCCACCATCTCCTCCACCCAAAATCAATATTTTCTTGGGATTGGGATGGACGGCCATGGGCACATGGACGGCCATTTCGTTGTAAACAAAATCATCTGCATCTGAAAAGAGAACCCGACCGTTAAGGGTCAAAATCTTTCCAAAGGCTGGCGAGTCCAGCACAGCAATGTCCTGAAACTCACTCTTGCCAGCATAGAGCTGCTGGCTGGTTCGAATGGATAACTTGACATCTGGCGTTTGGACTTCTGAAAACCACATTTCCATCTTTAGCCCTCCTTTATAACGTTTATGTAGTTGACATCTGGATCTTCCGTACCTTGGACGGAGCAACCGCGCTCCTTGGCAAAGATGATGTAATCAACAATTTCCTGGGTCACTCGTTCTCCAGGTGCCAAAAGAGGAATACCTGGCGGATAGCACATGACAAATTCCCCGCAGACCTGACCAACTGCTTCTTGCAGGGAACGGCTTTCCCGCTCTGCATAAAAAGCTTCCTGCGGTGACAAGACCAGTTGCGGCTGGATGTATTCACCTAAAATCAGGTCCGAACCATCTCGTGAGTAGAGTCGCTTGATGTCTGCCAGAGCTCCCACCAGCCGCTCAATGTCCTGCAAGCGGTCACCGATTGAAATATAGGCCAAGATATTGCCAATATCACCAAATTCAATCTGGATGTCGTACTCATCCCGCAGCAAATCATAGACTTCAATCCCTGTCAGACCAATGCCCTGCGTATAGATGGATAGCTTGGTTACATCAAAATCATGCACCGTTTTGCCATCAATCAATTCTTTAGAATAGGCATAGTAGCCACCGATAGCATTGATTTCACGACGAGCGTATTCAGACATTTCAATGACTTTTTCGAAGGATTCCTTGCCACGAAGGGCTAGATTTCTGCGGGAAATATCCAGACTAGCCAGCAAGAGATAGGAAGCGGATGTCGACTGGGTCAGGTTGATAATCTGACGGACATATTCCACATTCATATCTGGACCGACCAATAGGAGCGAGCTCTGGGTCAGACTACCACCTGACTTATGCATGGAAACAGCAGCCATATCAGCCCCCACATCCATAGCCGCCTCTGGCAATTGGTCCGAAAAATGCAAATGAGCTCCGTGGGCCTCATCTACCAAGACTTTCATGCCCGCTGCGTGAGCTTTCTCAGTCAAGGTTCGCAAGTCCGAGCAGATGCCATAATAGGTCGGATTGTTGATGAGAACCGCCACCGCATCAGGATGCTCTGCAATAGCCCGTTCAAAGGCTTCGTTTTCCAAGGCAAGAGCAATGCCAATCCGTGGCTCCACGCTCATATCCACATAGACAGGGATGGCGCCACAAAGGACCAGGGCATTGAGGGCTGACTTGTGGACATTTCGGGGAAGGATAATCTTATCGCCCGCCTTACAGGTCGCCAGAATCATGGTCTGGACAGAAGAGGTGGTTCCTCCAATCATGAGAAAGGCATGGCTAGCACCAAAGGCTTCTGCCGCCAATTCCTCCGCCTCTCGGATAATAGAGACGGGATGCCCTAGATTATCCAAGGGCTTCATGGAATTGACATCAATCCCCACACATTTTTCTCCTAACAGTTCGACCAACTCTGGATTTCCGCGCCCTCGTTTGTGTCCAGGCACATCAAAGGGAACAATCCGTTTTCGGCGTAACTGTACCAATCCCTGATAAATAGGGGATTGGTGTTGATTTTTCATATTGAAAAACTCCTTTGCTTGATGGACTCCTACCCTTTTTTAAACAAGTAAAAAGAGCAGGGTTCATCCTGCTCTACAATCCAAATTGACGTTTTTTATTCTTCTCTTGAGTTTATGTGCCTACCGTTTCCTACTCTCCAGTGCAAATATATACGTACTTTATTGACCGTTTCACAAGATGACGTGTGCTTTCACCACACTGACAAAACTAGAAATTAGGAAATCTTTCCTAACATCAACTTATAAAATGTAGGCTTTTAACCCTATCAATAATGTGGCTTACGCCACGCTTCGGCATTCGACCCGCCTGTCCGTAGGCTTTGGTTATGATCAATAGCAGAGCTACTCATCCCATATAGGTCTGATATTTGCTAGAATAGGTATAGTAACTTTTCCTAGGCATGTTTATTGTAACACGAATGTTCTTATCTGACAAGAGAAAAATAGGTATTTTTTAACAAAATCATGAACAATATAAAAAAAATGACTTCGAACATTCGAAATCATTTGTAACACATTTATTTAATCCCCAAAGCAATTCGAGCATAACGACTCATTTTTTGCACAGTCCAGGCCGGTGACCAGACTAAACGGACATCTACTTCTGTCACCTCTGGTACATCTTTCAGGACATCGTGAATCTGATCGGTAATCAAATCAGCTAAGGGACAGCCCATGGTGGTCAGGGTCATATCAATTTCAGCTTTTCCTTCGATAAAGCGAATTTCATAGATCAGACCTAAATTGATAATATCAATCCCTAGCTCTGGGTCAATCACATCTTCAAGAGCATGAAAAATACGCTCTTGAATTTCTTTTACCTGTTCTTCTGTATACGTCATTTTTCTCTCTTTCTTTTCACTATTGCATTGTCATCTAAAAGAACAAAATTACATCCAAATAAGCCATGAACTATTGAAGGTTGGAAATGAAGCAAACGAAGTTTGTGTCAAAATGTCCACTGGACCTTACGCTCCCTTTCTCATTTCAAGGGGAGCGGTTAAAAAGGTTCCCCGAACCTTGTCCGCTTTCGTGTTTCTAGGCGGACGTTGTGAACTCACATTAGACTAGTTGCCTACTTTCATATTTCTGGGCTCGGGTTAAAACACCACTGGCTTAGCCTGCTTTCATATTTCTAGGCAGGCGTTAGAAAGGTACGCAGTACCTTTCTAATCCTCCATAAAGTCTCTGAGTGGTTTGCTGCGGGATGGGTGGCGGAGTTTGCGGAGGGCTTTGGCTTCGATTTGACGGATACGTTCGCGTGTGACGTTGAAGACTTTACCCACATCTTCAAGGGTGCGCATTTTACCATCATCTAAACCAAAACGAAGACGCAATACGTTTTCTTCACGGTCAGTTAGAGTGTCCAAGACTTCATCTAATTGCTCACGGAGAACGACACGAGTTGTGTAATCAACTGGATTTTCAATCACTTCATCTTCGATGAAATCTCCAAGATGACTATCATCTTCTTCGCCGATAGGGGTTTCCAAGGAAACAGGCTCCTGGGCAATCTTGAGGATTTCACGGACTTTTTCAGGTGTCATATCCATACGCTCTGCGATTTGTTCTGGGGTTGGATCTTGGCCCAATTCCTGCAAGAGATTGCGTTGCTCACGAACCAATTTGTTAATAGTTTCTACCATGTGAACAGGGATACGGATGGTCCGAGCCTGGTCTGCAATGGCACGAGTGATAGCCTGACGAATCCACCAAGTTGCATAGGTTGAAAACTTGAAACCTTTTGAGTAGTCAAACTTATCAACGGCCTTCATCAAGCCCATGTTTCCTTCTTGGATCAAGTCAAGGAACTGCATACCACGACCAACGTAACGTTTTGCAATCGAAACTACCAAACGCAAGTTGGCTTCTGCCAAGCGTTGTTTTGCTTCTGGGTCACCAGCTTCAACTGCCAGCGCCAACTCCTGCTCTTCTTCGTTGGTCAAGAGTGGCACAACACCAATCTCTTTCAAGTACATACGGACAGGGTCATTGACCTTGGCAGACGTGCTACCCAGCAATTCTTCATCAGACAATTCTGGCTCTTCTTCTACCTGCATAGCACGCGCAGAAGGATTTCCTTCCTTATCCACAATCGAAATCCCAGCATCTTGAATCCGTTGGAGCAAATCATCAATTCCATCTGCATCAAGAGTAAACGGAATGACCAGTTGATCATTGATTTCATCGTCTGTTGCAGAACCTTGTTTTTTGTGATTACGAATGAATTCCGCAACTTGAACATCAAAGGTTGTTACTTCTGTTTTTTTGTCTTTTTTACTTGTCATATTTACTCCATTTGTCTTCTTCTCTCGATGAGCTCTTGTAACTCATCGAGGGCAATATCAGTATTTCCCACATGGGAATGTTCACGAATTTTCCGTGTTCGGTGTTGATTTTCCTTGCGCAAGAGTTCTTTGTCTCGCCTCAATTCCAATTCTTCTATCTCATGCTGGCCTACTTCGTCTGGTAAACGTTCTTCCAAGACACGATACCAGGCCTGTTGGACACTATTTTCCAAGTGAGATAAGTCAAAACTACTAATCTCACCTTGATTTTTCAGCAATTCATACAATACCTGCAATTCAGGTGTCGAAAAGTAAAAGTCTTCCCTCAAACGAAATTCATTCAAGATATACGGGTGCTCAACCATGCGATAGAGCAGGTGATTTTCAGTCCGAATTAGGCTAGTCAGTCGAACAAGAGTTTGAACAGGTGGGATATAAGCCTGTTCCTTCTGCTGATGATAGGCTTGCTGACTACGCTCCTGTCGCTGATTTAAGCGAACAGCATTGACAGCCTGCTCCACCTGACTATAGTCAAAATCAGACAGGACATCCGCAACTTTATAAATATAGGAATTTTGCGCCGTAATAGACGAAACCCTTGCAATAATGGGAGCAATCCTATCTACAAAGTCAATCTGCATTTGTAGATTATCTGGATTTTCTGGCTTCAGATAATGAATGAGAAATTCCACATCACTAATGCGGGATTTGGTCAAAACCTCTCGCAAGGTTTCTTCAGAATTTCTTTGTAGAAATTCATCAGGGTCCATATTGTCAGGCAGGCTAACAATCTCAACCTGAAAATCTCGCAATTCATCTAAGGCTTTCATGGTGGCAGCTTGACCAGCTTTATCACCATCATAGGTCAAAACAATCTTCTTACAAAACTTAGCCAGATGACCGACGTGCTCGCGAGTCAGAGCTGTTCCCATAGAAGCTACTGCATTCTCAATACCCGCCCGATGGGCCGCGATAACATCCAGAAAGCCCTCCATCAGATAGACTTCCCGCTGTTTCTTGATGACAGCCTTGGCCTTATCCAAATGATATAATTCGTAACTCTTATTGAAAATAGCTGTGCTACGAGAATTTTTATACTTGGCTAACTGCTTGTTTTGTAAATCTTTTTCCGTCCAAATCCGTCCTGAAAAAGCGATAACTCTCCCATACTCATCCGTTAGGGGAAACATAATCCGTCCCTGAAAAGCATCGAATATCATATTCTGCTCACTGGGATTGAAAAGACCCGAATGCAATAAACTATCCTCATCATACTGCTGTGAAAGTTTTTGATAGAGAATATTTTGCTCATCTGGAGCCAACCCCAACTGGAAGTTTTTGATAACCTCATCGGTCAAACCCCGTTGGTGCAAGTAGTTCCTAGCAGCCTCACCCATCTTGGTCGTCATCAACAAAGCATGGTAAAACTTGGTTGCATCCTGATGAATGTCATAGAGAGCTTGATGAGGGTTTTCCTTCTTCGGCTGAAAATGCTGTGTAGACTGGAGTTCTATCTGAAATCCCGCTTTCTCCGCCAAAATGGTCGCCGCATCTGCAAAGGAAATCCCTCTCGTTTCCTCTACAAACTTAAAGACATCCCCTGATTTTCCACAGCCAAAACAATGATAGAATTGCTTGTCTTCAATGACGTTAAAGGACGGAGTTTTTTCTCCATGAAAGGGACAAAGACCAATAAAATTGCGCCCTGCCTTCGTTAAAGCAACTGTTTCACCAATCACATCCACGATATTGAGGGCCTGTTTGATTTCTGTTATTTTATCTTTTGACAGCATATTTCCTCCTCAATATCTTTTTCCTAAATTGAAAAGTGGACACTCTTCCCTTAGTTTAACATATTCTATTTTATACCAAAAGTTAAAAAATGTAAAATTTCTGAAACAAATTGCTTGTAAAATATTTTTTTATGTTTATAATAGATAGAGTAAAAAATTATGAAAGGACATATTTAGGATATGTTGAAAGATTTAAAAGCGTTTTTGTTCCAAGGTAATGTAATTGACCTTGCTGTTGCAGTAATTTTTGGTGCGGCTTTCAAAGCCATTATCGATTCATTTGTTGCTGACTTGATCACTCCATTGTTGCTTACACCAGCTTTGAAAGCTGCTGGTGCAGACAAAATTGCTGATTTGAGCTGGAATGGTGTTACTTACGGTAACTTCTTGAGCGCTGTTATCAACTTCTTGATCATCGGTACTGTTCTTTTCTTCATCGTTAAAGCTGCTGAAAAAGCACTTCCTAAAAAAGAAGCTGCTCCTGCAGGTCCAACTCAAGAAGAATTGCTTGCAGAAATCCGCGACTTGTTGAAAAAATAATCAATAAGATAGTGAAACAGGCCCTGTGCCTGTTTTCTTCTTGTCAAAAAAAGGGGAGCCAATCGGCTTCCCTTATTGTTTTATCCTTCATATCCATTTGGATTTTTAGACTGCCAGTTCCATGTGTCACGGCACATATCTTCAATGGTTTTCTCTGTTTTCCAATTGAGTTCTGCTAGTGCCTTGTCTGCGTTGGCATAGCAAGTTGCCACATCGCCAGGGCGACGGTCAACAATCTTATAGGGTACAGGCACTCCATTAACTTTTTCAAAGGCTTGGACCAATTCCAGTACACTGGTTCCTTGACCAGAACCAAGGTTGTAGGTATGAACACCTGCTGTGGTTGAGATTTTTTCCAGCGCCTTGATGTGACCAAGTGCCAAGTCAATCACGTGGATGTAATCACGAACACCTGTTCCATCTACTGTGTCATAGTCCGAACCAAAGACACTAAGTTCTGGGCGTTTGCCTACGGCTACCTGTGCCACAAATGGCATGAGGTTGTTTGGAATACCTGCTGGATCTTCACCAATTAAGCCTGATTCATGGGCACCGATTGGGTTGAAATAACGGAGAAGGGCAACACTCCATTCCTTGTCTGCTACTTCCACATCACGCAAGATTTGTTCCAACATGACTTTTGTATAGCCATAAGGGTTGGTTGCGCTGGTTGGCATGGTTTCCACCAAAGGAGATGGGTTGTTAAGACCGTAGACCGTTGCGCTGGATGAGAAGACAATTTTCTTAACACCAAACTCTGCCATGACTTCCACCAAAGCCAAGGTAGACATGATGTTGTTTTCGTAGTACATGACCGGTTTGGCTACGGACTCACCAACTGCCTTGTAGCCAGCAAAGTGAATGGCAGCCTCAATGTTTTCTTTTTCAAAAACCTCACGCAAAGCTTCCTTATCTGCCACGTCTAACTCATAGAAAGTTGGGCGTTTGCCTGTGATGGTTTCAATGCGGTCCAAAACCAAGATGCTAGAATTGGATAGATTATCTACGATAACAACATCTTTCCCTAATTTCAACAATTCTACGACCGTATGGCTACCAATATAGCCTGCTCCACCAGTAACTAAGATACTCATATACAACTCCTTTTCACCTGGATAATATTTATATACCCATTATAAGTTAGACAGACTGAAAAGTAAACAAAAAACAGCCCGAAGGCTGTTCAAATTCAATTAGAATTTTTTACGCTTGCGAGCTGCTTCTGATTTACGTTTACGTTTTACAGATGGTTTCTCGTAGAATTCACGTTTGCGTGTTTCTTGAAGAGTACCAGCTTTAGTAACCGCACGTTTGAAACGACGAAGAGCATCATCAAGTGATTCGTTCTTGCGTACTACTGTTTTTGACATTATTTTCACTCCCCTCAATTTCAAAGTCTTATTCATTTTACTGTAAATTTACTACATTGTCAAGAGGTTTTTCTTGGCTACTTTCAATTTTTATCAGAACCAAATGACACGCTCTATGTCTCACAGCAGCAAATGTACTGATAATGCACCGCTTGAGAGTCTTGCTCAGCTTCTTTTCATTATTCATACCCACCACCAGGCACATCGAAATATTCTTCCAAAGTCAATCCTGAATGATATATATCCGCAGCTTCTGCACCGATATAACGAACATGCCAGGATTCTGCCATGTAGCCTGTTATGGCTTCCTTGCCAGGCAAATAACGCACAATAAAACCATAATGATGGGCATTGTCTGCCAACCACTGAGAAGCAACTGGTTCTTCCAAGAGATTACCATAACTGTCTAATAGGTCAAAGGCAAGGCCTGTCTGATGTTCACTATAGCCAGCACGCGCCGAATAGGTATCTGCAGCTGCTTGACCATCTTGATTGACATAGGATTGGTACAAACCAGCCTGGGTTTCATAAGAGCGGAAACCACTATAATTGTTGGAAATGGCAAAACCTTGCGCCTGCATATCTGCAATCAACTGCCGGAAAGCTGCCAAGGCTTGTGGATCTTCACCAGGAGCATAAGTAGAGGCCAAAGGGTGTTTTTTATTGGCGATAATGACCTGACCATATTTCCCCTGAACACTGTAATAAGCTCCATTGTAAGCCGCGCCTGTCGCCACCTCCGTCTGACTGCTTGTGGCTTCCTCACCAGTCGTCGAACTGGTTTCTGTTGAACTAGAAGAACTTTCCTGAGTTTCTTGACTAGAGCTAGCCTGCGCCGGCGAACTACTAGTGGTAGACTGGCTTGATGTTGCACTACTGCTACTTGATGGACTGGTATCCGTTGACTTCTGACCACAGGCTACTAATAAGAGCACCATCGGAAGTAGTAAGCTTAATTTCTTATACATGTTTCTCCATCCTTTCCTTGTCCGTCGTACACCTTTATTCTAACATAAAATCAACTAAAAGATTGGCTAAAACCAGATCCAGTTCTAACTTTCCCATTCGTTATCTTACATAGAGGACCATCTATTCTTTCAGAATGTCCAGTAATTGTTGGTAATTGGAAACGGTATAGGTTGGTTGTGCCGGACCTGTAAGACTGACTTGTTCAGGATTGTACCAGACCGAATCCATACCTACATTATTTGCACCCTGAATGTCAGCAGTCAAGCTGTCGCCTATCATCAGAAAACTGGTCATGTCCAAACACCCTATCTGCTCTGCTATTTTTTCATAAAAATCTGCCGCAGGCTTTTTTGTACCCATTTGTTCGGAAATAAAGACCTGTGTGAAATAGGACTGAATAGGGGAGTTTAGAAGGCGATTTTCCTGAATATAGGTCACGCCGTTGGTAGCGGCATAGAGCTGATAGCCTCGGTTAACCAATTCTTTCAGCAGTTGGTCCGCACCTTCAAAAATTTGCCCCTGTTTTCCAATAAATTCTTGATAACGGTCAGCCATCTCCTGACCGTCCACTTCCCGACCAAAGTGAACAAATGTTTTGGAGAAGCGCGTGTTAATCAATTCTTTCTTGGTAATTAGACCTTTCTCTAAGTCCTTCCACATGCCTTGATTTAGAGGGCGATAGACTTCTTTAAAAGCCGCAATATCCTCTACTTGCATAGATTCCAAAAATTGTGTCAAGGCCACTTCTTCTCCACGATTGAAATCCAGTAGTGTGTGGTCAAGGTCGAATAATAAATGTTTGTATGGCAATTTCATTTCCTTTCTTTATAGTTGTTTAGTTTGCTTTTAGTACAAGGCAACGAGCGACAGGTTGCTTATACAGTCTAATGGCTGTATAAGGTTGGAAATAGCACTTGTGGAGCAAGTCAACTCTACAGAGTACAGCAAAACGAGTACAAACAATCCAGTGGAGTGTTTGAAGTTGGAAATAAGGAAACAGAGTTTCCTCTTACATATAAGTAATAAAAGATAAACTAAATGAATATATATCCTTCGCGAACATCTTTTCTGTCTCATATTCTATCACAAATTGTTTTGTCATAACAGAAAGCAGTCTAATCCAGTGAAAAGACTGCTTTGTACTACTCTTCCTTGCTAATCGGTGCCAGGCTTGCCAAGACTTTTTTGAGGCCCATTTCTGGGAAATTGATCTTGAGTTCTTGATTGCTGCCTGAGCCAGATACTTCAAGGACAGTCCCGCGTCCCCATTTCTTGTGGACAGCGATGTCACCAACTGACCAGTTGGTGCCTGAGCCAGACGATTTGTTATTTGATGCGAAGGGCATACTGCCTCCGAGCTTGGCCGATGGTTGTACGGATGCTTTTCGACTTTGCATGGCTTGTTGCAAACTCATGCCTTGTCCAAACTGTGTCGCTCTGCCATTGACATAAGAAGCCTTAAAGCTAGTATTGACCGGACGAGCAAGACCCTGGTAGTCAAGGAGGTCACTGGAAATTTCACGGATAAAGCGACTTGGCTGATTGTAGTTGCTGCGACCAAAGAGCAAGCGGGAGTTGGCATTGGTCAGGTAGAGGGTCTGCTCTGCCCGTGTGATACCAACATAGGCCAGACGTCGTTCTTCTTCCAATTCGTCCTCTTCTTCTGTTGCACGGCTGAGTGGGAAGACATTTTCCTCCATACCAATCAAGAAAACAACTGGAAATTCCAGCCCCTTGGCCGCGTGGAGGGTCATAAGGGTGACCTCGGATGCCTCGCGGCTATCGTCGTCCGTATCAGCAATCAGCGCCAAATCCAGTAGGAAACGTGTCAGCCTATCCAGACCTGTTTCTTCTTCCTCAGCATCCTTTTCATCAAAGTTTTTGGTAACAGATAGGAATTCCTGGATGTTTTCAATGCGGGCATTGGCTTCCAGCGTATTTTGTGCCGCAAGAGCATCCATGTAGCCTGTTTCGCTTAAGACAGCCTCAACCACCTGGGTCACTGTCAAGCTGTCCAGTTGGTCGCGGAGCTTATAGAGGAGATTGGCTAGGTCAAAGACAGCTTGCGCAGCCTTTCCTTTGACTGGTGACAGCATGATATCCTGCGAAGCTTCCAGCAGGGACATACCATGTGTGCTGGCAAAATCGCGTATCTTATCAACCGTACCAGGTCCTACTCCACGCTTGGGCTCATTGACAATGCGCTCATAAGAGATATTGTCTGACGGATTTGCAATAATATTCAAATAAGAAATCACATCCCGAATTTCCTTACGGCTGTAGAACTTGGTGCCACCGACCATGGTATAAGGAATGTTGGATTTGAGCAGGGCTTCCTCAATGGTACGGGACTGGGCATTGGTCCGATAGAGAACTGCAAAATCCTTATAGGCCTTGCCTTCTCGGTTCAACTGGTCAATCTGCCCTGCGACATAGATAGCTTCATCATTCTCATCTCTGGCACGATAGTAGGTAATCAAATCCCCTTGGGCATTCTGGGTCCAGAGTTTCTTAGGACGGCGATTGCGGTTGTTTTCGATGACTTCATTGGCAGCCTGCAAGACATTCTTGGTCGAACGATAGTTTTCCTCCAAAAGCACAACCTTGCTCTCTGGATAGTCTTTTTCAAAGTCAAGGATATTCTGCATATCCGCACCACGCCAGCCATAGATAGACTGGTCTGCATCCCCGACCACACAGATGTTTTTGAAACGCGAAGCCAGAAGCTTGACTAATTGGTACTGGGCATGGTTGGTATCCTGATACTCATCAACATGGATATACTGGAATTTCTGCTGGTAATAGGTCAGGACCTCTGGATTTTGGTCAAAAAGGCGGAGCGTGAGCATGATCAAATCATCAAAGTCAACGGCCTCTGACTGTCTTAGTTCCTTTTGATAAGCCGTGTAGCATTTAGCAACAATCTGCGTGTATAGGTCGCCTGCCTGGGCTTCAAATGCCTTGTCATCAATCAAGTCGTTTTTGGCGTTAGAAATGGTTCCCAGAATAGAACGCTCGCTCCACTTCTTCGGGTCCAGATTGAGATTTTTCAAAATCCGTTTCATAAGGGTGCGCTGCTCACCTGGGTCGACAATGGTAAAATTGCGATTGTAACCAATATGGTCAGCATCACGACGCAAAATACGGACACACATGGAGTGGAAGGTAGCAATCAAACAGTCTTGCGTAGCAGGATTGAGGGCATAGGCCCGCTCCTTCATCTCACGCGCTGCTTTGTTGGTGAAGGTAATGGCTAAGATATTCCAAGGATTGACCATTTTTTCATCAATCAAGTAGGCAATACGATGGGTCAGAACACGTGTCTTACCCGAACCAGCCCCTGCCATAATCAAAAGCGGTCCTTCTGTTGTCTGTACCGCTTCTGCCTGTCTGTCATTCATTCCGTTTAATAATTGGTTCATTTTCTCATACTCTCTCTAAATTCATTCTCTCCATTATACCAAAAAAACTCTCGATAGGCAGTTGCAATGTGATAGATGACAAGCAAAAAAGCCCAGAGTCATCTCTGAGCTTTTGGATTCAATTAATTATTCAGCACCCAAGGCAGCTACTGTGATGTAGTTGTATGGTTTGTTGAAGTGTGGCAAGAAGAACAAGTCTGTCAATGCCAATTTTTCAATTGTTACGCCTTCTTGGATTGCCAATGAGAAGAGGTGGATGCCCATTGAGATATCTTCACGAGCAGCCATTTGCGCACCAAGGATACGACGTGAATCTTTATCGTAAACAATCTTGATTGTAACAGGGAAGTTACCATGTTCCATGAATTCTGGTTTTTGGTTGTCGGTTACTTCAGTAACAGCAGCATTCAAACCAAGACGAGTAGCTTTTTCAAGTGTCAAACCAGTTGATACAAGGTTAAGACCGTAGATTGAGATACCGTTAGAACCTTGTACACCGATACCTTCAAGGTCAGTACCACAGATGTTGTGAGCAGCTACGATACCAGTACGTACTGCGTTTGAAGCCAAAGCGATGTAGCTTGTGTCGCCAGTAGCGTTGTCGTAGATTGTTGCACAGTCACCGATAGCGTAAACGCCTGGGATTGAAGTTTCTTGGCGTTTGTTTACAAGGAAGGCACCGTTACGGAAGCGCTCGATTCCTTCACCTGCAAATGCAGTGTTTGGACGGAAACCAACAGCCAAGATAACCATGTCAACATCGTATTCGTTCTTGTCAGTGATGATTTTCTCAACTTTGCCGTCACCAGCAACTTCTTGAACAGTTTCACCGAAGGCAAGTTTGATACCATGCTCTTCCATGTTTTTAGCCATAAGGTCTGACAAGTCGCGGTCATAATAACCAGCCAAACATGTGTCTACAACGTCGATAAGGATAACTTCTTTACCTTTACGTTGGAATGCTTCTGCAAGCTCAACACCGATGTAACCAGCACCAACTACTGCTACGCGGTTGATGTCTTTGTTTTTCAATTTTTCAATAACATCAGCTGAGTTTTGGTACAATTTAACGAATTGCAAGTTTTCAAGAGTTGCTTCAAATTCAAGAGAACCTTCTTTGATTGCAGCACCTTTGATTGGTGGCAAGATTGGTTGTGAACCTGTAGCGAAAAGAAGTTTGTCATAAGCTTCAACGTGCTCTTGGCCGTTTACCAGTGCAGTAACTGTTTTTGCTTCGTAATCGATAGCTGTAACAGGTGACTCCATGTAGACTTTAGCACCAAGGCTTTCCAATTGTTCTTTATCTGAGTAGAAAAGTCCTTCTGGACCAGCAATTTGCTCACCAATCCACAAAGCCATACCACAACCCAAGAATGAGATGTTTGAGTTTTGGTCAAATACAACGATTTCGTTTTCTTGACCATAATTTGTCAACATAGTTTTGATTGCGGCAGTACCTGCGTGGTTAGCACCGACAACAACGATTTTAGACATAAGTAAAATCTCACTTTCAAAATAAATATTTTTTTACATCATCCATTATACTGGATTTTGATACCGATTTCAAAAATTTTGCTCAAAATATCACATTTTTTACTAGAAATTTCACTATCCTTCAGAAAAAGTGTGTAAATAAGGTCAAAATTGCCTCTGTCTATTATTAGCAACACATATTCCAAGTAGACCTAGCATACAAGCTCAGCAGCTATATCTTTTTTCTATTATAGAAATAGGATGCACAAAAAAATCCCATAGGCACGAACTATGGGATTTAACTAGTTACATTGGGGATTAACTAGTTATATTATACGCTAATGATCGATGATTAACAAATTCTTTTTAAATATAGATTCTTATAGTTTTTGACTATATCTATAAAAAGAAGAGGGAAGAAAGCTAACTTCACCACTCTCCATATCTTTTCTTTATCGAATTTGCTCAAAGCGCAAATGAACGACAATCTTGTCAGCATAGCCATTGCGTTCCAAATCACGTTGCAAACGATAAGAAATATAATGTTCAGCAATGGTAATATAGCCGGCATCCAATAAACGATGCTCAACTTGTGACTGAACCATGCTGATGGTTGGACGTTCTGTATGAGCTTCTTCCAAATCAAGCACGACTTTTTTAGTCACTTGTGCTAGGTTTTTCCGCCATGTATCGTCGATTACATATACAGTTTGAGCTGCCTTAATAATGGCTTGGTAAATTTTTTCTGGATCAAATTCAACAATTTCACCACTTCGTTTAATAACCTGCATATCTAACTCCTTTCCGGTTTTCAGTAAACCCTTTCATACTTCTATTATCTAGGTTTTTCCGCATTTTGTCAAGTTTTCTTTTCATAAATTGGTCTAACATTATTTTTCCTCAAACCAATTCTTATGTTATAATGTAGCTATCACTAAGAAAAGGAGAAATATATGACTTCTGCAATGCCAAAGCGTCAAGAAATTGATGTGCAATTAACTTGGAGTACAGATTTGCTATTTCCAACACCTGAAAATTACAAAGAAAATTTGATTGCTTATGCAAATCAAGTCACTGCCTTCGAAACAAACTTCAAAGGAAAACTAACAGACAAGGAAACCATCGTAGCTGCCTTGACAGAATACGAGAAAATGGTCATTCTTGACAGCAGACTCTCCCACTACGCCTTCCTACCTTTAGAAGTCGATAAGATGAACACTGAGCTTGCTAGCCTAGCCAACGAATACGACCTGGTATCTGCCAAAGCCCGTCCAAAATGGGACTTCCTCTATTCAGAACTTGGTCAATTAGATGAGGCTGTTCTGCTGGAATTAAAAGAGGAAGAACCACAATGGGCAGCATTCTTCGATGCTATTCTCCGTGACAAGCCGTATCAACTGCACCCACTTCAAGAAGAATTACTAGCAAACTTTGCACCAACCTTTGGCCAGCCCTATAACAACTACGGTGTGACCAAGTTTGAAGATATGACCTTTGACAACTTTGAGGCAAATGGTGAAACACTTGGTAATAGCTATGTGCTCTTTGAAAATGATTATGAACTCAGCCATGATACCGAAATCCGTCGCAATTCAGCTGCTGGTTTCTATTCAACCTTGAAAAAATATAAGAATACAACTGCAGCAACTTATTTGTCCCACATCAAGAATGAGCAAATCGAAGCTCGCTTGCGTGGCTTTGACAGCACCATTGACTTCCTCTTGCATCGTCAAAACGTATCTCGCGACCTCTTCGACCGACAGATTGATGTCATCATGAAGGAATTGGCTCCACACATGCGTCGCTATGTGAAATTGGTTGCCAAGGCTCATGGATTGGATAAGATTACACACGCTGACTTGAAAATCAGTCTGCCTTCTGAATACAACCAACGCATCACTCCAGAAGAGTCCAAGCAATTCTTGATTGACTGCTTGGGCATTCTTGGTGAAGATTATGTGAAAATGATCGAGCAATCTTTCGATGAGCGTTGGATTGACTTTGCTCAAAACGAAGGAAAGGCAACAGGTGGCTTCTGTGCTACTTTGTATGATGGACCATCTTACATCTTACTTTCATGGACAGGTTTGATGAATGAGGTCTTGGTATTAGCTCACGAATTGGGGCATGCTGGTCATTTCCAATGGGCGAAAAAACAAAGCGTACTTAGCTATGAACCATCACTATACTTCATCGAAGCACCATCTACTGCTAACGAGGTCTTGACCTGTAATACCCTCTTGAAAAACAATCAAGATCCTGGTTTCCAGGCTTACTTGATTAGCGAGTTGATCAGCCGTACCTACTTCCACAACATGGTCACTCACTTGCTTGAAGCAGCCTTCCAACGTGAAGTCTACACTCGTTTGGACAATGAAGAATACCTCAATGGTGATATTCTCTGCCAAATCAAGTTGGATGTCATCAAGAAATTCTGGGGTGAAGACTTTGAAATCGGTGACGATGCAGGTCTTATCTGGATGCGTCAACCACACTACTACATTGGTTTGTATCCATATACCTACTCAGCTGGTTTGACCATTGGTACAGCCATGGCTAAACAACTAGAAGAAAATCCTGAAGAAGTTGTTGAAAAATGGTTGGAAACCTTGTCACTTGGTGCAAGTCTATCTGCCCAAGACCTTGCTAAACACGCAGGTGTCGACGTTTCAACTGACCAACCACTGAAAGAAACCATCGCCTACGTTGGTTCCTTGGTGGATAAATTGGAATCGCTCATCTAAGATAATTAAAAGGCTTGAACATATTGGTTCAGGCCTTTTTGTCTGTTCTTTCTTGGTACCAATTTCTCACATAGGTCAATTCATCCTGGCTTAAAAAATGACCTTTGTCAAAACGAGCTAGGTTGGCTTTGGGAAAAGCTGATGCTTGCCAGTCATCTACAAGATTTTCAAGAGCGACTGGGTCGACATATGGGTCATTCTGCCCCAGTGTAACCAAAATCTCTGCTCTGCTATTTTGCATAGGAAACGCATAATCTAAAGCCGAAGGATGGAGCAAGATATAATTGTCCGCCAGATTTGGCTGTTTGGTTAACAAGCCCATGATAAAGTTGGCACCATTTGAAAAGCCAACGAAGGTAATCTCTTGGTAGTGCTGCATGTCTAAGTCCTGCCAAAAATCCAGAAAAGCCGACAATCGCTTTTCAAAATCGACAAGACCCAGCTGACCGTCAATGAGAGGTGCAAAGAAACGCCTGTCCCTGCCTTGAACCCAACTTCCATCCAAGGAAAGCACGGAGGCTTCTGGGTCGAGCTGTTGGTGGAGAAAGAGCAGTGATTCCTTATTGCCGCCTGTACCGTGAAAAAAGACCAAAAGACGGGGACTGGTCCCTTTGATAAAGCGATAATCCATATCTCTTTTCTCCTAGTAACGGTGGGAGAGATTTTTTTCGATTTCCTGTCTGTCCTCTTCAAAAAAACTTGGCAAAAACAGTTCAACATTATCTAGCTGCTTATCTTGTCTTGGCATAGCAGCCTCTCTTTCGCCAGCCATGGTCGCAACTTCAAACATGAGATAATTTGGCGCTCGGAAATACAAGGAATGCATGAAATCTCGATTGATAATACCAGAATGTGGACGATTGATGAGATTTAAGCGACTAATCAGGTCTTCCAAGTCGGACTCATCTAAGACACCAAACGCGATATGATGAATAGCCCCAACTCCCATCACGCTGATTGGCGACCCTTGGTCAAGAATCAAATAAAGTCGATGTTGGAAGGTGTTGTCAAAGAGTAGAGAAATCACCATCTTATCTTCAAAGACAAATCGGCTTTCCTCGACAAATCCAAAGGTTTCGGTCAGCAAACTTAGTAATGCCTTTTCTTCACGAATTCGCATGTGAAGACTGGCAATACCAAGAATGGCGTATTCCGACGGAATTTCATCTGCTTCATATGGAAACATTTCTCCGATAGAGTCATGATAGGTCAAACCAAGCAACTGCCCGTCTTCATCTTGGAAATTTAAAATATGTCCATTTCCAAAGGCCTGAATTCCTTCGTTTTCCACTGCAAACTCTGTCAGTCTTTTCTGCCAGAATTCCAAGGCAGCAAAATCTTTAACCAAAAACATACTAAGATTAGTAGTGAGGAAATCTCCGACGGGAGAAAGTACTCACTACTTTTTCTTTATGATAAAGTAGAGGTGTCTTGTTAAGTCGTAGGGCTTTTTGACGCTAGACGTCGCAACAAAAACTGGCAAGACACCTGTTTTAGAAAGAATGTTATCAAAGTATGTGGGACGCCAGACGTCGAGTATTGAAAATGACATCACTAAAACAAGGAATCATTCAAGACAAAGAGGTAATATCATGCGAGTAGTATTTGGGATTGACGTGAGTAAAGTAAGTTCAGAAGTAGCCATTCTAGTTAACGGCGAGAAAGTTCATGGCTATACCATGTCCAATGATGCCATTGGCTTTTCTCGGCTACTTGGCGATTTGAAAACCGTCCACAAGCCAGAAATCATCTTTGAAGCAACAGGCGTCTATTCTCGTCGTCTTCAAACTTTTCTGGATGAACATGGCTACGCTTATACACGACTCAATCCCTTAGAAGCCAAGAAGCAACTGGATAGCTTGCGTGTGAGAAAAACAGATCAAATTGACGCCGAAAAACTAGCTCAATCTCAGTTTGTACTGAATCGTAAAACGACGTATGTCCAAAAAGAAGTCTACCAAAACTTGCGGGATCTCAGCCGTTTCTATCAGAATCTGACCGAGGACATCGTTCGAGCTAAAAATCGTCTGCACAAGGTCTTACAGGTCACTTTCCCTGAATTGGAAACTATCTTGTCAACGCCAACTGGGGAACAATACTGGAACTTGGTCATAGCCTTTCCTTGCAAGGACTTCGTTCTTGAGTTAAGCAAGGATGAACTCTCAAAGAGCATCCGTCTGTCCACTTCAAAACGGATTTCGGACAAGCGTGTGGCCTACTTAGCCGAGAAGCTGGTAGCTCTAGCCAATCAATCTTATTGTGCCGTCAAGAAAACCTCTCCAATCATGGAAGAGGTTCGTTACTATGCAAAAGAATTGCTTAGACTTTCTGAACAGAGACAAGCAATCTTAGACAAAATGGTGGAACTAGCCTAACCTTTATCAGAGTATGACATTTTGCTTTCTATTCCTGGTATCGCTGAGACTACTGCAACAAGTATTATTGGTGAACTGGGAGATATTCGCCGTTTTCAGTCTGCCAATCAAATCAATGCCTTTATCGGAATTGACCTGAGACACTATGAATCTGGAAACTTCATCGCTAAGGAACACATTACCAAGCGTGGCAATCCCTACGCTAGAAAGATTCTGTTCAAGTGCATTCACAATATCGCTTCAGCTAGTCA
>NZ_POIZ01000038.1 GCF_002960425.1 Streptococcus suis
AGTCTGTAGGACCTTAATATTGTCAGAAGTGTCTAACTGATAGCCATAGGTCATGTGCTGATTGCCAAGATCGATATCCTTACTTTCCACGAAGTGGACCATCCCAACGGAATCTAAACTTCCTTTGTCTAGGTCACGCCCAACCATACTGACAGGGTCTTTAGGATCTGCATAATTATGAATCAGCCCTTTGACGGAGTCGACCCGTGCTTTCTGTTGGTCGTCTAGGATACCGTATATATTAGGGCCATTATAGATATGCGCGCTCTCTAAGCGGTTAATATCGGTGTCAGATAAATTAGCAATGGCGTACTGGACATCCATCGAACCTAGGGAGTGGCCGTACAGATTGACTTTTGCATTTGGGTAGGTAGCCATTATTATATTTAGAGCTTCTGAGGATGCTTTTAATTGTCCAGTCGCATGGTCATGATTCTGGGTATAGTTCGGATGATCTTGGGCAAAGACGCGCAAACCTAAAAAAAGATCGTTTTCAACCCAGTCATTCCACACATCTGCAGGTTTTGACAACACTTCATTTGGTCCAGTCGAGCCTCGAAATAGTACCGTTACTTCCAACACTTGGTCTTTGGGCA
>NZ_POIZ01000039.1 GCF_002960425.1 Streptococcus suis
AACTTTCTCTTGAGTTTCTTAATTCTTCTTCGTTTCTGTTTGTTGGCTGATCCACCTTTGATGACTTTAGGCTCTTGTGAGATAGCTTCTTCCACCTCGTCCAATACTTGTTCGGTTTCTTGTAGGAGTTGGTTTAGTCCCTCGCTAGTGAGGCATTCTTCCTTGGACAAGGCAGTATTCACCCCTTCTTGGACTAGTTTGTCATAGAGGGCTGAAATGTTTCCATTCAAGGCATCTTCATAGCGTTTAACGGCCTTTCTCCATGTGAAAGAATACTTGTTGGCATCAGCTTCTACCTTAGTCCCATCAATGAAGAGAGCCTCATCTTCAATCAAGCCATTCTCTCTGAGGAGGAGGGTGAAGTAGATGAAGGCAGTTTTGATGAGCTGATTGGCGTGTGTGCTAGCCCGAAAACTGTTTATGGTCCGATAACAGACATAGGTATCCTGACTCAGCCATTTCATAGGGATAACTTCTTCATTCATTTGAACGATTTTCCGACCAGAGAAGACCTGACGAGCGTAGGCAAATAGGGTCATTTTGAGCAACATGGCTGGATGAAAGGCAGGACGACCTGTGTGGGAAGTTTCTTCTAACAGAACGGATAAAGGAATAGTATCCACAAACTGACTAATCAGACGAGCCTCATGCGTTGCAGGTAAATCCCAAGCAATATTTAATTCCAAACTTAACTGATTTGTGTTATACTGTTTATACATTTTCATGCCTTTCTAGTTGTTTTGTCGTTATTATAATTATAAAGCATGAAATGGAAAACGAGCAACTCCTAATTGGAATTGCTCGTTTTTTTATATGTGAGCGGCTAGTTTTTGCCCATCCTCTTGATAAAATCAGATTACCATCCTTTCTCTACTCGATGACATCAGTTCTGTTCTTCTATTCTGTATTCCAAACCATACTGATCACGCGATAGGTAGCCATAATCTACCAAGTAACGTCTTAAAATAGCATAATCGTCATAGATCTCAGCTAGAAAGGCATTGACATCTTTTTCTGTAAATGTCGAGCCCTTCTTAGCCAATTCCTCCTGCAAGTAGGCAAACAAGACCTGCTTACTTTTCAGCTTTTTCGGAATGACAAGCAACTTCGCATCTCGGAAAAATTTTTCGTGAATATCTTGAGTGTTCATATTTCCCTCCCAAAAATCCTAGCCCGCAGGCTAGGATTTGATAAGATTTACAAATTAACGGATCTCAGCTCCAAGTGTTTCGAGCGACTTACTAATTTTCTCCATGTACTTAGCCACTTCCTCATCCGTCAAGCTATCCGCAGGATTCTGGAAGGTCAGGTTATAAGCCATAGACTTCTTGCCAGCCTCAATATTGCTGCCCGCATAGACATCAAAGAGGGTCACCTTGGTCAAGCGTTTGACGCCAGCACCGGCAATAGCATTCAGGACATCCTGATGCTTGACATCACTGCTCAAAAGCAGGGCAATATCACGGCTAACCGCTGGGAATTTGGAGATTTCGGTAAATGGCTGAGCAGGCTGGAGAGCTTCTTCAATCGCATCCAGATTGATTTCAGCCACATAGGTCTCAGGAATACCGTAGTCCTTAGCCGTTTGAGGATGTACCTGACCGACAAAGCCGATCACAGCCCCATTCAAATGGATTTCAGCTGTACGACCTGGGTGCAAGGCTGCAATCTCACTAGTCGCCACAAAGTCAACTGCCAACTTGTAATGAGCAAAGATAGCTTCCAAAATTCCTTTGGCATGGAAGAAATCAACAGGCACAGCTGGTGTTTGGAAGTCCTTTTCAGCTACCAAGCCAGTCAAGACAAGGGCAAACTTGTTGATTTCTTGTGGCAGGTCTTCTTTTGGATTGCCAGACTGTTCAAAGATTTTACCAATTTCGTAGAGAGCCAAGTTCTTGTTCTTACGAGCCACGTTGTAGGCCACTGTTTCCAACATACCAGACACCATGTTCTGACGGAGGGCTGAGCGGTCAACGGTCATTGGCCACATGAGTTCGGTCACAGTGGTTGGACGAGCCGCAAACTCCACAGCCTTTTCTGGCGTTGTCAAGGCATAGGAAATGATTTCTGTCAGACCTGCACCTTCTGCCAGGCTACGAACTTGGCGACGGATGCTCTGGGTCAGGGTCAACTCACCTGCTGTTCCGTCCTCTTTCGGAAGAGTGGTCGGCAGATTATTGTAACCATAAATACGAGCGATTTCCTCTACCAAGTCCGCTGGAATGCGAATGTCCCAACGGCGACGTGGTACTGCGACTGTAAACTGACTTGCATCGCCAGTTGTTTCCATACCTAAACGACGGAAAATGTCTGCGATTTGAGCATAGTCGAGGTTGGTCCCGAGCGAGCGGTTAACGTAATCAATGGTTGCTGTGACTGGGACATCCGATGTGTCCACGCTACCCGCAGAAACGATGCCAGACAAGACCTGACCGCCAGCCAGCTCTGCAATCATAGCAGCCGCTGTGTTCATAGCCTCCGTCAAAGTTGCTACGTTGATGCCTTTTTCAAAGCGAGAAGAGGACTCAGACCGAAGGTTGAGGCGACCTGAGGTCTTGCGGATAGACTTGCCATCAAAGAGGGCCGCTTCCAGCACGACGGTCTTAGAGCTATTGTCAATCTCTGTATTGGCACCACCCATGACACCACCTAGAGCAACCGCCTTGTCCGCAACGGAAATGACGATATCATCGGTAATCAAGTCACGTTCTTCGCCGTCAAGAGTTACCAAGTTCTCACCCTCTTTTGCCTGGCGAGCCACGATTTTCTTAGCGTCAAACTTGTCAAAATCAAAGGCGTGCATTGGCTGACCAAAGTAGAGCAAGATGTAGTTGGTGATGTCAACCACGTTGTTAAGCGGGCGGATACCTGCGTTCATGAGCAGATTTTGCAACCACTGTGGACTTGGTGCGATGGTCACATTTTCAATGACACGGGCCGTGTAGGCAGTCACCTTGTCTGACTCAATAGCCACTTCAATCACATCGCTGGCCTTCTTGTCGCTTTCTTCCAAGACAACAGGCTTGAAGTTGACCTTGCTGTCATAGATAGCTGCCACTTCGTGAGCCACGCCACGCATAGAGAGAGCGTCGGCACGGTTTGGTGTGATGGACAGCTCGATAATCTCGTCGTCCATGTCCAGGTATGAAAAGACTGGCTCACCCACGACTGCATCTTCAGGCAGGTGGTAGATTCCGTCCGCATAGACTTTTGGTACCACAGAGTCGGACACGCCGATTTCGCTCAATGAGCAGAGCATCCCCAAGGACTCAACTCCGCGGATCTTGCCTTTCTTGATTTTGTAGTTGCCAGCGATACGAGCTCCTGGCAGAGCGACGATCACCTTGATGCCTGGCTTGACATTTGGAGCTCCGCAAACGATTTGCGTGATTTCCTCACCCACATTGACCTGGCAGATGTTGAGGTGGGTATCTGGAATTGGCTCAGCAGACACAACCTGCCCAACAACCAACTTAGACAGGCCAGCACTCTTTTGCTCAACCCCTTCTACTTCAATCCCTGTTGTTGACATTTTTTCAGACAAGTCATGGCTTGTCGCATCAAAGTCAACGAGTTCTTTTAACCATTTGTAACTTACTAACATATTATCCTTTCTGGTGCAAAGGCCGTTTTAATAGCCAATCCACATCAATCTTATCACCGACCGCAAATTCATGCTGGCCAAATTTTTCAAATCCGTATTTTACATAGAATTGCTGAGCCTTGTAATTGTGTTCCCAAACTCCCAGCCAGACCCAGTCACAACTAGACTGCTCTGCTTTTTCCAAAGCAAATTCAAACAAGACCTTCCCAAGACCGCGACCTTGAAAAGCCTGCAAGAGATAGATACGTTGGATTTCAAAGGCATTTTCCAACTCCTGCTCCGTCTGGGCAGGGCCTTGGTTGAGCTTAAGATAACCAGCTATCTGTTTATCAACTCTTAAAAAATAATGCTGGCAATTGGGATCAGACAATTCCCTTGTCAAAACCTCCACGGAATAAGCCTCCTCGAAGAAAGCCTCCAGCTCCTTCGGGTCATTATCGTGAGCGAAGGTCTCTGCAAAAGTCTGCTTAGCTAGCTCCTGCAAAACAGAAACCTCATCCAAACGTATAGGATCAATCTGCATCTCATTGCCTCTCATTTCTAACTGGGTTAAGTAAACTGCTAGAGCGGCTCCCCTTTCTCTCAATCAACAGTCTACTAACTTTATCTGATTACGACGGCTTTCAAGCAAAACGATATTTTTTGCTTGAAAGCCTAGTAAGGTAGCTAGGAAAGTCGCAGAGCAGCGATTCCCACACCTTAAATAGTGCGAGATTACGACGTTCTAAGGTTGAAAACGATATTTTTTCAACCTTAGAACTAGTGAGACGATTAGACAGTTCGCCATAGCGACTGTTGTCTCATAAATAGGTGCTTCAGCACCATTTATGAGTATCGGATTAAAACTGCTCCGAGAAGCGTACATCACCTTGGTAGAAACCACGAATGTCGTTGATACCGTAGCGAAGCATGGCAATCCGTTCTTGACCAAGACCGAAGGCAAATCCAGAGTACTTGGTTGAGTCAATCCCACTCATTTCCAATACTTGTGGGTGGACCATGCCGGCACCGAGGATTTCAATCCAGCCTGTTTTCTTACATACGTTACAGCCGTCACCACCACACTTGAAGCAGGAAACATCCACCTCAACAGAAGGCTCAGTGAATGGGAAGTATGATGGACGGAGACGAATTTGACGCTCTTCACCAAACATTTTCTTGATGATCATTTCAAGCGTACCTTTGAGGTCACCCATGGATACATTTTCACCGACAACCAAGCCTTCAATCTGGTGGAACTGGTGGCTGTGGGTCGCATCGTCCGTATCACGACGGAAAACACGTCCTGGCGAAATCATCTTCAAGGCACCTTTTGAGAAATCATGCTGGTCCATGGTACGCGCCTGAACAGGTGAGGTATGGGTCCGCATAAGGATTTCTTCTGTGATGTAGAAGGTATCCTGCATATCACGTGCTGGGTGGTCTTTTGGCAAATTCATGCGCTCAAAGTTGTAGTAGTCTTTTTCCACTTCAAATCCGTCAACGATTTGGAAGCCCATGCCCAAGAAAATATCTTCGATTTCCTCAGAAGTTTGAGTCAAGACATGGCGTTTTCCAACCTTGACCTGACGACCTGGCAGGGTCACATCTATAGTTTCTGATGCTAATTGTTGTTGGATTTTTGCTGCCGCAACCTTCTGAGCTGTTTCTTCAAAAGCAGCCGTCAGCACATCACGCACTTCATTGACCTGCTTACCAACGATTGGTTTCATTTCGTTAGATAGGTCTTTCAAACCTTTCAACAAGTCAGTCAAGGACCCTTTTTTACCCAAAACCGCAACACGCAGGTCTTGTAGTTCTTTTTCTCCCTGGTGCTGGATTTCTTTTAGCTTTTCTAGTGTCGTTTGGCGCAAATCGGCCAACTGTTGTTCAATATTTGACATAATTCCTCCAATAAAAAAACGCATGACACCACTCGTATCGGAGCGTTGTCACGCGGTACCATCCGTTTTCATCTGCTAGGCAGACCTTAGTTCTATGAACCTGTATTCACAAGTAAAGTGCTTGCACATAAGAGATAGTTTTTCGCTAATCAAGGCAGTTTTTTGAGGGAATACTGACTGTATTTTGAAAAAAACTAACGATGAGTAGCTGAGAAACTAGCCTTAGATGGAAGTGCTGAACTGTGAATACAGGTTCTAAGTCCTTGTGTGAGTGAATTCGACCAACTTTCACTGATTGAGCTTACAGTCACGGCTCAACTCCCTGGACAGTTTCCATAGGTGTACTAGTCTCACAGACTTCTATTCAATTAAGAATATTCTATCAAAAATAAGAAAGTTTGGCAATAAATATCCCTAGAAAAACTCCCTCTATCTAGGATAGAAAGGAGTTTAGTTTTATAGTTTTGCCTGCCATTTATTGGCCCAAACATTCTCATTTGGCACACCATAGAAGTCATCTTTTCCTTCTAATTTATCAAGGAGGGATTCAATCGTGTTTTTATTATGATGGTAGGCATTGACAGCAGTTTTGACCATGGTAACATCGTGAAGGTGAGTTGTATAGTTTAGTGAAACGAAAATGGTTGGAACTTCATGTACATACCAAGGAACTTCATTGGACATGGCCGTTTTCCACTGGATGCGGTAATTATTCTGCGCTCCATATCCAATGACATTGGCAACAGTCAAGGCTAAATCAACTTCTTCTCGGTATTGCAGCGTTTTACCTTTGATTCGAGTCGTACCATCATTGACAGTCACTTCATAACCACGCGCTTCCAAGGCAGCTTTAAGGTTATCAACCACTTCTGTACTTGCCGCCATAATGCCTTCTTTTTCACCTTCTAGGTAATACAAACGGATTCTGCGATGGGTTTCTGGACTAATTGGAAGATTTTTCTGGGTATCCTTCAACAACGTAATTGCTTTATCTGCTGCTTCACGTTGCCAAGCCAAGTGTTCTTCACAGCCGATAATAGCCAATTCATCAGCTGATTTTAGCAAGGTTCCTTCCGCTTGCTTGATATGCAGATTGAGTTTGGCTTTCAGACCTAAAATGCGACGGAGAGCATCATGAAGGCGTTCCTCAGTAATCACTCCCTTGCGGTAGCCATTGAGCATGAATTCAAAATCTTCTTCTAAGTTATTGAAGAATAAGAACATATCACAACCCGCAGCAATAGCTGCGGGGACATAGTCTTCACGACGCATGGCTGCTGTCATACCCAACATGTGGCTGGCATCTGTTATGACCAAGCCATTGAATTCCAGTTTTTCTTTCAATAAATCTTGGATCAATTCGGGAGCCAGGGTTGCAGGCAAAATGTCTTCGTCCATCAAACTTGGATTCAGTTCTTTCTGGTAATATGGCAAGGCTATATGACCCGCCATAATCATCTCAACACCAGCTTCAATATGATGACGATAGACACGACCAAAACTCTTGTCCCATTCTTCTGGAGAGAGTTCATTGACACCGAGGACTAGGTGCTGATCACGTTCTTCTGTACCATCTCCTGGGAAATGCTTGATACATTGAATAACATCTCTTTCAGCAGTCAATCCTTCTAGATAGGCACTGGTATAAGCAATAACATCATCCGCATTTGTGCCGTAGGCTCTGGTATTGACAATGGTATTGCGCCAGTTCTGAACAATATCCACGCAAGGATCAAAGTTGACATTTACACCTAATGCAGTCTCCTCGCGCGCAGATACGAGACCTGCTAGGTAGGGAATACGAGGATCCCGACTGGCTTCAGATTGAGCGCCTGAAGAAATATAGGTCCCTCCTTTCACAGCTCCATCTCCACCTGAGTCACAGTTCGCTGCAACCAAGAGAGGTACTTTTGAATAGCTTTGCAACTCGTTAATCAGTCCTTGTACCTGTTCTGGACTGCCATTCATATAACGGGCGCCACCTATGTGGTATCGTTTTATCAATTCCTGATTACTCAGATTATTTCCACTAAAGGCATCCCCTCCGAAGAAGAATAGATTGACAAACAGTTGACCGATTTTTTCCTCATCTGTCAGATGAGCCAAGGTGTTTTCTACCCAAGCAATCTGCTCTTCATTCAAACAATAGGGTTTCTTCCGCAAATCAACCAATCTAGGCATTATTTCCTCCTTATTTTCCGCGCCAAATACGTGTATCTAGCAAACCACAGTAGGCATCAACAGGCGATACTCCTGTAAAGGCTGACTCTCCTGCTAGTTTAGCAACCAAGGCTTCTAAAGTGACAGGCAAGCCATCGTAGGCATTGATATAGGTTGCAACCTGTGGCATATCTGCAAGTGCAAATGGGTGCTGAACTGAAACAACAATGGTTGGAATTTCGTGAACATAGAAAGGCTGGTCTGGTGTTCCCTTGGCAGCTGGCCAAATAATCCGCTGAGTTGTTCCTCCTGAGTTGACATCGACTAAATTGATAATCAAATCATAGTTATCTGTGATTTCGGCAATTGGACGCTTGGAAGCATAGACATTTGCAATCGCTGCTGGTCTTTCTTCTTCTGGCAATTTGGCAATCCGTGCTTCTGTGTTTTCCCAGATGGATACTTGGTGTCCCCGAGCTTCTAATAGTTCTTTCAGCGTATCGGCTGCTCTCTTCTTGCCAGCATTGATCACGGCGCCAAAACCACCCTTATAGCCATCTACTTCTACCAACAAAATCCGTTTGTAGCGTTCTGGATTGACTGGGAAAATTCCTTCTTGTTTGGCTTTTATCAAGGTAATCGCCTTGTCAGCTACTTCTTTTGCAAGCTGTTTCGCCTCATCTCTACCAATCAAAGCCAGTGCTTCTTCTTTTGGTAACATGATTTCCTGACGACGACCTTCAAACAAGTGAAGACCAAGTTTAGCTTTCAAGCCCAAGGTACGACGAAGAGCATCATGGAGGCGTTCCTCAGAAAGCAGACCATTTTCCAATCCTTCTTTCATCCATTGCAAATCTTCTTCTGGATCGTTGAAGAAAAGGAAAAGATCACAACCTGCTTCAATAGCTGTAGGCAATAGCTCACGACGGGACATAGAAGCAGTCATACCGATCATGTGACTGGCATCCGTGACGATGGCTCCATTGTAGCCTAACTCTCCACGAAGCAATTCATCCAAGAGGGTTTTATTCAGCGAAGCTGGTAACATGTCATCCAATTCACGTTCTGGGTGCATTTCTTTCTCAACATTTGGCAAATGAATATGTCCAGCCATGATACCTGGAAGACCTGCGTCAGCCATTTCACCGTAAATCCGTCCAAATGTTTCCATCCATTCAGACTTGGTCATGGGATTCGAAGCAAAAGAGAGATGATGGTCACGTTCATCAATACCATCGCCTGGGAAATGCTTAGCAAACGGCACAATGCCATGCTCCATAATGCCACGCATGTATTCTTTGGATAATTCAATGACTTGGTCTACATTAGCTCCCCAAGTTCGGTTTGCAATGATTGGATTGCGCCAATTACGGCTTAGGTCCATAATCGGTGCAAAGGAGGCATTGCAGCCTACCGCAGCTGCTTCAAGTCCTGCAACTTTCCCCATTTCATAAGCATAGCGAGGTTCGGCTGTCGCAGCAATCTTGATTTCATCCCCAATTTTCGTTCCGTCCGTAACAGCGCCATTCCCACCAGATTCGGTATTGGCTGCAATCAAGAGAGGAATTTTAGACTTGGTCTGCAAAATATAGTTTTGCTCCCAAATATCTGCAGCAGGTCCAGGATTGTAACGAACAGCAGCAATCTTATAATCATTTAATACTCCAGTCAGATATTCTTCCGTCCGCTGGCTACCCATGTTGACAAAGAGGTGACCGATTTTTTCATCCAAGGTCATCTGAGCAATGGTTTCTTCAATCCAAGAAATAGCCTCTTCATCAAGGCTGTAAGGTTTCTTCCGTAAATCTACTAAATGTGTCATGTTTGCCTCCAAAAAAGCTAGAGGGCATAGCGCCTCTAGCCCTTCTCTAGTCGTCTAAATTATTCCAAAATGCCTGTATCAATTCTGTTTCTTTCTCACCTGTGAATGCTTGATGAGCAAATTCATCTGCAATCGTTTCTGTCAAATCTGCCCAAGATTGCATCTCTCGTCCTACTAAAATAGGATAGAAATGGACACCGTTCAATTCCGCCGCCTTCAAATCACCAGGCGAGTCACCAATCATCATAATCTTATCAGGACAATACCCTTCCTCTATTAACAGTTTGATGACATCTTCTTTCTTGCCACGGTCTTGACAGTACAATTCTGTAACAAAGTCCATCAACCCCTGGTCTGTCCACTCTTCTTCTACTGCTTCTTTATTAGCAGAAGAAACCACGTAGACTTTTCCTAACTGGCTCAATTTTTCCAAGCCCTTGTGAACGCCGATGAAGGCTAAAACAGGACCACTATACTTCTTAATGGCTTGATTGACTTGATTGGACCATTTTAAGGCTAATTCCAAGTCTTTTGATGGTTGCTCCTCTATCAACTTTTCTAGAGAAGCATTTGACAAAGAATCTGTTGTAGCAACCCAATTTTTCAAGTTATCTATACCAGTCACACCTGCAAATTCTAGACCTTTAACCAAGCCTACAAAGCGGTTAATGCCACGTTCTCGTGAGTAGAGATTGACTCGATTCCATTCAGCTAAAAACGGTTCTTTATCTTCAACACCAAAAACTTCCGCAGCTAAGGGGCCGAAAAAAAGTTTATGTTTGTAGGTCATGGTGTCCATGGCACAGCCATCAGAGTCCACACAAAATACGTAATCCGTTTTCATCATCAAACTCCTGAATAGGCTGAGAAGCCACCGTCAATCGGTAAAACAACACCGTTGACAAAACTTGCCAAATTCTCGTCTGCCAAGAAGAAGACTCCGCCGACCAGCTCTTCGGCTTCACCAAACCGTCCCATTGGTGTATTGGTCAAAATCTTGTTGGCACGTGCGGTCGGTTGACCTGACTCGTCAAATAGCAAACCACGGTTTTGGTTGGTAACCAAGAATCCAGGCGCAATCGCATTACAACGGATGCCAACTTTTGAAAAATGGACTGCTAACCATTGGGTAAAATTACTAATAGCAGCCTTGGCACCTGAATAGGCTGGAATTTTTGTCAAAGGAGTAAAGGCATTCATGCTGGAAATATTGATAATATTGGCACCTGGACGACCGATCATATCCTGTGCAAAGACCTGTGTTGGCAATAAGGTTCCAAGATAATTCAAATTGAATACAAAGTTGATACCTGCCTCATCCAAGTCGAAGAAAGTCTTGGTCTCAGCTGGCAGACCAATCTCATGGAATTCATTGTCCGTTGTTGCTTTGGGATTATTGCCTCCAGCACCATTGATTAAAATATCTACAGGGCCAAAATCTGCTAGGACTTGCTGGCGAACTTCTTCCAAATTTTCCTTAGAAAGAACGTTAGATTTGTAAGCTTTTGCAACACCACCTACTGCTTCAATCTCATCAACGAATACCTGAGCCGCAGCTTCATTTAAGTCCAAAAGCGCAACCTTTGCGCCTGCCTTAGCAAATTCTTTTGCCAAATAGCCACAGAGAACGCCTCCTGCACCTGTAATAACAACAACCTTATCCTTAAACTCAATAACACGTGACATATTAGCTCTCCTTATTTCCAACTGTTTTGACTGTAATTCCAAAATCTGGTGTCTTACCCGCTGCTCGCATATTGGCTTCATATAGACCGTTAAAGTAGGTTGCGCCAAGTGCACGATCATACAGACCATAACCAGGTGTCTTCGTCTGATCTCCCCAGATACGGCGGCCGTGGTCTGGACGTAAGGCTCCAGCCCAGTCATAGTCCACCAATAATTTAACAACAGCATTCATATCAATGTCACCAGCCTGTGACAGATGTGCTGTTTCTTGGAAGCCCCAAGCACCTGCCGTCACATTGCGCGTATGCATAAAATTGATGCGATTGCGTTTGAGAGCATATTCCGTCATGGCAAGGACATCATTTTTCGGATCAGAAGCATAGGATCCGACACACATGGTAATTCCATTGTGTTCTGAATCATAGAGATTCAAAAATCGTTCAACGGCTTCTTGACCAGTAATAATACGTGGCAATCCAAAAATTCCATACGGAGGGTCATCAGGGTGAATGGCCATTTTGACTCCAGCTTCCTCAGCCGTTGGTAGAATCGCTTTGATAAAATACTCCAAATTCGCCCATAAATCTTCTTCAGAGATATTCTGACGATAATTTTCAATAATCGCCTTCATTTCTTCCTTGGAGTAGGACGAATCCCAACCCGGTAAGTTCAAATCATCCGCCACAGGATCAACACCTGCCAAATCAGATTTAAGGAAAGCTAAAGAAGTTGAACCATCTGGAAGTGGGTGGTGCAAGTCTGAACGGGTCCAGTCAAACACAGGCATGAAATTATAGCATACAACTGGAATACCTGCAGCCCCGACATTACGGATGGATGTTTTATAGTTTTCGATTAAGGCATCACGATTTGGCTTCCCTTGTTTGATGTCTTCATGGACAGGAATGGATTCAATAACAGTAATTTCAAGTCCTGCCTCTTCGACCATTTTTTTCAGTTCTAGAATGTTTTCTAGTGGCCAAGCTTGACCAACTGGCACATCATAGACAGCTGTTACGATTCCCTGCATACCAGGGATTGCTTTAATCTCTTCCAGTGTCACAGGATCTTTTTTCCCGTACCATCGAAATGACATTTTCATGATTTACTCTCCTTTATTGTTCAAAAAATTCTTTGGCATTGTAATAGGATATGGCTTCTACAAACTGGCCTAAACGATTGTAATCTTCTGGCACTTCCTCATCAACTATCCATTGACCAACATAGGTCGCTAAAATGCGTCTGAAATAATCATGCCGTTGATAAGATAAAAAGCTACGCGAATCTGTCAACATACCAACGAAATTGGCAAGCATGCCCTGTTCTGCATAAGCATTCATCTGGTCAATCATGCCCAACTTGGTATCATTGAACCACCAACCAGCACCAAATTGTAGCTGACTACGGCGCCCTTCCTCATTGGACTGGAAATTCGCCAAAGTATTGGCCAGAGCAATGTTGTAACTTGGATTGAGATTGTACCAAATCATTTTTGGAAGGGCATTTTCCTTGACCAAGTTATCTAACAAACGATTCAAATTCACAGTCAGACATGTCTGGTCTCCAATCGAATCCACACCTACATCTGCTCCAAGTTTTTCAAACAGTCCGGTATGGTTGTTCCGTAAGGCACCAAAGTGAACTTGTGTCACAAAGCCATGTTTCTTGTACAATCGGCACAATTCTCTAAAGATAGCAGTCTGCCATTTATTGATACTGGATTGACCAGCTTCTTTACCTGTAAGTCGTGCTAGTAAAATTTCATCCAACTCTTCAAGGCTTGCTTCTTCATATGAAATAGCCGTAAAACTAATGTCACTTGCTCGGCAACCGTGTTGAGCAAAATAGGAAACACGCTGACCTAGTGCCTCTACAAAACTTGCAAAGTCTCTTACTGCTACCCCTGTTACTTCCTCCAAGCGTTTCATAAATGGAGTGAAATTTCGATGCTCGATAAAGGCTTCATCTGGGCGGAAAGTCGGTGCCACTACAGTATCTATGGTCGAGTCCTCAGCCAAGCGCTTATGCCATTCTAGTGTATCTAATGGATGGTCAGTAGTCCCAATAAAGGTCACCCTAGCATCCGCAATCAGCTTACGTGGACTAACTTGATGTTCTTGCAAATAAGCATTGAGCTGATGGTAGAGTCGCTCTGCATTTTCTGCGGTCAACAATTCTTCAACATCGAAAACCTGTCGCAATTCCAAATGACTCCAATGATAGAGAGGATTTCCGAAAGCCCGTTCCAAGGTTCTTGCCCAGGCTTTAAACTTATCTAGTTTACTTGCTGAACCTGTAATTTCTTCTTCTGGGATACCATTTGCCCGCATCAAGCGCCACTTATAATGGTCACCCCCCAGCCACAGATCAACAATATCTTCATAAACCTTATCTTCAAAAATTTCCTTCGGATCAAGATGGCAATGGAAATCATAGACAGGAAGCTCTGCTATTTTCCCGTAAAGCTCCTTAGCAGGCTCATTTTTTAGCATAAAATTTTTGTCATTAAAACTCATTTCATCCCTCCAAAGCTGCAACAAAACTGCGAGCAATCGTCGTTACACTTTCATAGCCTTCAGCCTGTACTCGACTTGCCAAAGCCGAACCGACTCCAACAGCACAAGCACCGGCTTTTTTCCAATCTGCAACATTATCAACTGATACGCCACCTGAAGGCATCAAATCCACTTGAGGCACCGGGCCGTGAATATCCTTGATAAATCCAGGCCCCAACACGCCACCAGGGAAAAGCTTGATAATAGGACATCCCGCTTGACTGGCTGTGACAATCTCTGTTGCAGTTGCACAGCCTGGGAAATAGAGCACCTCAGCCTCTTGTGCCAAGTCTTGAATTTCCCTATCAAAATGGGGACTAACCAGGAAACTAGCACCAGCATCAATGGCCTCTTGTGCGAGAGATACATTCATTACAGTTCCTGCACCAATGACTACGGAAGAATCGTCTGAGAACTCTTCCTGTAATTCTTTGATAACTGTCGCTGCATTTGGAGTCGAAAATGTAATCTCAATATTTCGAATACCTCCCAAAATCGCATGGCGAGCGATTTCTTTCGCATCGTTTTCATCTTTTCCGCGAATCACTGCAAAAAAATAATTTTCTTTTAATTGTCTTAACATCTTGACCTCCAATTAGAAAGCGTTGTCATTTATAGATATAGTATATAATTCATCAGATGATTTGTCAAGGAAAATGCAAAAAATACCCAGAAAATTATTCTGGGCAGTATATTTTTTATTTCTATTTATGATCATTGAGACCATGCATGGTCATATCTTTATCGAACCATTCACTTAACACAACCTGTCTTACTGCTATAATATGTGCTAGCATGCTATCATAGGCCGCAACAGGATGGCGTTGTTTGATAGCCATTAAGATATTCCTATGGGCCTGTAAACTATCCGATTTCATCTGACGATTTGAATAATTTTCATTGATCAGATGAATAGATTGATTAATGACAGGCATGAGACTTGTCATAGCCAGATTCCCACTCATCTCAGCTAACATACAGTGGAATTGTACATCCAATTCCAGATGTTTCGAATCTCCAGCAGCTACCGCATCTTCAATAGCTACGACAATGTCTTCCAACCTTGCAATATCTTCATCCGAGGCAAACTGTGCAACACGCTCCGCAATTCTCGGTTCAAGCAAATACCGCACTTCAAACAAATCTGTCGTCAACTTCACACGGTCTCTGACCAAAGAAAAACCTAAAGGATCCTCAGATACTCCTTTTTTGGAACTAATGTAAGTTCCTGACCCTTGGCGTACCTCCAGAATATTTCGAGTAGCCAAACTCCGAACAGCTTCACGAACAGTCGAACGGCCAACCGCTAAATCTTGGGCCAATTCATACTCATTTGGGAGCTTGTCTCCAACTTCATATCCTCTTTCCAAAATCAATTCCAATAAGCGTTCTGATGCTTTTTCTACCAAGGGTTTCGCCATGTGCTTGGTCCTCCATTACAACTTTCTATTTGCTACTATTATAGCTCATTTCCTCTTATAATGGTAGTTCGGAATGGCAGTCCAACGTTTCTTAATTTCTCTTACAATTTGCTTGGGTTGTCGATTTCTCGAGAACAATCCTTTGTGATTTCCTTGAATGCGAATGATACCAACTGTAGTTTCAAAATCTGCAAAATTCCAGACTTGTTCACCCACTAAATTCGGAATAGAGTCAAAAACGCGATGGTTCATATCGTAGTAATCCACCTGAAATTCCTCAGTATAAGGAATATCCCACATCGAATGTAGGCCCGGCAAGGTGTCTGCACCATATTCTGTAATCAAAATCGGCTTGTCTGGATAAAGTCCTTGCCAGGTCTCTAATTCCTGTCTCAAGCCCTTCTCCGCCGTCTTCAAGTCACCATGAGCAACATACCAGCCATAGTAACGATTAAGGCAGATAACATCGACCAAATCCATAACCTCATCCTTGTCAGGTGTGGCTGTCATAATATTGACCAAGGTTACAGGACGTTTAGAAGGATCTCTGTCCCTCATGCGCTGAATCAGAGGTTCAAAGTATGCACGCGCACCTTTTTCATGCCCTGCTGGCTCATTGGCGACGACCCACATCACTACGGATGGATGATTTTTGTCACGTGCTATCAATTCATCAATCACCAGCTCATGAGCCTCCTTGGTTTGCATAACTTCCCAGGTGCTTTTTACTTCTTCAGATTCCCCAGTCAAATTCAAGGCAGCATTAAATTGTTGGAACAAACCGACTGCAGGCACTTCATCAAGGACGACAATTCCCAAACGATCTGCCAAACGCATCATTTCCTCAGAATAGGGATAATGGGAGGTCCTAAAGGAATTAGCACCAATATCTTTCAGTAAATTCAAATCCATCAGATTGGCTGCTTCATTGAAACCACGACCATTAATAAAGGTATCTTCATGTTTACCAAATCCCTTGAAATAGAAAGGTTTTCCGTTGATGAAAAATTGCCCATTTTCAACTGCTACACTACGAATACCAAATTGTTCTGAGTAGGTATCGAGCAAGTTTTTTCCGTCAACTAATTCAACTTTAGCAGTATAGAGATAGGCATCCAAGACCTCCCAAAGGCGTGGATGTTCAATGACCATTTGTCCATTTTCAAGAAGACCTAGTTCCTGCCCCTCTTGATCTAAAATAGACATACGGATGGAATCGTACTGCCCAACTGTCTTCACATCAACATTCACTACCGCCTGAGTCAAATCTTGATTTAGCTCCGTCCGAATAACAATATCTTCAATCCTATTTCGGGGACGTTTATAGAGATGTACGGTTCTCTGAATACCAGCATAGTTGAAAAAGTCAAAATTTTCCTTGACTGTCTTCACAACTTGACCATTCTCATCCACTTCTTCGCTATAATTCCCTACTGGAAGGGTTGTGTAATTCAACTCATTATTGGCACAGACTGTCAAACGGAATTGGTCAGCATCGTATAAGTTTGAGGGAATCAAGCATTCAAAAGGTGTGAAACCACCCTTGTGCTCCCCGATTAGCTGACCATCTGCATAGACTTTTGCCTGATGCGTCACCGAACCAAAACGCACAACCAACTCTTCATCAGCTGATACGACAGGAAGAGCCACCGTGAGTTCATACCAATTATCACCGACAAAACGACGCTTTGCTTTATCGACAACAAGATCATTGAAAGAACTCGGTACAACCATTACTTCATCTGTATCTAACAGAGTATGAACATCATTGTTCCCTTGCTTAAATTTCCATATTCCATTTAAGGAATAGACTGAGCGTGTTTTTGTTTGTATCGGATACAACATACTTTTTCCTTCTTTCTATCGTTTTATTTCACGTGACCCTTTTTTCAATAGCAAATCAATATCTGATTGACTGATGACATTAATGTCCCCTTCAATGGTATGTTTGAATTGAAAACTAGCCATCCCCAAGTCGAGTATTTCCCGTGGAGATTTTTCCTGTAAATAGCCAAAAATAATTCCTGCTGTAAAAGCATCCCCTGTCCCAACACGGTCCAAAACTTGAATGGATTCTTTTTCCGTTTCATATAGAATACCATCTTGATACAAGTATGCCTTCAACAAATATTCATTATTGTAGGTCATTTCCCTCTGGGTAAAAGCAAGACCCTGCAAAGAATAGTTCTCTGCTAATCCTTTAACAACCTTCAGCAAGGTATCCTTATCTTCATAAGGACGTTCTAGTCCCAATTCATCCTTCAGATCTTTTCCAGATTCATTTAAAAGTTGAATAGGCTCTAGGCCAAAGCAGACATCCGCCAATTGCACAAAGGGAGATAGTTTTTCCCTCGCTTCTTCAAAAGAAGACCACAAACTTTCGCGATAATTCAAGTCAAAGGAAACCTTAACACCCTGCCCCTTTGCTATTTCCATCAAACGAAAGGCCAGTCGATAAATATTTGGATTCAAAGCGACCGTTATACCACTGACATGAAACCAATCGATACCGTCAAACATGCCTTCCAAATCATACTCTTCTTCCTTGGATAAGCTAAAGGCAGAATAATCACGGTCGTAGGTCACCTGACTAGGCCTAAGCGAAAAACCTTTTTGGTAGTAATAAAGTCCAAGCCTTCCTTTTTTTCGAATCAGATGCTTCTGTCCAATCTGCCGTGCAAAGAGAAAGTGTTCTGCCATTTTTCCCACTTCATTCTTAGGCAGTGCCGTCACCAACTCAACTAAATGCCCCAACTGGGCTAAACTAGCCAAGACATTCAACTCTGAGCCACCAAATTGACATTCTAAACTAGATGCCTGTGTTAAGGTCTGATAATGAGGAGGAGATAGTCGCAATAAAACTTCCCCAAAAGCCAAAATTTTCTTCATACCGCCTCCTAGATGAAAGACCCAGCTGGAATCCTCCAACTAGGTCAGTTATTTGTTACTTATTACTTACCATCGTACTGGTCTACTTTGTACTTAGTTACATCAACATAATCCATATCAGATAATGGAACGTTTTTCGCAATCGCACGCACACGTTCTTCATCTTTAGCCGCTTTCATAACATGGATTTTCTCTTGAATACGAGCCATTTCTTCACGGTCTAGTTTGTAGAATTTCATCAAGAACAAGGATAGGCTCAAAACCGCTACTGGAATCACTGTCAACAGGACAATCAAGGCCATTCTCAAATCTGTAGAGAAGGCAGTTTCAACAGTTGGGTATTCTTTGCCAAATCCAATAGCTGCTAATACAAAACCAACCACCATCGGAGCAAATGAAGAAGCAATTGAGTCCGTCAATGAGAAGATAGTCCCAATCATACCTGACAAGTAACGACCAGATACTGAAGTTTCATAGTCTGTAATATCTGCACCCATGGTCAATACTAAGCCAGATGGAGCACTAGATGCATAGCGTGCAACAATATAGACAACAAAGAATCCGATTGTATAGAGATTCCAATTCGTTAAATCTAACATTCCAGGTTCAGCAGACAGAAGCATAACAGCAAGAATAATCAAGCCTGTAATTCCCAGTTGAAGGGCCGTTACATATGCAAAACGCAAACCTTTCCGACGAGCCAATTGCGCTGCACCAACTGTTACAAGAATACCTGGCAAAATCAAGAGCATAGACATTTTTCCAGAAAGAGCATAGTCACCGAAGATAATACCATACAGCATAACCCCGATAACGGAATCTCCAAACAGTTGAGCAACAAATTTTACAAAAGCTGCAGAGATTGAAAGAACCTGCAAAGGTTTGTTTCCTTTGATAACTTTCCAGTAGTCTTTCAACTTAGTTTCTTGTGTCTTCTCACCAAGACCAAAGTATTTCTTATTGTCTTTCTCCCAAATACCGATAATAGCAAGAATACCCAGAACAGCTGAAATAATGACTACACCAAGGAATAACTCTTGGAAGAATCCCGGGGTAAACCCACCATGTTTTGGAACCAAGGTTCCAGACACAACAACCTGACTACCAGTCATTAACACAGTTGTGGCGATACCATCAACAATGTTAAAAATCGGACGTTGTTTTGGATCATTGGTAAGCGCAACTTGCCCTGCTTTGGTAATCGTTTGTTGCAATGAATAACCAATTTTATGAATAATTAAAACAACTAGGAACAATGGTAGACGCAAATTTTCGCTAACTCCACTTAAGCCTAACATCATAAAGAGTGAGGAAGCTGTAATAATATTCCCTAAAACTAAGATTGGACGGTACTTACCAAACTTAGTATCAGTCTTGTCAATGAGAACACCAATTGATGGATCAATAAATCCATCGAAGATACGAATATATCCCATGAGCTGACTAACAAATAGCGCTGCTAAACCAAGTACCCCTGTCGATAAATATGTCACAAAAGTGAAGGCAACTAGGTAGATATTGGTCGACGAATTATTCATTGCAAACAATATAATCTGCCATAATTTAGCCTTGTTATAAGTAACGTCTTCGACACGTTGCTCAACATGTTTTTCCATCGGAAAGTCCTCCTAAATTTTTCTACGATAAAATCGTAAGCGTTTTCTTTAAGTATATTCTAATATTCATCTGATGATTTGTCAATAGTTTTTGTAAAATTTTTTAATAATAGACAAAAAAAGACGATTATTTGTAAAAAATCGTCTGATATATTCCAATTTAAAAATATTAAATCATCTGAGAACTTTTCGCCTAGTTAGCATGGATTTCCCCACTATGGTAGTTTATACTCAAGCCACTCTGCACATTTGGGACAAATACATTGAACTCTAAGCTACCATCAGCTGCTTTTGCTTCTAGATGGCTTCCTACTGGAATCAAGTCATTGTTTTCTGCATAGATTAGGGTAACACGGTAGCGGACACGCTTGTTCTTGTCCAAGGCTTTTCGTACCAAGGTTTCAAAGTAATTCTGACCTGTTGAGGTAGGATCATTGGCTTGGTTAGACCAGGCTGTTTGAACCGCTATGTTTTTTGGATTGCTTGTTGAGGCATCAAATCCAGCTAGACCACCAATCAAAGCATAGCCAAGCAGATGTCCACGATCAACTGCATGATCATATTCCCCTGGCAAATCATGAATTTGGTGCCAGCCAGCAGGAGTCCATGATGTACGCCCATTACCAGTTGCTTCACGATCCTTATACTGACGTGTTGACTTAGCCAATAGGGCATTGGCTACGGTTGGAACCGTTTCTCCCTGCACTGTCTTAGTCTTGTTATCCCCATAAGGTGCACTAGCGACCGAAGCATCTAAATCAGTCTTATTGCCGTTGATTAGAAAAGCTCCAGCTCCATTCCATTCAATGGAATTCCCAAGTTGTTTCCTTACTTTCTCCGTCAATACCGAACTAGCCAGCTCCTGGCTAGGTGTAAACTCGCTTGCTTGCGACTGATTGACATAATAAGAATAGTTTGCAGCATTGTCGCTGCTCGTATTATTTAAAAAGTAGCCACCACCAACTACAACAATAGTAGCTAACAAACTTAGTAGGCTCATAGCCTGTTTCTTTACATTTTTCTTCGCCATAAAATCTCCCATCAAAAAAGTAGGTTACCCTACTTTCCTGTAAATTTATTGATTAAATCCTGCCATTTTGCAGGGGATAGGACTGCAAACAAATTATCCCCATCACCAATGACACCATAGCCTACCATAAGTCCTAAAGCAAAAACCAGTAGGGCTAAAAGTGCTACGATAGCAACCAAAAGCAGATTTTTTCCAACATAGTTCAGATTTTCCTTAAACATTTTCACTTTCTCCACTTACACGTCTGATGTCAGCGCCAAGTCCTGCCAATTTATCATGGAACCGATAATAACCTCGGTCCAAGTGGGACAATTTCCCAACAATCGTTTCACCTTCAGCGACCAAACCAGCCAAAATCAAAGCTGCACTTGCCCGCAAATCCGTTGACATCACCTGAGCACCCTGCAAGGTCTGACCACCTGTAATGATAGCTGTATCACGCAAAATTTCCGAATGCAAGTCCATCCGACGCATCTCTTCTAGATGCTGGAAACGATTTTCAAATACTGTTTCAATCATGGTTGATTCCCCCTTAGCAACTGCCATAAGGGCTGTAAATTGAGCCTGCATATCTGTTGGGAAACCTGGATGAGGCAAGGTTTTTACAGTTACGGGTTTAAGTTTATCCACTTGCGAACGAACTCGGATGCCCCCTTCTTCTTCTGTCACTTCAACACCCATTTCTAGCATCTTAGATATGAGAGGACGGTTGTGTTCCCAGACAGCATCCTTGACCAAGACATCTCCGCCTGTCATTGCAGCAGCCACCATAAAGGTCCCTGCTTCAATTCGGTCTTGTACTACTTGGTGTTCAGCTCCATGCAGCTGGTCAACACCTGTAATGGTAATGGTTTCTGTACCAGCACCCTTGACCTTGGCACCCATTTTATTGAGGAGAATAGCCAAGTCAACGATTTCTGGTTCCCGCGCAGCATTTTCCAAAACAGTCGTACCTTGAGCAAGCGTTGCAGCCATCATTAAGTTTTGCGTAGCCCCAACACTTGGGAAATCAAGATAGATATGAGCCCCCTGCAATTTCTCTGCACTCGCCTCAATATAACCCGCACGTTGCTTTATCTTGGCACCAAGTGCCTGCAAGCCCTTCAAATGCAAATCAATTGGACGACTACCGATGGTACACCCACCCGGCATGGATACCTTAGCATAACCATTGCGAGCCAAAATTGGCCCCAGAATGACAATAGAAGCACGCATCTGGCTTACATACTTATAAGGTGTTTCGCTACCAAGTTTACCTGTTGCATCAATAGCTATAGTCTTTGTTTCCTCGTCAAATTTGACCCGAACTCCTAAACCACGAACGACATTGTTCATGGTATAGACATCTGACAAAATAGGCACTTGAGTTAATTTGGTCTGTCCTTGACTAGCTAATACCGTCGCTGCCAATAAAGGCAGAACAGCATTCTTTGCACCTTCGATTTCTACCTGACCCTTCAAGCCAGTTTTACTACCTTTAACAATAATTGTGTCCATTTACTATCCTTTTCTTACTTAAATCACATACTTGCAAATGAGCGCCCCACCACCAACAATTCCAAGAAAAAGTTGGATACCAGGTAGCCCAGAGCAATGGCTAAAAAGAGAATGAGCAGGTTAATTTTCTGCTGATTTTCTCCTGTAACCTTTAACCACCGTGACCAGTCAACTGTTGTCACCAAAAGATGATGGGCCAGATAGATAAACAGTATGTGACTAAAAAATTGTAAAATTGAAATAATCATATTTTCATTATACCATGAAAACAAAAAATGAGATTGAACCAAGTCCAATCCCATCTCTTTTAGTGTGTTAATGTTTACCAACTCGAATACGGTTAATGGCCCTTTGAAGTGCAACTGTAGCACGTTTTTCCAAATCAGCATTGTGGGCCTTATAAGCTTCTTCAAGCTCTCTTTCGGCACGCAACTTAGCTCGTTCTGCACGACTGATGTCAATATCACGCTCACGCTCTGCTGAGTCCGAAATTACCGTAATCATATTTTTATTGATTTCAATAATCCCACCATTGACTGCAATCCAGTCCACGTGATTTTCATCATCAACACGACGAACTTTCATTTCATCAATTTCTAAAACGGCAATCAATTCCTCATGCCCAGGATAGATTCCCATTTCCCCCTCAACTGTCTTTACCAAGACAAAGGCTGCATGGTGGTCATATTTCATTCCATCCGGTGTCACAATTTGAACAGTCATTTGTTCCATAGGCCACCTCTTAGAATCTCATTTTTGCAGCTTTTGCGACTACATCCTCAATCGAACCGACATTTCGGAAGGCATCTTCTGGTAGATGGTCATGTTTACCGTCCAAGATTTCCTTAAAGCCTTTCACTGTTTCAGCCACTGGCACATAAGAACCTGGCATACCTGTAAATTGCTCAGCAACGTTGAAGTTTTGAGATAGGAAGAATTGAATACGACGTGCGCGACCAACCAAGGTCTTCTCTTCGTCAGATAATTCATCCATACCAAGAATAGCAATAATATCTTGTAATTCTTGGTAACGCTGAAGAACACGTTTGACTTCCATAGCAACTACATAGTGTTCTTCCCCTACGATTTGTGGAGAAAGGGCACGAGATGAGGATGCCAAAGGATCTACTGCTGGATAAATACCAAGCTGGGTCAATTTACGCTCCAAGTTAGTCGTTGAATCCAAGTGAGCGAAGGCAGTCGCTGGGGCAGGGTCCGTATAGTCATCGGCAGGCACATAGATAGCCTGAATAGATGTAACAGAACCTTTCTTGGTTGAGGTAATCCGTTCTTGTAATTGTCCCATCTCCGTAGCAAGTGTTGGCTGGTAACCAACGGCTGACGGCATACGACCCAAGAGAGCAGATACTTCTGAACCAGCCTGCGTGAAACGGAAAATATTGTCGATGAAGAGCAGAACATCCTGACCTTCCACATCACGGAAGTATTCCGCAATGGTCAAACCAGTAAGGGCAACCCGCATACGGGCACCTGGTGGCTCATTCATCTGACCAAATACCATGGCCGTTTTTTCAATAACACCTGACTCTTTCATTTCCCAATACAAGTCGTTCCCCTCACGAGTACGCTCACCAACACCGGTAAATACAGAAATGCCACCGTGTTCTTGGGCAATGTTATGAATCAATTCTTGGATAAGAACGGTCTTACCAACACCGGCACCACCGAAGAGACCAACCTTACCACCTTTTAGATAGGGTGCTAGGAGGTCAATTACCTTGATACCTGTTTCCAAAATTTCGCTTGATGTAGATAACTCATCAAAAGCTGGTGCCTTTTTATGAATTGGCTCACGTTCAAAATCAGCTGGGAAAGGCTCATCAAGGTCAATGGTATCTCCCAAGACGTTGAAGACACGCCCTAGAGTTTCCTTACCGACTGGAACGGAGATTGGACGACCAGTGTCAAGGACTTCCATGCCACGAGTCAATCCATCAGTTGATTCCATGGCAATGGTCCGAACAACGCCATCACCAAGTTCCAAAGCAACTTCAAGCACAACTTTTTGCTTGGAATCATCATTTTTATATACAACGAGTGCGTTGTTAATCTCAGGAAGTTTATCTTCTGCTGCAAACGCAACGTCTACAACTGGTCCGACAACCTGAGTAATTTTGCCTGAACTCATTCTATTTCCTCTATTTCTATTACTCAAGGGCTGAAGCACCTGCTACAATCTCAGTAATTTCCTGAGTGATAGCTGCCTGACGAGCCCTATTGTATTGAATTGTCAAATCGTTAATGACATTCTTAGCATTATCCGTCGCTGTCTGCATGGCTGTCATACCAGCCGCATTTTCAGCAGTTTTGGCATCCAAAATCGCTCCGTAAATAGTTGATTCAGCATATTGCGTCAACAATTGCTCCAGAATGACTTCACGGTTTGGCTCCAATTCGAAAGTAGATGTATAACCATCTGCTTCATTATGGTCCAAATCCTCAACAGGAAGCATCTGCTGGACACGCACCTGACTGGTCAAGCTATTGACATGGTGGTTATAACAAACATACAACTCATCAAAAAGTTCATTCTTATACATTTCAACAGACTTAGAAATGATTTTTTGAACCTCTTCAAAGCTTGGGTTGTCCGCCAGACCACGCAATTCAAAGACGGGATTGATACCACGCGCACGGAAGAAATCAGCCCCCATGCTACCAATAGCAATAATCTCATACTCATCTTTTGAATCGTGGTCCTGTTCAATCATACCCATAACAGCTTTTAAAATGCTGGAATTATAAGAACCCTTTAATCCACTGTCCGATGTGATGACAATATAACCTGATTTTTGAACTGGACGGCGAATCAGCATTGGATTGCTAGTGTCAGAAGCCATCAATTCTCCACGCAAGAGGTCCGTTGTAATCTGACGAACCTTGCTAGCGTAGATTTGAAAGGATTGCGCTAATTGCTCTGATTTGGCTAGTTTAGATGCCGAAACCATCTGCATGGCACCGGTGATTTGACTGGTTTTCTTAGTAGATGCAATTTTTGACTTGATTTCATTGAGAGAACCTGCCATTATTCACTCCTTTACTTAAAGACAGACTGGTCTTTGAAGGCTTGAATAGCAGCATTCAACTCATCTGTATCGGGAAGGTCCTTCGTCGTACGAATGACATCCAAAAGACTATCATAATGCAAATCAAAATATACGTATAGCTCTTCTTCAAATGCCAAAATATCATCAATTGGCACTGAATCCAAGAAGCCGTTTGTCAAAGCATATAAAATCAAGACCTGTTTTTCAACTGGAAGTGGCTTATGCAAGGGCTGTTTCAAGACTTCGACAGTCCGACGACCTCGGTTGAGTTTAGCCTGAGTAGCCGCATCCAAATCGGAACCAAATTGCGTAAACGCCTCTAATTCACGGTAAGAAGCCAAGTCGATACGAAGGGTACCAGCAACCTTTTTCATGGCCTTAATCTGTGCAGAGCCACCAACACGCGATACGGAAGAACCCGCATCAATGGCTGGACGGATACCAGAGTTAAACAAGTCATCCTTCAAGAAGATTTGTCCATCCGTGATTGAAATCACGTTAGTCGCTATATAGGCTGAAATATCACCTGCCTGGGTTTCGATAAATGGCAGAGCTGTAATCGATCCACCACCTAACTCATCTGAAACCTTGGCTGAACGCTCAAGCAAGCGGCTGTGCAAGTAGAATACATCACCTGGGTAGGCTTCACGACCTGGAGGACGACGAAGCAAGAGGGACAATTCACGATAAGCAACCGCTTGTTTTGACAAATCATCGTAGACAATCAAAACGTGCTTGCCTTCATACATGAACTCTTCTGCCATGGCAACGCCGGCATAAGGAGCCAAGAAAAGCAATGGAGAAGGTTGAGAAGCAGATGCCGTCACGACGATTGTGTAATCCAAGGCACCATATTGGCGAAGGGTTTCAACCTGCGTACGAACTGTTGATTCTTTCTGACCAATGGCAACGTAGATACAAATCATATCCTTGCCTTTTTGGTTGAGAATAGCATCAATGGCTACAGATGTCTTCCCTGTCTGACGGTCACCGATGATCAATTCACGCTGACCTCGACCAATTGGAACCAAAGCATCAATAGCCTTCAGACCAGTTTGCAACGGCTCATTTACTGATTTCCGTTGCATAACACCTGGCGCTGGGTACTCGATTGGACGGGTTTTAGTCGTACGAATGTCACCAAGACCATCCACTGGTTGCCCAAGTGGATTGATGACACGACCAATCAAGGCTGAGCCAACTGGCACTTCCATGATTTTACCAGTCCGACGAACAACAGAACCCTCACGGATATCTGTAAATTCACCAAGAATGATGATACCAACATCGTTGGTTTCTAAGTTTTGGGCCATACCAATGGTGCCATTTTCAAATACCAAAAGCTCTCCACTCATGGCATTGTCAAGACCTTGCGCACGGGCGATACCGTCACCAATGTAGGTTACGACACCAGTTTCTGTATAGTCAAAGTCAGGCTGAAAGCCTTCAATTTGTTGTTTTAGTAAAGCGCTAATTTCTTGTGCATTTATCAAAAGAACACCACTTTCTATTTTCTAAAGTTTTTTTCTAACATCCTTCAATTGTGTCCGAACACTTGCATCGATGACCTTGTGGTTAACACTCACAATGAAACCACCAAGTAGACTTTGGTCTAATTCTTCGATGATAGTTCGTACACGCAAGGAGAATCGTTCTTCCACTAACTGACGTAGTCGATCTTTTTGCACCTCAGTCAAGGGATAAACGGAAACCACATGGGCTTCAAATTCATTTTTAAATTTACTGATTTGTAAACGGACACGCTCTAGTGTTTCCAGTAGCAAGTCTGCATGCCCATCACGAATAATATCCTCAATCAAATCATTGATTTGCCAGAAACTTGATTGGCGAACGGTTCGTACGAATGCAGCTTTTTCCTCTCTTGATACCGTAGCAGACAACAAGAGACGATTAAGCTTGCTATCATGGATAATCGTAATCAATTCAGAAAGCTGGTCATACATTTCCCAAATTTCTGCATGATCACTGACTTTTTCAACAAATGATAGAGCGTATTTTTGCACAAGGGCATTTTCTCTAGCGTTCATCTACTTTTCTCCCAGCTTATCCAAATAACGATCAATCAAATTGCTGTGGGCTGCCTGGTCTAGGTCTTCTAAAATGATTTTACCTGCCAAATCAACAGCTAATTCAGCGACTTGAACACGCAAGTTTTCTTGGGCTTCACGCTTCTCAGCTTCGATTTCCATCTGCGCTTTTTGTTTCAAGCCTTGGATTTCAACTTCTGCCTGTTCAAGAAGTCGTTTTTTCTCTAGTTTCGCTCGCTCAATAGCGTCTTGAATGATTTTTTGTCCTTCAACACGACCTTGAACCAATTCCTGTTCCCGTTGTTGAACCAGGTTTGAGGCAGCAGTCAATTTTTCTTCTGCTGCATCAATATCATTTGCAATCTTGTTGGCACGTTCTTCAAAAATGCCCGTAATCTTATTCCAAGCAAAGACACGAATGAGGATAATCAATATCGCAAACGATGCAGTTACTAAGATGAAGTTTCCAAGAACAGTGCTAGATTGCATTGCTAAAATTGTTGCCATATTTTTCATTCCCTTTCTTATCTAACCATGACCATGGATTTTTTTATTCAAGTACATGGACACTAGCATGACAAATACATAGCCTTGCAAACACGAAATGAAGACAGAAAATGCTGTCCAAACAATGTTTAGAGCAAAGGCGATTGGATAGGCCACTGCACTTTGTTGTGATAATTGAAGAAGAAGTGAAACCAATACCTCACCTGCATAAATATTACCGTATAAACGTAAAGCAAGTGATGCAAGGTTGGTAATCTCTTCTAAAATGTTCATCGGTGTCATTGCCCAGGGAGTTACAAAATCTTTTATATATTGCTTAAACCCTCTGCGGCGAATGCCCTCAACATGACAAAATACAGTTGCGATGGTTGCTAGTCCAAAATCGTAGGCCATATTGGCTGTCGGTGAGGTCCACAAATTGTGTCCCTCTGCGGTTTCCAACTTGGTCATCAATCCCAAGTTATTGGCTACCAAAAGAAAGGTAAAGACGGTAAAGAAGAACAAGGCATACCTTTTAGCATCTTCGTCACCCAAGTTTCCTTTTGTAAAATTGATGGTCAGCTCATAAACATACTCAAGGACATTTTGTTTGCCCTTGGGTTTGAGTTCCATCTTACGACTAGCCCAAAAAACAAGTAAGAAAATAGTGAGAATGGTAATGACAGAAACCAATACCATGGTCAAGTCAAAGGTTACGGGACCAAGGGTAAGGGTTGGACTTAAATGTTCTTCCAATGGAGGTTCCCCCCTTTTCTAATTCTCTTGATGTACTAACGCAAAACAAATGCCATAGCCAAGGTAACGAAGAAAGTACCCTCGATAAAGGCAACACCCAAGAATACACCAGCCATCAACTTGCTTTGCATTTCAGGTTGACGTGCAGTTGCGCTAAGGTAAGAAGCTACCAACAAACCCTCACCAATACTAACACCAAGACAGGCCAAACCTAAGGCCAATGCGCCTAAACTCATAACGAATTCTCCTTTTAAAATTTAATACCATGTAAGAATACTCCTAAAACATCTATTTGTCAAGAAAATACCGCTATTGGAAGCGTTTAATTCGTTATTGAAAAATAAAAAGAAAAGACCTTGTCGTCTTTTCTTCCTATTTATATTGTAGAGTGTATATGACTACTTTCTTCAATGAAACGTTTTGTCATGTTTTCCCTGTTTACTTGTTCCGTGTCCAAGGTAATGGCTTCATCAGAAACAAGGTCTGTATCCGCAAAGAATTCAATATGGTTTTGTAGGTTATCAAGTTCGACAGGTGCATCTCCTCCAAATTCTCCGTCCAAGTTAATCAGGAGACGACTATCTGGATCAAGATTCTCAATGGTGAGATGTTGTGTTTTAATGTATTCTATCAAATCACTTTCGATGTGCTTGCCACCATCTAAAACTTGACCAATTAAGTGGAGGATTTCAAATAGATTGCCTGTCTTTACCATTAACAGGGTAAAATTCCCGTCATCCAACTTGGCATCTGGAACAATTTGCTCAAAACCACCAATAGAATTAGTCAGGGCGACGAAAATCATCGAAACTGACCCTTCAAACACTCCACCATCATGCCTTACCCGTACGGGTGTAAACTGAACTTGAGGTAAGAGTTCAGCCCCCTTGACCACATAAGCCAAATAGCCAAACATGGTTTTGAGTTGGCTTGGCACACTGTAGGTCAGTTCTGTCAGTGTTCCAGCAGCAGCGATATTGATGAAATAATGTTCTTGATGAATACCATTCTTTTGATTCTTTGCCAGACCAATATCCATCAAAATCGTCTGATTTTTACCAATCAGCTTGGCTGCCTCAACTGGATTGCCTCGTGGAACCTTAAGAGCACGCGCATAGTCATTGGTTGTCCCAGTTGGAATAATAGCCATTTTCGGTCGTTTTTCGAGCGGTGCAATGCCGTTGACCACCTCGTTAATAGTGCCATCTCCACCTGCTGCAATGACTAAGTCAAAACCTGCTAAGGCAGCCCTTCTGGCTTCATTTTTAGCCGAATCTTTTTCAGGCGTTGTTTGAAAGGCAGAAGTTTCGTAGCCGAATCCTTCTAAAATATCCAACACTTCTGCCACATTTTTCTTCATGATTTCCTGACCAGAGGTCGGGTTGTAAATCAATCGTGCTCGCTTGCGTTCTTCCATATCCTATACCTTAAAGGCTTTCTAACCAAGCCTCGTCTTTTATTTCAATTCCTAATTCCTGTGCCTTGGCCAGCTTGCTTCCCGCGTCAGCTCCTGCGACCACGAGATTGGTCTTTTTGGAAACCGAGCCTGCTACGTTAGCACCTAAGGCTTCCAGCTTGGCTTTGGCTTCGCCCCGCTTCATCCGTTCCAACTTACCTGTCAACACAACTGTCAGACCAGACAGGGCAGCATTTTCATCGGCCACCTGTCCTAGATAGGTCAAGTTTACGGCATTTTCCTTAAGTTCAGCTAAAAGCTGCTGGGCTCCTGAGCTGGCAAAGAAGCTGGTCAGTGACTTGGCAATAACCTGGCCCAATCCTTCTAGAGAGGCAATCTCGTCTTGGCTGGCTTGAGCTAGGGTTTCCAAATCACCAAACTTCTCTAGTAAAATCTTGCTGGCCTTGCTGCCGACATGGCGAATGCCCAGACCGAACAAGAGCAGTTCTGCTGAATTACTTTTTGATGCCTGAATAGCTTGGTAGAGCTTATCTGCGGATTTTTCCTTGAAGCCGTCTAGGGTCAAGAGGTCATCGACTGTTAGTTTGTAAATATCTGCCACATCCTTAACCAAACCTGCTAGGAAGAGTTTTTCTACAATAGAAGATCCCAGACCTGCGATATTCATAGCATCGCGACTGGCAAAATGCTCCAACTTGCTCATCAACTGGCTAGGGCAAATGGGATTGATGCAACGGAGGGCAACTTCATCTTCGTAATGCTGCAAGTCGCTCTGACAAGACGGACACTGGTTTGGAACAGGCATAACTTCTTGGTCAGTCCGATACTTGTCAACCACTTTCAGAACGGCTGGAATAATGTCTCCTGCCTTGTAGACAATGACCGTATCGCCAATGCGGATGTCTTTTTCAGCGATGTAGTCCACATTGTGCAGGGTAGCACGGCTAACAGTCGTTCCTGCTAGCTGGACAGGACTTAGGTTAGCTGTCGGAGTCACCACGCCTGTGCGACCAACGGTCCAATCAACTGATAGGATTTGCGCTTCTTTTTCCTCTGCTGGAAACTTGTAAGCCACTGCCCAACGAGGTGCTTTCACGGTAAAGCCCAATTCTTCTTGGATAGCAAGGTCATTGACCTTAATGACGATACCGTCGATTTCATAAGGCAAATCATCTCGTCGCTCTGCCATTTTTTCAATAAAAGCCCAAACTTCATCCATGCTGTCAGCCAACTGGTAGTCGTGGTTGGTCACAAAGCCTAGACTATCCAGCTTTTCCAGTACTTGCGACTGGCTGGTCGCCTCAGACGGACTAGCCTCTTGGTAGAGGAAAGTAGCAAGACCGCGCTGAGCCACTACTCCCGTATCCAGCTGGCGAAGGGTGCCTGCCGCTGCATTTCGTGGATTGGCAAATTCTGCCTCACCTGCTTCCTGTCGCTGCTGGTTAACGCGGTCAAAAGAAGCTTTTGGCATGTAGCACTCGCCTCGGACAGTGACATCAATCGCCTGAGGCAAGGTCAGGGGAATGTCCGCAACACGCTTGAGGTTTTCCGTGATATTCTCACCGACGCTGCCGTCGCCACGTGTGGCACCAACCACCAGATTGCCCGCTTCATAGGTCAGGGAAATGGACAGGCCGTCAATCTTGAGTTCACAGATGTAGGTCGCCTGTGGAAATTCCTTACGAACCCGCTGGTCGAAAGCATCTAATTCTTCACGCGAAAAGGCATCCTGCAAGCTAAAAAGAGGATAGACATGGCTGTATTTTTCAAAGCCGTCCAAGATTTTACCACCTACTCTATGAGTAGGGCTATCTGGTAAGACGAGTTCTGGATGGGCTGTTTCTAACTCCACTAACTCTCGATAGAGCTTATCGTATTCAGCATCTGACACACTAGGTTTGTCTAATTGATAATATTCCTTGGCATACTGGTTAAGTAAGCCCACTAATTCTGTTATTCTTTTTTCCATAAGACCATTATACCACGACTTGAGAAAGCAGCTGAAGATTTTAGTTTTGAATGAAATAGGGAAAATTTAGATATATTTGAGCAAAAAGGGTATAATAGGTATATAAGATTTTTGGAGGTGCCCTATGGCTATTACATTTAAACGACAAGATGATTTGGAAAAAATGCTGGAAGAGTTTGCATCCTTTGACAAACTAGAAGAAATTGAGTTCCCAGAACCATCATCTACTGAAAAACATACACAGAAAGTTGACAACAAATAAGGATGTTTGGCTTTAATCAACTGCCCTCCTCTGTTTTACAGGTGGGGGCTATTTTCCTGTCCATTATCATCGAAGCCCTCCCCTTTGTCTTAATTGGAGCAATCATTTCTGGGCTTATAGAGGTCTTTATTACACCAGATAAGCTTGTGAAATTTCTTCCCAAGAATACCTTTCTAGCCATCCTCTTCGGAAGTTTTTTAGGCTTTATTTTCCCCTCTTGTGAATGTGGTATTGTCCCCATTGTGAATAGACTGTTGGAAAAGAAGCTTCCTAGCTATACGGCCCTTCCCTTTCTGGTAACGGCTCCCCTTATCAATCCCATCGTTCTTTTTGCAACCTACACGGCTTTTGGAAATTCTTGGACGGTTGCCTTATACCGTGTTATCGGCTCCATGCTAGTGGCTCTCGTTCTCGGTCTTGTTCTCGGCTTCTTGGTCAAAGAGCCGATTACCAAAAATCATGTGACACATTCTCATCAGCAGGATACTTCAGATAAATCCGTCTGGCAAAAAATTGGTCATGCCCTCATTCATGCCATCGATGAATTTTTTGATACGGGTCGCTATTTGGTCTTTGGTTCTTTATTTGCTAGTCTAGTCCAAGTCTACGTGCCGACCACATTCCTGACTTCTATTGGTCACAGCCCCTTATCTGCTATCTTGCTCATGATGGTCCTTGCTTTCTTGCTCTCCCTTTGCTCCGAAGCAGATGCCTTCATCGGTGCATCCTTTCTATCCAGCTTTGGTCTAGCTCCCGTCATGGCCTTCCTTGTCATTGGACCAATGGTAGATGTCAAAAATCTCCTGATGATGAAGCGTTACTTCACAGGCAGATTCATTCTTACGTTTATAGCCATTGTCAGCTTGGTCATCCTGAGCTATAGTCTACTACTAGGAGGCTTGCTATGATTCGATTTTTAATTCTCGCAGGGTATTTTGAAATGACCATGTATCTCTATATTTCTGGAAAATTGGACCAGTATATCAACCTGCATTACACCTACCTTGCCTATCTGTCCATGGTTCTGTCCTTTATTCTAGCTATAGTTCAACTCTATGTTTGGGTAAAAGACAGTGAAACACATCGTCATTTGACAAAAAAATCAGCTCAGTTTACAAGTATTTTTCTCCTAATCCTCCCGCTTGCAGTTGCCTGGCTCTTTCCGACCGTCAGTCTGGATGCTACTGCTGTAGCGGCTAAGGGCTATCATTTTCCCCTAGCAGCCGAAAACGACACCGCTACTCAAGCTCAGGAAGGGACCAGCGTCCAATACCTCAAGCCTGATACATCCATCTATTTTACTAAGTCAAGCTACCAGACAGAGATGAGAAAGGTGGCAGACCGCTATCTAGCCCAAGATGAGATAGAAGTGACCAGCGATAATTACATGGAGGTTATGGAGGCCATCTATGACTATCCCAATGAATTTTCTGGAAAAAGGATAACAATGGTCGGTTTCGTTTATAATGACCCCGACAAGACTGACCAACAATTTATCTTCCGTTTTGGCATTATTCATTGCATCGCCGATTCGGGTGTATATGGCTTGCTATCTACTGGAGCTCCAAGTCATTTTCCTGACAATAGCTGGGTCAAAGTCAGTGGAAAAATTAAGATTGACTACCATCATTCCTTACAACAAAGCCTGCCAACTATAGAACTGGAGCAGATAGAAGAAATCCAACAACCTGAAAATCCCTACGTTTACCGCGTTTTCTAATAAATGGGATTTAAAAATGAATTTTCTGACAATTTATGCTATAATAGTGTTTATACTCAACAGAATAGGAATAAAATTATGTCATCACATGTATTGTTTACCATTTTTGGTGCCAGTGGCGACCTTGCCAAACGCAAACTTTATCCATCCCTTTTCCGTCTGTACAAGGCAGGACATATCCGAGAAAATTTTGCTGTTATTGGAACAGCCCGCAGACCTTGGACCAAGGAATTTTTTGAGCAAACTGTCATCGAATCTTTAGGCGATTTACCTGATACACCGCGTCAGGCCCATGAATTTGCAAGTCATTTCTACTATCAAAGCCATGATGTCAATGACACCGAGCATTATGTTGCCCTTCGGAAATTACAGGACGACTTATGTGAAAAATACGATACCCAGCACAACAAGGTCTTCTTCCTGTCCATGGCTCCAGAATTTTTCGGAACCATTGCCAAACACCTCAAATCTGAGCAAATCGTTGATGGACAAGGTTTTGAACGCTTGATTATTGAAAAACCTTTCGGAACTAACCTTGCTACAGCTACCAAACTCAATGATGAATTGGCAGAAGCCTTCAATGAAGACCAAATCTACCGTATCGACCATTATCTTGGTAAGGAAATGGTGCAAAATATCTTTGCGGTTCGCTTCGCCAACATTATCTTTGAGCATATCTGGAATCGTGATTTTATTGACAATATTCAGATTACGTTTGCCGAATCGATTGGCGTTGAAGATCGCGGAGGTTACTACGACAACTCTGGCGCCTTAAAAGACATGGTGCAAAACCATGCCTTACAAGTCCTTTCACTCTTGGCAATGGATAAGCCAGCTAGCTTCAAGGAGGAAGATGTCCGAGCTGAAAAAATCAAGGTTTTCCAACACCTTCGTCAGCCTTCTGATGAGGACCTCAAACGCAACTTCATCCGTGGTCAATATGCAGCAGGTTCCATCGACGGAAAAGACTACGTTAGCTACTTGGATGAACCAAATATTGCCGAAGGTTCTCAGACAGAAACCTTTGCTGGAGGGGTCTTCTTCGTTGATACTGACCGTTTCCGTGATGTTCCTTTCTTCTTCCGTACAGGTAAACGCCTGACAGAAAAGGGCACACGCGTGACCATCACCTTCAAGCATGCGGAAGATATTTTTGATCAGCCTTCCGAAGCTAATGTCTTGACCATCTTTATTCAACCAACTGAAGGCTTTATGCTCTCTATCAACGGTAAGGAAGTTGGTTCCCATTTTGCTCTTACTCCTGCTAAGCTCAATTTCCGCCACAATGCTACTGCTCTTGGAAATTCACCTGAAGCCTATGAAAAACTATTTTTCGATGTCCTAAATGGTGATTCTACTAACTTTAGCCATTGGGAAGAAGTGAAAGCTAGCTGGAGCTTGATTGACCGCATTGTTGATTTGTGGGCAAGCAACCAAGTCCCACTCCACACCTATCCAGCTGGTACAATGGGACCAGAAGCAGCCTTTGATTTGCTAGAAAGCTACGGTTGCAAGTGGGTCTGGACACCAGATGTGTGGTATCGTGAACGTGGCTTGTTGAAGTAGTCATTTAGTTTATCTTTGATTACTTCGACGTATGAGGAAACTCCCTTTCCTTATTTCTAACTTCAAATAATCTCATCATTATTTGAACTCGCTTTGCCGTACTTCACAAAAGTGACTTGCTTCGCATGTCTTATTTCCAACCTAGAACAGCCTCTAGGCTGTTCTAGCAACCTGCAGCTCGTTGCCTTGTACTAAAAGCAAACTAAACGACTACATATGAAAACTGGAGCAATCCAGTTTTTTTCGGAGACATTTATGACTGAATTAAACACCATTCTCACCCAACTTGAAGCAGCCAGCCATGCTGGCACCCTCAAGCGTTATGAAAAAATTGGCGAAACCAAGCCCTACTACGGCGTTCCGATGGGAGCTATTTCTGGTATCGCCAAGGCCTATAAAAATCGACTGGACTTGTTTGCTCCACTCTGGCAAACAGGTGTCCTCGAGGCACAATATTTAGCTATTCAAATTGCCAAAACAAAACCTGACCAGCTGACCCAAGCTGACCTAGAGAACTGCCTCAATGAACAAGTTTCGGTCAACATCCTCGATAAGCTAGCTTCCATCATTCTTAGCAAACGCAAGGATAGCAAAGACTGGGAGGAATACTTACTCATCCAAGACCAATCTATTTTTCAGCGACTTGGTTGGTTCCTTCGTGCCAAATATTTTGCTGGAAAAACAGCAACAAATCAAGAAATTGAAGAAACGCTAACCTACATTAACGAGCATTTGCAAACCGCAAACCCGCTTGTCCAATGGACCATGAACCAGTGCTTGGTGGAGATTGCGGTTGCCTATCCTGACTACCTTGAACAAGGCCTTGCTATCGGTCAGGAATTGGCAGTCTATGCAGATATGAAGGTGCCAAAAGGCTGTACTTCTGCCTACGCACCCGACTGGATTGAAGCCTTGTTGAGGAGGAAATAAGATGCAACATAAAGGAACTCAGATTTTAGAAACAGAACGTCTGATTTTACGCCCTTTTCAAGCAACAGATGTTGAGTCCGTTTTCCAAAATTGGACTTCAGATGAAAAGGTTACCACCTATCTGACTTGGCCAACTCATCAGACACTCCAAGATACGGAAGACTATGTCCAGTTCTGTCTTCAATCCTATTCACAAGCAAAAGCATACAGGTGGGCTATTGAACTCAAAGAAAGTCAGCAACCCATTGGTGATATTTCCGTCGTCAGTCTGGATGAACGGGTACAGGCTGCTGAATTGGGCTGGGTGTTGGGTAGCAAGTGGTGGGGACAGAACTATATGCCCGAAGCCCTTGAAGCAGTTACTCACTTTCTGCTGGAAGAAGTTGGTTGTTTACGGATTACGGCTGTCCATGATAGTGAAAACCGTCCTTCTGGTCGTGTTATGGAAAAAGTCGACATGACCTATGAAGGTACCCTTCGACAAGCTGCTCGAAATAATCGTGGTATTGTGGACATCGCCATTTATTCACTACTGCATACAGATAGCAAATAAGCTGAGCTCAAGCCCTTTGTTCCTTCTCAATATTCGCGTTACCATCTCAGGGCAGTTGTTGAATTACTAACGAAATTTTTTCCTTCCTGTAGAGTTCTTTCCAACTTCCCCACATCATTTTCAATCCATAAAAGCAAAAAGAGAGAACCTATCGTTCTCTCTAATTTTTAAAGCGATCTATAAAAGACTTACTTAGCAAGTTTTGCTTTAGCAGCATCAGCAAGAGCTGTGAAAGCTGCAGCATCGTTTACTGCCAAGTCAGCAAGCATTTTACGGTTTACTTCGATTTCAGCCAATTTCAAACCGTGCATCAATTGTGAGTATGACAAACCGTTCATGCGAGCAGCCGCGTTGATACGAGTGATCCACAATTTACGGAAATCACGTTTTTTCTGACGGCGGTCACGGTATGCATAGTAGTAAGAGTTCATTACTTGTTCTTTCGCAGTGCGGAACAAGAGATGTTTAGCTCCATAGTAACCTTTAGCTAATTTTAAAATACGTTTACGGCGTTTACGAGAAACAACGCCACCTTTAACACGTGCCATTTAATTTTCCTCCAAATAATAATCTAAATTCTAGTAAGTCGGCTTATTTCAAACCTGTAAGCATTGACTTGATACGCTTGAAGTCACCAGCATGTACCATACCTGCTTTACGAAGGTGACGACGTTGTTTTTTAGTTTTACCGTGGAAACGGTGTGAAGTATAAGCGCGGAAGCGTTTCAATCCACCAGAACCTGTACGTTTGAAACGTTTAGCTGATGCGCGGTGAGTTTTTTGTTTTGGCATGTTAATTCTCCTTTTGCTTAAAAAGCTTATTTTTTATCTGAAGCTGGGGCCAACTGCATAAACATTTGACGTCCGTCCATCTTAGCACGTTGTTCGATAATGGCAATATCTTGGGTTGCTTCGGCGAACTCAGCTAATACTTTCGCTCCAACTTCTTTGTGGGTAATCATACGACCCTTGAAACGGATCGAAACCTTGACCTTGTTTCCTTTTTCAAGGAATTTACGGGCATGACGAAGTTTTGTCTCGAAATCCCCCTTGTCAATAACTGGGCTAAGACGCACTTCTTTTACAGTGACAACACTTTGTTTCTTGCGTTGTTCTTTCTGTTTCTTCTGATATTCAAATTTGAACTTACCGTAGTCCATAATTTTCGCTACTGGCGGTTTAGCTTGCGGTTGAATCAATACTAAATCCACGTTGGCGCTATCAGCAATGGCCTGAGCCTCATTGAGCGGTTTGATTCCCAACTGTTCACCCTCAAGACCGATAAGACGAACTTCACGCACTCGAATTTCATCATTGATGAACAAATCTTGCTTTGCTATGGCTTTTCACCTCATTTTATATTTTTCGAGAAAAACGAAACGGACTTGCTACACAAGTCCGCACTACACCATTATTCTTTCCGAAGAAATCTTAATCCGTAGAGCCAGACAACGTTAGTCGCAAGGCGAGAAGCTCTCACTTCTGCTTTTCTCAATAGGACTATTCTAACACGTCTAACACTACTTGTCAAGAATTTCTTTCGCTTTTTCTGAAATAAATTGCACTACACCTTGGATAGACACTCCTGTCGTATCAAATGTAATGGCATCTTCTGCTGCTTTCAAGGGAGAAACCTCCCGAGTACTGTCTTTCAGGTCACGAGCCGCAATCTCCTCTTTTAAAGTTTCTAAGTCAGTCTCAATGCCACGTTCCGTATTTTCCTTAAAACGACGAAGTGCACGCTCTTCAACGGATGCGATAAGGAAAATCTTAAGCTCTGCTTGTGGTAACACGACCGTTCCAATATCACGTCCATCCATGACAATACCACCAGCTTGAGCAATTTCCTGCTGCAAGCGAACCAGTTCTTCCCTTACTAGAGGAAGTGCCGCCACTGCTGACACATTATTGGTCACTTGGTTATCTCGAATAGGCAAGGTAACATCTTGATCACCAACAAATACAAGTTGTTGACCATTCTCATCACGACCAAAACGAATAGGATTCTGAGCAAGTAAGGCAACAATGCCATCCTGGTCGGTTACCTCTATACCATTTTGGAGAGCCAAATGGGTAGCTGAACGATACATAGCTCCAGTGTCTAAATAAGTATAACCCAAATCTTTGGCAATAATTTTAGCAACTGTTGACTTTCCACTTGAAGCTGGTCCGTCAATTGCAATTTGAATAGATTTCATAAGACCTCTTATCTAATTCGGACAACATCTCCTGGATGAGCTAACCAGGAACCTGTTGCCATTTTTTCAGGATTTAAACGTTCTAGCTCAGCAATAGAAATACCACCACGCGCTGCCAGCGCTCCAACACCCTCACCAGCTTGAACGGTAATCGTAGAACCGTCTGCTGCTTCTGTCAAGCTTGAACTCGTTTCTGTTGTTTCAGTTGTATCTGCGGTTTCCGTCTCTACCATGTCTGTTGATACTGATGTTTCCGTCGGTGTTGTAGAACTTTCTGCTACTACAGCTACTGTACTTGGGTTGTAAAATTCTTTGGTCGAATCTGTTTTGCTACCACCAACTGACAAATAAAGCGCAATTAATCCAATAATAATAACAATAGTAAAGAAAATAATCGCCAGTACAGTAAACACTTTTGTACTTGCTACTGACTTACTCAAGCGGTCTTTGCGACTTTCTGCTGTTTGATACACTTCTTCATTCCATGGCTCTTGTGACATTCTCGGGACAACTCCTTGTTTTTTTCTAAAAATATGATTAAAATAATAGTATGAATATAAAACTGATTCCTGAACGGTGCATTGCCTGTGGGCTTTGCCAAACCTATTCACCTGTGTTTGATTATGATGACGATGGTATTGTGGTCTTTTCAGATGGCGAGCATCTGGAAAAAAAGAGCGACATAACACCTGATATACTCGAAGCCATCAAATCCTGTCCTACCAAAGCCATTTCACTGGATTGATTTGGCTTTTTTTGCATAATAAATTTCAAAATAATCTTGCTTGATCAGATGATCAGACAAAATTACTTCTCCAGAAAATGCAGGATGTAGGGCTAAATGATTCACAAAAAATTTTTTAGGCCATTTCCGCATATAATAGACCTTACCATCCGGTAATTCGTTAGAAAATATGCGAACCGCGATATAAGAAACTTCCACTTTTGTTATTTGAGCAATTTCAATATCTTGAATGGCAAATAGATTAGCCGTAACAATACGTAAATGGGTTTCTTTTATTTCAAAATACCTATGTAATCCTAGGATTACTAGTAGTAAAAAAAGAAATACTAGCAAAAGAAATAGACCTGATACGCGTAGTTTTTCCAATAATAGCGTCATACTCATGAAAAGTGGAATGAAGGTAAGTGACCAGTAAATGACACCCCAGGAAAGTTCTGGCTGCCAATGGTAACGAATTTTACCAAAAATTTTGATCATATCGGACCTCCATCTATTATTCTAGCACAAAACAAGAGATTTTCCTATGAAAATCTCTTGTTTTTGAAATTTTTTATTACATTTACATGACAATACTTAGTCGAGCGTAAAATAATTGAAATGGTTTTGAAATATTTTATTTTTGCTACTTCAACACTACAATAGACGAAAAATAAGGTTCGGTATACCTATATTTCATCACATCCCTTATAAGCAAATTTTGTCACAATCAGTGTTGTAAACACGAAGGTGTGAAAAGCCTTGTTTTTTCTCAAGCCGTATTGTTTCAATACCTTGAAACGTTCGAACATAGGTTTATCCAAAATGGATACAAAAGCTTCAACTAACTCTCTATCTGAGGGAGAGAGGGGCAGTTCTAACAACAAGCTGGCTTGTTTTTGGCTATTTTTAATCAAGTCCCAATAGACCCTAAATAAAACATGGGGGCGAATCCATTTTTTAAGTCGCTTGGATAGGGTCCTAGCTCCCAAGACATTGTCAGCATGCTGGCGATAGAGTTCTCCAGCCTTATCAATAAATACCAGTTTCCCAAATGCAGAGGCTAGTAAGGCAAGATACCAATCGTGCATGATAATATCCTCCGTTTTAGTCCACAAGCTTGCAAGAGAATGGTTGATCATGGACACACCACCTGTGACAGTATTCTCTGTCAATTCTTGCACCAACTGGGTATTGGCATGGTGGGACTGGGAACGAATCATGCTCTCCGTCATAATTTGCAGGTCTTGGTCAACAACGGTCAAATCCATATAGACCATCAATGGCTGGTCAGTCGGATATAATCGGGCTTCCTGCAAACTTACTTCCAGCTTGTCAGGCAACCAGACATCATCCTGATCGCTGAAAAAATAATAATCAGCCTTCTCATACTGAACCAGGCGATGAAAACTTTTTATCACTCCAAGATTGTTTTGTTCCTCAACATCTATCAGGCGGATACGACTGTCCTGTCTTGCAAAATCTTGTAGCAGGTCCTTCGTTTGGTCACTGGAACCATCATCACGAACCAATAACGTCCAATCTGTGTAGGTCTGGTCCTGAATGGAGCGGATTTGCTCAGCCAAGAACTGTTGACCATTATAGGTCGACATCAGTATGTTTACTTTCATTGTAAAAATAATTCCTCATAGTCGCGGACAATTTTTTCCCAAGTATAAGCATTTCTCATGTGCTCTTTGGCTATTTGCCCAAGTTCCACCGCTTCTGCCTGTCCATCAATCCTGTCAAGCAATCGGGATAGATTGCCCTGCTCTTTTGTCCAATAACGTGCTCCGTTCAAGGCAACTTTCTGGTTAAAATCAACACCTAGAACTAAGTTTTCGTTGGTCTGAGCTAGTGCTTCAAGTAGACTTGGGTTCGTGCCTCCTACTTCGTGTCCATGGATGTAAGCTCGGCATTGATTACGAAGATACTTGAGTAGATTGCCATCATAGACAGTGCCTACAAACTTGATACGCTTGTCACGCGAAAAATCTGTTTCCTCTTCAAGCTTTTGGAAATAGGCAGAGCCTGCATGATTGGCAACGATGACCAAATCACGCTTGGTAGAACTTGCCATAAATTCCTTGATAGCAGTCACATAATTATTTTCAGGAACAAAGCGACCAATAATTAAATAATAGTCTTTTTCCGTCAGATTCCATTGACCAAAAAAGTCAAGAACTGCCTGACTGTCGGACTGATAGTCTGTCGGCGTCAAATCAGTACCATATGCGATGAAGCGTGTCTGTGTACCTGGATAAGCAGTTTGAATGTAGTCTTCAATGCCTTCATTATCGGCAATCAGCAAATCTGCATGTTTTGCCATGAGCTTTTCAGCATATTTTAGATAGGCCTGTACAGGTTTGGACCACTTTGTCCGTTTCCATTCTAAACCGTCAGGATTGACAAATAAGGTCCCGCCCACAGAGTGAATCCTCTTAGCAAATGGTGCTATGAAGCCACCTATGGTATTGCCCAAAATATAAAAAATCGGTTGTTCAATGCCTTGAGCCTTGATTAGGTCCAGCGCATAGGAAATCGCCATCATGTCATAAGCAATGACCCGAGCTGGCCCAATTTTGGGTGGATTGATGGTAAAACAATCAGCCCCTTTGTATTCTGAGTGTTGGTGATGGCTTGTGTCAGATAGACAGGCCACGTGGTAGCGAATTTCTTGACTTACTTGATTGGAAACCAGTTGCTCGACAAAGGTTTCAAACCCTCCATACTGGGCAGGTAAGCCTCGGCTACCAATGATAAAAATATGTTTCATAGTACCTAAGTTCTTAAAAATGTAATCAGGCTATTATACCACAAATCCTATGAAAATCATAGAAAAAACGGGCCATTGCCCGTTCATCTTATTTCTTTTCTTGGTTATAAAATGATTCCAAGGCTTCTTGCCAAGTTGGGATATCAAAGCCTGTCGCCTTGGCCTTGTCCAAGTTCATGGTTGAGTTGAAGGGACGTTTAGCTTTGGCTGGGAATTGGCTAGAATCTACTGGCAAGACCTTTGTATTGGTATCCTTGAGAATTTCCGTCGCAAAATCAAACCAAGTGGTGTCTTCTGTTGCATCATTTGACAAATGGTAGTAACCAAATTCTTGATTGGTTTCTACCAAGTGAACCATAAATTCTGCAAGGGTACGTGTCCAAGTTGGACGACCGTGTTGGTCATTAACAACTGTCAAGGTATCACGTGTTTCTGCAAGATTTTGCATGGTGAAAACAAAGTTTTTGCCGTAGTTACCAAAGACCCAAGCTGTACGAACAGTGTAGAACTTGTCTGCGAATTTCTCAACTGCTTCCTCACCCAAGCGCTTGGTACGACCGTATTCAGATTGTGGGTCTGGCTGGTCATCTACTTGCCACTCTTGACCGACTGGCAACTCACCGTTGAAGACATAGTCTGTTGAGATATAAACGAGGGTCGCACCGTATTTTGCTGCTGCCTTGGCAACATTTTCAGAGCCTGTTACGTTAATCTTGTAGTTGAGTTCCTTGCCCTCGTCTTCAGCCATATCAACAGCTGTGTAGGCTGCACAGTGGTAAACAACGCTTGGTTTTACTTCTGCAAAGAAGGCATCCACCTTGTCTGAATCCGTGATGTCCATTTCTGCTACGTCGGCGGCAACGTACTCAACACCACGTTCATCCAAGAGATAACGCAACTCTGTACCCAACTGACCATTTGCACCTGTAATTAAAATCATATTTGCTCCTTATTTCAAGAAAGGCTTGGGCAAGAGCCCTAGCCTTTAATAGTCTTATTTAATAACTTCTTGTGTCTTAGCATAGTTGGCTTCAACTGCTTCTTTTTCAGCCTTCCACCAATCTTGGTTGTCTGTGTACCACTGGATTGTTTCTTCCAAACCTTGAGAGAAGTCTGTGAATTGTGGTGTCCAGCCTAGCTCATCACGAAGTTTGCTTGCATCAATAGCATAGCGCAAATCGTGTCCTGCACGGTCAGTTACGTGATCGTAAGCATCTTTTGGTTGACCCATCTTCTCAAGAATCAATTCAAGCACTTCTTTGTTGTTCTTCTCACCATCAGCACCGATCAGGTAAGTTTCGCCCATACGGCCTTTTGTCAAGATTGCCCAAACACCAGTCGAGTGGTCATTAGTATGAATCCAGTCACGGACGTTTTTACCTTCACCGTACAGTTTTGGCTTGATACCAGCCAAGATGTTGGTGATTTGGCGTGGGATAAATTTCTCAATGTGCTGGTATGGACCGTAGTTGTTTGAACAGTTGGAAATAGTTGCTTTGACACCAAATGAACGCACCCATGCTTTGACAATCAAGTCTGATGCAGCCTTGGTTGATGAGTATGGTGATGACGGGTTGTAGTTGGTTTCTGCAGTGAATTTCTCACCTGGACCCTCACCATGACCTGGCAAATCTTCACGCAAAGGAAGGTCGCCATATACTTCGTCAGTTGATACATGGTGGAAACGAATATCGTATTTACGAGCCGCTTCAAGAAGAGTATAAGTACCGATAAAGTTAGTATGGATAAATGGACTTGGATCATTTAGCGAATTGTCGTTGTGGCTTTCTGCCGCATAATGAACAATGGCATCTGCCTTAGCAGCTAATTTGTCCACCAATTCAGCATCTGCAATATCACCAACAACAAGCTCAACTCGGTCACCAAGGATAGCTTCCAAGTTAGCCTTGTTTCCAGCATAAGTAAGTTTATCCAAAACAGTTACGTGAACGTCTGGATGATTGTTATACACATAGTGTACAAAGTTTGAACCGATGAAACCAGCTCCACCAGTTACGATAATATTTTTAAATTGAGACATTTTTTTCTCCGAAAAGTTTTTTCTTTTTTGTGTGTCAGCTTAGGTAGTGGGGGGCGCCAGCAAACCTTCGGTTTCATGGCTAAATTTTGAACCTAAGGTTTCAAAATTTCCCTGCAAGATTACGTAAAACGTAATCTCGGAACCTGTATTCACAAGTGAAGTGCTTTTATATAAGAGATAGTTTTTCGCTAATCAAGGCAGTTTTTTGAGGGAATACTGACTGTATTCTGAAAAAAACTAACGATGAGTAGCTGAAAAAATAGCCTTAGATGAACGTACTGAACTATGAATACAGGTTCCTATTTTCACTACGGCGGAAACTATCGCGATTGGCTCGCTTTGCTCGCCCTCTTGCATTATCAGACTACCTCAAGATTTCTTTCAAGTAAGCAATCTTGGCAAAGTCTTTTTGATTGTTATTTTCTGCTCGGTAGGAATCTTTGGAGGAGGCTTGATAGATTTTTAGGTATTGTTCAAGTGTCGGTAGGTAATAGCGAACACCTGCTGTTTCTAGTTCTTCCAAATCTTCTAGCTCTACACCTGCAAATTCAGGAAGTGAATGAAGGCCTCCGAATTCAACAGATAAGCCGTCTTTATGAAATTCATGTTCATGACGGTCAACAAGGACATAGCCTAGTTGGTTCATCATGGCAATCAGCTCATCAGCACGATAAATCCGTTCGTCATCTGGGGCTTCCCAGCCACGCGGATCACTCGGAACATGAATATCTAAATCTCCTGCCTGCCAGTCCCTCCCTGTGCGCCTTTCTAAACCAACTGAGCCCATTAACAAGGGTATGATTCCAAGCTTGTTTAACTGCTCTGCTATTTCCAAAAAGGCTTGAAACATTAGAGGTCCTCTTTTCTCAAAGGCTTGACGTCTTTGAGAAGTGGGTGATTTTTATCTGCCTCTGAAACTTCCGCTTCTTCTAGGTTTTCCCACTGGATGTCGAGGCTAGGGTCAGCGTAGTTGACGAAGGCATACTTAGGCTTGAGTTCCAAAGCCCAGTAGTCGTTGACCAAGTAACTGTAGGATACAAAGTCTGACAAGACTTGGAAACCATTGGCTACGCCACGTGGAACAAAGATACCTTTTGAAGCATCGATAACGGTTTGGTAGGTATTACCGAAGGTCTCGCCTTCACGAAGATCGACCCAAGTTCCCAAAACCTTACCGCCATCTGCTACTGAAATGTATTTATCCCAAGGCTCTGCGTGAAGACCACGAAGAACGTTTTTGCGAGAGAAGGAAACATTATTTTGTAATTTCCCTTCTGCAAAGAAGCTTTCAGGGAAGCCGAGAGGCAACATTTTTTCCTTTTGGAAGTTCTCCTTAAACCAGCCACGGTTGTCACCATGAACAGGAATGTCGAATTCTAACATTCCAGGAATAGCTTCAACTGGGCGAGCTGCTAGTGTTTTACCGAAAAAGTTTTCTGTCATTAGGCTTCTCCAATCAAACGGAGCAAGTATTGTCCGTATTCATTTTTCTTAAGTGGTTGCGCCAACTCATGCACTTGTTCTTTGGTGATGTAGCCCATGCGATAGGCAATCTCTTCCAAGTTAGCCACTTGAACGTTTTGCAAGCGTTGAACCGTTTCGATGTATTGAGCAGCTTCTAGTAAGCTTTCATGCGTACCTGTATCCAACCAAGCAAATCCACGTCCCATGAGTTCCACAGACAAGTCGCCACGTTCAAGGTAGGCCTTGTTGACATCTGTAATTTCCAACTCACCACGAGGGGACGGTTTGATATTTTTGGCAATCTCCACAACATCGTTGTCATAGAAGTAGAGACCAGTAACCGCAAAGTTTGATTTTGGCACTTCTGGTTTTTCTTCGATAGAGATGGCATTCATATCAGCGTCAAATTCTACTACACCAAAGCGTTCTGGATCTTTGACTTGGTAACCGAATACTGTCGCACCTTTTTCTTTGCTAGCAGCCCGTTGCAACATCTTGGTCAAGCCATTTCCATGGTAGATGTTGTCGCCCAAAATCAAGGCTACATTGTCATCACCAATAAAGTCTTCACCGATGATAAAGGCTTGTGCCAAGCCGTCTGGACTTGGTTGTTCCGCGTAAGAAAGAGAGATCCCCAATTCTGAACCATCGCCCAACATATCCTTGAAACGAGGAAGATCCTGAGGAGTTGAGATAATCAAGATTTCTTTAATCCCCGCCAACATAAGTACAGATAAAGGATAATAAATCATTGGTTTATCGTAAATGGGCATCAACTGTTTTGATGCTGCCCTAGTTAATGGATATAGACGAGTACCAGACCCACCTGCAAGAATAATACCTTTCATATAAGAGTACCTTCCCTCATTTAATAATCAGTTCATTATACCATATTTTCAGAGATAATGTCATAAGAAAAAAGCCTGAACATCAGACTTCCTCCTTTTATTCCTTAACCAAGTGCCACATCCAAGACCATCATAATGATAAATCCAGCCATGAGCCCAAGTGTTGCAATATCTGTATTGCCATTGGTCTGAGATTCTGGAATCAATTCTTCCACTACAACGAAAATCATGGCTCCTGCCGCAAAGGACAGGGCGTAAGGTAAAATCGGTGTCATATACGTCACCGCCACCGCACCTATTAGGGCTGCAATCGGCTCAACAATGGCTGACATAGAACCCCAGTAAAATGCCTTCCAACGTGACGCTCCATCTGTCCGAATCGGAATGGCCAAGGCTGCCCCTTCGGGAATGTTTTGCAAGCCAATCCCAATCGCAAGCCCTAAAGCACCTACAAAGGCAGCTGGACTGTAATTAGAAGCCAAGGCACCAAAAGTCACTCCGACTGCCAAGCCTTCGGGAATATTGTGGATAGTAATAGCCAAAAATAGCAGAGCTGTCTTAGATAGGTTTTTCCTGTTCTTCTCATCGCCACCTTCTGCCTGCTCTTTGTCATGTCCCAAGTGCAAATGAGGGACCCAAGCATCCACCAAGCGCAAGAAAATACCACCGACTGCAAAGCCGACTGCAGCTGGAATCCAAGCCAGACTGCCATAGGAAGCTTCAGCATATTCAATAGACGGAGCCAGCAAGGACCAAAATGAAGCTGCAATCATGACACCTGCTGCAAAACCTAACATGGTATCCAGCAAGCGACGACTGACCGTCTTAAAGAAAAAGACAATGGCTGAACCCAGAATAGTACAAAACCATGTAAATAAACCACCCAGCAGCGCCTGTAGAACCACAGACTGTTCCGTAAACCAAGCCATTTCACATCTCCTTTTTAACTGCACATAGTATGATAATTAGGATACCCTAACTATCCTAAAAAATCAAGAGGAAGACAGAAAAAGCCACAACTTTTGTGACTTTTACAAGTGTCTAAATGGATTGGTGGAAACAGTTGAAGGAAGAATGTCCACATCCCAGCCTTCTTCTGCTTTCCACGTTTCTAACAAATCTGCAATTTTTTTGATAAACAAGGATTCGATATGGTGGCCTGGGTCAATTGCCAGCAAGCCCTGAGTCAGCATATCCTGACCCGTATGGTAGTAAATATCGCCTGTGATGTAAACATCTGCTCCCTTGGCAAGAGCTTCATGGTAGTAAGAACCACCACTTCCACCACAAATCGCCACACGACTGACATACTGCTTGGCTTGGTGCCCATAGGTCACCAGACGGACAGCATCTAGACCAAAGACCTCCTTGACTTTCAAAGCCAATTCCTCCAAGGTCTGCTCTGCTATTGTCCCCACACGTCCAAGCCCCTGCCCCTCAGCAGTTTCAATCAGATAGGTAGTATCCTGAATGCCCAGAAGGTCGCAGAACCAGTCGTTAAGGCCACCATCTACCACATCAATATCCGTATGGCTAACATAGACCGCAATATCATGCTTAATCAAATCAAGATACATTTTAGTTTGCGGATTGTCAGCCACCAAATCCTTAATCGGACGGAAAATCGGAGCGTGCTTGACGATAATCAGGTCCACCTGCTTGTCAATAGCCTCTGCCACCGTTGTTTCACGAATGTCCAAAGCCACCATGACCCGACGGATGTCCTTCTTAAGCGTGCCGATTTGCAGCCCCTTGACATCATCTTCCATAGCTAAAGTCGGCGGACAAAAAGCCTGATACCGCTCGATCACTTTACTTGCTAACATGAAGCACCTCCTGAATTTGTTGGATTTTTTGGGAAATGGCAGAGCGGTCCACCTGGCGTTCAAGGGGCACTTGTTCCAAGGCATAAGTCAACTTGTCCAGCTCCTTGAGCCACTTCTTCTGGAAGGTTTCTGACTGCTCTTCCAGCAAATAAAGACCAAACCGCAACTGGTCTGCTGTCAAGTCTGAGTGACCTTTTTCCGCCACTAAGATTTCATAAATCTTGTCATTTTCTTCCAAGATTTCCTCGGCAACCAACTGAAAATCATGAGCAAGCAACCAACGACGGACATCATCTTCTCGGTTATTGGGCTGTAAAACCAATCGCTCAACCGAACAAAGTTTGTCTTTCCCTGCTTCCAAGATTTCAGCAATTAACCGACCACCCATTCCTGCAATGGTCACAGTGCTTACTTGGTCAGCCAACTCAACAGCTGCCAAGCCATTTGCCAGGCGGACAGAAATCTTTTCTGACTGACCAGCCTGCTCTACATTTTGTAGAGCTGACTGGTAAGGTCCTTGGACCACCTCACCTGCGACTGCAAAATCAATCCTGCCCTGTTCCACCAAAAAAAGAGGGAGATAAGCATGGTCACTCCCTACATCTGCTAATCGAGCCCCTTGGGGCACATAATCTGCGACTGCTGCCAGCCTTTTTGATAATTTTGTTTCCATTTTAATCTTTCCACATCCACATAGCATCCAGAAAGTCGCTCGAAACCGTCACATTTTTAGGTTGCTGGGCTTCTCTTTCTGCATGTTTAGCTTCTACCTGTGCGACAGTTGTAATTCCCTCCCGTCGCCAGTTACGCAAAATCGCTTGGATGTATTTCCAGTTGGTTTTATTGTTAAAAACTGCTTCTCTTAGGGCAGCACGCACCAAGTCAACAGAGGTCTTGTCATCTTCGATTGTCTTCTGCAAGTCCTCAATTTCATAAGGCGACAATAGACGACCTAATTCACGCTCAAATTCACCGACAATGGTTTTCAAGTCATTTTCGACTGGTAGGAATTCTTCTTCCACTTTAGGAGCTAGCAATTCATCTAATTTTTCAAGTGCTGGCAACGCATCAAAAATCATTTCAATTTCACCAGCAATACTGATGGTCTTAAAGTCCAGAAGACCTGCTTCCTGCAAATTTTCAATGGCTTGGTTGACCTGGGCAACCGTTTTGCCCGTCGCCTGAGCAATCTCACTAGGGGCTAAGTTCTCCAACGAGGACGTATTCTGATAAAAGAAAAATTGCCAGACTAAAAAATCATCTGCTGATGGAAATAGCTCCTGATAATGAAATAGGATGGCTGCTGGAAGGACCAAATGCCCCTGCCGAAATTGCTGTGAATAGTTCATATTTCCTCTTTAAACATTAAAGACTTGCTGAAAGTGCTGACTGCTCGAAGGTTTTCCAATCATAAGGGGTTTCCTGATAGACAGCATAGTTGACCCAGTTGGTAAAGAATTGTGCTGCTGGAAGGTTCCATGATAAAGACGGTCTACTTGTTGGGTCATCTTGCTTGAAATAATTTTCTGGGATATGAGGATTTTTACCTGCCAAGCAATCGCGCTGGTATTCTTTGGCAAGCGTATCTCTGTCATACTCCAAATGTCCAAAACTATAGACTTCTCTCAAATCCTTGCTGGCTAAAATGGACAAGCCTACTTCCTTCCCTTGCGACAAGATGAGCAGGTCATCCAGATGGGCAATATCAGCCTCCTTGACCTCTGTATAACGGGAATGGGGCGAACGGAACTCGTCATCAAACCCTCGCATCAGTGAGCAAGTAGGATGGGTTACCTCCTGACGATAGACACCCGACAACTTCCTTGTCATGGAGTGCTTGGGCACACCATAGCGGGCATACAAGCCAGCCTGCGCCCCCCAACAAATGTGCAGGGTCGAATAAACGTGGCTTTTAGACCATTCAAAGACCTGTGTCAATTCCTGCCAATAATCCACTTCTTCAAAGGGGAGATTTTCCACTGGAGCACCTGTAACAATTAGTCCGTCAAAAAACTCATCTTTGACCTGCTCAAAGGTCTTATAAAACTGCTCCAAGTGGTCAGAATGAGTGTTTTTTGATTCATGGCTTGCCATACAAAGAAATTCCACTTCTAATTGCAAGGGAGTATTCGCCAAAAGACGGAGCAACTGAGTCTCCGTCACAATTTTCTGTGGCATGAGATTGAGAATTAAAATCTTGATGGGACGAATGTCCTGATGGCTGGCACGGACACTGTCCATGACAAAAATATTCTCTTCTCTCAAAATATCTACGGCTGGTAATGATGTTTCAATTTTAATTGGCATAAGCAACCTCCTGAGTTTCTTATCTTTATTATAAGACAGGTTGTTATACAATTCAATTAGAATAAAATAAGTACCAGTTATAAGATTTGGCTATACCCTAGTATTAGTAGTGCATCAATACTTTGTAGTCGTAATCACCGATTGCTTCACGACCCTTCAGCTCATCCAGCTCAATCAAGAAGGCACAACCAGCTACAATACCGCCAAGTTTCTCAATCATTTCGATGGTAGCTTTGACTGTACCACCAGTTGCCAACAAGTCATCTACAATAAGAACCCGTTGACCTGGTTTGATGGCATCCGCATGCATGGTCAAGGTATCAAGGCCGTACTCTTTTTCATAGTCAGCTGAGATAACTTCACGTGGCAATTTGCCTGGCTTACGAACTGGCGCAAAACCAATTCCCAATTCAAAGGCAACTGGACAACCAACGATGAAACCACGCGCCTCTGGACCCACAATCATATCGATTTGCTTATCCGTCGCGTATTGAACAATTTCACGTACGGCATAGCTGTAGGCATTCCCGTCAGCCATCAAAGGACTGATGTCACGGAATTCAATACCCTCTTTTGGATAATCAGGAATAGTTGCGATGTAATCTTTTAAATTCATTTTTGTCTCTCTTTAAATTTTTAGTTTTACTCTTTATTATACCATGAAATTAGTTTTTGGTACATTTCAAATCTTATATCTTTGGCAAATCGCTTGCTCAAACCAGCTACAAGCCCTGCTCTGCTATTTCCCCGAAAGGAAAAAACACCATTGGGGTTGAAGTAGGATTGCTCCCAAGCTGTCTGATGATGTTTGACTTGATGCTTAAAAATCCGACTAGGAGATAGGTAGGTCCTAGCTTTAGACCTGATCGTTTTCTTCCGAAATGCTGGGTCATGGGGGCCAACTGGAGCCATATCTAGTTGGGCATGGCGTTTATTGTTGGCTCTGGCATAATTAAAGGAAGCACCATTGACCACTCCATTTTTAGAAGGTTTTTCATCCAAAATCAAGGCAAATGGACCATCTTGCGCCAGAATAAACTCGCTATGAAAGCCGATGAGAACTTTCAAATTGATCGGTAAGGTTTCTGCTCTTGATTGACCAAAACCTTTCTTATTATGCAGACGAGCGGATTCCCTCAAGCGATAGGACCAGCGAGGCAGGCTAGCTAGATAGGCTACCAAGGCCTGCCAATCTGTCTTCCCCTGTCCATAATGCTGGCGCACCCAACTAGCCTGCTGGTAGGAAATCAGATAGCGTAATTGATGGACTTGTCGGTTTAAAGCTCCATTCTCTGCAAGCTGCTGTTCTGGAAAAGCTCGATCAACTAGCCCAGCAAAATACCACCAAAATGGATGATGGGGAGGACAGTCGCAATCTATCTTTTCTAGCAAGTCAGGCAAGTGACTGTGGTCAAGTTCCGCTGGAAAAGCTAAGTTTTTCATAGTTCGTTCTAACAAACTTTGTGCTTTTTCTTTCGTCAAATGTCGACTTTCAGCCCTTAGCAACTGGTAGAAGCTAGCTGAGGCAAACACTACCGCTTCTGCTGTGAAATTGTTAGTGAAGATTGAAATGTCTTCCTTAGGCAATCGATGCAAATGACTTAGAAAGGCCTTCTGAATTGCTTTGTCCGACCATCCACCTTTCCTCAATTTTCTTACGGCTTGCTGAACTGGTTCAATTTGTTCCAAGTCTTTCATACCTTTCTTTCGGCGATTGGTATATCGAATAGATGCAACGATAAGCAATAAAATCAGAAGACCGAGAAATACAGGCAACATCAAGCTCGTCCACATAGCCAGTCATAGATTTCCTGAACCGTGCCAAGTGCCATCAATTCTTGCTGAATAACGGTTTCCTTTAAGTCTTGGTAAATCTGACTTTCTGCGATTTCCCGTTTCTGCGCCTCTTTGTTAACCCGCATGACACCGTCCGTGATGGTAACAAATTCCAATTCTTGGAAAATCTGAATCATTTTGACCAAGAGGGTATCCTTGATTTTCAAATAAGCAGCCAAATCTTTCAATTTGTACCGCACATCAAACTCATCAAACTGGTAGATGGTCTTATACAATTTGGCAAATTGGTCCCGGCTACCATAGCCATCCAGATAGTAAGGCTTGGCAATCTCATTTTTGAAGTAAATTGCCTCAAAGTCATTTTCTTGGAAATAGCTGCGCAAACTGCTCATGTCCTCTGGCAAACTAGCTAGGACAATGGCTTTTATATCCGTCGCTGGATTGTTCACATCCACAAGAGGAATACCAACTGGCAGCTGGTGTTGTTTACCGCGAATGTTGTAGAGTTGAACACCATTGACCCTGGCATCCACTAGCATGAGCTGGAGGCTGGTATTGCCATTCCACTTGTTGACGGAGAGAGTAACGGCCAACTCCAAGTTTTTAGCTTGAGAAAATTCCAAGGCAAGATTGCCCTTGCCAAAGGCTACGACATCAAAACCAGAGCCAGCTTTGGTAATACGCAGTTTGAGGTGGGCATTATTCTGCCCCATGGTGCGTGCAGATTCTACTTGGAAATCCTTGACATAGAAAACTGGTTTTTTATTGTCCATACCGTAGGGCGCCAGTTTTTCAAAGGACTTGAGAGTGTCCAGGGTCAATTCTTCTAAGTCTAATTCTTCATCTAAAATCAGCGAAGACTTGCTCGAGATGTCCAGCTTGTTGTCAGTAATGTAGGCTGCTAGTATATCTGCCAACTGGTCCAGTTTTTCCACTTCCAAGGTCATACCAGCCGCACCCGCATGGCCACCAAAAGCGATAAAAAGATCTGGATGGTCTTTTAGAGCTTGGAAGATATCCACTGCCTCAACCGAGCGGGCTGACCCCTTGGCCTTCCCATCTTCAATGGACAAAACAATAACGGGTTGATGCAATTCTTCTAAGAGACGACCAGCCACAATTCCTAGAACACCAGGATTCCAGCCCTCTTTAGCCAGAACTTGAACGGGTCTATCATTTCGAAGCATGGACTTGGCCTCATCATAGATAGCTTGAACAATATTCTTCCGCTCTTCATTTTTACTGTCAATCATGAGAGCAATCTCATGAGCTTCTTCATCATCAAAACCAGTCAATAATTCGATGGCCGGATTTGGATCGTCCAGACGCCCCAGAGCATTCAATCTGGGAGCAAGTTGGAAACCAACTGTTTCTTCATCAAGGCTATCTACATCAATTCCTGCAATTTTCATCAATTCCTGAAGACCTGCTCGCTCGGTCTGTTTGAGAAGGGACAGACCATACTTGACCATGACACGATTTTCATCGGTCAGGCTGACCATATCAGCGATGGTGCCAATTGCAACCAGATCCAGTAGGTCTGCATGAACCGTTTCAAGAAGGGCACAGGCCAATTTGAAGGCCACACCGCAACCAGCCAAATGTTTGAAGGGATAATTTCCCTCTGGGTGTTCTGGGTGGACAATTGCATAGGCATTAGGAAGAGTTTCCTGCATGGAATGGTGGTCTGTCACAACCACATCGACACCCATTTCCTGGGCATAGGCAATGGCTTCATGACCCGCTACGCCATTGTCCACCGTCACAATGAGAGAAATCCCCTGCTGCTCGATAAAATACTTGTAGACCGACTGATTGGGACCATAGCCATCCGTGAAACGGTTGGGAAGATAGACTTGGACTTCTGCCCCCATTTCCTCCAGAGTTTCTTTCAGAATAGATGCTGAAGTCATGCCATCTGCGTCATAATCTCCATAAATCAAAATTTGCTCGTAGTCTTCAATAGCCCGACGAATCCGCTCCACTGCCTTATCCATATCGTGAAGTAGGTAAGGGTCATGAAGATCTTCTAGGCTTGGTTGTAAAAAGGCCTGTAATTCTTCAGCTGACTGAATGCCGCGTTCATAGAGTAACTTTGCGGCTACAGGGTCCAATCCTTCTTTTTTCGCAACTTTGATAAATTGTTCATCAGAAAAACCGGTCAATAATTGCCAGTCATAGTTGGGTTTTATCACGTTTTTCACTCCTTTAAGCTATCCTACTATTATACCATTTTCAAAGAAAAATGGAGCAAGGGGACGACTGAATGTAATCAATCAATCCTTGCTCCAACTATTCAAGATACTCTTACAGTAATGGGGAAATGATATTCATCAAGGCGCCGGCAAGTCGCTTATACCAAGGATAGGTATTTTCAAAACCGACCAAGGTAATTCGCTCGGATTGGGCAAAGGACTCTTCGAAATCCTGTAAAATATCTGCTAGCACTTGCTGATGGTTGTAAACATACAAGCCGCATTCAAAGTTGAGATAGAAGGAACGGAAATCCATATTGACTGTGCCTACAGTTGCCTTCTTATCATCAACCAAGACAACTTTAGAGTGGACAAAACCTGGCGTGAATTCATAGATTTCAATTCCAGCTTCTAAATAGGTTCTAAAATCTGTCCGAGCGGCCAGATAGGCTGACTGCTTGTCATAGATATGAGGCAAAAGCAATTTGACCCTTACGCCTCGTTTAGCGGCATAAGTCAGGTTGTCAATCATCTCATCATCCAAAACCAAATAAGGGGTCATGATATAGATGTAGTCCGTTGCAGACTGAATCATGTCCAGACAGACTCGCTTGGCAACTTCATCATTATCAAATGGACTTTCTCCATAAGCCAAGAAATAGCCCTCACCGCCAACGACTTCTGCCTCAGCTTCACGCGCAGCTTTCAGGTATTTCAAATCGTCAGTTGGCTTTTTCTCATTGTGGTTCCACATCTGCAAGAACATAAGGGTAAAGTTGGATACTGCTTCGCCCTTGACCATGATGGCCGCATCCTTCCAGTAGCCAAAACGCTCCCGTTTATTGATGTATTCGTCTGCAATATTGACACCTCCCGTGAAGGCTACCTTGCCATCAATGACCGCAATTTTACGGTGGTCACGGTTGTTCTGAACGGTCGATAAAGCAGGGATAATCTGCGAGAATACTCGAGTTTTAATACCGTAGGAACGTAGGGTCTTGTAATAGGTATAAGGCAAGGTGCTGAGGGAATTCATTCCATCATACATAAATCGGACTTCCACACCCTGGGCTGCTTTTTCCTTCAGTATGTCCAAAATCGATTCCCACATATAGCCGAAATCCACGATGAAATACTCCATAAAGATATACTGCTCTGCTTTTTTCAACTCCTCCAAGAGCGCCTCAAACTTAGCTTCTCCTGATGAGAAATAAACCGCATCGGTATTGGTATGAAGAGGATAGCCGACATACTCGCTCATGTAGTGAGCCAACTTCAACTGCTCCCTGTCTTCTTTTGCCAGACCTTTCATCACCTTTTCCGAGGTCTTACCATACTGCCTCAAAATCTCTGCCTGACGCTGAAAGGTTTTTCGATAACGACGGGTCTCGATATTGGACTGCAGGATAAAGTAGAATAAGGCTCCAAAAATGGGGAAGCCGACAACAAAAATAATCCAAGTTAGCTTGAAACTAGCATTCATAGGACGGTTGATGATAGAAACGGCTACGATAATAGAAAAAATCTGCAGGACGGTCAACATAGCCGGAACATAAACAGCTAATGAACCTACCGCCCAGAATATAGCTACTACCGTCAGAACGATTAAACTCAGTACGATAAAGGTTCGACTATAAATCAATCTCCAAAGTTTATTCATATCTCCTCCAATGATAGTTAATTTCAATTATTATACAAGGAATTTTCAAAAAAATCTAGACTAACCTAGATTTTCTGCTACTTATAATTAAAAACCGTTCTGGCTAGATTGTCCGCCAGTCTTGGAAAAAGCGTATAGAGTTTATGGGCAACTGCCAAAGTCCAGGGCAGGTTGATGTCCCGCTTCCTAGTTCCCATGGCTGCGACAATTTTACGAGCCACATAGTCCGGTTGCAGCAGGAAGGCCTTGACGCTCTCTTGGTAGCTTCCATCAGGATCTGCCTGGTCGAAAAAGCCAGTCGCAATCGGACCTGGATTGACCGTAGTAACTGTCACACCATACCGGGCTAATTCCAAGCGAATAGTATTGGAAAATCCCATGGCCGCAAACTTGGTCGCCGAATAAACTGACGATTTACTTGAAGCGATCAAGCCTGACATGGAAACGATATTGATCATCTGCCCGCTCCGTCTTGCCTTCATACGCTTGCCTACTAAACGGCACATGGTCATCAGAGCAAAGGTATTGATGTCAAACATAGCCTGCACCTGCTGGCTAGAAAAATTCTCAAAATCATCATAGATAGCATAGCCAGCATTATTGACTAAAATATCAATCTGACCAAACTGACTATCCAGTTCATCGAAAAATGCCGTCAGGCCTGCTTCATCTCGAATGTCGACATCAAAGACAGCCTTTTTTTCATGGTAAGCATAGAGCTGCTCAATTTTTTCGACATCACGACCTAGTAAAATCAAAAACTCATCCTTCAGCAATGGCACCATTTCCTGCACCAAGCCACCAGAGGCGCCTGTGATTAGAATGGTTCTCATAGCTCAATTTCCTCTAAATCCTTAACGATGCGGACATTTTCGAAGACGGTGCTAGCGTCCTTGCGCAACTGACTAACATCCTTGGCCAAAAATCGTGGACTGATATGATTAAGCAAGAGCTGCTTGACACCTGCATCCTTGGCAACCTGAGCAGCTTCCATATTGGTCGAGTGTCCATGCTTACAAGCAATCTTCTCATCGCCCTTACCGTAGGTCGCCTCATGCACCAGCACATCAGCATTGACAGCCAGACGGACACTAGCATGGCACTTGCGCGTGTCACCAAGAATGGTCACCACCTTACCAGGTCTTGGTGGAGAAAGATAGTCACTCGCGATAATTTCAGTCCCATCTTCTAGCCTTACGTTTTGACCGTTTTTGATTTTTCCAAAAAGGGGACCAAATGGTACACCTGCCGCGCGCAGAGCCTCTGCATCCAAGGTCCCTTCCAAATCTTTCTGGATGACACGGTAGCCGACACAAGGAATGGTATGGTCCAGCTTTTCGGCGAATACTGTGAATTTGTCGGTTTCTAAGACCTGACCGACTGTATCCACATCAAACTCATGAAAATGAATGCGATACGGTAAGCGTGTCCCTGATACTTTCAGACTTGCTAAGACAAAGGAACGAATGCCCACAGGACCGTAAATATCAATATCCGTCTGCTCCTCACTTGACTGGAAAGAACGACTGGACAAGAAACCAGGTAGACCAAAAATATGGTCTCCATGCAGGTGAGTGATAAAGATTTTTGCGACTTTACGTGGGCGAATAGTCGTTTCCAAAATTTGATTTTGAGTTCCCTCGCCACAATCAAATAGCCAAACCTGATTGATTTCATCCAAGAGTTTCAAGGCCAAACTGGATACATTTCGAGCCTTGGAGGGCTGACCAGCCCCCGTACCTAAAAATTGAATTTGCATTGTTTACTTTCTAATGTTTTATATATAAAATTGCAGAGCGACCCGACCAGACATAGTAATACTGGCCAGCATATCCGTCCGACACTTCCAGCACTTCTTCCTGATTAAAGCCTGAAATCTTGACTAAACCTTCTGTCGTCTCCACTTTAGTCAAAAGGTAGTCTGTTTCAACTTCCTCTAACTCGGCGTCCTTAAAGGGATTGACTTTCATAAAAATCTTGCCTTCCTCCACAAAGACGACATAGTGGGGAAAGACTTGGGCGATTTCAAAGAGCAAGCTATCCGTCACTTCCTCGTTTTGCTCCGAAAAGACCTGGGCCAGACCGTCTGCCGACACATAGGCAAATCCGAAAGACTTACCTGATAAATTCAGACGGACAAAGGGCTTGTCTTCTTCAAAGCTGGGCTCTTTTGGAAAAAGGCTCAGCTGCTGAGAAATTGTCAGATAGTAGTCCGTCGCCTCTTCTGCTCCTTGTTTCTGGTAGATTTCCGCAAAATAAGCGTTGATAACCGAAGGTGGTGGCGTGATAAAATCTAGTTTTTGTTGGTCAGTCAAATCAGCTAATTTCTTAGCCAGATAGACCTTGTCCAGACTGGTAAAGCCACCGTATTTGATTGCCAAATCAAGATAATCCGTCATAAAATTCTTCCAACTTCCATTTATTGCTGGAAGCGATATAGCCTGACACCACTTCCACATCCTCTTCATAAGTCCGATTTTCTATCAGAGCTAGAGTAGCTAAATCGTGCAACTTGTAAGCTTCAGCTAGTGGGACCCTGACCTCAAACCGTTCAAACATGGTCTTAATCTTAGCCAAGACCATCATCTGAATATGGCCTTTGGCATTTTCATCCTTAGCGGACAGCATGACATGAGGAAACTGACTGGGTGTAAAGCTGTCATCGGTCTTGTCCAACTTGTTGTAAAGGGCCAGGCGAGGAATGTCCAGCATATCCAAGTCTTTCAGAATGTCCAAGACCACCTGCTCCTGCTCACTGTGATTTGGGTCAGAAGCATCGATGACATGGAGCAAGAGGTCCACGTTCATGGACTCTTCCAAGGTGGATTTGAAGGCAGAAATCAACTCGGTCGGCAGATCCTGAATGAAACCAACCGTATCGGTCAAGGTCACGTTGAACTTGTCCGCCAGGTTAATCTGCTTGGTCGTGGCATCAAGTGTGGCAAAAAGTTCATCAGCCTCATACTGACGCTTGTCGGTCATGGCATTCATAATCGTTGACTTGCCAGCGTTGGTATAACCAATCAATCCGATTTTGAAGACGCCTGATTGCAGGCGGCGTTCACGGACAGTCGCTCGGTTTTTCTCCACCGTTTTGAGTTGGCGCTCAATGTCATGAATCTGGTTTCGGATGCTTCGGCGGTTGAGCTCCAACTGGCTTTCACCTGGTCCACGAGAGCCGATACCACCTGCCTGACGGCTGAGCATAATCCCCTGACCAACCAAGCGTGGCAACATGTACTTGAGCTGGGCCAAGTGGACCTGTAGTTTTCCCTCGTGGCTTCGTGCCCGCATGGCAAAAATATCCAAAATCAACTGCATACGGTCGATGACCTTAACCCCCAGAATTTCCTCCAAATTGACATTCTGACGGGGTGTCAGTCGGTTATTGACAATGACGGTATCAATCTCATCAGCTTCGACCATCTGGGCAATTTCTTCTAGTTTCCCTGAGCCGACAAAGGTCTTGCTGTCGTATTTTTCACGTTTTTGAGTGTAGACTCCCTTGACCAGAGCGCCTGCTGTTTTAGCCAGACTTGCCAACTCCTCCATGGACATGTCAAAGTTGTCTGTTTGCTGTAATTCCACTCCGACCAGGAGGGCGCGTTCTTGTTCTTTCTGGGTTTCAATCATCTAAAAATTCCTCCACGGCGGTGAAAATCTGCGTCTTGTAATCTGGCTCGCCCACTGAATAAAAGGGAACCTGCATACGATTTCTAAACCAGGTTAATTGGCGTTTGGCGAAGCGACGGCTATTTTGCTTGACCTTATCAACTGCTTCTTCTAGGTTGATTTGACCTGCTAAGTATGGGAAAAACTCCTTGTAGCCAATTCCCATAGCAGCTTGGGCTTGAGGATGTTCTTGGTAGAGCCAGCTAACTTCATCTAGTAAGCCCGCCGCCATCATCTTATCCACTCGCTGATTGATGCGGTCGTAAAGAACCTGTCTGTCATCCGTCAGGCAGATGTAAAGAGGCTCATATTCTGACTCTGTATTTTCTAAGTTCTTTCCAAATTTTATCAATTCTAACCCACGAATGATTCTCCGACGGCTGTTTCCCTCGACCATCAAACCTGCTTGCTCTGCCATTGTTTCCAAAACCTCGTCAGACAAGCAGTCGAGTTCAGCTCGATAAGCCAGAACTTGCTCTTGGTCAACTTGACCGCCCAGATGGTAGCCTTCCAGTAGACTTTGGATATAAAGGCCTGTCCCACCCACGATAATAGGCAGCTTGCCACGACTAGTAATGTCTGCAATCAAAGCCTTGGCTTCTACTACAAATTCATAAGCCGAATAGCCCTCGGTCACATCTCGGACATCAATCAAGTGATGAACCGCAGCAGCCTGCTCTTCAGGACTAGCTTTTGCCGTGCCGATATCTAGGTTGCGATAGACTTGCTGGCTATCACCGCTAATAATTTCTCCATTGTAGCACTGGGCCAATTCAATTCCTAAAGCAGTTTTTCCTACCGCAGTTGGTCCAATGACCACAATAACTTTAGTTTTCATCTTTTTCCTTGAAAATATTTTGTTTTTTCGCTAAAATCTATTATAACACAAGTAAAGGAGAATTCACTATGGCTAAAGGTTTTGGCAAAGGTTTCTTGACAGGTGTTCTTTCTACAGTTGCTCTTGCAGCAGGTGCAGTCTTCACTGTTCACAAAACAATCATTGAACCAGAAGAAAAGAAAGAAGCCTTCATTGAGGAAAATCGTAAAAAAGCAGCACGTCGTCGTGTCGCACACTAATTTTTTACAATTGCTCAGGACAATAAGCTGAATTTAAGTTCATTGTCCATAAGTACAAAATCCTATCTCCTCTGTGACGATAGGATTTTTTTTGCGAACATGTTCATTTTTTTAAAACTTAAAAATAAATGTTTAAAAAACGTCAATACATTGTTGTGGTAGGGAAATCAATTTTTAAATATGTCAATTCAATGCAGTTGTGTATTTTTAAATTTTTAAATATGTTAATTCAATCCATTTGAGTATTTTTACATTTTAAACCATGTCAATTCAATGTAATTGAGCATTTTTACATTTTAAAACATGTCAATTCAATACTGTGACTTATTTAAAATGTTTAAAATAGATCATTTAACTATTTTAGTACATTTTACATTGTTAATGACCAAATCACCTTCTCTGAGTTCCTATTAGGATTTCTAAAATTTTCTAGTCTACTCATCAAAGATAATAGATATAAAAAAGGCTGGCAGTTGCCAACCTATACATTTAGACAATGATATCTTCTTTTTCAATCAGGACAATGGTCCACATCATGGAAATGGTCACGACTGCTAATGCCAGAATCAGAGGCATCCAACTTCCAAACAGAGGAAAGCTATATCCTAAAAGACCTGGACCAAAGGCAGCAATCAAGTAGCCACCTGTCTGTACCATACCAGATAACTGAGCAGTCGCCTGACTATTGCTGGTTTTCAAGGTAAAGCCCAACATCATATAAGGGAAAAGAGCTGCATTTGAGAAACTCAAAATGATGTGGAGAGCTGACCAGAGTATAAAATGCTTAGGTAGGACAGCCATCAAAAATAGACCTAGAAGGGTAGCTGAGGAAGTTATCAACATGATATTGCGACGCATTTCCTTGGTCTGACGAGAAAGGATAGCTGGGATTATCATGGACATAGGGATGGCAGTCATATTAAAGAAACCTGCCATCAAGCCTGCCTCAGCCTTACTGAAGCCAACTGACTGGGAAATGGTCGGTAACCAGGTAATCTCTGTATAGTAGAGAACAGACTGTAGCCCACCAAACAGTAAAAAGGCAAGGGCAGCTTTATTCTTCCAAATAGACTTGGTCTGCTGGCCCTGTTTTTTGGTTTCAAAACGATGATTATTACGAATATTGGGTAACCAGAGCAGAAAGGCTATCAAGACCACAGCTGTTATCAAGAGGATAAATGTTTGCCAAGAGCTCGCAGATGCAATAGGAACTGCAACCATAGCAGCTACCGTCGCAGCTACTCCCATCAAGGTAATATAGATGGTGGTATAAAAACCAATTTTCTTTGGAAAATTAGCCGTGACCAGACTGGGCAAGAGAACATTGATAACGGCAATGGTAGCTCCAACAAGCATAGTGCCTATATATAAAGCAGGTAGATTCAGTACCCGCATCCCTGATCCAACAACCATGACCAAGAGGACCATGGCCATGAGTTTTTCCATACCAAATCTAGCAGCCAGGCGAGGAGCTAAGGAAGAACAGAGGGCAAACATAATCAAGGGAATAGAGGTCAAGATACCTAGAGAACTGACCTCTACTCCCAGACCAGCAGCTACATCTGTCAAGATAGCAGGAAGGGCTGTAAAGGGAGCGCGCATGACCACACCCAGCATGACAATACCTGCTACGATAAATGGTGATTGTTTTTTCATTATTCTCTCCTAAATAAAACGTTCGGATTTCAGTATCTCTGATTATATCACACTTGACAAGTGATAGAAAGTTATTTTTATTTTTTCAAGAAAAACCATGGTCAGACCATGGTTTTAACATTTTTTATTAGGTATTATTCATCAAAAGAGTTGAAATCGAAGCTCCCTAGCGGTTTCCAGGTCAAGCCGATGTCTTCACTTTCCTCTTCGGAAGTTGAACCTGTAAATTCACCGAAAATATCGGACAGCCATTCTAGGTCTTCATCGGATAGTTCCACTTCTTCCTCCTCTGCAGTTTCACTAGGCAAAGCTTGTTCTTCTGCTGCTGGACTGCTTGGCTCCGAAGCTGGAGCTGATGAGGCATTTGTTTCTTCTGTTGGCGAAGGAATTTCTTGTACTTCTGCAGGGCTTGTTGCATCACTTGAAGCACTTTCTTCTTCTACACCTTCGCTAGCTATTGGGGCGGTAGCTTCTGCCTTGCCAACTTCTGTAGGACTGGTTGCCTGTTCAGAATTTGTCTCAATTTCTGAAGAAGAACTTTCTTCAACTGGTTGTGATAAACTGGATAGACTTTCACTTTCATGTTCATGGATTGGACCAGATGAGCTTTCAGGACTATCCTGACTGGTTGGACTGGCCAGCCCTTCACTTTCCTCACTTACTGGGATAGGACTTGTCGGCTCTGATGTTGCTAGAACGTTCTCTGGAAGACTCAAAGGACTGACAAAGAAATCCCTAGTTCCTTCAACAAACATATTCATTTCTAGGCGGTTCATCTGCATCACGCCATAGTCATCTGACATTTCTAGTTGCTGATGGACTTGAGTTTTCACATCATTGGCAACGGCAATACTGTTGGCAATTAGGTCTTCTGCCAGTGACATTGGACTGGCAGCCAATTCTCTGCGAACAACCAAACCATAGATTTGATTGATGAGACGAGCAGCCTCTTGACGAGTAGGTGCTTGAAGATATGGGCTATCAATATGGGCAAGTAAATAATCCATATACTCCATCAAACGAATTTCTGCTCGGTCTTGGAATTGCTGAATTTCCTGCAAACTATGGGAAATCCTTGCCAACTCACGCTCATCTCCTTTCAGACTAGCTTGGTTGATTTGGTCAACCCAGCTAGCTTGCGAGGTCACTGTCCCTGTTAGATTGGTCTGTCTTAATAGGGCAAGTAGGTCCTGATAAGCCTGATTATCCGTCACATGACTAGGAGATGGAGTCGGAGTTTCATGCTCCGCTTGCTCCACGATTTCAGGGAAGGTCATCTGTCTGGTAAACATCTCACGGATGTCCCCCACAAATGCTTCCATGAATGCCCTGTTTTCCTGCAATTTTTCAGAGGCAGGACTGGTTTGGATAGGGTAAGTCTGATTGGCTGCCTTGGCAAGATGGAGGGCAATTTTCAGGTCAACTAATTCTTTGGACAAGTCCAGTGGTTTGACGGAAGCATTGCCACCTAAGGTTGCTTGGAATAAACGATCCAATGTGCTCGCCAATCTTTCCTGCAAATCAGGTGCAAGATAGGTTTGATCCAACTGACCAAGCAAATAATCCATATACTCCATAACTGTAATATCTGGACGGTCTTGGAAATGTTTCAACTCTTGCAAGAGATGTTCCAAATTGAGCAAGGTCTGTCTGTCCTTAGCTTGACTGGCTTGATTGAGTTGGTTGGTTAATTCTTCCTTATTAACTGGCAGATTGTTGGTATCAAGTAAGCGGATCTGTTCCAGAATAGATGGGTAGAGTGGATCTGTATTTTCCTCTGTAGAATTATCAACTTCCTGCAAGATATGGACCTTTTCAAATTGATTCAACATAGCCAGATAACCTGCTGTCGAATTGGTCACAAGTTCATCTAAATTGCTAGCAAAGTCGTCCAAAGCCCGTTCGATACGACGGTATTCCTTGCTGCTTGCCCCGAATTTTTCAGCCACCGATTGACGCAAATGAGCCAGCTGACTATCCACAGTCGCTCGGTCAAATTCCCCTTCCTGATAGCTACCTGAAATGGCTGGCAATTTATTGGCAAGATAAGGCTCAATGCCCTCCACAGCCTGAATATGTAAGACATGGTCATGGCTACCATGTGGCAGAACGAATTTCTTGTCGCGAATGATGAGTTTAGATGGTGCGATACCAGTCCGCTTGGCTACCGCCAAAAGCTCCGCTTCAAAGTCCCTCTCTGGATCCCCTGTCACCTCTGGAATAACCAACATGGACCGTAAAATCACATAAGGATGGACATGGGTCGGGTCATAGGCATGACTTGGATCATTGAAACTAAAGGTCGTATCCGAAACCCGAATAGCTTCTTTTGGCACACCATAGACTTTAGAAATATAGTCAATTTTTCGTGCCAAGTCCTCTTCACTTTCAAAAGGCTTGGTCAGATCAATATTCTTCAAAAGCACCAGATGGTCATGGTCGCCATGGGGGTACATAAATGCCTGACCTTGTGGCGTGTCCAAAAGGGTAATGGAGCTGATTGGCAAACCGAGAGCTTGGGCCAGATAGTTCCGTTTAGCTGCGACCTCATCCTCGACAGTCACCTCTGTCGAAACTGATGGCACAGCACTTGAAACGGTGTCAGAATGTGTCGGTTGGCTTGATTGAGCTGGTTCAACGACTTCTGACATTGACGGAAGTGTTTCGGTGGATTGACTTGGCAAACCACTTGAGCTAGCGGTGCTAGATGGCAGCGACGTTGATGAACTCATTTCACTGCTTGATGGAGAACTTGGAGAATGGTCAGTTTCTCCCTCCTCTGGACTTTCAAAAGGCTTGGTCAGGTCAATATTCTTCAAAAGCACCAGATGGTCATGGTCACCATGGGGATACATGAAGACCTGACCTTGTGGGGTATCCAAAAGGGTAATGGAATTGACTGGCAAACCGAGGGCTTGGGCCAGGTAGTTCCGTTTGGCTGTGACCTCATCCACCACAACCTCCGCTGTCGGAGCAACAGCTGCTGAATTAGGCGCTTCAGCCACCTCTGACAAGGATGGGCTGGTTGTGGTTGATGCTTCTGGCTCACTTGTTTCTTGGCTACCAGTAGTTGAACTTGTGGAGCTGGAGCTTGTTGGCTGTTCTGAGCTAGACGAAGTCGTTTCGCTAGCTGATGGCGAGCTTGGAGAATGCTCCTCTTCTTCACTTTCAAAAGGTTTTGTCAGGTCAATATTCTTTAAGAGTACCAAATGGTCATGGTCACCATGGGGATACATGAAGGCCTGACCTTGAGGCGTATCCAAAAGGGTGATAGAATTGACTGGCAAACCGAGGGCTTGGGCCAGGTAGTTCCGTTTGGCTGTGACCCCATCCGCCACAGTCGCCTCTGCAGGAGTAACAGGTGCTGGACTTGGCGCTGGTGACTGGCTGGAGGCTACTACTTCCGTTTTTTCCACTGGTTTTGTAACCACATTGGTGAGGACTGCTGGAAGTGGTTGAATTGGAGTAGCTTGACTAGATTGATCTTCTAGCAAATAAGCCCACTTAGAAGTTGCCACTTGCTCTCTACGCAAAACGTGGATATGCCCCTGGTGTTGAATGAGCAGACCAACCGCATTCTGACCGATAAGCCCACTTCCATCAAAGAGAAAGCCATCGCTGGTCGGATAGTCAATCCCAGCAATCCCTTGACGAGAAACCACAGACGCTGCTTGATTAGTACCTGCAGTAACTACTGGAACTGGTAGGTTAGCTATTGGGGAAACAGGTAAAGTCACCAAGTGATTTTGCATAACCGGTGCCGCCGCTTTCGAACTAGCAAACTGGCTAGCACCTGTATGAACAGGATTTCCCACACTTCCACCGACAGTTTGTTTCAAAATATAATGGTAATGATCTCCATGGCGAACTGTATAGCCATTAGCATCCTCAGCTACAATATCAGCAGGGTTGAATTGATAATGGTCCTGACCAGCCTGACTGGATGACTGACTAGATGTACTATTTTCCTGCTTCTTGGTCACATCAGCTCCAGCTGGGATAAGGTACTCCCACTTACTACCTTTCAAGTCACCATAAAAGATAAAGTGACTGTGACCATTATGCTCAACGATAATGCCCGTATCCGTCTTGCTTGAAATTTGCTTGGCATCGCTCAATAAAAAACCGTCGCTGGTTGGTCTATCAATCCCGGCCACACCTACTGGATTGGTCGATGACTGTTTTTGCTCTTCATGAGCATGGTCATGGTTGTGATCGTGTCCATGGTGGTCATGTTCAGGATTATTTGCCGTTAATTTCCGGGCTTCCTCTAAAGTAACAAGACCATCTCCAGTCTTCTTAGGATAATAATAGACCTTGCCATTGACTTGAATAATATAGCCTGTCCGTACCTTATACAAGACATCTTTTTCATTAAATTGATAGTTCTTATCTTCTAACAAGGTTTCCTTTAGGAACTTGGCATCGTAGGGTACAGAGCCTTTTTCCACATGTTGATGATCGCCGTGGATAAGGACATAACCATCCTCAGTCAACTCCGCAACGACATAGACCGTTTCCTCTTTCTGAACCTGTTCCTGCTTTACTTTTTCGTCAAGCACCTGCGTAGCTTGTTTCTGCTGGCAAGCCAACAAGGTCAAACCACACAATAAGCTTATGCCTGTCAAGGCAAGATTTCGTTTCTTCTTCACCATACTCTCCTTGATAAAAATAAGTATTTTACCAGTTAAGTATATACCTTCAAAGACAAATAGTCAACCAGTTAATTATAAAACGGTTAAGTTTATGCTAAAAGAATAGAACTTTCCAAAGAAAGTTCCATTTCAATTCTTCTAATAAAGTAAGCCTACCAAGGCTAAGATAACCATGAGAGCCAAGATATGTCCAACAGTTACCAGTACAAATGAATACTTGAGACCACGCTTCATGCTGATTTTTGACAGATTGTGGAAGGTAATCATAACACCTGATTGTGGTACAACGGTCAGAATAGCTGAAGCCACTACAACTACACGGTGGAGGATTTCGGGATTGATCCCCATTTCCAAGTAAGCTGGCAAGAAATTACTTGAAGCGATACCAACCGCACCAGAGGATGAACCAATAATACCACTGAGCAGGGCAGTTGACACAGACAAGCTAATCAAAGGCGAACCCGGAATTTGTTGGATCCACTCCTGAATAACAGCGAAACCAGCTGACAAAGTCAATACTGTACCAAAAGCCACCGTGCTTGAAGTGGCGAAGGCCGGAACAATAGAAGCAGTCGCACCTGAATTCAAAAGTTCCTTCTGATTAGGCAGGTAAGGATAGAACAAGATGGCTGACAAAACAATAGATACCAACAAGCCAATAGCCAAGACATTAGGCGTCTTGTTCAAGAGGAAGATAGTCCCAATCAAGCTAAGCAAGGGCAAGATAGAAAAGAGCAAATTCGGTCTTTTTTCAGCCAAGTCAACAACAGTATCGTCATCATCCTCGGTGTAGGTTTCCCCATTTGCCAAACTTTTCTTGAGGCAATATGCCATGTAGAAGAGGCCAAAGAGCAAGAGAACCAAACTAGCTGCTAAACTAATGAGCGGAGCAGCTGTCAAACTCGTTCCCAAAACCTTGGTCGGAATAACGTTCTGAATGGACGGTGTCCCGGGTAAGGTGGTCATGGTATAGGTACTAGCCCCCATGAAAACTGGAAGCGGAAAGAGAGCCCAGTTGATATTCAACTCCTTGAAAAGAGGACGTGACAGAGGTAAGAGGGTGAAGATCACAACGAAGATACTCACACCACCATAGGTTAAGATACTTGTGATAAGGGCAATAGCCAGCAAAACCTTGTAAGGACTATCTTTTCCCATAACCTTCAAAATACTATTGGCAATGGTCAGGGTTGCTCCACTGGCTTCCATGTAGCGAGCCAAAATAGAGCCCAACATGAAAATCACAAAGTTATTGATTAAAAAGCCAGCCAGACCAGCCATATAGGACTGTTCCTTTCCCAACATAGCTTCGATAATGTTCATCTGGTTGGTCACCAGAATTATCAAACTAGCAACAGGGGCTGCCACAATAACGTGCAAATTCTTTGATGTCAAATAAATAATGGCTACAACAGCCAATAAAACTCCTAAAATCGCTAAAATTTCCATAATTCTCCTAATATTTTTCTAAATTTTTTTATCTAAACATTCAATTTTTTCATCTTTCAAGGGAAGCAAGAGCTCTGCCACTGTCTTTTGCAAGACAGGATGACGGTAATCTGCTGCAATATCAGCCAGAGGTAAAAGAACAAATGCCCGCTCATGGGCATATGGATGGGGAACGATGAGGTTTTCTTCCTCAATCACTTGTTCATCCCAAAAAATAATATCTAAATCGATGGTGCGTTGGCCCCACTTTTCAATCCTGACCCGATCCAAGTCCAATTCAATCTGCTGGCAGACAGCTAAAAAGTCTTGGGCAGATAAATCTGTTTCAACCTGACAGGCTAGGTTGAGGAAATCAGCCTGGTCCGTCTTGCCCCAAGCTGGAGTTTCATAAATGGAAGAAACCAAACCAAGTCGACAGTTAGGATGACGGTCTAGGGCTTCTAAAGCAGCTTCTAAATAAGCTAAACGGTCTCCCATATTTCCGCCAATGCTGAGATAGGCTAAGTGTTTCATGGGCGTTCACGCTCCAGTTCAATCCCAACTGAGTCATAGTGGCCAGCAATGGGTGGATTTTCCTTGTAAATGGCCAAACCAATCTTTTCTACCTTTGGAAACTGGTCAAAAATCTCCTGACAAATAACACCTGCTACCTTTTCTATAAGGGTATAGGGCTTGCCTTCCACAACTGACTTGATGGTTTCAAAGACCATGCCGTAGTGGACCGTATCTTCCAACTGGTCTGTTTGCGAGGCGGCTGTCAGATCGACATACAAGTCACAATCAACTGTAAAAATCTGACCGAGGACCTGCTCTTCTTTGAATGCCCCATGATAGCCGTAAAAACGGCATTTATTGAGGGAAATCTTATCCATTTGACCCTCCATTTACAAGTTGATCCCAGACCTTGATGATATCTCGATTGGCAGCGACATTATGGACACGAACCATTTTACAGCCTTTTTGAATGGCCCAGGCGGACAGGGCTGCTGTAGCTTGATCTCGATCAGTCGGTAAACTATTGCCTCCAAGCAAGTAATCCACCACGCGCTTACGGGAAATCCCGAATAAAACAGGATAACCAAGACCAGTAATCTGATCCAAACCTTGCAAGAGATCCAAATTATGCTGAACATTCTTAGAAAAGCCAAATCCTGGATCCAACCAAATCTTGTCTGCTGAAATACCAGCATCCAAAGCAGCTTGAGCACGCTCAGCTAGAAAGCTTTTGACCTCTCCAACAACATCCGCATAGCTTTCTTCTTTCTGGTTGTGCATGAGCATGATAGGTACCTGATATTCCGCAGCCAGCGCTAGCATTTCTCCATCATACAGACCAGCCCAAACATCATTTAAGATATCTGCTCCTGCTTCAAGGGCTGCACGTGCAGTTCCTGTCTTATAGGTATCGACGCTGACAAGACAGTCATAGTTTTCTTTGATAGCGCGGATAATGGGCACTACGCGAGCAATTTCATCTTCTTCCGACACAAATGTTGCACCTAGACGAGTAGACTCACCACCAACATCAATGACGGTAGCACCCTCAGCCAACAACTTTTCTACTTGTACCAAAGCAGACTCCACCTCATTATAGTGACCACCATCTGAAAATGAATCTGGGGTCACATTGAGAATTCCCATAATAGTCACTTGATTTGCTAAATCTTGAATAGACATAGAACCTCCTATTTATTGTGGATCATAGACAAGAGTTCACGACGCAAAATAGCATCTTCCTTGTATTTGCCAAGGGCAACAGTCGTGACTGTCTTGCTACCTGGCTTACGAATGCCACGCATACTCATACACATGTGCTCTGCTTCTACCATGACAAAAACACCTGCTGGCTCAAGAGCATCTTGAAGGGCATGGGCAACCTGATGGGTTAAGCGTTCCTGCAACTGAGGACGGCGACTGGCAACCTCAACTGCTCGCGCTAGCTTGCTAAGCCCTGTCACCCGACCCTTGCTTGGAATATAGGCCACGTGGGCAATTCCGTAGAAGGGTACCAAATGGTGTTCACACATGGAGTGGAAGGGAATATCCTTGACCAAGACCACTTCCTCATGTCCCTCTGAAAAAACAGCAGTGAACTGGTCTTTGGGATCTTCATTTAAACCGTTAAACATCTCCAAGTACATCTTGGCTACACGTTTTGGCGTATCCAGCAAGCCCTCCCGATTAGGATCCTCGCCCAATAATTCCAATAACTGATAGATGGTTTGTTCAATTTGTTCTTGTTTTGACATAATACACCTTAAATAGTTTGATGTTCTTATTATACCCTAAATTCCCTTTTCAGAAAAGGGCTTTCAGTATTCTCATACAAAAACTGTCCCCTGCCAGATAACAGTTTCATCATCCCAGTCAATAGGCTTTATGGTATAATGAAAGAAATCACATTCAAGGAGCTATTATGACTAAAAAACCTGTCCAACTGGCTACCATTTGCTACATTGATAATGGCAAGGAATTCCTCCTCCTCCATCGAAACAAGAAGGAAAATGATGTCCACCAAGGAAAATGGATTGGGGTCGGTGGCAAGCTGGAAGCTGGTGAAACGCCTCAAGCCTGTGCCATTCGCGAGGTCTTGGAAGAAACGGGTCTGACCGTCACTAAACACGCCCTCAAAGGGGTTATCACCTTCCCAGACTTTACTCCAAACACAGACTGGTACACCTACGTCTTCAAGATAACTGGTTTTGAGGGAAGTATGATTGACTGCACAGAAGGTGACTTGGAATGGGTTCCTTACGACCAAGTCCTATCCAAACCGACTTGGGAAGGCGATCGGCATTTTCAGGAATGGCTCTTGGAAAACCGTCCCTTCTTCTCTGCCTGCTTCCGCTACGATGGAGATACTTTGCTGGATTACAGTGTTGATTTTTATGAAGAATAAGCTAAGAACCTATATTCACAGTTCAGCACTTCCATATAAGCACTTCACTTGTTCATCCCAATTCTAGTGAAAGAGAAAAAGCCTTGGAAATCCAGGGCTTTTCTTTGCTATTACAAATATTTCTTCTTAGGCATTTGCTTATTCAATACGATATCCAAGGGACCTGCTGATAGAACTGTATCGACCAGTTGCTTATCTGTAATGGTCTTGTCGAGAAGGACTTGGTATTCTAAGACAAGGGCTTCTTTTTTCTTTTTGTATTTGAGGGACATTAAATCTGCCTGCTTGCATGAACTGCCAAATTGTTGTTCAAAAAATTGGTCATAGTTGAAGTCAATCGGTACAGTCACCAAGAGATGACGGCGGTTTTGATTGACCTGTGCAAAGCTACTATTTTCAAACAGCAAGATACAAGCTGACAGGACAAGGGTCATAAAGATAGCGAGACCTAGGAAGCCCATACCCGTTGCCAGACCGATAGCCATCGCTAATAAGATGGCCAACATCTCTTTTGATGAACCTGCAGCAGAACGAAACTTGATCAAACTGAAGGTACCTGCCACCGCTACACCTGCCCCTAAATTCCCGTTTACCAAGGCAATAATAACAGCAATCAGGGCGGGCATTAAACTGAGGGTGATGACAAATTCTTTGCTATAGTTGGCCTTGTATTTGTAAACAGCCGCATGAATAACCCCCATGGCCAGACTGACACCGAAGACTAGAGACATCTGAAGGAGGGTAATATGATTGTTTGAAGTTGAAAAGATACTATTAAACAGTTGCATATAGGGCTACTTCCTCTCCGCTCATTTGATGAGCCAGCTTGTAGGCATTTCCATATTTTGAAAATGATTGTTTTTCCAGTTGGTATTTTTCTAACAAGTCGAGCAACCAGTCTGGAAGTTGTTCTGGTACCTTGATTTCCATAATGACCTTGTTGGGATCTAGGAGAGCCTCTCCAAATTTCCCATCTGTTGCAGAAACATGGTAATCACGATAAAGCAAGTTCTTATCGATGGTCAAGCGGATTTTCTTATCCTCAATCCCTTTATAAGAAACACGGTCATAATAGATATACATCTTTGGTTTGATGGTTCCGTATCGTTCACGTAAGATGTCCAATTCTGAAGTAACTATTTCATCTGTTATGGTCTTATCTACCACACCTTTTTCGATATAGTTGGTCACCGATAGAGGATTGGAAGTCAGACGGTACTTGTAGCCAATTTTATTCTCTTTCTTTTTGATTTCTAAAAAGGCCTGACTGCTTGCAGATGGCTGGGCATCATAGATACGCATACGGATTTTCTCACGCCCATTTTTCTTGGCAATGGAATCTTGAATCATGTCGAAGTCTTCATTATCAAAATAGATATTTGTGATAGTCGAAGTCGCAAACTCATCTGAAACCATGTGTTTCTTTAAATCCTTTTCAAGCAGTGCAAATGTTTCTTTATCAATGATGTATTTGGTTTCCTTGCGTTTAAATTGTTTTTGTACGATTCTAGTTTTCATGTTTTTTCCCTCTTTATCTAAAACTACTCGGCTCTGACCTGCCTCGTTTACAGTCTTAGTTTAACCCCTAACCTTTAAACGAAACTGAAAGTAATGTTAAACAAAACTTAAACTGCAATAAAGTTGAAATTCTTTTGTCACATTCCAAACTGTGCTACAATAGTTTTATCAATAGCAAGGAGAACCCCATGTACGAATTTGTCCTAGAATACGGCTCTTTCCCCGTAAAACTCATTGACGGCTTTGTCAACAATCGCTCAGAAATCCCTGATTTTCTCAAAGAGGATGAAGAAATGATTGCCCGCTTGAACCAGATGAACGAACTCTTCCACCAACTCTTTTTAACCATCGAGTGCAAGTTTGACTACATCGGCAAGCAATTTCCAGATAAGATTGAACAACTAAGAACCCTCTATTATCCCCTAGCAGCTGACTTGCAGGCCAAATACGGTGAAACAGTTAATATCAAAATTGAACCCTTTATTTTGTAAAGCAAAAGAGATGGCGCCTAACCATCTCTTTTTACTTATACTCTTCGAAAATCAAACTCAAACGTTGTTGACTTGATTTGATGAACTTCAGTTCTATCTGCATCTGCGTCGCCTAGTTTGATTTTGATTTTCATTGAGTATTATTTGGAATGAACTTCCGAATGTTTATAGCCATAGAATAGATAAATCAAACTTCCTACGATGAGCGCCACTCCAAAGGCAATCCAGGTATCTAGGCTGTACTGGAACATAAAGGACAGACAGATAATGATAGAAAGGATTGGCAAAGCTGGGACAAATGGCGTTTTAAATTGACCTTCTTTTGGCAGACCCTCAACCTGACGCAAACGGATAAGTCCAAGGGCAAGCATGATTAGATAAGCGAGGGTACAAATATTGAGGAAGCTAGCAATGCTCGCCAAGGGGAACATACCTGCACAGATTGCCGCAAAGATCCCCACCAAGATGGTGGCATTTTTTGGAACCTTGCTGGTCGCCGTTAATTGGCTGAGAGATTTGGGCAAAAGCCCATCACGACTGATGGAGTAGACCATACGAGAAAGGGCATAAGTCATGGAAATACATACCGTAATCAAGGTTAAGATAGCCACGACAGATACATAGCTAGCCGCCCAGCCCAAGCCTACTTCACGTAGAGCGAAGGCAACCGCATCGGCTACATTGAGCTTGCTATAGTGAACCATACCTGTCAAGACCAAGGTCACAACTATGTAGAGAACGGTTACGATAGAAAGGGACAAAACGATGCCTTTGGGTACATTTTTCTCAGGGCTTTTCACTTCGTCAATCGCCAAGGAAATAGATTCAAAACCAAGGAAAGCAAAGAACATCAGAGAAGCCCCTGCCATAATCCCTGCCTGGCCACCATAGACCGCACCAAAACCAAATGGAGCAAAGTTGGACCAGTTCTCTGGTTTGATGAAGAAAATACCAGCTACAATAAACAAAGCCAGGGCTGAGAATTTCAATACAACCAACGCCGAGTTAAAGCGAAGAGCAGCCTTTGAATTCAACAGAACAACACCCACTACAAAAACCAAGACCAAAACTGGCAAAAGGTCAATATAGGTCCCCTCAGCTGGATTGAAAGTGCCATTCAATGCGGTTGGTAAAGCAAGCCCAAAATTAGCTAGCAAACCTTTCAAATACGAACCCCAACCAGAAGCCACGCTAGATACTGCTGTCAAGAATTCCATAATGGTCAGCCAGCCCGCAAGCCAGGCAGGAAATTCACCAAACACAGAATAGAGATAGCCATACGCTCCGCCATTGGTCGGAATACGAGAAGCAAATTCCGCATAGAATAAGGCCGTTAACCCAACTGAAATCGCTGCGATAACAATGGAAATAACCAGGGCTGGACCAGCATATTGCGCAGCCGCTAAACCAGTGACTGTAAAAATTCCTGTTCCAACCATGGAACCAATTCCTAATAAAATCAAATCTACCAAGCCCAAGTGACGCCGCATGTGACTGCTCCGTTCACCGACTTGTTTCTTCCTGAATAAATTCACAAGATACTCCTTTTTTATATGATGGCCTATTGGTATATAGTCGTTTAGTTTCCTTATAGGCACCGCCACATTATACCATAAAATCAAGCATTAAGCACCAATCATGGCAAAGAAAAGAACAGGGTGCCTTAGGGCTGTCCTGCTCTTCTTTCTTATTCTTGGCTAAGGGTGACATTTTTTAGGTAATTGTTCTTATCCAACTGACCTGTAAAGCTATCTCCGACCTTGATAAATGGCAACTTGTCTGTACTGTCTTCTGTTGCCTTAACCTTGTAAATCTGACCTGCTGACTGGATATAGTAAACGGTTGAACCAGCAATCATCTGGCTGGCCAAGGCTTCTACCTTACCAGAAATGACTTCGGCTTCTTCGTTAGCCTCACCAGTTCCGGTCGCAGTCAATCCTGCTAGACTTGTGGCATCTCTTCCAGTTACCTGAGAAATCAGGTTGGCAACGTCATTGTTGACGGTCACTTGTTGGTAATCTTCCGCATCGACCAATGCATAGGATTTGACCAGACCAGCATCATCTTTGAGAGAAACTAAATAGTAGGCTGTGTCTGCCAATTTGACCAGACTTGGAGCAGTTGCTTGATAACCTTTTTCCTGTACTTCTCCTTCTGCTGATTCTTGAGCTGCCGTTTCTGTCGCAGAAGCCAGCTTGTAGTTGGTAATTTCACGGGTCCGCATATTGACCAGAATAAAACCAAGGTTGGATGAATCTGCCGTTGCGGAGGTAATACCTGTATAGAGGTAAATATCAGAACCGATAGAAATGTAGTTGTAGCTATCCGTTGTGTGTTTGACACCTGTTTGGCTGAAAATGGTATTCCAGAAACCATTTTGATAAGTATAGTGGTCATCGACACGGCTGATCACATTGCTAGCAGAGTAGACACGGTCCACCCATTCAGGAATATCTGCTAGACTATACTCCTTACTCTCGCCTGTCACAGCATCCAAAACAATAGCACCAGTTGGATCGTTGGAAGACAGACCAAATTTTGGCTGGTAGGTCGTTGCGATGTAGTACGGATTGCCTTGGTCATCTACTTCAAAGGACGGTTTCCCGAATATCGTGGTTGGGTATTGAAGACGGAGATGGCGCATGGTGTCATTGAACAAATACTCGGAATCAGAGTAGTGCATGGACTTGCTCAGCTTGGCAAGCTCAGCTTTCCCTGTCGTTTGATTGACCTTTACATAATAGCCAATCCCGTCTTGGTGGTTGCTCAGCCATTTCCAAAAAGACTTATACTCCAAAGGAGATACGCGGAAAGGCTGCTGACCAATGGTAATCTGACGGTAATCATCGGAAATGCCGAACTGGGAAACCTTGTCAATAGTGCCCAAATAGGTGTCGCCAATCTTTTCTGCCGAAGCCCGGTCCAAAAGAGCCAGCTTGGAAATATCGGTTTCAGGGAAGTCTGACTTGAAATCCGCATCCGTCACCGAAATAACCGCCGCATAATCCTTGGCACGAAAGATAGGCGAGTTGAAAATACCAAGTCCAATAAGACCAAGCACTACCACGAGCCAGAGGCGACCTGTCCAAGATAGGAAGGCAGGCAATTTCGGATTGATATTGTAGGTCGTGACCTGACGCTGTCTGCCCGTCACTTTGGTAGCCTGTTGAACAAGCCCAGCAGGATTGCTAAAGAGTAAAATCAACCAGGCTAAAGCTGTCGATTGTAAGACGAATATCCAGAAACCAAGGCTAAAGACGTTGATAGCCGGCAACTGATACCAGTAGTAAACCATCATTTCGAGAATGAGGGCTAGCCAAGCAAAGCCAATCAATTTTCTTTTCATAACAACCTCCGTAAACAAAGATTTATTTGCTACTATTGTACCATACTTTTAATACTGTAACACAAAAATGACAAAAATTTTTCAAGTTCCCTCATTCGCTAGGGGGGAGGTTTTTTGGTATAATAAAACACGATAAAACTAGAAAAAGGAACCCATATGAAACTCATTTCTTGGAACATTGATTCCCTCAACGCTGCTCTGACAGCAGAATCCCCACGCGCCCTCCTATCCCGCGCCGTGATTGACACGCTCGTTGCGGAAGATGCCGACATTATCGCCATTCAGGAAACCAAACTCTCTGACAAGGGCCCAACCAAGAAACACTTGGAAATTTTAGAAAACTACTTCCCAGGCTATGCCAATACCTGGCGTTCATCTGTCGAGCCTGCACGCAAGGGCTATGCAGGGACCCTCTTCCTTTATAAAAATCACCTGACACCAACCATCACCTTCCCAGAAATTGGTGCTCCGACTACTATGGATTCTGAGGGACGCATCATCACACTGGAGTTTGACGACTTCTATGTTACCCAGGTTTATACGCCAAATGCTGGAGATGGCTTGAAGCGATTGGCCGACCGCCAAATCTGGGACATTCAGTATGCCCAATACCTATCACAGCTTGACAGCCAAAAGCCTGTCTTAGCCACAGGTGATTACAACGTTGCCCACAAAGAAATCGACCTTGCCAACCCAGCCAGCAACCGCCAGTCACCAGGGTTTACAGACGAAGAACGGGAAGGCTTTACAAACTTGCTAGCCAAGGGCTTCACAGATACCTTCCGCCACTTGCATGGGGATGTCCTCAATGCTTATACCTGGTGGGCACAACGCAGCCGCACCAGCAAAATCAACAACACGGGCTGGAGAATTGATTACTGGTTGGTGAGCGACCGTATCGCTGACAAGGTGACCAAATCAGCTATGATTGACTCTGGTGCTCGCCAAGACCATACACCGATTGTTATGGAAATTGACATGTAATCTTATGTATACAAAAGAGCTACGGCTCTTTTTTTAATTCACAAAAATCTTAGTTGTAGGCAGTCAAACTTGCTAAATATTGAAAAGGTTGATATGATAAATATATAATAAACCAGTTAAGGAGGACTTCCATGACCCCAAAACAAATCGAAGCACGTTGTTTGACCGTTTCAGCTCTTATCAATGGCTTAAACGGGTTGGCAGGGTTGGCTGTCTATATTATGACAGACCTCAACGCCCTCCTGCTTGATGGGGTGTTTTCCCTCATTGCTTTTGTTTCCTCACTGGTCGCTTTTCATATTTCCAAACACAGTCATAGAAAAACTGAAACCTTCCCCCAAGGATTACACTTTTTAGAGCCCCTCTATGCCATTATGAAATCCTTGGCAACCTTACTCTTGCTGATTTTTGCTGTTCTTGAAACAGCCGCAACCGCCTTTGCCTACTTTGTCCACGGCATTGCACACAAGATGACCACGGGTCCTGTCCTACCCTATACAAGCATTATGCTCTTTATTTGTTTTAGCTTGTATGGCTACAATCGCTACATGAATAAAAAAATCGGCAATATCTCAACTATTATTGCTGCCGAGGCCAAGGGCAACTTAATTGACGGCTTGATTTCAGCCGCCATTGGTCTTGCCTTTCTATTCTTAGCCTTTATCCCAAACAACAGTTCTCTGGATTTCCTACATTATACAGGTGATTTCTTCGTAACCCTTACGCTTGCCATCATTTCATTTAAAGAGCCTCTCACCCTACTCATTTATTCCTTCAAAGAACTAGCCCACGGTACTGTCCATTTACCTGAAATTCAAGAATGTCTCTATGAGATTTTAGAACAGTACCTAGAGGAAACTGAGGATGTGGATATTCATATCTACAAACAAGGCATGCAGGTTCGAATTAAAATCCACTTGCAGGATGTTGAACATGATATTATGCGCCAACTTGTTGCCAAAAAGCCACATATCCTCAATACGCTCAAACAACATCACGAGTACATCACTGTAGAATATGCCCTCTAGCCTTCTAATCTCGATAACAATAAACACCCGTCTATAACCTATCTAGCAGTTGGAAAAATCCAACTACTTTAGAAATGGTGAATAGTGGGTGATTTTTTTACATTTTAGTCAAAAAAATGGCTAGACTAACAAAAAACCCGCAAGTTGCGAGTTTCATTTACTTATTTTTTATCCAACTGAGTACTTGGTTGCCAGAAGAAGCTGGCAATATAGCTAAAAACATAGGTCAAACCTAAGATAAGGGCAACCAGCAAAAGAACTGGAATACGGTAGAGATAGGTCAAGATATTTGGCTTTTTCTTGGTTTGGAAGGAGGCAGCATGGTCATCTAATCGCTTGAATTCTGCTTCGATACGACTAGTCACTTCTGCTGTACCTGCATCATCCATACGCTTGATGTCCGAAACATCGATAGGATTTCCAAAAGCCACATCGATTCGCTCACCAGCTAAGAGCCCCTTGATAGTCATGGGACCCACATAGGTAGCTGGCATGAGTTTGACCTTGGCTGACTTGGCAATGACCGCCACACCACCTTTGAGCTCAGATGAATGACGACTTCCTGAAGGAAACATGACCAGCGAACGGTCACTTTTTTTCAACATGTTAACTGGATACTTGATGGCTGCCATGCCAGGATTTTCACGGTCAATGGGAAAGGCTCCACATTTTGAAATCCACCAGCCAAAACCACGGTCCTTGAAAAGTTCTTTTTTAGCCATAAAGATGAACTGCTTAGGAGCAGCTGCGTAGCCCAGAAAGACTGGATCCCAGAAAGTTTTGTGAGGGGCGATGAGGATATAATTCTCCTCCTGCGGCAAAATATTTTCTCTGTCATGGTAATGAATATTACCATTGATGGCCCACAACAAGAATGTTAATAGCGTTCGTAGATAAGAATAAAACATAGACTTCTCCTTTTTCAATCCCTCCTATTATAGCACAAATTTACTTCAGAAAGAAATATCACATTCATTCAATTCTGCCATCAAAATGCCCACTAATTACATAGCCCATACTTGTCAAATGTCCCTGATAGGTTTACAATAGAAACATGATTACAATTGAACGAGTATTAGACATCTTAAAAGCGGATGACAACTTCCGCCAGATCAAACAAAATAATCAGACTGACAGCACTTTGACGGAGGTCCAGTTCGACGCTCTCAGCTATGACAGCCGTACCGTTAGCCCTACGACCCTCTTTTTTGCCAAGGGTTTGGCCTTTAAGAAGGAATTTCTCGAGAAGGCTATTGAAAACGGACTTGCTTTTTACGTGTCTGAAATCGACTATGAGGTCGGCATTCCTGCTATCATCGTCCATAACATCAAGCAGGCTATGAGTCTAATTGCCATGGAATTTCATGGTCATCCCCAGAAAAAGCTCAAACTCCTAGCCTTCACTGGTACCAAAGGTAAGACAACTGCAGCATATTTTGCTTTTAACATTCTCAACATCAAGCACAAGCCTGCTATGCTTTCCACCATGAACACTACCCTGGACGGCAAAACCTTCTTCAAATCTGCCCTGACCACTCCTGAAAGCCTGGACCTAATTGCCATGATGGCAGAGGCGGTTCAAAACGGTATGACCCACTTGATTATGGAAGTATCCAGCCAGGCCTATCTGGTCAAGCGGGTTTATGGGCTGACCTTTGATGTCGGCGTCTTCCTCAACATCAGCCCCGACCACATTGGGCCCATTGAGCACCCGACATTTGAGGACTATTTCTACCACAAGCGTCTTTTGATGGACAATAGCAGAGCAGTTATTGTCAATGCTGGCATGGACCATTTTGAAGTGGTGAAAGAGCAAGTCATCTCCAAAGACCATGACTTTTATGGACCGACTTCTGAAAATGAAATCACCCAGTCAGCAGGTTTTGACTTCACAGCGACCGGCAAATTAGCTGGCCACTATGACATCCAACTGATCGGTGGCTTCAACCAAGAAAATGCCATCGCAGCTGGACTGGCCTGTCTCCGCTTGGGTGCAAGTCTGGAAGACATTCACACAGGAATTGCCCAAACCAATGTCCCTGGCCGTATGGAAGTCCTGACTCAACAAAACGGAGCCAAGGTTTTTGTAGACTACGCCCACAACGGTGACAGTGTGAAAAAGCTAATCGATGTCGTCTTGGAACACCAGACAGGCAAGGTCATCTTGATTTTAGGCGCTCCTGGCAACAAGGGAGAAAGCAGACGCAAGGACTTCGGTCTGCTGCTTAATGACTATCCGCAGATTGATGTTATCCTGACAGCTGATGATCCCAACCGTGAAGACCCTGCTGAAATTGCCCAGCAAATCCGCGCCCACATGACCCGACCAAGTGAGTTCATCTTAGACCGTGAAGAAGCCATTCGCACAGCTATGAGCCAGACTACCTCACCTCAGGATGCCGTCATCATTGCAGGCAAGGGAGCCGATGCCTACCAGATTGTCAATGACCAGCGTCAAGACTATGCGGGCGACCTTGAAATCGCTAAAAAATATCGATAAACCCAAAACAAGAGGCTGGGCAAAAACTAGCCAATAACTAAAAAATACACAGATAGATTCGAGCTGCTTCTGATGAAATCCAGCCGAACTGTCTGTGTTTTTCTTTCTGTTTCTACTATCTTGGACTAATTTCTTAGCCAATTTCGTGAGATTCATGCTCATTAGGAGGAAGCCTATCTCGGTTTCAACCACTTTTTGACCTCTGACATGGACTCTGCGTACGCCAAAAACACCCTTCATCCTACCAAATACAGGTTCGACATCCACCTTGCGTTTGGCATAAATGCGGGCTCCCTCTTTACTTGTCAATTCCTCTTTGACTAAGTTCTTGAT
>NZ_POIZ01000004.1 GCF_002960425.1 Streptococcus suis
AGGGAAGCCTTTTTATATTGTACAAATAGCCACGATTCTGGCAAAAAGACCGACTATCAGACCAATAAACAGAAAAAGACAAACGCCTCTTAAGTGTTTGTCTTCAATCTGAAACTAGGCTGAATGTTCAGTCTAGTTTTCTTTTTACCCCAAAATAGTTGGTAGTTCTTTCAATGAAGCAACTACCCAATCGCTCTTCCAATTACCGTTTTCTCTTGTGTACTTTCCAAAACCTGTCAGTATTCGTACAGTATACATTCCCAAGGATTTAGCGGGCAGAATATCATTATCATATCGGTCACCAACATAGACAGCCTTATCTGCTGGAAGGCCAGACTCCTCTAAAGCGAGCTTGAATATTCTCAAATCTGGTTTGCATACACCAACCTCTTCAGAGAGAATTATCAGTTGAAAATAGGAGCTAATTCCCCACTCTTTTAGCAGTTCTTTCACACTACCAGACTGATTGGCAATAATCCCCAATCGATAGTTTTGTGATAACTTCTCTAAAATATCTATTGTTTCAGGATACAAGCTCACCCCCTCATTCGTCCATAAAGGACGTGGCGCGGACTGTGTAAAATATTGCCAGGCCGCACGAACTGGGTCCAACGACTTATGAGCATACTCCACCATTTTCTTTTTATAAGAATCTGCTGAGACCTCTATATCAAGTGACTGTAACTTCTTCACACACTTGTCTATATAGAATCCATAAGCAGCCTCTTCATCTAAAAGCGTCGAACCCAAATCAAAAAATATCCACTCTATCATCCCACTCTCCATCTCTTTTCAAAATTAGAATACTTAAATTAGTCTGTTTTTTTAGAATATCATTTTATCAATATCAAGGCAAAGAAAACTCTCCAGAAAAACCTAGAGAGTTTTACTAATTTCTCGCTTTGCTAGCTCGGGGATAAAACAGTCCACCGGACTTGTTTTTATTATAACCCTCGTTATACTAACTCGGGGATAAAACAGTCCGACGGACTATTTTATTTTTTCAAATTGTAGAATGAGTTCAAGCCTTTGTAGACTGCAACTTCACCAAGTTGATCTTCGATACGAAGCAATTGGTTGTATTTAGCGATACGGTCTGTACGTGACAATGAACCAGTCTTGATTTGGCCAGCGTTAGTTGCAACTGCGATGTCAGCGATTGTTGAATCTTCAGTTTCACCTGAACGGTGTGATACAACGGCAGTGTAGCCAGCTTCTTTAGCCATTTCGATAGCTTCAAATGTTTCAGTAAGGGTACCGATTTGGTTAACTTTGATAAGGATTGAGTTAGCAGCACCTTCTTTGATACCACGCGCAAGGTAGTCAGTGTTTGTTACGAAGAAGTCGTCACCAACCAATTGAACGCGTTTGCCAAGACGCTCAGTAAGAGCTTTCCAACCATCCCAGTCGTTTTCATCCATACCATCTTCGATAGTGATGATTGGGTACTTGTTAACCAATTCTTCAAGGTAGTCGATTTGCTCTGCAGATGTACGAACAGCAGCGCCTTCGCCTTCGAATTTAGTGTAGTCGTAAACTTTACGCTCTTTGTCGTAGAACTCAGATGACGCACAGTCGAAACCAATCATGATTCCGTTTTCGCCAGCTTCGTAACCAGCAGCTTCGATAGCTTCGATGATTGTTTCAACACCATCTTCAGTTCCTTCGAACTTAGGAGCGAAACCACCTTCGTCACCAACAGCTGTCACCAAACCACGAGCTTTCAAGATTTTCTTCAAAGCGTGGAATACTTCAGCACCCCAACGAAGACCTTCTTTGAATGAAGGAGCCCCAACTGGCAAGATCATGAATTCTTGGAAAGCGATTGGAGCGTCTGAGTGAGAACCACCGTTGATGATGTTCATCATTGGAGTTGGCAATACTTTAGTGTTGAATCCACCAAGGTAAGTGTAAAGTGGCACTTCAAGGTAGTCAGCAGCTGCACGCGCAACAGCGATAGAAACACCAAGGATTGCGTTAGCGCCCAATTTACCTTTGTTAGGAGTACCGTCAAGAGCGATCATAGCGCGGTCGATAGCTTGTTGATCACGAACGTCATAACCGATGATAGCGTCAGCAATCACGTTATTTACGTTGTCAACAGCTTTTTGAGTACCAAGACCAAGGTAACGAGATTTGTCACCATCGCGAAGCTCAACTGCTTCGTGCTCACCAGTAGAAGCTCCTGAAGGAACCATACCACGTCCGAAAGCACCTGATTCAGTATAAACTTCAACTTCAAGTGTAGGGTTACCGCGTGAGTCAAGGACTTCGCGAGCGTAAACATCAGTAATAATTGACATTATATTACTCTCCTTTGAGTTTAAAATAGTTACACTGCTATCATACCCTAAAATAAGGGATTTTTCAAGAAAAAACAGATATTTTACTGAAAGAAATAATGTAAACGTATTCTATTGCCTTTTTGCACTATTATGCTATACTAAAACTATGACTGATTTACATACAACTATCCTACAAAAAGCTTCTGGCGAAACCCGCCTAAACCCTGATCAACAACGTCAATACATGGGGACCTATCGCGAACGTGTTGTACTAGTTCTCACATTTGATGAATTGGTTCATGAAAATGTCAACAGCCGTTTTGACACTATCTGCCAAAAACTAGCCTCTCATTATCTTCCTCTCTTTCTCAAACTATCACCATCCTTGTCGGATAAGCAACAAATTTCCTTAATGAAAGTTGCTCAAACCTATGGCATTACGTCTGCTATCATCGATGAGAAAATCGGGCAATCTCCTTATGCTCTGGTCTTTCATACAGACCATGCTATTGACATGGAAGATATTAGCTTGGCAACCACCTTTCCAAATCTTGTACAAACTGTAGAAAAAAAGGAAGATACAAAACCTTCCTTCTGGAAAAAACTATTTGGTTAATTCTCTTTTTTCACAGTCATTCTTCCACCTAACTGGAGCATTCTCGCCACCTGTTCTGCCGTGCGGATCAGGTTTTTTTCTGCATATTTTAGCGTGTTTTCCAAACTGTCAACACTTGCGATAATCGGAAATGCGGCGCAGATATTTTCAAAAGGAAAATCAGGAAGATCATCCTTCAAACTACCACAAATGGCAATGATGGGAATGCCTGCTGGTGTTCGTCTAGCCACTCCTACAGGAGTTTTTCCAGCCAAACTTTGAGCATCCATCCGTCCTTCACCTACAATAACTAGGTCAGCCTCAGCAACCACTTGTTCAAAGTCCAACTGATCTAAGACAAAATCAATGCCTGTCTGAATATGGGCTCCTGCAAACTGCACCAAACCTGCTGCCATCCCACCACCTGCACCAGCTCCAGCCAATGTCAAGATTGCTGGGTTAACGAAATGATAAAAGGCAGCCAGCTCCTCGTCCACGCGCTCAAACTCTTCCGCTGCTAGTCCCTTCTGACCAGCAAACACATAGGTGGCGCCCTTAGGACCACAGAGTAAATTATCCACGTCCGTTACCAAATCAATCTGAACAGACGACAAATCAATACCTATGTCTTCTTGGGAAAAGTTCACAATCTTACCCAGATTGGCACCAATGGCTTCAAGCTCCTGACCCGATTGATCATAAAAATGAAAGCCCAGGGCCGATGCCATTCCAATACCGCCATCATGGCTGGCAGAACCACCAATTCCGATGAAAAACTGGTCGGCACCTTTCTGCACCAGTTCAACCAGCAGTTCACCCACTCCTCTAGTAGAAACTAGCAAAGGATTTCTTTTTTCTAGCGGAATACTGGCTAGTCCTACTATCTCAGCCATTTCAAATACAGCAAGACCATCTCGCATTGCATAGGTAACACATATCCTATCCCCAAATGGTCCTGTCACTTCTGTCTGGTATTTCTCCAAACCCAAGGCCTGCGTCAAACTATCAAGAGTTCCTTCACCTCCATCACCCAAAGGAAGCAAGTCATACTTTGCCTGTGGATAGACCTTTGAAAATCCCTTTTTGATTGCTTGGGCGACCTCTTCTGCTGTGAGAGATTCTTTAAAGGAATCTGGTGCAATTAGAATACGCATGAACATCCCACCTTTCTATATCATTGTAGCACTCCGTCTCAAGTCTTTCAAGATGAGGGAGAGGTTTTCCTGAAAATATGATATACTAAAACAAAGGAGATTCCTATGTATCAAACCATTTTATTCGACCTTGACGGCACCCTAACAGATTCCGGACAAGGTATCCTACATTCTGTCGCCTATGCACTGGACCAAATGGGGATTGATGAGCCTGACCTTGCTAATTTACAACGCTTTATCGGTCCACCCCTCTATGAATCCTTTTCCCGCTTTTATCAGCTAAATCCAGCAGACACTCAAGCTGCTGTCGATGCCTTTCGGGTCTATTTTAAAGACAAGGGAATGTTTGAAAACCAGCTTTACGATGGCATTCTGCCACTCTTGGAAGGCCTGAAACAAGCAGGAAAGACCTTGGCTATTGCCACCTCTAAACCAGAAGTCTTTGCCAAGCAAATTCTGGAATATTTTGACATCGCCCACTACTTTGATGTCATTGCAGGAGCCAGTCTGGATAGTAGCCGCATTAGCAAGACTGATGTCATCTCCTATGCCTTAGCACAGCTGGACCACGATCCGCAAACAACCATTATGGTCGGGGACCGTGAACACGATATAGAGGGAGCCCAGGCCAACCAACTAGCTTCCATAGGTGTCCTCTACGGCTACGGAAATCGACAAGAACTGGAAGAAGCAGGTGCTAGATGGATTATCGAAACCGTTCCTGATTTGCCAAAACTCTTGCTTATGCAAGATTAGAAAAAGCCAGCTATGCAACTGACTTTCATTTATTATAAGCTATCCAAAATCTCTATTAGTTTGTAGAGATTTTTTTCATTGATTTGATAAGGAGCCTGTTCCTGCACAATGGGCTTGGCACAGAAAGCCACACCAAGACCTGCTCCTTGAATCATCGGTAGGTCATTAGCACCATCTCCCATAGCAATCGTTTGTGATACATCCAAGCCATTTTCAGCCGCCCAGGCTTCCAAACACGCCTTTTTAATATCCTTGGTCACAATATCTCCCAAAACCTGACCAGTCAAGACACCGTCCACTACTTCCAAACGATTGGCGCGAACATAATCCAATTCCAACTGCTCTGCAAGGCGGTCCACTGTTTCATGAAAACCTCCTGACACAACCGCAACCTTGAAACCACGTGCCTTTAATTCTGCTACTAGCTCTGCCGCTCCTGGTGTAAAATGAATTTTTTCCATGATCCGATCGAAAACAGAAACAGGCAAGCCCTTCAACAAGGCAACACGCTCACGTAATGCTTCTTCAAAATCCAATTCTCCACGCATAGCACGTTCTGTAATGGCTGCAACCTGCTCGCCTACACCCGCTTCCTCACCAAGAAGGTCAATACCTTCTTCCAGGATGAGCGTTGAATCCACATCCATGACCAATAAACCTTTTGTCATTTTCCTATCCTTTCTTGTATAAAAATAAAAAGCCAAAGATGGCTCTTTATTTAGTAACGAATTGCTTCTCTTGTTTTTTCGTAAGAACGAACAAATCGTTCTGTTACGCCAGGTTCAACTGTTTCCAAGGCAAATGAAATTTCTTCAAAGGCTGCTTGGTAGTCAAAATCTCGTTCGAAAATGTCTAAGGAACGATTGAAGGCTGCTTGAATTCCTTCATCAGTTGAACGATAACGGTTAGAATACTGTAGGAGTTGCTCTGTCAAGGTCGCGTTTTGGACGATGAGATAGGCAAGCTCTTCTAATTGATTCATATCGTAGGTCGCATTTTCCAACAAACGATTAACAACTTCAATGTTGATACGCTTGTAGTCCAATTCTGCAATCAAGGCTTCCACATGATCACTTGTTCTAAAGAAGTTTGTCAAGAATTCTGCTGGGATACCTGGTAGATTGCGTTTCTCCATATAGCGTTTGAGAGTGTGCAACTTATTGATATAAAGGGTTGCTTTCTTGCGCGCTGTACTTTCTGATACTTCTTGTGATTTGAGGTACTCAGCCAATACAATTTGTTCTTCTTCGATTTCTTTCAAACTAGAAAGCGAATGTTCCAAGCGTTCTTCCAAGATTGAGTAAGCCACTTGTGGTGTCTCAATCCCCTCAACACTCTCAGCTACGACGATTTCAATGGTTTCCAAACGTTTTTTCAGCTGGTTGATACGAGAAAGCTTGCTATCTGCCAAGAGATAGTTGGCATTTAGACGTTGACTTTCTTCATCCAAGAGCTTGGTATTTTGTACCACGTGCTCCAAGAATTTTGGCAAGTTCTTGCTAATCTTATTAGCGGACTTATTCGCCTCAATCTCACGATTAAAGAGCTTATACAAGTGATCAATCTTGCCTTGAATACCTTCATTTTCAGCTTCTGCAGCATCCAAATCAAAGGAAACAATCAAGGCAGTATTTTCACGAATTGAAACGCGGATATTTTGGAATTGGGACTCGATATTTCCTTCTGTAAACAAGTAGTTTTGCTCCACAAGTTTACGATAGCCTGATTCCAAATCTTCCAACTGTTCTGGAAAATCCTTGCTCACACGTTCAATCAAATGAGGAATGCGATCCATAATCTGATTGAGGGCAATCATATGCTCCTCAGTCTTATCAAGGATTTCAGAAGCTTCAATCGGATCTCCAGATGAATTGAGCATAACAAACTCTGAGAACTCAACTTCAATATTCTTCAGTTGTTTTTCAAGTTCTGGCAGGGTTTCTCCAAAACTTTCAGAATTATCACGAACAGCGGCTTGTAGATTTTCAAACAAATCCAAGGCGTGTTTGACACGACCAGAGTTCTTCTCCTCTTGTTCTTTCAAATCCATCAAACCGTGACGGATAGAAGCAATGTCTTCTTCAATCAAGTCGATTTGGCTTTCAATGCTATCAATCGCATTTTTTGCACTGACAAAACGGAATGAATTGTTAAAGGCTTCTGCTTCAAAAATATGATTTTCAATATCGGCAAATGAATTGAGAGAAAGGTCTACCCATTTCTGATTCCACTCACGGAAGGAAACCTGACTTTGACCAATCAAGTGAAGGGATTTTACCGCTTCAACTTCTTCATTTACAGGGAGGTTAAATAGCTCTTCCTTGCGCTCTTCTAATGCAACCAAGAGGTTGTCATTGCGTTTGCGAACAATCAGGCAGGCTACATAGGCAACGATTAAGATAATAACAATCGAAACGATTAAGATGATTGTTCCTGTAGGCATGTAAATCTCCTTAGTTCATAGTAATTACTAGAAAATATCGCTTTATTATACCATAAATCTCTAGCTTATGCACTTGTTTTCTCAGTTTTTAAACATCTAATGTTGAATATACCGCATTTTCTTCAATGAATTCGCGGCGAGGTTCAACCTTGTCCCCCATCAACATATCGAAAATCTTATCTGCTTCTGCAGCGTCATCAACTGAAACACGCGCCATCAGACGATTCTCTGGATTCATGGTTGTTTCCCACAACTGATGGTCATCCATTTCTCCCAACCCCTTATAACGCTGGATGGTTGGTTTAGAACGTCCTGTACTATGTCTTTCTAAGGCTTCTTGCAATTCCTGTTCTTGATTGGCACCTGGTTGAATGTATTCCTTGATTTCACTTCCAACCTTAACCCCATAAATAGGCGGTTGAGCAATGTACACATAGCCAGCTTCTACAATCGGTCTCATATAGCGGTAGAAGAGGGTTAAGAGCAAGGTACGAATATGGGCTCCATCGACATCGGCATCGGTCATGATAACCAATTTTTGATAACGAGCTTTTTCCACATCAAAGTCCGCACCGAAGCCAGTCCCCATTGCTGTAAATAAGCTACGGATTTCCTCATTTGCCAAAATCTTGTCCATGCTGGCTTTTTCTACATTCAAAATTTTACCACGAATCGGTAAGATAGCCTGAAACTCACGATCACGACCAGATTTTGCTGAACCACCCGCAGAATCCCCCTCCACAATGAAGAGCTCTGTCTTGGTAGCATCGTTTGACGAACAATCCGCCAATTTACCTGGAAGATTGGAAATTTCAAGTCCTGACTTCTTGCGAGTGACCTCACGCGCCCGTTTGGCCGCAATACGTGCCTTGGCCGCAACAATCCCCTTATCCACAATCCGACGAGCAATCTGAGGATTTTCCAAAAGAAATTCTCCAAAAGCATCTGAAAAGAGTCTATTGGTAATTTTTACAACTTCACTGTTACCCAACTTTGTCTTGGTTTGGCCTTCAAACTGAGGACCAGGGTGTTTGACAGAAATAACCGCTGTCAGACCTTCACGCACATCCTCGCCCGTTAGGTTATCATCATTTTCCTTGAGGATTTTATTCTTCTTGGCATAGTCATTGATAACACGAGTCAGAGCCGTACGGAAACCTTGTTCGTGAGTACCACCTTCATGGGTATGGATATTGTTAGCAAAGCTGACCACATTTTCATGGTAGCTAGTCGTGTATTGCATGGCTACCTCGACTGTGATGTCATCCATTTCACCCTCTGTATAAATAGGTGTGTCAAAGATAACATCCTTGTTTTCATTGAGGTATTCCACGTAGGAAGCAATACCACCCTCATAGTGATACTCTTTGGTTTGTTCCATTCCCTCACGTTTATCCGTAATAGAAAGATTGAGACCACGATTTAGGAAGGCAAGCTCTTGGATACGCTTGTTTAATTTAGCAAACTCAAACTCTGTCGTTTCAGTAAAGATTTCTGGGTCTGGTGTAAAATGTACGGTCGTACCCGTGCGGTCTGCTTCACCCACAACCTTCAAATCAGCAACGACTTCACCACGACGGTATTCTTGGAAATAAACCTGACCATTTTTATAAACATGGACATCCAACTGGGTCGAAAGGGCATTTACTACGGATGAGCCTACGCCATGCAAACCACCAGAAACCTTATATCCGCCTCCGCCAAATTTTCCTCCGGCATGGAGAACTGTGAAAACTGTTTCTACGGCTGGACGACCTGTTTTTTCCTGAATATCGACCGGAATACCACGACCATTATCCACAACAGTGATGGAATTATCTGGTTCGATATAGACTTCAATCTTGCTGGCAAAACCGGCCAAGGCCTCGTCAATGGAGTTATCGACAATTTCCCAAACCAGATGGTGAAGGCCCTCTTTAGAGGTTGTTCCGATATACATACCTGGACGCATACGAACAGCTTCCAGACCTTCCAAAACCTGAATCTGACTGGCATCATATTCCTGTGCTTTTTCTTGTAAATCTTTGATTTCTTCTGTCATTCTTATTCCTTTATTTCTAAGCTTTGCTCTAAAAAAATCACAACAATTCATCAAACAGCTGATAAAACGGTGAAGAAAATGAGCATAAAAACTCTACAATAGTACCCAACATTATACCATATTTTTCGTAAAATTCCCACCAAAAAAGGAGCTGAATTTCTTCCTCAGCTCCCTACTTTTGAACACTTTGCTCCGCTAATTTTTATGAACCATGACTTTTGCAAGGCCTTGACCATCGCCACCAAGCAAGTCAACCAATTTGTAAGCAAAGTCCAAGCTGGTACCTGCACCTCGACTGGTAATAATTGGTCCATCTACGACTACATTTTCTGCAAGATGAATACCAGTGGAAATATCCGCTTCTTTCCCTGGGAAACAAGTATAGCGACGACCATCCAGTAAACCAGCCCTATCAAGAACAATTGGGGCTGCACAGATAGCCGCAACGTATTTCTCATTGGCTACTGCTTTTTGCAACTCAGCAATCAAACGGTCATCATCGCGGAGATTGGTGGAACCGGGCATGCCTCCTGGCAGGACAATCAAATCATACTGGCTCAAATCCCCATCAAATAGACAATCCGCTTCCACCTTGATAGCGTGCGAACCCTCTACACGAATACTGGTTAAACCGACCATATCACACTGAAAACCAGCTCTTCGCAAAATATCAACGGGGGCTAAGGCTTCAATTTCTTCAAAACCATTTGCCAAAACAACTGCGATTTTTACCATAGTAACCAACTTTCTAACGTTCTAACGTAATTTTTCTATATTTGCGTGATCTCACTTCTTCTTTTTCATCTGCTAGATGCGACTGGTAACTCATGGACAGTACCAAACCAACCCCAATCAGATTGGATACCATTGAAGAACCACCTTGGGAAATAAAGGGAAGGGGAATTCCCGTTAAAGGCAATAGCCCCGTGGCTGCTCCAATATTTTCAAAAACATGGAAAAGAAGCATCATAATGTATCCTGTTGAAATGTAAGTATAGTAGCGATTATTGGATTTTAATGTAATCCGCAACATCCGATAAATTAGCAACAAATACAAGCCAATTAAGACTGTCCCACCGATAAAACCAAAATCCTCCCCAATAACAGTAAAAATCATATCACTTTCTCGAACGGGAATCAGCAGATTTGTTTTATTGAACCCCAAACCTTTCAATCCACCGCTACCGATGGCAATCAAACTTTGAGCCTGTTGATAGGTCGTTGATTGTGCGTGTTTGAAGGGGTCTAGCCAAGCTGAAATACGGTTGATTTTATAGGTGTCCATCCCCATATTATGCAGGAAGGTTGTTCCACCTGGAGATACAAAAATCAGCATGAAACCACCAACCAGGACCAAGACCGTCAAAGCTGTCGGCAGGAGGATTTTCCATGACACACCAGACAAGAGGACCATGCCACTGAAGATGGCGATAAATACCAAGGAAGTTCCCAAGTCACTTTGCAAGGCTAATAAAACCAAGACAGGTAGTGTAAATAGGGTCATATAACCAATCAACATAAAATCTTCTCGAAGACCTCGTTCAGTATGGTGCTTATGGAAGGTGACAATAACCCTTGCAATCATGACAATATAGGATATTTTCATAAATTCCGACGGCTGAAAGAGGGTCATTCCTCCAATGGTTACCCAGTTTTTCGCACCTGTCGAAGCCACTAAATCTGGACTATAGAAGAATAGGGGAAGGACCATCAAGCCTAGACCAAGCACGTATAAAAACGGTGTTATCTGCCAGAGAAACTTGGTAGAAAAGAACATCACCAGGAATGCTGCCACAATACCAATACCAATCCAAGCAACCTGCTGCCCCACCATTTGCAACACACTATTGGGATAGTCTTGACTAACCGCGATAAAAAGGGCTATGATCCCTGCAACCAATAAAAAAAAGACTGGTAAAATGAGAGAATAGTCCACACGACTATCTATACTTCCTCTGTATTTCATCAAAAACCTCATACTTTCATTTTTAAGAAACTCTATTCACCAGCAAAGTGCTGAACTGTGAATACAGTTCTAAATATAGCTTTTAACATTATAGCAAAAAAAACGAAAAGGCTCTAGCAGGAACAAAAATCATCTGGATTGAATAGCAAATACCATAAATTTTTTATGCACCATTCAGCCAAAAACTATGTAAGAATACTAAGTGTCCTGTACTCATTTTCCTGCTAGCTTTATGAAAATTTTTTACTATTTGAAGCAGGGGCAACGATTAAAGAAGTCCAGGAACGACTAGGGCATGAAGATATAAAAACAACTATGAATATTTACGCTCACGTTACGGAAAATACAAAAGAAAAAACGGCTGAAAAGTTTGCCCAATTTTTGGGAATGTAACGCCAGCCGTTACCATTTCCGTTACCATTTCAAAAAGAAAACCATTCCCATAGCTCAGGAATGGCTTAAAATCAACGTTTCTAACGGTTTTATAACGCTGATTATTTGAGACCGTATTTTTTGTTGAACTTGTCCACACGTCCATCTGCTTGAGTGAACTTTTGACGTCCAGTGTAGAATGGGTGTGAGTCTGATGAAATTTCCACACGGATCAATGGGTAAGTTTCACCTTCGAATTCTACTGTTTCACTAGTTTTCTTAGTTGAACCGCTAAGGAACTTGTAACCAGTAGTTGTGTCCATGAAGACAACAGTGCGATATTCTGGATGGATATCTTTTTTCATTATAAAAATTCCTTTCTGCCATGGTCTCTTTCCGAGCCATAGATTATAACCATTTAAGTTTACCAAAACTTTTTTCTTCTGGCAAGTCTTTTTACCTATTTTTCAAATATTTTTAGTACATTAGAGTACAGAAGCGCCAGAAGCCAGGTCTGAGGTCACCCTTGCGCCAAATCCCCCTCTGGAAGGACCGCCCAAACTATCTGAAATTCGCTCTCGTCCAGCCAGAACTTTCTCAGAAAGTCCCGAAGTCACAAGAATCCTACCATCAAGCCCTATCAGCACCGCCTCGATACCATCTGTTGCTTCCACTATCTTATAAATATGAGGTATATCTTGACCAAAGAGGCGGGTCGTCCAAATCTCACCATCAACAGATTGCTTGGACACAATGGTCAAACTAGCCAACTGACTTTGGATAGGGTAGCCTGTTTCAGGACTTAAAATGTGGTGGTAGGTCTTTCCGTTTATCGTAAGGGTTCGTTCGTAAATACCAGAGGTGACAACCGATTCTTCTCCTATGTTGAGGACGAGGGCATTTTCACCACGTGGTTTCTGAGGATCCTGAATCCCAATTCGCCAATAACCATCTGGATTGTGGGGAGTTTGACCAAAGGTCAGAACATTGCCTCCCAGGTTAATCAGTCCAGCCTCCACACCAATCCTTTTCAAGAAGTCAACAATCTTATCTGCCACATACCCTTTTGCCAGAGCACCCAGATCAATCGCCATGCCTTCTCGTCTCAAATAAACTGTCTGCTCCTCATCATCTAATTCAATGTCCCTTGGATTGATGAGCTGGAGTTTTTCACTGATCATTTCTTGGCTTGGAAGTTTGGCATCGCTAAATCCAATTCGCCAGCTTTGCACAAGGGGACCAATGGTAATATTCAAAAAAGATCCCTGAGCCAGACTGTGTTCCTTACCCAATTTGATCAATTCATACAGGTCCTCCGCAACAGGAACCGCCTGAACACCTGCATTAAGGTTGACCTCCATCAATTCAGAGGTCAAGTCATTGGCAGAAAAGCGGTCCTTGTAGAGATAGAGAAGCTCTTCTACCTGATCCAAAATCGGTTCTGCCTGGGGATGCCAGATTTTAGTATCAATGACGGTTCCCATTAACCGAAGAGAGCGACTACTTGCTTGCATTCCTCACTACCTCTTGTATTTCTTGGTATATTTTCTCATTTTCGGAGAGTGAATAAGAGTTAGCACCACTTGCTAGTGGGTGGCCTCCGCCATCGTGGCGTTTGGCAATCTCGTTGATTGGAAGATACTTACTGCGTAGTCGTACGCGATAGTTTCCGTCAGTTTGTTCCACAAAAATCCCCCAAGATTGAATGATTCCAATCCGTCCTGGAGCCCCAACGATAAAGGAAGTGTCCGCATCGGTCACCTCGTATTTTTTGAGAATGTCCTGTGTCAAAACGACACGCGCCGCACCGTATTCATCCACTTCCAAGTTGTCGTAGACGTAGCCTGTCAGCTTGGCAATCTTGAAATCAATGGTATCCATCTGGCGAGACATCTTTGCAAAGTCAAAATCTTCTTGGCGGAGACGAGCAACAATCTCAAAGGTACGTGAACTAGTTGCTGGATAGAGAAAGCGGCCTGTATCGCCCACAATTCCTGCATAAAGTAAACGGGCAGTTTCTGCGTCTAGCTCCAGTTGGCTTTGAAGGGCCAATTCTGCAATCATTTCACTGCAAGAACTAGCTTCCGTATTGACCCAGAGCAGGTCGCCATAAGGCTCTTCATTGGGGTGATGATCGATTTTAATCAAGAAATCTCCTTGAGTGTAACGGTCATCATCCACACGTGCCGTATTGGCAGTGTCTGTCACGATAACCAGGGCTCCTTGATAGTCTTGGTCCGCAACTACGTCCATTCCTGCCATCCAAGCAAGATTTGGTTCCTCAAAACCGGTTACCTTGATGGTTTTTTCAGGAAAATTCTTCTGCAAAAGTTTCTGCAAGCCAACTTGACTACCGATGGCATCTGGATCTGGTCGTTGGTGGCGATGAATGATAATGGTGTCGTATTCACGAATTTTTTCAATAATAGTATGATAAATAGTCATAGCAACTCCTTTTCATCATTTTAGCACAAACTTCCCCTTTTGAAAATAATGGGAGTATGGTATAATAAGATTACTATGTAATTTGGAGGAAATTATGGCACTAGCAAAAATTGTTTACGCTAGTATGACTGGTAACACAGAAGAAATTGCTGACATTGTCGCCAGTAAGCTAGAAGAGTTAGGTTTGGAAGTACAGGTTCACGAATGTACGACCATTGAGACAGAAGAAATCTTGGATGCAGACTTGATTGTCGTTGCCAGCTACACCTATTCTTACGGTGGAGATGGTGAGCTTCCAGATGAAATTGTTGATTTCTATGCTGACCTAGCTGACTTAGATTTGACTGGTAAGGTCTACGGTGTTTGCGGTTCTGGTGATACCTTCTATGATGACTTCTGTAGTGCAGTAGATGACTTTGATGTCATGTTGGGGTCACGTGGTGCAGTCAAAGGTGCTGAAAATGTCAAGGTCGACCTGGCTGCTGAAGACGAGGATATTGTTAACCTTGAGCAATTTGCAACTGACCTTGCTGCAAAAGTAAATGAATAAGCATCTTAACCAGTAACAGCCGTTACTGGTTTTCTTAAAAGGAGAAGAAAATGAATTTGGAACACATTCGCGAACAAATAAATACGATTGATAGCCAATTGGTTGACTTGTTGGAACAACGTATGGAGTTGGTAGACCAAGTCACAGCCTACAAACGAGCAACAGGTAAGCCTGTTTTGGATACCAGCCGAGAAAAAGCTATCCTTGAAAGAGTTGGAAAATTAGTCCAAAAGGATGATTACCGCTCTGCTATTCAAGCGACCTTTAGTGATATGATGGCCCAATCGAGAGCCTATCAATCTTCCAAGTTAGAGAATCATGAGCAATAAGATGAAACAAGCCAGCCAACTCCTTTTCTTTGCTTGCTTAATTGGAGTCGGTGCAGGGATTATCACCACATTCTTTGGGAAAATTCTACTAGGGATTGGTGACTTACGGTCTGAATTCTTTACTTATCTAATTCCCTTTCTACCACTTGCAGGGTTGGTGATTGTTTTCGTTTATCAAAAATGGGGGAGGGAAGTCCAAGCAGGTATGGGCTTAGTCTTCAAAGCTGGACAAGGGGAGAATGTGCACATTTCTCCAGTGCTCATTCCGCTCATCATTTTTACAACTTGGCTCAGTCATCTTTTTGGCGCTTCCGTTGGCCGCGAGGGGGTAGCTGTCCAACTTGGAGCCAGTCTCTCGCATTGGTTACAAAAACAAGGTTTCACACACTTGCCTAAAGACATGATCACGAAGATTGGTATGGCTGCAGGTTTTGCGGGACTCTTTCAAACACCATTGGCTGCTAGTTTCTTTGCCATCGAAGTCTTGATTGTTGGTCAATATGCTTGGACTAGTCTTCCCTATTGTCTAGTTGCCTCTTTCACAGCTTCTACTACTTCTCATTTATTGGGATTAGAGAAATTTTCGCACGCCATCGCGACTACCTCATCCCAGTTTACAGATAGTTTCAAATGGATCTTGATTGCCATCTGCTTCGGATTTGTCGGTAATCTATTTGCCTGGTTTTTGGCACAAGCAAAAAACATCTCAACTCGATGGCTTCCAAATCCTTATATAAAAATTGCTATCATGGGAGTTGGACTAAGCGTTCTACTTTTCTTCTTCCATCAGGGGCGATATGCTGGTTTGGGAACCAATTTAATTGATGTCAGTTTAGCTGGGGAACAGGTATTTGCTTACGATTGGCTACTGAAACTCCTACTGACCTGTCTTTGTTTGGCCGCAGGTTTTCAAGGGGGAGAAGTCACGCCACTCTTTGCCATTGGTGCAAGTTCTGGGGCTGTTTTAGCAGGATTACTAGGTCTACCAACTGAACTTGTTGCAGCCCTTGGCTATTGTGCCGTCTTTGGAACAGCCACCAATACCTTGCTGGCTCCGATCTTCATTAGTTATGAAGTATTCGGCGCCAATATCCTACCCTATGCCATTCCTGTACTTGCCATAGCTTATCTAATAAACAGAAAACAAACTATTTATGGGATGCAAGTGAGGTGAAGTAAGGGAATCATAGTTTGCCTCATTTTACCTCCTAGTCATATTTTAGACAAAACAAACCTTTGAAATCAATTAGCTATTTCTAGATGACCTTCAATTTCATCATTATCTTCTAAAATATAACTTTAAAACGCCCTAGAAATCTAGAGCGTTTTTGTATTAACATAAAAAACTAAGAATTTTACTTACTTTCCGTTTTCAACTTGTTTCCGAAAACAGAATAAGCTAACAATCCCAATCCAACAATATAAATTAGGTAACCAAATCCAGGAGTTCCATATTTATAAACATAAAATGGATTCCAAATTATTACGGAAGCTATTTCAATAATCGCATAGCGTTTTACATTGTTTGTATTATTTTGAAATAAATTTAATAGTAATAAAAATGCAACTAGACATATTACCGATGAAACGATAGGATGATCAGCAAAAGCTGGTGTCGCAAGCAAGAATTTATTCATAATATTGAATGGCAATAGTTGCGAAATTACCAACAACACATTAGCAATTACTAAAAGTTTATTTTTAGAATATAGTTCCACTAGTTTATGAAAATCAAAGTGGGTTGTGTGTACTAACTCTTCTTTTTTAATAAAACGATTGTACAAATAAAGTACAAAAATGATAGATAATATTAAAAGTACCAACCGAATGAAATGATATCCAAATAGAAGTTTGCTTGATTGTGCTAAATTTGTCGGCATCTCAAACAGACCAAATGTAAAAAATGACATTACTGAAGATGCAAAATTTCCAACGTTATTTGCAAAGGCAGCACTTTGTTCAGATTCAATAACAGCTATCGATATAGTGGAGAGAATATTTAAAATCAGAAAAGTATCAATGACTCGGAAAGGAATAAAAATCTTTTCATTTCGATTAATCAAACCAACAATTTCTATAACTGAGCAAACCAAAAATAATGGAGCTATGTTCACTTTTCCGTAGATGTTCAAATTTCCAATTTGAAAAGTAGCATCATACATTACATTAAAAAACGTTGAAATAATAAGCACAATCTGGCTAATCAAAAGAGCTTTTAATATTTTTTCTAATTTCGTTCCACTTGCATTAAAATTACTAGGCTGTAATTCCATAATATACTCCAAAATATTCCTATTATCTCATCCGTATCTCCCCTGCAGGAATCGAACCTGCAACTAATTCTTAGGAGGAATTTGTTATATCCATTTAACTAAGGGAAGCTACTCTTCTATTTTACATCATAAAATAGAAGATTGCAAGGTCTGTTAGTCCTTACTGGATGTTCGATATTTTTCCATTTTCTTTTTAAATAGTTCGGCATTGCTGGGAGCTGTGTAGGAAATAGCGTTAGCTCCTGCTTCAATCACGCGACGAATGGATTCTTCAGTTGGACCACCTGTCGCAATGATGGGGAAGTCTGGGAGAACTTGACGGATTTTTTTCACCACGTTAGGAGTTTCTAATCCACAGGAAACGTTTAAAATATCTACGCCAGCCTCAATTCGTGATAACAAGTCTGCCTTCTCTGAAACGACGGTGTAGATAATGGGAATATCCGCCATCTTGTTAATTTCCTCAATGGTTTTAACATCCGTAGGACCATTGACCACAACAGCATAAGCCCCTTCTGACTCAGAAAGCAAACTCATATTGGCCGACCGCATTCCTGACGTTAGACCACCTCCAACACCAGCTAAAACAGGAACAGAGGCAACCATCATAACGCTTTTGAGAATGGCCGGACTAGGAGTAAAAGGATAAACCGCTAAAACCGCATCTGCATTATGATTAGCAATAATCGCCACATCCGTTGTAAATAAAACCGAGCGGATACGGCGACCATAAATACGAATACCACTACATTCCTTTATGATGTCAGGCACCTGCACAATATCCTGGCGTAAATCAGACAAAACAGCTGGAATAACTTGCTTACTCATACTCGACCTCCTCTATGTATAGTCTTTTAGTTTACTTTTAGTACTCGCTTCAAAGGTTCGGGGAACCTTTGAAGGCTGGAGATAGTGCGAACCAAGTTCGCCGCAAAAGAGCCGCAGGCATAACTCAATGCTTTCTAATTTCTAGGCATTGACTTGAAACAGTCCCCCAGACTGTTTCAATCAGGCAAGGTGAGTTAACGACGTAATAAAAGATAAACTAAATGACGATATATAGTAACAGTATAACATATTTTATGTAGGGAGATATAGTAAACATCTATTCTTGATCGCCCTTTATACATATAGATAGGTCAGATAGGAAGCTAGCTCTTACAAACAAAAAAGAAGCAACTTTCGCTGCTTCCTCCCATCTTAGCGACGGATTTCTTTGATACGCGCTGCTTTACCTTGCAATGCACGTAGGTAGTACAATTTAGCACGACGAACTTTACCGTAACGTACTACTTCAATCTTATCAACACGTGGAGTGTGGATTGGGAATGTACGCTCAACACCTACACCACCAGAGATTTTACGTACAGTGTACATTTCTGAGATGCCTTGGCCTTTACGAGAGATAACAACACCCTCGAAAATCTGGATACGTTCGCGGTTACCTTCGACAACCTTAGCGTGAACACGTACAGTGTCACCAGGACGGAATGAAGGGATGTCAGTACGAAGTTGACCTTCTGTCAAACTTTGGATCAATGGATTCATTTTATTCTCCTATCTTTGTCAATCATAGGTGCTTTTAAACCCAGCGGATAAACTGTATTTTTGTGCGTCCATTACACACAAAATAGATTATACTAAAATCCTCTTTTCTTGTAAAGAAAAATACTCAAAATATTGAAAAAAACAAGCGAACATTCGCCTGTTTTACAATCTTATTTAGCAGCTTTATAAAGCTCATCAACTTTGTTCCCACTCCTCAGCTACAAGGGCCTCGCTCCTTGTAGCACGGAAAGCCCGATTAGCTTTCCTAGAGGACTGACTAGTTTTTTCTCGGAAAAAGATGGTTTCCTCGAAAAAACGTCGCAGTAAGCTAGTAGATTAGTTGCTGAGAGCCTCTTTATAAAGCTCATCTACCTTATTCCAGTTAATCACTTCAAAGAAGGCTTTGATGTAGTTTGGACGGACGTTACGGTAGTTGAGGTAATAAGCATGCTCCCAAACATCAAGTGCCAGGATTGGTTTCAACCCTTGCATGATTGGTGTGTCTTGGTTAGCAGTAGAGATAACTTCCAACTTGCCTTCTTTATTGACAACCAAGAAAGCCCAGCCTGAACCGAAACGAGTTGTTGCTGCTGTAGTGAATGCTTCTTGGAAGGCTGCAAATGAGCCAAAAGTCGCATCAATATCTGCTGCCAATTCTGCTGAAATTTCTGTTTTTTCTGGTGAAAGCAATTCCCAGAAAAGTGCGTGGTTGAGGTGACCGCCGCCGTTGTTGATAAGGGCTTGACGGATGTCCGCAGGAATTTGCTCTACATCTGACAAGAGTGCCACCAAGTCTTCACCGATTTCAGGGTGTTTTTCAAGGGCAGCATTTGCATTTGCAACATAAGTCGCATGGTGCTTGTCATGGTGCAAGGTCATTGTTTCTGCATCAATATGTGGTTCCAAGGCATCGTAAGCGTATGGAAGGTCTGGTAAAATAATTGCCATTTTTGTACTCCTCTGTCTATATGATAACTTTATTGTACTCCATTATGAGAGCCTTTTCAACTTATTTGTCTGACTAGTTACCAGAAATTTTTAGTAAGGCTAGATCAAATAGATAGTCCTTCTCAAAAACACCCGTTTTAATTTGATAGTCTGTTTCAATCAACAAGGCCACTACCTTTTTCAGAAATCCAATGGATAGGTAACGGGAATCTCGAAGGGCAAACTTCACTTGGTAGGGATTAACCTTTCGACCTGTTACGTCAGACAGCTCTACCACTATCTGCTGCTCACTCTTACCCTGCTCTTTCAGTAGTTGAACCTGCAAATAGGTGCGGAATTGGGTCAGCATAATGGCGATCAACTTGATTTCATCCTCCCCCTGTAAGCGTAAGTCACGAACAAGTTGACGGGCCTCATCGATGTTCGATTGGAGAACCATTTGGGTCAAGTCAAAAATATTGTCCTGCAGCGTCTTGGGAATAGCGGCATCAATATCTGCCATCCTAATCAGATTTTGTCCCTTATAAGACTGTAAAAAGGCTAGGTTCTTACTAATTTCTGCAAAATCAAAATTAGATTTGACCAATAAGTATTGAAAAACATCTGCCGCCATCTGCAAGCCTAGTTGATTGGCCTCTTTTTGAAAATAGTTCTTTAAATCCATTTCTTTCAACGGACTGGCTTCTAAAACAAGACTATCTCGTTTGAGGATTTTGACCAGGCGACGCTTGCTGTCCAACTTACCTGGGGCTAGGATGATCAAACGGGTTGTTTCGACAGGATTTTCCAAATAAGCCTCAAACTGCTTGAGTTCATCATCCGTCAAATGCCGCTTCTTATCCGTCGTCAAGTCTGCAAAATAATCCAGTATGACCACTTTTTCATCTGAAAAAAAGGGCAGAGATACCAAATCCAGATCAACCTGACTGTAATCAGCCTCGGACATATCAAAATAGGCAAAACCTAAATCTGCTGGATCAAATTCGACCCGTCTTAACAGTAAATCCTTGGCAATCTGATATTGACCAATATCCTCACCGCATAAAAGGGTCAAGGAACCTAATTTTTCTTTTTTTAACTTCTCAATCTGTCCAATAATTGTCATATCATCCTCTACTTCTTTCTCCATTTTACCATAAAAAGACACCCAGCAGGTCACTGGGTGCAGACTAACTGAATTTTTTAGCAGTGGATGGAATCGTCAACTTCCTATCTTGCTGGCTTGTAAAGGGAACAAGTGGAGGACGTACTCTTTCCATGTAAGCCATCACTTCTTGACCATCTGGTGCCAACTGAAGCAAGGCATAAAAGGGGTCATGGTAAAAGAGGAAGATATAACCCTTTTCATAGGCTTCATTTATCCACTTGGTCTTAGCAGCAATACTATCCATGGGATAATCATCTACAGCCGCAACCCAAAGCGGATTGCGATGGGCATGGGTCAGTAGTAAATCTGCCAGGTGGATGATGGTTTCCTGCCCTTGTTTGAGCAATACGAGGCAATGCCCCTTGCTGTGTCCACCTGTCCTGTGCATTTCAATACCTGGAAGGATTTCAATGGAGGAAGCAAAGGTTTTGACTTGCGTTTGAATGGCTTCCCAATTTTCCTTGAGATAGGTTCCACGAGTACGAGGATTTGGATAACGAACCTCATCCCACTCAATCTCATTGATATAGATGGTTGCATTTGGGAAGGTTGACACCAGCTGCCCATCTTTCAATCTGGTCAATCCTCCCGCATGGTCATTGTGCATATGGGTCATTAACACACCATCAATTTCTTCACAGCTATAGCCCAAGCTAGCCAAGCTCTCAACAACCTTATTTTCAGATAAAACCCCCAGATTTCGTCTAAGCTTGGCATCTAATTTTTCAGTTCCCAAGCTGCTATCAATCAGGAATTTCTTCTCTTTGTATTCAATCAAAATCGGGTCCGTCAAATCCGCCAGCAAACCATCTTCGGTCGCTGGATAGTATCTGGACCAAACCGCCTTGGGAACAGGCCCAAACAGGGTACCTGCATCGGTATATTTGTCAGCTCCCCGTAACCAAGTAATCCTCATTTCCCCAAATTCAAATTCCTGTAACATCTTCCCTCCCCTATCTGATGACCATTATACTATAAAATCCTTCCCTAAATCACCTATTCTTATTCAACTGGTGGACTATAGAACTTCCGTATTTCTTCGTAAATAAAATTTTCTGCCTCTCCCACCCGTTTACGATAAGGCCGACATAGCCAGATATTAAAGGGCAAAGCATCGCGAAAGCGCACCACAGTAAACTGACTTTCATCAATCAATTCCTCAATGCTACTCGGTAAGATGCTGATGATGTCATTTCCAGCCGTTGCAGCAACCAAATAATCCCAAGAAGATGACAAATGAAGCCGTTGGATAGTTACATTTTCATCTTTTAATTTCTGAGTAATATTGCTATAGCTGGTAAAGTTTTGATTGAAGGTAGTCATGGGATATGATTGCAAATCCGTCCATTCAATCCATTCCTTACCTGCTAGGGGATGGTCTTTATCCATAAGGGCAATGTACTCGTCCTTGTGGATGAGGTGCTGTTCGTATTTTTTATCATCGAGATTGGTTGGCTCAATAAGAAGGGCAATATTCAAGTCATTGTCCATAAATTTTTTCCATAAATCCAAGCCACCACCCTCAAAAATCTCTATATTGATGTTAGGGTAGTTGATGTAAAAGGTTGGCAGAAGCTGGGAAAAATAGGCTCTCAAAATCACGGACGGTACCCCTAGTCGAATAGTCCCTTGCTGTTTGGCCGCTTCTTTCTGAATTAAATCCTGCATTTCTTCATACCTAGCAATGATTTCTGTGGAAAAGCGGTAAACCATGCGACCTGCTTCCGTCAGACCATCTAAGCGACCATTTTTTCGATTAAATAATTGAATTCCCTCACTCGCTTCAAAATGTGTAATAAATTGACTTAAAGCAGATTGGCTAATATGAATTTTCTTGGCTGCAAGAGATAAATTACATCTACACTCCACGATATTGATTAGATACCCCATTTGTACAATATCCATGCCCATATACTACTCCTTTTTAGGTAATTCCCTAAACAATCAAACTCTCCTCTATCAGTCTGGAAGAAATGACTACATAATTGACACAAACAGCTTACACAACTGGCATTTTATTTCCTCAGCTTCAGCCAGCTGTCTGAAAGTGTTTCAAAAACTCCACACTTCGTCACTCAAATCAAGAAAGTTCGACCCGATTTCTAAAAATATAAGGATTTTATAGAAGAGGTCACAGTAAAATACCTCTTCATTTTTACACGATTTTATTTATATCATTATATCATATATTTGACTTTTTTGCTCACTTTTTATGGGGATAATCTCTATTTTCTTAGCAAATCCAGGTCTACCGTAAGACAAAAAGAAACGAACAAACCCGCTTGACTTTCTACAGAAAACAAGTGTGTTTGTCCGTTTTTTATAGTAATACTGGGGGGGAAATTAGCTTCCGACTTACTCTGCTTTCTTGCGACCTAGCCAGAAGCCTAGACCTAATGAAGCTAACAAGAAGCCAAAAATACTTAGATTATTATGACTTTGACCTGTTTCAGGGAGGCGAGAAGAGCTGGACATTGATGAAGTTGCACTTGTCAGGCTTCTAACCTGTTCTTCCTTCTGTTTTGGAGACACTACCTCTTGCTGCGCCAATTTCGGTCTAGGTCGGATTTGAGCTGGTTCAAGTTGTGACAGGGAAATTTCTGGTAATTCTACAGTCAGTCCAGCTCCCTTGGTCGTCACTAATGGTGGTAAAACACCAACTGGCAAGCTGTGCTGAACGCTACTTCCCTTGGCGGTAACGATTGCGGGGAGAACACCTGCTGGCAAGCTGTGGTGAACGCCACTTCCCTTGGCGGTAACGATAGCAGGGAGAACACCCGCTGGCAAGCTGTGCTGAACGCTACTTCCCTTGGCACTAACGATAGCGGGGAGAACGCCTGCTGGCAAGCTGTGGTGAACGCCACTTCCTTTGGCGGTAACAATAGCAGGGAGAACGCCCGCTGGCAAGCTGTGCTGAACGCCACTTCCCTTAGCAGTAACGATTGCGGGGAGAACGCCTGCTGGCAAGCTGTGGTGAACGCCACTTCCCTTGGCAGTAACGATAGCAGGGAGAACACCCTCTGACAAGCCATGTTTGACGCCCTTACCATGTTCTGTAAAGAGGACATGAAGGGGAACGGTTACTTCTTCTTGACTAAGGTCATCATAGACCACTCGAACTGTGACAGTGTGGTCGCCACTGGTCTGTGGAAGAGTGCCTGACACTTCCAAATTAACCTGACCAACATCACTTGGTAGACTGATTTGCTTCAAGATTTCAGTCTTGGTCGCCTCACTAGTGCTAGTTGGTAGGACTTGGGCAGAGCCTGTAACTTGTGCTTGATAGCGATCAGTTTTAGGAAGAACACCGACTGGTAGGCTATGTTTGACACCCTTGCCATGTTCTGTAAAGAGAATATGAAGAGGAACGACTACTTCTTCTTGACTAAGGTCATCATAGACCACTCGAACTGTGACAGTGTGGTCCCCACTGGTCTGTGGAAGAGTACCTAACACTTCCAAGTCAACTTGAACGACATCACTTGGTAGACTGATTTGCTTCAAGATTTCAGCCTTGGTTGCTTCACTGGTGCTAGTTGGTAGGACTTGGGCAGAGCCTGTAACCTGTGCTTGATAGCGATCAGTTTTAGGAAGAACACCGACTGGTAGGCTATGTTTGACACCCTTGCCATGTTCTGTAAAGAGAATATGAAGAGGAACGACTACTTCTTCTTGACTAAGGTCATCATAGACCACTCGAACTGTGATAGTGTGGTCGCCACTGGTCTGTGGAAGAGTACCTAACACTTCCAAGTCAACTCGACCGACATCACTTGGTAGACTGATTTGCTTCAAGACTTCAGCCTTGGTTGCCTCACTAGTGCTAGTTGGTAGGACTTGGGCAGAGCCTGTAACCTGTGCTTGATAGCGATCAGCTTTAGGGAGAACACCCTCTGACAAGCTATGTTTGACACCCTTGCCATGTTCTGTAAAGAGAATATGAAGAGGAACACCAACATCTTCCTGACTAAGGTCATCATAAACAACTCGAACTGTGATAGTGTGGTCGCCACTGGTCTGTGGAAGAGTACCTAACACTTCCAAGTCAACTCGACCGACATCACTTGGTAGACTGATTTGCTTCAAGACTTCAGCCTTGGTTGCCTCACTAGTGCTAGTTGGTAGGACTTGGGCATTGCTTGTAATTTGTGGCTGGAAACGACTTGCTTTTGGCAGAATCAAAACTACTGGAATCTCAATCGTTTTACTGCTAGTAATAGTAGCCAGCACCGTCCTGTCAAAGTTTGGATCCAACTGGTAGCTACCCTCTGGTGCGCTAGGTACATCATTCTCAACACCTGTGATAGACTGCCCATCATCAACCTGTACCTGTTTCTCTTTTAACAAGAGACCTGACTGAGTAAAGTGCAGGGTTACTGTATGAACTTGTGGTGCCTGAGTCGGCTCTACCAAACGGTAAACTAGTCCATCCTTAATCAAATTAAAACGATTGAACCCATTCTCCAAAGTAATACGTGCAGCAGGAGATAGCATGCCCTCAACCATTACGTATTCCTTATTTACATTCCGAGCTAAGTCCTGTTCAAAGCCTCTAACAAGCACTCCAACTTCCCCATCAATATCTCCTGTTACGTTGAGACTAGATGCTGCTGGAATGATGACGGTTCCTTGCCCAGATAGACTACCCAGTCTAACTGGATCATTGGCAATAGTCAACTGTGTCCCTGATTCTAGTTCTAGACCAGTCGAGATTTCAGATACCTGATTAGCTAAACTAACATCCGCCTTATTGACCAATTCAAGCGTTTGGATGTTCTGTAGGTTTAGTCCGTAGATGCGTGCAGTATCAATCACAACTGTATTATCCCAACTTCCGTTACCGTCAATTGACTTCAGACTGCTAGATTTTGATGTGACCAAAACTGGCTCCGTCACATCTTCTCCATTGACTCCTGACAATTTGATGCCTTGGTCTACGCTAACAAAATCCGACAGGATAGAAATGGTTACTGGAATGTTACTTACTGAATCAGCATTTCCAGCATAAATGGTATTAAACCGTGTGTCTGAATTTCCATTAAGAATGGTAATTTTCCCATGACTGCCTGCTGGTTGACCTGAACGCGAACCGGCAACTAGAGTGGGACGTAAGTCACTTTGCGCCTGACTCATTGTTGTAGATACCTGATCCAAGGTCAAGTGATAGCCATTGGCATAAATATTGGGTTGTTTACTACCATCTGCTAACATATTTAATGTTACATGAGCAAAGGTTACATCAGCCCCCAGTTCCACATCAGGTCCACGGAAGCTTAAACGATGGCCTTGACCATCAATGGTGACAGACTTATCAAGACGGAAAGGCTTGTCCTGACGATGCATGATATTATCAACAAGCTTGATTCTATCCCCGTTTTTTGCTTGGGCAAGAGCATAGGATAGACTCTGGTAAGGACTATCAAGAGTTCCGCGACCATCTTGGGATTTCTCATCTCCCTTGGTTACATACAGATCACGCGCTACTTGTTCCTGATAAATGCTAGTACGGAATTCATTAGTATCTTTCAAATAAGCCTGGAAGATGCTCTTTTTCAAGTCTTGAACAGCCGAAACCCTGGTGGACAAGGGAACCTTATTAGCAGCATTACTTTTCAGTTGTTCTAAGTCTTTGGCAATCGCTTCATCCATTTTACTTTGAATCGCAGCAAAATCACTGGCTACACTAGTCGGTTTTAGTTCAGACACCTTGGCAATGCGGCGATTAAACATAGCCTTCTTAAAGGTTGCTAAATTCCCATCGAATTCAGGCATAATGGCAGTAAGAGCTTCCTTGTCATTGGCATGTTGATCCGATACATAGGCCACCATACCTTTTTCATAGCCGTATTCACCTAAAATTTCATAGGCATTTCGCTTAAAGCTAATATCACCTCCGCTACCCGTATCATTTTGAAGGGCAGCATAAATCGGTTCAAAGAGCGGAATAGTATAGTAGGAGTTCGTACGGGCTGTTCCTCTGGTTTCCATACCATTAAATTTGTAGCGTCCCGAAATCAAGCCTTGATCTACAAAATCAGCAATCGTCTGTAAGTTAGCAGCTGAAGTCGGATCAATGGAGTTTACAAGTTCAGTCGTTTTGCCGCCACCATTATTGGCTGGATTTGGAATAAGACTAATCTTATTGAGCAAAACAGCCCTATCAGCAGCAGTATGTTTCAAAATAGACTGAGCCTCAGCGTAGTCTAAGGTATAGATCACATCCAAGATTCCCTGCATATAGGTTTTCAAGTCTGCAGAGGTTTGGAAACGACTTGGATGGCTATTTTGAGTTCTATCGCCCGAAATAGTATAGGCAGTATTGAGGTTAAAAATCGGATCTGAAGTCGGTGATGCAGACATATTCATCGATTCAAATAACCCTCTCGCAAATACTTCCTGCAACTGATCTGGTCGACGACCATGCCCATTTAACCAAACGGTCTTATCCAACATGTGTGTCAACTCATGAGTGTAGACAGCATGGCCATCATTGGTTAATGACTTATAGAGGAAATTGTTCATACTGTTGGTCCCATTGGCTTGACCACCTGCACGAACAAAATTGATATAAAGATTCATGGGACCGATAAATTCCTGCACTCCTGTCAAGGCTTTCGGACCTGATTTAGGCGACCACAATTGTTCTGCAGAAGCCTTTCCAGTTGAATAGGCTTGCAGTGAGTCGGTCACAATAATCGGCTCATGAATTTTTAATCGTTCACTCTGCTCACTAATACGATACCAAAAATCCAAGAAAGCTTGTTGGTGAGCTGCGTAGTCTGCTATTTGTGTTTTTAGAGCAGCACGTTGACTATCGTTTTTCTCAGCTAGATAGGTATCTACCGCACCATAAGTGATGGTATTTGTCGTACTAATGGCATAAAGTGAATCATCACTCAGGTTCAGAAGAGGCAAAATGTGATTCTGCCACCGCTGGCTATCTCGCAGGGTGGTGTAGAGTTCTGTTTGCCCATGCGGACTACTAGCTTCTGCAATATAAGCCTTAGAAGTATCTTTAAACCAAGCTGATACATCTTCTTGTCCCGTCCATCGTGGCACTTGACTTTCAATAAACTGAATCGCATCAGCATGATTGGTAATCGAGCTTAGTTTTCGTTGGTAGGTCACCAAGTTGTTTCTCAACTCCAAATCAGCATAAGCCAAATCGCCTATCGCCAATAAATTGGTCAAGGGTTCACTGTTATTTCCAAACACTTCTGGATGGTACAAAATGAGGTCTTTGGCTGAAAAATTACCAAATTGAAACCCATACTGACGGTCAAGATAGGTCAAACCAAGCAAAATCTTTTCTTTGTTTGCTTTGATTGTATCAGCATCTACTGTAGTCGTTTTTTCAAAAACACCTGCCAAAATACTATCCAAATTTGTCTGAACAGCATTAAAGCTATCCCGCATATCTAACTGGTTCATATAAACCTGTCGCTTACGCTGGGTCATTTCTTCATTTGTTAGAGCCTTACCACCATTTTCCTTTTTTAGAGCTTGCTCCAACAGTATTTTCTCTAGTGGTCTCTCTGAGTGATTCAAACGCTCATACAAGCTCTCATAGTCAACTGCCTTCAATTCAGGTGATACTGCGCCAACCAGTTCTGAGACATTTTGACTATTCTTTATTCTTGGGAAATTAGCTGCATTAGCTTCTTCAATTTGACTGGTTCCATCTGCAAATACTGTTTGTAGTTTGACAGCCGATTGATTGGTCAAAGAAGTTACCAGCTTTCCATTGGCATCTAGCGGTAATTTAGCCAACTCCTGAGCTGCCACACTGCGTACTCTTCGTGCTGAACGTAGCACAGGTTGAACGACTTCTTCTACTGCTTGGTCAGTCGAAGCTGCTTCTACTGCGGCTGTTTCAGTTGGTTGAACTGCTTGAGTAGCCTCGTCCGTTGACCCTGCTGGTTCTTGTGCCGTTTGAATAGTCTCTAGTTCTACTGGCTCAATAATTTGATGAGAATTCTCGGCTGGGAGAGTATTCTCATTTACCGGCTCCACTGCTGGCTGCTCTTGCCCTGCTTCTGCTGGAAGTGCTGCTTGGGGTGCTGAAAGGTCTTGAGAGACCACTTCCTTCTGAATAGCTGGTTCTGCTTCTACAAGCTGGCTTTCTTGAGCTGGGTTCTCCTGTGTGGCTTCGTTTAGTGAGGAACCAACAGTTTCTGGAGTTTGAACAGCTACCTCATTGGTTGCTAGCTCTTGACTTGGCTCATCTGTTACTGGCTGACTAGTTTGTTGACTACTAGCAGGCACTTGACTTACCTCTTGCGCAGCCGCAACCTGCCCTCCAAGGACGCTAAAGCTAATGGCCAGAGCAACTGACACGACACCGATGGAAAACTTACGTATACCAAAATGGTGCTTCTTTTGTAAAAAATGTAAATTCATTAAAATATAGTCTCCTTTTGAGCTAAATAAACACTCTACTACAATTATATAAGTAAAAAGAATGAAATGCAAAGAAAACGCTAACAAGTAAAAAAGCTCCCAACGATAACCGTCAGGAAACTGAATAAAACACTCTAAATTGAAAAGAAAATTTCTACCCTTACTTCACCGTCTCAATCGTCCATTCCTTCCAGCCTCGGAAGCGGATAGCTCCTTGCTGGTCGGTGCGATAGACTTGGATATTTCGACTGTCAAAGCGGTCCAAGGTTTCTTGGTGAGGATGCTTGTAGCGGTTGTTTTCTCCTGCTGATACCAGGGCAATCTTGGCTCCGATATGGTCTAGAAACTCAGGATAGGAGGATCCTTTGGAGCCATGGTGACCAGCCTTGAGGACATCGACAGGCAGGTTGGGATAGGTTTCTATCAAGTCCAGCTCCCCTTGCTCCAAGTCCCCTGTAAAGAGGAAATTGGTTTCCAACAAGCGACCGTAAAGGACAACCGAGTCATTATTGCCACCGTCGCCTGTCCCATCTGGATAAAGGACTTCCAGATAGGAGTCAAAAATCGGCAAGCGGTCGCCCACCGCCACCATATGAACAGGGACATTGATTTCTTTCAAGGTGGCTACAAAGTCAGGCACCGTCAGGCTTCCTGGTGACACGTAAATCCGACCAATCTGGACCCGTTTCGCCACTTCCAACACATCGCCCACATGGTCCGCATCGGTATGGGTCAGGACCAAACTATCAATCCTGTCCACGCCCCGACCATGCAGATAGGGAATCAAGGTCCGCTCTGCATTTGCCTGCGAAGACCGCTCCTGCCACGCTTCCTTGGCCGCAAAATCAACCCGACCGCCCACATCAATCAGGACCGTCCGCCCCCGCATATCCCGCAAAAAGATGCTATCCCCCTGCCCGATGTCCACCACCGTCACCTCGTTTTCCAGCGGGTGTTTGGTCGTGAAAAATAGCAGAGCAAGGACCAGGCTCAGTCCTAGGAGCCATTTTTTCTTCCTGTGGAAATCGTAGAGCAAGAAGAGGCTGACCAGCAAGAGCAAGAGGACCAGCCCAGACGGCTTGCCCAGTATCCAAGGTCGAAATCCCAAATCCGCCACCCAGACAATGATGTTCTCCATAAAGACAAAAAATCCGTTGACCCAAGTCACCTTGACCAGAGGTGACAGGAGAAAAATAACTGACAAACCTGGCAAGAGCAGGACATCAAAGATAAAGGAAAAGACAAAGGTCAAGAGGATAGACAAGGGCTGAAAGGCATAGAAATAGGTCATGAGTACCGGCAAAATCCCCAGCGAAATACTGAGACTCTCCACCGCAGCCTTTTTGAACTGACCCACATCCTCAAAATCAAAGACAGTCAGCAAGAATGCATAGGTAAAGGTCAGCACTCCTCCAGCCGTCAGTGGAAATCGGGGCAGCATCAGCAGACAGACAAAGACCGTCACCGCAAAATTATCCAGCTTCCGCAAGCCCATATTGCCCAGAATTTTTTGGACCAGCGACCGCACCACTGACACCGAAAAGCCTGTCAAACCAGCATAGACAAGGGAAAAGGGAATCTGCAACTTATCCACTGTTTCCTTGGTCAAGCCCAAACGCAGCAAAATCCAACGAAACTTGTCGATGAAAAAGCCCACCTGCATACCAGACAAGGCGAAAAGATGAATGATACCCAGACTGGAATAGAGGTCGCTCATCTGGTCAAACTCGCTGTCCAAGTCCCCAAACAAGAGCCCTGTCATGTAGTGGCTCATGGGTGCTGGAAAATTGGTTTTGATATAGACCAAGGCCTGCCTCCGCCAGCTTGACAACCAGTCAAAAACATTCCAAGACTGGACAGGGACAATCTTCTTAATCGCCGTTAGCTTGACAGACCGATAGATGCCCTGTGTTTTCAGATAGGCCTGATAGTCAAAGCCGTTGAAATTCCGCTGACCAGCTGGCAGGCTGACTTCTGCTTCTACTTCTAGCTGGACCAGACCTGTCAGCTTTTGAAAATAAGCCTGCTCCTCCTGACTGGCTAATTTGTAGAAAACCTGATAGTTTTGTCCGTCAGCCCGACCTCGAAAGGACAGGCTGTCTCCGTTAATGTCAATGGTATCGGGAATGACCTGCACAGTGGTCACTTGCTCTGGGGCTGACTGGGCCGCCCGCTCCCATTGGACCTTCTGGCATCCGAAAAACAGACCGCACAGGGCTAGTAGCGGCAGCGTTTTGAGGAAAACTGTCTTACCTTGCCGAAACCCAAAGACAGCTAGCAACAAACTCAGCAGGCCCATTGTCAAGAGGGAAAAAGAATGGACTGCAAAGTAGGCCGCCACCGCCAAGACTGCCAGGTGAATGGGCTGGCAGGGGGGCTTACTCAACCGTGACATAAAGTCGGATGCTTTCCATGGTCTTGTCGCCGATGCCCGATACATTGTTGAGGTCGTCCACCGACTTGAAGCCACCATTGGCCTCACGATAGGCGATAATGTCCGCCGCCCGCTTGGCACCGATGCCCGAAATGGTCTGCAAATCAGCCTCGGTAGCCGTATTTAGATTGACTAGACTGGTGTTCTTTCCTTCTTGGGACATAGCAGAGCTGGCAGTCGTGCTGGCAACCACCGAGATATTTTCGTCCTTACTAGCTACATAGACCACCGCTTCGTCGCTGAGCTTCTGAGCCAGATTGATAGACTTGGGATCTGCCTGACTGGTCAAGCCACCAGCTGCCTTAACTGCATCATTAACACGCGCACCAGCTGCTAAAGTGTAGAGCCCTGGCTTTGCTACCGCTCCTTTGACATCAACGACCAGCTGGCTGGCCTCCTCACTTTCTTCTGTATTGGTTTCTTCGACCAGCTCCGAACTGCTAGAAACTTGCTCGGTCTGTGGAAAGTCTGTCAGTCCTGTCTGGTCAGATTTGGCAGGTTGGCTGAAAATTAAGAATGTTGTCAGAAGCAAACCTGCAGCTGCTGGCAGAGCAATCTGCCACTTGTATTCTTTAAGCATTTCTATATAAGTTTTGATTGTATCCATAAATTACCTCCACCTATATAGTGCGTAAAAAACACGAAAATCCCGGCCTTATAAGCCGAGATTTTCATATTTTGTCCGATAGCCAATCTGCAAGATTTTCCCATCTTGAATAAGCAATGGGCGTTTAATCAGCATACCATCATTAGCTAATAAGTCTAAGGCTTGGTCCACCGTCAAACTGTCAAATTTGTCTTTTAGACCGAGTTCGCGGTAACTATTGCCTGAAGTGTTAAAATACTTTTTCAATTCCAAACCTGTTGCTTCCATCCAAGATTTGAGCTGGTCAGCACTTGGAGGGGTTGCCTTGATGTCAATGGCTTCAAATTCCAAGCCCAAACTTTTCAGCTCTGCTTTTGCCGCCCGACAGGTCGAACACTTGGGATATTCATAGTATAAAATCATTGTTTCACCTCAAAGTATGGATTTTCGTGTTGCAAGAGCCAGATTTTTTTATCCAGTCCTCCCGCATAGCCTGTCAACTGCCCTTTTTGATTGAGGACACGGTGGCAGGGAACGATGACAGAATAGGGATTTCGTCCAACTGCTCCACCGACTGCCTGCCCTGAGCACACTCTCAGTTGCTGGGCAAGTTGTCCATAACTAGTCGTCTGGCCATGAGGGATTTCTTTCAATAAAGCCCAGACTTTTTCCTGAAATTCCGTCCCAATAGCTTCAAGCGTCAGGCTAGAAAAATCTACTTCCTCACCTGAAAAATAAGCATCCAGCAAGAGACTGGTCTGGTCTAAAATAGGATGTGAGCCTAGAACTGGTTCTTCTCTTAGCCCTCGTTCAAAATGCTTCTGGTCCTCAAACCAAGCACCTCGCAAGCCCTTATCAGTGGCCACAAGGGACATAGTCCCAAGCGGACTGTGGTAAATTTTCTTATATAGCATTCTAGCCTTTGTTTTTGATAACACGAACCTTGACAATGGCCTCAGTCGTTTCAAGTTTAGCAACCAAGAGATCAATCTTCGCCTTATCTGCTTCATCCAAGTCTAACAAAGTATAAGCATAGTCACCTTTTGACTTATTGATGATGTTGTCAATGTTGATGCCCAATTCAGACACAGCAGTGGTGATTTTTGCCACCATGTTTGGAATGTTTTTGTTGATAAGTGTAATCCGATAGGGAGCATCCAAGAACTGTTTGACATTTGGGAAATTGACTGAGTTGATGATTTCACCAGTCTCCATAAAACGACGAATGGTCTGACCAGCCGCAATGGCACAGTTGAGCTCTGCTTCTTCAGTTGAACCACCAACGTGTGGGAAAACAATAATATTTTCCTTGTTAAGTACTTCTTCCGTGCCAAAGTCAGTGATGTAGTTCTTGATAACCCCCGCTTCAATAGCTTCAAACAAGTCAGCGTTGTTGACCAACTCACCACGGGCGAAGTTAATCAAGGTCGTTCCTTTTTTCATTTGTCCAAAACTGTCAGCATTGAAGAGTCCTCGTGTCTTATCTGTCAAAGGAACATGAACAGTAATGTAATCCGCATTGGTAAAGATTTCTTTCAAGTCATCCACGCGTTTGACATGGCTTGAAATGGTCCATGCAGTTTCAACTGACACATAAGGATCATAGCCAAGTACATTCATGCCCAGACGACGAGCATCGTTGGCAATACGGGCACCAATAGCACCAAGTCCAATGACACCAAGGGTTTTGCCTGAAATCTCTGTCCCTGCAAACTGCTTCTTGCCAGCTTCGACTTGTTTTGGTACATCATCTCCTGACAAGGTATTGGTCCAAGCTGTCGCTCCGATATAGTCACGGGCAGACAAGAGGATAGAAGCAAGCACCGCTTCTTTTACGGCATTGGCATTGGCTCCTGGAGTATTGAAAACAACAATTCCCTTCTCAGTCGCTTCCTCAATAGGAATATTGTTGGTCCCTGCTCCTGCACGCGCAATAGCCTTCAGATTTTCAGGAAAATCAAAGCCATGCAAGTTTTCAGAACGAATGATAAAGGCATCTGGATTAGCCGCATGGTCACCGTCAATCTGGAAACGATTGCCCAATTCCTTCAATCCAACCTGGTTAATATTGTTAAACGTTCGTACACTAAATACCATTTTTCTTACCTAAAAAGGGGAGTGGGAAAGAACTCAACCACTCCTAGAAGAGTTCGTCTTCCCACCCCCGCAAAGTTGATTAGGTCAGATTTGGAGTGCAAAACACGAACAAATCTGCCAATCAACCACTGCGCTGAGATGTTGACACGACCCTTGAGAAGTGATATGAAACTTTTGCCCAGTCCCTTTCTTTCATTTTTAATTATTTCCTAAGAGCCAACGGTCGTCTTCACTTATCTCCTGATAAAGACTGCGTTCGCTCTTGTGCTTGATTTTTTGGTAGGCTAGGCGCTCGCCGTCCAAGGGAACTTTGCCACAATAAACAAAACCTAGCTTTTCCAGAATGTGCTGCATGGGCAGGTTTTTCTCATGGGTATCGCAGCGGAAATCTGGGCCCTTTTGCCCTTCGATAATCCCTTGCAGGAAGGTCTGAACCACACCTTGACCCTGAAACTCCTTGGCTACTGCCACACGGTGAATAGTTGTGTAAAGGGGATTGTTATGCTGCCACTTGCCCTCATAAATGGCTTCATAAGCAGCCTCTGTCCCACGAAAGACAGCCGCATAAACCGCAACCTTACCATCCACCAGACCAACATAGCCCTTGCCTGTTAAAATATCATCAAAAATCGTATCTTGATTAGGGTAAATTCCTTGCCACTGGCTACTGCCAGAAGCTGCTAGAAAGACTCTAGCTTGGTCAATAATCTGACAAATAACCCCGATTTCATTTGGATGAGCAAGACGGATTTCCATTAAGCATTCTCCGCTTCAAATTTCTTCATAAAGTCAATCAAATCAAGTACGCCTTGACGTGGGAAGGCATTGTAAAGCGACGCACGCATACCACCTACAGAACGGTGTCCCTTGATGTTTTTAAAGCCTGCCGCTGTCGCTTCTTTGACAAACTTGGCATCCAATTCCTCGCTAGGTGACACGAATGGAATATTGGCTACTGAACGCTCTTCTTTTTTGCGAACAGGATTTGTGTAGAAATTAGACTGGTCGATATAGTCATAAAGCAAACCAGATTTTTCACGGTTGATTTTTTCCATTTCGTCCACACCACCGATTTCCTTGACCCACTCAAAGACAAGTTTGGAAATGTAGATAGAGTAAGCTGGCGGCGTATTATAGAGCGATTCATTTTCGGCTTGAATGCGGTAGTCCAACATACTTGAAAGCATTGGTTGGTCGTTGAGGAAATCCTCACGTACAATGACAACTGTCACACCAGCTGGACCAATATTCTTCTGAGCCCCTGCATAAATCATGGCAAAGTCTTCTACATTGTAACGAACCGCCAAGATGTTTGAAGACATATCACCAATAACTGGAACACCGTTGGTATCTGGAATGTCATAGACAGCCGTACCTTCAATGGTATTGTTGGTTGTCAAGTGAACATAGGCTGCACCTGGGTCAATGTCATTTTTGTCAAAGGTCGGCAATTCTGCATAGGTGATGTCTTCTGTTGAACCTAGCAAAATTGGTTCAAAATCAATGGTCTTAGATAGTTTCACTGCCTCTGTATAGGCTTTTTTACCCCATGAACCACCTGCTAGATAGTAGGCTTTCTTCCCTTGAGCAAAGTTGAGTGGAATCATGGTAAAAGCTAGGGAAGCCCCACCTTGCAGGAACATCACCTTATAATTATCAGGAATAGCCATGAGTTCGCGCAAAGTTGCCTCAGCGCCTTCAATAATATCGTCGAAGTCTTTGGAGCGATGGGACATCTCCAAAACACTCATTCCCGAACCGTTATAATCCAAGAATTCAGCTTGAGCGCGTTCAAGCACTGGTTTTGGCAATACTGCAGGACCTGCAGAGAAGTTGTAGATTGTCATAAAATCCCTCCAAAAATGTAATGTGTTCATTATATCACAAGAATTCAGAAAATTCCATAAAATAATCTAAATTCTAAGAAAAGGTTAGAAAAAAAGGATAGACTACTTAGCCTATCCCGTGATATAGATCATATACTTCTTGTTTTTTGAGTTGGTAGCGTTTGGCAACTTCTTTAATGGCCTGGTTAGGCTTGCGACCTGCTGCGATTTCCTTTTCCACCTCGGACTTTAAATCCACATCATCTGCAGACGGCAATTCTTCTTCACCAGCCCCTGCAACGATGATAAGGCATTCCCCTTTTAGAGAGGTATCCTTCAAGTAGTCCAAAACTTTTGAAATTGTTCCACGCTGGTACTCTTCATAGAGCTTGGTCAATTCACGAACGACAGTTACCTGACGATCTCCGTAGACAGAAAGCATGTTTTCCAAGGTATCTGCCACCCGATAAGGAGATTCATAGAAGATTTGCGTTTCTGGATAGGCACGTTTCTCTTGGAAAAAATCCTTTTGCTGCCCTGCTTTTCGCGGTAAAAATCCATAGAATATATGCGGTTGCGGAGCCAAGCCAGAAGCAATCAAGGCTGTAATTCCTGCGGACGCACCAGGCAAGGCCACTACGGGAATATCTTCTGCAACGGCCGCCTTTACCAAGTCATGACCTGGGTCTGAAATAGAAGGCAGGCCTGCATCCGATACCTGTGCAATGGATTGACCAGACTTGAGCCAATCAATCAAGACAGGAATTTTTTCATGAGCATTGTGTTCATGAAAAGAAGTTTGTCTGGTTTCAATCTCAAAATGTTTGAGCAAAAGTCCTGTGTTTCGGGTGTCCTCCGCCGCAATCATATCAACATCCTTCAAGGTTTGAATGGCTCTGAAGGTCATATCTTGCAAATTACCAATGGGCGTTGGAACCAAGTACAGACTTCCAACGCTTGTCTGTCCCTTAAATGATTTCTGTACTTTCATCTCAATCTCGATTCAATAATTCAATACAAAACATACAGGGTTCATCGTTTTCCCTGCGCTGTCCATAAGAGAAGGTACAAATATGGAAGCCATCTTCGTAAATATTTTCCAAATTTTCCTTCCCAAAATTGGAAGACTTATGGCCTGTCTTATCTTCTTTTTCAAGACGCTCACGCAACTTGGAATTTTCCAAGCGGAGAGTTGTATTTTCGTCAATGACGCCCTGCAAGTGTTTCTTAATGGCATCTACTTCTGCCAAGGTCGTTAAAAGATTCTGCGAAAAATCATCAAGGGCATCAAAAATTTCTTTCTTATCCATGGTCTTCCTTTCTGCTTATTGTAATGTCATAAACTCCAAACTATTTTGTAGGCTAACATTGGCCTGCCACATCCGTTTGGCTGTTAGGACTGCATCCATTTTCTCTCGGGCTAGTGGCTCCATCATCTTCTCTGCTAGGAGCAGGCTGAGAAGGTCAAACAAACGTCCCTGCTCTGCCTTTTCCACAGCCAAAGTAACTAAGGTCCCCACCTGCAAATAGGCTTGATTAGGATTGACAAGAATCAAGTCGATGAACTTTTTAGACTGGCTAATTAAGTCTAAAAAACTTTTATTTTCTGCTAACTTCCTTGCCTCTTCTTGACTGGATACCAGTCGCGCCAAAATCGTTGCATCGGATTTCAACAAGCCCTTCTCTTCAAGCATTCTCTCCAAGGCAGGAAGATTTTTTGGAAAAGCCATCATCTGCGTCCGACTTTTGATGGTCGGAAGTACGGCTTCTTCTTGGTTGGTCAGGAGAAAAATATGGATGTCCGATTGGGGTTCCTCAATCACTTTAAGGAGGGAATTGGCTGCGTTAGCATGCATTTTCTCTGCATCCCGAATGATGAAAACCTGTGTGCTGGATTCAAAACCAGATTGCGAAAAATTCTTGACCAGCTCGCGTACCGTTTCCGTCTTGATGATCGTTCCTTGAGGTTCCAAGAGGGTCACATCGGAAAACTCGCCTGCCTCTATCAAGCGGCAAGGACGACAAGTTTGACACGGCAATACGCCTGCTTTTTCCTGACAAAATAAAGACTGGCTCAGAAAAATCGCCATGTCATAGCTAGCAAAATCCCCAGAAAACAGATAGGCATGAGCCAGACGATTCTGCTCCAAGATAGTCACAAAGCGCTGAAATACTGTCGGCTGTAAATGTTTTAGTTCCTCAATCTTCATGTTCTTTCTGCAAACCGTTTCCTAATAACTGCCAAGGCATCTGCCACAACAGCTTCTAAAGGCTGGCTGGCATCAATCTTAACCAAACGCTCTGGTTCTGCTTCTAAAATACTGAGATAACCTTGCCGAACCCGCTTGTGCATATCTGCCTTTTCCATGTCCAGACGGTCCACATCCCTGCTTGTATTGCGAGCAATTCGGGCCAAGCCCTCTTCTGCATCAATGTCAAAATAGAGGGTCAAATCAGGTTTCAAGCCATCTGTCGCAAACTGGTTAAGCCAGTTAATATCAGCCACATCCAGACCACGTCCAAATCCCTGATAGGCAATGGAGGAATCGATAAAACGATCAATCAAGAGCAACTTTCCCTCAGCCAAAGGAGGTAAAATTTTTTCTTTCAAGTGCTGACGACGGGCTGCGATAAAGAGTAGAAGCTCTGTCTTATCGTCCATCTCAGTATTGGCAGGATTTAGAATAATATTGCGGATTTCCTCTGCAATCGCCACTCCACCTGGTTCCCTAGTCGTTACGACCTCTGGACCAAGCTCCTGCAAGGCAGGTAATAATTCCTGCAAAACCGTTGTCTTTCCAGCCCCGTCAGGACCTTCAAATGTAATAAAAAAACCGTTTCTCATCATTTCCTCGCTCATAGAACCTGTATTCACAAAACAGCTCTGCTATTTACATCAAATCACTTTACTTGTGAATGCAAATTCCTAGATAGTCATTCCATTTTACCAAAAAATAGGCAAAAAATCACTTGAAAAATGGACTTGTTTTTCATACAAAAATCTTTTAAAATTGATATATAGATGTTTTGGGAGGTTGCTATGATTCGTTTAAAAAATATTTTATTGATCTTGCTCGGTGCTGGGCTATTTGCCTTTGGACTCAACTACCTGATCATGCCCAATCGTTTATTTGAAGGGGGCGCAACTGGTCTTACCCTCATTATTTATTACCTTTTCGGCATTCAACCATGGGTGATGAACATTGTCATCAATATCCCCTTGTTTATCCTGGGTTGGAAAATACTAGGTAGAAAAACTCTCTATCTTAGTATTTTAGGGACGCTAGCTGTCACTGTTTGGCTGGCTATTTTTGAAAAAATTCCCTTTTCCATCCATCTCCAGCAAGATTTGATTTTGGTTAGTATCTTGGGTGGTATTCTAATGGGATTAGGGCTGGGCACCATCTTCCGTTCAGGTGGAACCACTGGTGGAAGTGATATCATTGCCCGAATCGGTCACAAATACACTTCCTATTCGATTGGACAAATTATCCTAGCCATTGATATCCTAATTCTGACCTTGATTGTCATTGTCTTTAAGGACCTACGAACTGTCTTATATACCTTGATGATGGTAGCCATCGCTTCCCGTGTCATTGACTTTGTCACTGAGGGTGGCTACGGTAGCAAGGGCGTGATGATTGTTTCACAAAAATCCGATCAGCTTGCCCAGGCCATTGATAGCGAGATTGAACGTGGTGTCACCTTTATCAAGGCGCAAGGTTTCTATAGCAAGACCGATGTCAACATGATCTACTCTGTCATCTATAAGAGCCAATTACAAGAAATGAAAGAACTTATCCATCGCATTGATCCCCACGCCTTTATCACCATTACAGATGCCCATGAAGTGCTTGGAGAAGGATTTACACTGGACCGTGATAAACAACCACTAGAACGACATTGATAAGAAAACTAGCTCTATCAAACTGTAGCCGGAAGACATTGCTACAGGAATGATTGAGCTAGTTTTTATATCGGACAAATTCCATATCATGACAATGTATAGTCATTTGAAAGGCTTTGATACATCGTCACTATCAGCTTGCCGTACTCTAGTAATGTCTGCACCTCAGTTCTTGGTCTGAAAACTCTTCATTCGATTATACAAAACGCATAAAATCACATTGGTAATAATGTTGGTTTTACGCGTTTTTTTATTTACGAATTGAGAATACCTCTTCCATTACAAAAATTGACAAAGTGCCAAAAAAAATGGCCCAAAGGACCATTTTCCCGAAAAGTCGATACTTTTCTTGGCTATTTCATCTTATATAGAAAAGGGGGAATTCCTTTTACTACTAAAACTAATTAGTCTTCGTTGCGACGACGTTTACCAGCAAGAGCAAGTGCTGCAACAAGCATACCGGCACCAAGAACTGCTGCTGATGATGAAGCTTCACCTGTGTTTGGCAATTGAGCCGCACCAGCCTTAGCAGTAGTTGCTGGAGCTGATGGTGTAGCTGGAGCTGCAGGAGCCTGTGGTTTTGGTGTAGCAGGCGCTTGAGGTGCTGGAGTTGCAGGTGTCTGTGGTTTTGGTGCAACAGGGTTGCTTACCTTACGGTAAACATGGTATGTATTACCATCGCCATCAGTGTATGTCTTACCTGTGAACTCGTAGCCTAGGATTGACTTGTTAGGTGTTGTTCCCTCTTCTTGCGGTGCAATTGGGTTACCGTCTTCGTCAACGTGGTTTGTTACAACCTTCTTAGCAGGTGTTTCTACTTTGCGGTAGATGTGAGTTGTGTTACCATCTGGATCTGTTACAGTCTTACCTGTGAACTCGTAGCCTGGGATTGACTTGTTAGGTGTTGTACCTTCTTCTTGCGGTGCAATTGGGTTACCATCTTCGTCAACGTGGTTTGTCACAACCTTCTTAGCAGGTGTTTCTACTTTGCGGTAGATGTGGGTTGTGTTACCATCTGGATCTGTTACAGTCTTACCTGTGAACTCGTAGCCTGGGATTGACTTGTTAGGTGTTGTACCATCTTCTTGCGGTGCAATTGGGTTACCATTTTCGTCAACGTGGTTTGTCACAACCTTCTTAGCAGGTGTTTCAACCTTGCGGTAGATGTGGGTTGTGTTACCGTCTGGATCTGTTACAGTCTTACCTGTGAACTCGTAGCCTGGGATTGACTTGTTAGGTGTTGTACCATCTTCTTGCGGTGCGATTGGGTTACCGTTTTCGTCAACGTGGTTTGTCACAACCTTCTTAGCTGGAGTCACTTTACGGTAAACGTAAGTTACTTCAGTAGTCTTACCACCTACAACAGTACCAGTTTCTGAACCATCAACACGAACAAGCTCATAAGTTGTACCATCTTCTGTAGTGATAGTGTTTGGCTTGTTATCAGTTGTGTCATAAGACTTACCAGCTGGAACGTTTGTTTCGTCTTGAACAGGTGTCTTAATCACTGTACCATCTTCAGTCACATAGTTCACCACAACGTTACCGTTTTGTACGTAAGGGATTGGTGTGTCTACACCAGTTTCATCTGGTGTTGGTGGCACATAACCCTTAGATGGATCAGTTGGATCGATTGGTTTCAATGGCTCGTTGGTCTTAGGATCAACTGGTGTGTAACCTGGAACATGTGGGATTGATGGAACTTCACCATTTGTACCTGGTGTTGTTGGATCAATTGGCTTATCTGGGTTCGTTGGATCGAATGGATATGGAACTTTTGGTTCTTGTCCTTCTGGAACACCTGGAACTTGTGGAATCCAGTTGGCAACTTTCTTATACACATAAGTGATTTCAGTTGTCTTACCACCTTCAACTGTACCTGTTTCAGAACCAATTGTCTTAGATGGGATCAAGACATAACGTGAACCATCTTCTGTAACAATCTCAGCTGGTTTGTTATCTGTTGTGTCATAAGACTTACCAGCAGGAACGTTTGTTTCGTCTTGAACTGGTGCTTTGATAACTGTACCGTCTTCAGTAACGTAGTTCACGACTACTGTACCCTTAGGAGTTACTTTACGGTAAACGTGAGTCACATTGCCATCTTCGTCAACAGTTGTCTTACCTGTGAATTCATAACCTGGGATTGATGTGTTTGGCTTCGTACCATCTTCTTGTGGTGAGATAGTCTTACCGTTCTCATCAACGTGGTTAGTTACAGGAGATTTAACTGCGCTAGAAACTTTACGGTATACGTAAGTTACTTGAGTTGTACCCTCAACAACTGAGCCATTTTCGTTACCTTGAGTTAATACTGGAACGATTTCATAAACTGAGCCGTCAGCTGTTGTAATGGTTGTTGGTTTGTTATCTGTTGTATTGTAAGATGTACCTGTTGATGTAGATGCAGTATCTTCAACTGGAGAAGCAATCACATTACCTTCAGTATCGATATAGTTAACAACAACGTTACCTTTCACTTCTTCGTATACGTAAGTTACTTTCTTGTCTTCGCCTGAAGTCACTGATCCGTTTTCTTCACCAGTAGTCAAGCTTGGAACAAGTTTATATGTCTTACCGTCTTCAGTTGTGATGGTTGTTGGCTTGTTATCTTCTGTTGAATATGTCTTACCTGGTTCTGCGTTTTCTTCATCCTTAACTGGAGTCTTGATTACTGTACCATCAGTTGTTACATAGTTAACAGTTACTGAACCTGCTGGCTCGTATACATATGTTACTGATGTAGTACCTTCGACAACTTTACCAGTTTCGCTATCGCCAGCTTTCACTTCTTTGTAGTAGTAAGTAACTCCGTTGTGTTTGATAACAGCTGGTTTGTAATCAGTCGTGTCGTAAGCAGTATCAAGAGCAGCGTCAGTCGTATCATTTACTGAAGTTGCAATTGTTTCACCCTTAGTGTTTACATAGTTAACTACAACGCTACCGTTTGGATTTGGAGCTGGAGTGGTTACTTTTTGGTAAACGTAAGTTACTTGAGTTGTACCCTCAACAACTGAACCATTCTCATTGCCTTTAGTCAATACTGGAACAAGTTTGTACTCAGTACCATCTTCAGTAGTGATAGTTTCTGGCTTGTTGTCTGTTGTATCGTAAGCTGTGCCTGTTGATGTAGATGCTGTATCTGTTACAGGGGCTTTGATAACATTGCCTTCTGTGTCGATGTAGTTAACAACAACGTCACCTTTCACTTCTTCGTACACGTAAGTTACTTTCTTGTCTTCGCCTGAAGTTACTGAGCCGTTTTCTTCGCCAGTAGTCAAGCTTGGAACAAGTTTGTATGTCTTACCATCTTCAGTTGTGATAGTTGTTGGCTTGTTATCTTCTGTTGAGTATGTCTTACCTGGCTCAGCGTTTTCTTCGTCCTTAACTGGAGTCTTGATAACTGTACCGTCAGTAGTTACATAGTTAACAGTTACTGAACCTGCTGGCTCGTAGACGTATTGAACAGTTGTCGTACCTTCTACAACAGTACCTTTCTCCGCAGCTGATGTGTCTTTCACTTCTTTGTAGAAGTAAGTCACTCCATCTTTAGTGATGGTAGCTGGTTTGAAATCAAGCGTTTCATAAACTGTACCAGTTGTTGTTTCTGGAGTATCTACTACATCAGTTGCAATCTTCTCACCTGCTGTGTTGTAGTACTCAACCACAACTGTACCAGTCTTGGCAACTGGAGTTACTTTTTGGTAAACGTAAGTTACTTGAGTCGTACCTTCAACAACTGAACCATTCTCATTGCCTTTAGTCAATACTGGAACAAGTTTATACTCAGTACCGTCTTCAGTTGTAATCGTTGTTGGTTTGTTATCTTTTGTATCGTAAGCTGTACCTGTTGATGTAGATGGAGTATCTGTTACAGGAGCTTTGATAACGTTACCTTCAGTATCGATGTAGTTAACAACAACTGAACCTTTCACTTCTTCGTAAACGTAAGTGACTTGCTTGTCTTCACCAGAAGTTACTGTACCGTTCTCTTCGCCTTTAGTTGCGTTTGGAACAAGTTTGTATGTCTTACCATCTTCTGTTGTGATAGTCGTTGGTTTGTTGTCTTCTGTTGAGTATGTCTTACCTGGTTCAGCGTTTTCTTCATCCTTAACTGGAGACTTGATCACTGTACCATCAGTTGTGACATAGTTAACGGTTACTGAACCTGCTGGCTCGTAAACGTATTTAACTGTTGTCGTACCTTCAACCACATCACCTGTTTCCGCTGCTGAGTCAGCTTTCACTTCTTTGTAGTAGTAAACTGTACCATCAGTTGCAGTAATCTTAGCTGGTTTGTGATCAAGAGTTGAGTAAGCTGTACCTGTTGATGAAGCTGGTGTATCTTCAACATCAGTAGCGATTTTCTCGCCTGCAGTGTTGTAGTACTCAACAACAACTGAACCTTTCACTTCTTCGTAAACATAAGTGACTTGCTTGTCTTCACCAGAAGTTACTGTTCCGTTCTCTTCGCCTTTAGTTGCGTTTGGAACGAGTTTGTAGGTTTTACCATCTTCTGTTGTGATGGTTGTTGGCTTGTTGTCTTCAGTTGAGTAAGACTTACCTGGTTCAGCATTCTCTTCGTCTTTGACTGGAGATTTGATAACTTTACCATCAGTTGTTACATAATTCACTGTAACAGATCCGCCTGGTTCGTAAACATAAGTAACTTCTGTTGTACCTTCAACCACTTTACCTGTTTCAGCAGCGGACTTAGCGTCTACTTCTTTGTAATAGTAAACAGTGCCATCTTCAGCGGTAATCTTAGTTGGTTTGTTGTCAGTTGTATCGTAAGCCGTACCTGTTGAAGTTGTCTTAGTATCCACTACTTGAGGAGCGATTACTTCACCTGCAGTGTTTACATAGTTAACAACAACATCACCCTTAACTTCTTCGTAGACATAAGTGACTTCTGTTACGCCTGGAACAACTTCGCCTTTTTCAGTTCCCTGAGTCATTTTAGGAACCAACTTGAATGTGCGACCATCTTTAGTTGTGATTGTTTCTGGTTTCACATCTGTTGTATCGTACTCTGTACCTGTTGAAGATTCTGGTGTATCTACTACTTGTGCTTGTAATTCTTCACCTGTTGTTGAGATGTAATTTACAACAACTGAACCTTTCACTTCTTTGTAGACATAAGTCACTTCTGTTGTCTTACCAGCTTCAACGTTACCAGTTTCGTTACCGATTGTTGCAGTTGGAACCAACTCATAAGTTTTACCTTCATCAGTAGTGATGGTAGTTGGGCGCAAGTCACTTGTATCATACGTTGAACCTGGTTTACCATCTACAGTATCATCAACAGTACTTGCTGTTACTGTACCGACATTGGTTACACCTGAAATTGGAGTGCCGTCTGTCGCAATGTAATGAACAATAACGTCACCAGCTTTTTCGTAAACATACTGAACAGTTGTCGTTGCTTCTGCTACTTTACCAGTCGTTGGTGCAGAAGTATCTTTCACTTCTTTGTAGTAGTAAACTGTACCGTCTGTCGCAGTAATTGTTTCTGGGCGGTTGTCTTCGTCTGTGTTGTAATCTGTACCAACAGACTTGTTCTCTTCATCAACAACCGTTTTCGCGATGATTTCACCAGCAGTATTGTAGTATTCTACCACAACATCTGATTTCACTTCTTCATAGATGTAAGTTACTTCAGTTGTCTTACCTGCTTCAACATCACCAGTTTCGTTACCTTTAGTCGCATTTGGAACAAGTTTGTAAACTTTGCCATCTGTAGTCGTAATTGTTTCTGGCTTGTTATCTTTTGTATCGTATGGACTACCTGGTTTCGCGTTTGTTTCGTCTTTTACTGGATCCTTGATAACTGTACCGTCAGCCAATGTGTAGTTAACAACAACGTTACCAGCTTTTTCGTAGACATAAGTTACTTCTGTAGTACCTTCTACAACCTTACCAGTTTCAGCTGCAGAACCTGCTTGGATCTCTGAACCTGTTGGCAAGATGTAGTAAACATCACCAGTGCTGTCTTCGATGATTTTATTTGGCTTGTTGTCAGTTGTGTCATAACTTGAACCAGTATCGCCATCGTCTGTATCAACAACAGGAGATGCGATTACTTTACCATCAGTGTTCACATAATTAACAACAACGTCACCGGTCACTAGCTCATAGTAGTAAGTAACTTCAGTTGTACCTACTACGACTGTACCTGTTTCCGCACCATCTACAGCTTTAGGAATACGTTTATATACTTTACCATCCGCTGTCGTGATTGTTTCCTCAATCTTATCAGTCGTATCATAGGTTGTACCAGTCGAAGCATCAACAGTATCGTTTACAGAAGGTGAAATTTCTGTACCATCCAAGAGTTTATAATGGACTACAACATTCCCTTTTACTTCTGAATAGACATAAGTTACCTCTTTAGTTACACCTGCTTCAATGTCTCCAGTTGGAGAAGCGGAATTTACATCAACCTCTTTAAATGTATACGTTTTTCCATCTTCTGCAACAATCGTTGTAGGTTTTTCACCATCTTGCGTTGCATCATAGGTAGTACCTGGCTCACCATTAACAGTGTCAACAACCTTAGCTTTGATAACATCGCCAGCTTCATTTACATAATTGATATTTACATGACCAGCAGGCACATAGACATATGTCAATTCCTTGATTGTATTACTTGCAACCGTTCCCGTTTCAGCATCAATTTCTTCAACTGTACGTGAATCATCTGTACGGGTTGTAGCAGCAAAGACACCTGCATCTGCAAGCCCATCAATGTTCTTATAGAAGTAAGTAACACCTTCTTTAACAATAGTGGCATCTCGAAGTGGAACTGTATCATAATTCGAACCAGTATCACCATAAGAAACTGCAACTTTGCTATCTTGGAGAACTTTGCCCTTGTCGTCTACATAGAATACTTCTACCGCTCCTTTAGGAGTATAGTAAAACGTTGTATCAACATTAGCTTCTGAGAATTCATTATAAAGTGTCCAGAATGCGGTTTTTCCTGGGAATGAATATGCACGGGTTGCATCATAGCCTTCAAGCGTTTTTTCCGCTGTCCAATATTTTAAGTTATCTACAACTCCTGTTGAGTAAACCGTCTCGTATGTAGAATCATCCGCTCCTGCTGCTTTTCGTTGAATAGTAATTACAACATCACCATCCTCAGATACAAAAGTTTTTACACGTCGTTCAATATATCCAGCACGAGGAGGTGCAACTGTAATTGCTGTAGTACCGACCTCATAACCTTTTGAAATCAATCCAGACTCTTGCTCACCAGAAACGTATTCATAATTTGTGACATCCCGTTTTGTAGATGAAGTAAATACATCTCCTTCAAGTCCTTTAATAGTATATTTTACAATTAATTCCTCTGTCCCTTGGACACGGTAGTAGGTTGTTTGTGTAGCAATTCTTGGTACATAACTCCACAATTTATGAACAGGATCGCCCTTCTGTACCAAACCATTTGACTGCCACACAGCTCTTGTACGTAACTCTGTTGCTTCTGCACTACCAAAGTAGAATTCTAAACGGTCTATATCTTGACCACCTAGAGTTACTGTCTCATATGTTGCGGTGAAATTTAACGTATGAGGGACATAAGAATTGGTGGCTGGATTTGGGACTGTAATGGTCACATTTTCAATTTGACCGTTTAATACCTTAGTTGTATCACCAAGAGAAACAGTAGTTTCACCAAGTAATTCCTGTGTAGTCTTATCTACAATTCGAACGAAAACATCTGTGTTTGATGGATCTGTCATATCCCTTGAAACAGTCATATAAAGATCACGACGCTTATCCGTTTCATTTACTAAAGTATACGGATCTAAGTTTGAAACTAGGAATGTATAGCGTCCTGTCGTTGGATCATTCTTTAATTGATCTGTTTCAGTAAAGTATGGACGAGTAATTGAAGCACCTGCTGGATCATCCATATCTGGTGTTACAGTGAATCCATCCGCAATAGCACCTTGACCAGATGTTTGGAGTTCTTGGAAGTCAGAACCAGGTCCTTGGTTAATCAAACCACTTGTCAAATTACCAGTAGTTGATGTTGTCGCCAACATGACTACGATATCACCAGTTTCTGAGAACTTACGCAATTCAAGTACAAGTGCTTCAACGTTTGAGCGAACTGCATCGATTTGTGCATTTACTGTTTCAAGAGTAGCTGCTGAGTTACTCAATTCAGCTGTTGCTTCGCTTACAGCTAATCTAGTTGCTGAAGCTACTGTCTTCAAAGCTTCGTTTGAGCTGTCTGCAGCAACCAAACGCTCTGCTTCTTTAGTCAAAAGTTCTGCTTCAGAAGTTACTTGCTCAAGAACAACTTTGGCTTCTTCAACAGTTGCTGGAGTTTTTACAGTTTCAGCTACTGCTTCACTTGTCGCAGCTTTTGTTTCTTTAGCTGTATTTGTTGTTTCGTTTACAGCTGTTTCTGCAGAAGTTGACTCAGTAGTTGTTGTTGATTTTGCTTCAGCTTTCTTAACAACTTTAACAGTCGATACGTTTTGACCATTTTCTGTTACTTCGAGAGTTACTGAAGAAGATTGACCTGATGCTAATTCATAACCTTCTGGAATTGAAACAAAAACAGGGATGGTTGCTTTAGCAACTTCATCAGTTGTGTTGATTGTTGCAGTATTAACAGAAGCATTTACCAATGTGCCATCTTCTAACACATAAGTCACAATGTAGTTGATTGTCGCTACACGTTCTGCACTTGTAACTGTTTGACCGTCAATAGTCCCAACAGTTTCAGTAGTTGAAGCCACTGTTGCTGATGCTTCTGTTGACGCAACTGTCGCTGACGTTTCAGTAGTAGTTGACGCTGCTACTTCTGCACTTGCTTCTGTTGAAGAAGCAAGTGTAGATGTTGCAGTTGTCGTTTCAGATGATGCAAGTGTTTCTTCTGCTTGTACTGCCTGAGCTCCAGCACCAAGAGCTAAGGACATACCAAGCAAGACACTGGCTGCACCAAAATGATACTTACGGATTGAAAAATGCTGACGCATTCCGTACCAATCGAAAGCCTTTTTTTTCGAACGATTCATATCGTCCCTCCTTGTAATAAAAAATAGACCAGAGGCTACACACTGGTAACACAAAATGACTAACGTAAAAATCCTATTGACTGGATATTCAGGAAATAAAGAGTTATTAGTAAATTCATCATGTAGGGGGATAAATTTCTTTTAAATGCTATATTTCATAAATCATTTTTCTCTGGTAAGAGATAGATAAGCTTATCATGATTATCATAGCATGCCCCCCCCATTTTTCAAGTAATTTTACTTGGATTTATTATTTTATTAGTCTGTTTTTGATTTTCATTGAGTATTAGTTCTTGTAGCAAAGAAAAAGAGAAGACCCTTTCAGGACTTCTCTCAGTATCCTCCTTCCATTATTAACCACTAGGATTATCAAAGGAAAGCTATGTGATTATTCTGTTGTTTCAAGTGGTTGTTCTGCTTCGGTCTGTGCTGCCTTTCCTTGATCCAATAAGGCCGCAATAATCTTTTGGTCACGCAATTTGACAGAATCATTGATGGTTTCAGCGGAACGAATGATAGCTGCTTCCAGCTCACGACGCTTCTGACGGCCTTCATCAATGGCTGCAATAATACCATTGTTCTGAGCAACCAAACTCTCTGCCAACTTGGTCACTGAAGCTACTGACAGGGTCGGATTTTGAGCTGTCCGTTCCATCATCGGAATGGCCTCTTTCGAGGTATCAGCTAGCATCTGCAAAGCAGCATTGTTTGCATTGACAATGGCATCCGCTGTCTGACTAGACTTGATAGACTGTTGCAAAATCCCCAACTGAGCGATGGACAACTTCATTGTAGGGATGGTGTTGCGGCGCAACATACCCAGACGTTGTTTCATGTCAGACGACACTTTGACCAGGTTACGCATTTGCGGTGTGGTTGTCCAAGCGACATAAAGACGGCTCATGTATTCAGAATGTTGTTGTTCCAAGATATTGGCAACTTCCGTTACACGCGCCAGCTTTTCAGAAGCTACTTGATAGTCTACCGTAGTTGGTTGCAGACCAGCCAAGCGCTCCTGCTCTGCTTTTGCCCGCTGGGCAGCCTCTTGACCAGTCGCTTCGATAAAGGCAATCACGCCGACGAGATTTTCAATAGACTTGGTATTGTTCTCAATCAAGAGCTCCGCTGATACGATGTTGCGGGACAAGACTTCCTCTTGCTTGACCACGCTGGCTGCCATGCTATCCATTTTCTTTTCAATGGTCTGTGAATCGAAGTAAAATTCCTGCAAATCATTCTTGGTCTGCTTGAAGAGACGCTGGAAGAAGCCTGGTTTCTTTTCTAATTCAGCCGTTGTCGAAATGTCCTTGTACTTAGCCACAAAGCCATTCAATTCACGGTTGGTATTGGCCAAGAGCTCATCCACTTGGGGAATTTCAATCTTTTTCTGTTCTGACAGGATGTGGTTGACTGTCGCATTGACTTCTTCCACAGCTTCCTTACCAAAATCCAGGAGTGCATTCTGATTGGCCAAGAAATTATCTACTAATTGTGGCGCCTTGGCACGAATACCTGTCTGTTGTTCTGGGGTCAATTGGGCCAAGAAAGAAACCTTTGTGGTATCTCCAGCTGGTGTTGCTTGAATGATTTCCGTGGTCTTGTCCTTAGTTGACAAACTATTATTGGCAATCTGATCAATATCGAAATTAAATCCTGACATCTTATCCTTCTTTCTTCTTCATCATACGCAGGCTGACTTCAAAATCCTGCATATCTGCTTCGTTAAATTGTTTAATGGTGTCGTCCAAATCCCTGTCAAAGGTTTCGAGCGCTAACTTAGCTTGGGCTAATCGCTCCTCTCCATTGAAATAATCGTTTGGAGATTCCTTGATTTTCAAATAGCCCTGTAAAATATCCCTAAAGCGATTCATATTGGCTTCATGGATGGCTGTCAATTCTTCCCGCTTATCTGTCGCATTCTCCAGCTTCTCCAGAATGACCTGATTGTCCCTTTGAATATTGCAATAGGTTTCCAGGATTTCAGGAGCCAATTCTGAAATGCGTTTTTGTTCATCCCAAGTTTCATGTTTAGGAGAAGTAAAAGCATCCACCGTTTCATGACTATTTCCATTAAAGGAGGTGGCCTTCTCAGGTATCTTTAACTGATACTTGAGTTGCAGGGTGTCGACGATTTCCTTACTCTGATAGGCATCCAGGTATTTGCCGTTCTTTTGATATAATTGATCTAATTCAAACAGCTCACCTAAAATACGACTACGCAGGGCTAAAACTGCCTTATCCTCTCCATTTTCAGCTAACAGTTGTTGGTGCTTTTCAAAACCAGACTGAATGCTGAGTTGCAAGGTCTGAAACCGATTGATTTTGTCCCCATGCAAAAAACGATTGATATTGTCACGCTTGAAAAGGCTGCTAAGGAGGGGCAACAAGACCTTTCCAAAACTTTTCAGCAAGCCCAGAACTAGAACAAGTAGGATACTTTCAATATCGTCATCATGTCTGTACTTCTTATATTTCTTATGTCCCATACTTCCTCCTCTTGTAATCCCTTTTATTATACCATATAACTAATTTGTCTAGTCAAAACTTATTCACAAAAAGAAGAAAAAGCCGAGAAATCTCGACTTTAGATATTTTTGGCAACAGTTGGGACTAGGCTGTCAATCTGCAAGCCTGCTCCTTCAAATAGGGCTCTGATTTCTTCAACATCTACCTTACCGTCAATTTGCACTTCGATGACCGCCTTGCCTGATTTGGTAACTAATTGGACCGTTGAAGCAATATTGTATTCCTTATCTGCTACCAGACGGATGATTTTCTCCAATTCTCCTGCCTTATTTTCCACAAGGAAGCGAGCACGAACACCCTCTTCGCCATAGCCTGAAACATGGAGAAAGGCTGCAAAGACATCACGGTCGGTAATGACACCATAGATCTGACCATTGTCCACAACTGGAAGAATGCCGACCTTGTTTTTATACATGAGGTAAACAGCATCTTCAAGACTGGCATAGCCTGAAACAGTGATGACATTTTTAATCATGACATCCTTGACCTTGGTCTTGTTTAGAAGGTAGTTCATCTCGTAAATGGACAAGCTCGTTGCCTTAGATGGACTGGCTTCTGCAATGGTTCCTTCTGTCACCAAGCCGACTAACTTGTCATTTTCGATAACAGGCAAACGGTGCAAGCCCTGTTCACGCATCAAATCAGCCGCATGAGCGATGGTTGTATCTGGTGAAATGTAAACAACTTTACGGGTCATAAAATCTTTAACTGACATAGGATTTCCTCCTCGTATTTTTCCTACAGCCATTATAGCACAATACGAAAACGATTTCAATATTTTGTGAAAAGAAATGAAAATTGAAGCCAGTAATCAGTAGAATATTTGGCTAATCCAGCCTTCTGGCTTTCAAACCATCCAATTCTTCCTGACTAAGACCTGTCAATTCCAAAATCAAATCAACTGAAAAACTCTTCTCCAACATCTGCTGAGCAATCTTGAGTTGACCATCTAACAAACCTTGTTGTAGACCTTGTTGTAGACCCTGTTGTAGGCCTTGTTGTAAGCCTTGTTGCAGACCTTCTTCCTTACCACGCTTTCTACCTAGTAAGAAAGAAGTTTCCAGCTCACCAAAATGATTGGCGGCACTGTAGGCCAGTTGATCGATCATCGGCTATCACCTGCCGAACTCTCCCATCTAGCTTTCAAACCATCCAATTCTTCCTGACTAAGACCTGTCAATCTCACTATTATATCAACAGCGAAACCCTCGGCCAACATCTGCTGAGCAATCTTGAGTTGACCATCTAACAAACCTTGTTGTAGACCCTGTTGTAGACCCTGTTGTAGGCCTTGTTGTAAGCCTTGTTGCAGACCTTCTTCCTTACCACGCTTTCTACCTAGTAAGAAAGAAGTTTCCAGCTCACCAAAATGATTGGCGGCACTGTAGGCCAGTTGATCAATCATCTTCCTCTCCTCCTCTGTCCATGTATTTCTATCCAGCAAATGTTCGGCTTTGCTAATGACGTCTGTCTGTTGTTGACTAAATTCTCGATTGGCAAAAAATTCCATCCATAAGCGCTGCTTCCGCCCCAAACTTCCCTCGCTCAGCTTGTTCAACTCAATAATGACCATCTCAAATGGCTTTTTCAGCTGACCTTCTTTTCCAAAAGGTAATTCCAAGACCTGTCCGTTTTCCTCGGCTGTCAAAACAAAGGAATGAATTGGATGCTTGTCGTAAAAATACCGGCTGGCCACCAAGGCGATGGAATAGATAGGCGAAATCTTATCATACATATCATGGGTCCGTTTGACCTTGTCCCTAACATTAGGCAAGTCCTTGACCAAGTGTTGGCAAGAGTAGGTCCAGAGCCGCTTGATAAAGCTGTGCTGATGAACCACCTGGATTTCAATGATAACCTGAGTCCCGTCGTCCAGTCTAGCTAGAATATCCACCGTTGTGCTAAAGTAGCCCTCCCGCTCTTTCTTGACATCGGCAAGGGTACCATTCAAAATCTGGACGGCTTTGGGACGAAAACCTAAAAACGTTTCAATAAAATCAATGGTAATCTCATGATCACTGAAAATCTTCTTAGCAGTGATAGAGGCTGGGCAAAGCCCAGTGCCACTTCTCAGAGTTTGTGTCAACATCTCAGCGCAGTGGTTGATTGGCAGATTTGTTCGTGTTTCACACTCCAAATCTGACCTAATCAACTGTGCGGGGGTGGGAAGACGAACTCTTTTTAGACTGGTCGAGTTCTTTCCCACTCCCTGCTATGTCGAAATCTTGTCAATTGTTTTCCTCCGATAAATAGAATTGAGAATAGTCTCTACACTATCTATTCGAAGTTCCTAGTAATATTATAGCACTTGAGAGAACATTTTTCAAAAGCAAAAGGAAGAGAATTTCTTCATATAAAAAGCAGAGCTGTAGTCGTTCAACTCTGCTTCTTATTGTCTCAAGCTGCTAAGCCAGATGAGAAAGTGTGATTAGACAGTTAGGAATAAGATGGATAAACTGTCTGCCATTCATCCTACTTCAACTTTTCCAGAAAGGCTGTCAGCTCTGCCTGGGCTTCTGGTGTGGTACCGACTAGCTGACCAAGCATGCTTTCAAGTTGGGCTGTGGTTGCTGCGATTTCCTTATCGGTCTGGGCCAGCTTGTCCGCAAGCTCTGTTAGCGGAACAACTGGCTCTTCCTCAAAGGTATCGACATAGCGAGGGATGTTGAGGTTGTAGTCGTTTTCCACAATCTCCTCAAAGCTGGCTAAGTGGGCAAACTTGTCCACATCTTGTCGGTCTTGATAGGCTTTCAAAATCTTGGCGATATGGTCATCGGTCATGATATTTTGGTTTTTGCCCTTGTCAAATTCTTTAGAAGCATCGATAAAGAGAACATCTTTACTGGTGCGGTTTTTCTTGAGAATAATGACTGTGGTTGGAATGGAGGTATTGTAGAAGATGTTGGCTGGCAGTCCAATCACGGTGTCAATGGCTCCTTCTTCTAGGAGATGCTGACGGATTTTCTGCTCTGCATTTCCCCTAAAGAGAACCCCGTGAGGGAGAACAATGGCCATAACACCTGAATGCTTGAGGTGGTAGAAACCATGAAGAAGGAAGGCGAAGTCAGCCTTGGACTTGGGTGCAAGGACACCATAGCTGGAGAAACGAGCGTCTTGCAGGAAACCAGCATCCCCACTCCACTTTTGAGAATAGGGTGGGTTCATGAGCACACCGTCAAAATCCGTCGGCTCGGTCGTTGGCCAGTCCGCATCAAGAGTATCACCGACATGAAGTTTTTGGTTTTCAATGGCAACACCGTGGAGCATCATGTTCATGCGGGCCAGGTTGTAGGTCGAGGTGTTAATCTCCTGACCAAAGTAGGAAACAGTCGAAGCCTCTTTACTGTAACGCTTGGCGTTAAGAAGGAGTGAGCCAGAACCCATGGTTGGGTCATAGAGGGTCATGCCCTTTTGATGCTCACGTCCAAGGAAGACAATCTGGGTCATGAGGTGGGAAACTGCTTGAGGCGTGTAGAACTCGCCTGCTTTCTTACCCGAGTCGCTGGCAAACTGACCAATCAGGTATTCATAAGCATCCCCCAAGACATCTCCATCATGGTTGCTGAGGTTGAGTTCATGGAGTTCTTTGATCAGGGCTGAAATAACCTGATTCTGCTTTTGCGGTGTTGGACCCAACTTTTTAGAATAAAGGTCAATGTCTTCAAAAAGGTTTTCAAAAATCTCGTTAGACTGCTCAATGTCACGGAAGCCCTGGGCCAAGTCTTCCAGCTGGAAGTTGCTAGTGTGGACTTTTGCCACCAAGGCTGTGAAGGTCAAACCAGGCTCGATAAAATAACCCAGCTCATCATCAAGGACATCTAGCAAGTCTTCCTTGACATCTGGATCAGCAAAATTTTCTTCATAGAGTCTTTGCGCCTGTGACAAACTGTCAAAAGTTTCATCAAGGTTGTCACACACTGCCAGAAGCAACTTGTCTGATAGGTATTTGTAGAAAATCAAGCCCAAAAGGTATGACTTGTATTCGTTAGCGTCCATCTTGCCTCGGAGAATATCCGCCGCATTCCAAAGGGACTGGTAAAGGGATTGTGAGTTGTTTGACTTGTTCATTTTAATTTCCTAACACTTACTATTTTGATTGCTATCTTAGTTTTTTTGAAGCACTCGCTTCCATCTGATTTCCGGTAATAGGATTCTCATACAATCTACCCAACGCTAATTTTAAAAAACTCTTTAATTGTTTGTTAGTATTAATGATAAATTGTCCATTGATAACTTGATAATCCAAATTACTATATTCAGAATAAGATGTATATGTTGTCAATAACTTAGATTTGAAAATTTCGCTCGATAACACGATATCTTCATCATCCAATAATATCGCTAACATCTTAAGGTTTGATATCCCAAAATCAAGAAAGCTAGAATTTACAGACACTATCGCTTCTTCTCTAAAAATGGTAATTTCTTGATCTGTAGCAATTCTGAAATAATCATCAATTCCAGTAAAGATATTTCTAATTCTCGAGAAATTTCGGAAATATAACCGATTATTTCCATCGAAATAGGCATCTAACTCATCTCTAATTTCTATCCCATTTTCAATTGCTTTATACTTTACTCTTCTCTCAGACATTGACCATTTAAGAATAGATTTGTGAACTATCCTTTTTGAGGGCATTATTTTCTGAAAAGCAATGCTGCCATTCTCAAATTGATAAAAAATTAAATTGACACCACTTAAATCCACTTCAGAAATAGCATTAATACTTACAGAATTTTCAAAGCATTGTTGAAATTCATACATCATATTCTGGTGTTGTTCATCAAGCACAATATAGAACCATTCGTCATCTTCAATTGTTTCTTCTGCATGAAATTCTTTATTTGCAATAATAGTTGGAATTGTTGATATTTCTGAAATTCTAAGTCCATCTGGGGACTTTTTAAATTCAGTACCTATTTTAAAAACTATCAAAATCATTTCTCCTTATCTAAAAAAGTAAAATTATTGATTCTTACTAGCTCAGAAAAATTGGATTCTTTATATAGTTTTAAATCCTTCTTTTTACTGTACAAAGTATATGTATTACCATTTTTATCGGTAACTCTATAATATCTATACTTGATTAACCACAATAAATTAAAATACGTTGTTCGTTCCATTAGTAGATACCATACCAAATAAATTAGTAAAATAATAATAGCTTGAAATTGAACCACTAGGCTCCCTAGACCTAAAACAATAACAAACAGTCCTAAATAAGTCGGAATAATTTCTGATTCCATAGGTTGAATGGATACCACTAACGCATTATCTGAAACTGATCTTTTTTCAATTATTCTTAAACTAATATTAGACAAGATATACATCATTAATAACATTCCTAATATTTTTACATAGGACAATAGAGAATTTTCAATTTCAATAAATATATTGAGCGTTAAAAGATATAAAAATAAAGCTGGACAAAATGAACTAACTGATAAGACAATTCTCTCTATTAATTTCATACAAATATCCTGTGCAACAAGGTCTTTTTCATCTCTTTCAAGCTAGCCAGCTTGTCCTCCACCTGAGCAATCTCTTGGTCGAGGGTTTGGAAGAAAGTACCGATGGCTTCTTGTTCGGGGAGGGAAGGGAGGGAGATTTTCAACGAAAGAAAATCAGATACCTTCACTGCCATCCTTTCATAAACTGTTCCCTCTTGATATTGAAGTGCTTTCTGTATGAAATCACTCTGAGTTACTATTCCCTCAATAAAATTAGCAAACACTCTACTCTTATTCACCACTAATGTTACATATATTGGTGAAAAAACTGCCTTACCAAATTTATTTCGTGAAATTGCACCAAACTTTAAGTTAGCTGGATTATATACAATATCATCTAACTCCGTGTACTTATACTTTTTATCTCCTGTTCGAACCAAAAATTCTCTATCATATCTTTCAGTTTTAGGAGTAACCCCGTTTTCAACTGTAAACGAAACCAAGGGAATATCTTTTTGTGGTAATTGCTGAACATTTCGCTCTTCCAGTACTTCCCCCAACTTCACTTCTTCCCAGTCGTCTTCAAAGCCTTGGAAGCGGAGGGCTGGTTTGGTTTGTCCCTTGTCTGGAAAGAGGAGTTTGAGATAGGTCTTCTTCTGCTCCTTGAGCGTGTCCAACTTACACTGATGAAGGGTGATTTGCTGGTCCAGGGTGGAGAAGAAGGTGCCGATGGCTTTTTGTTCTGGGAGGGTGGGGACCATAAATCCATAATTTGAATATTCCTGTGCATTGACCCCTGGTTGCCCTGAACGCATAGACGTTATACTTATAAATCGCTCGTAATTAGCTGTGAGGGTATTTTGAAAAACAAAATCTGGATTAAAATTATCTTTGATTTTTGCTCGGATCAAGAAACCTGCGAAATAGACTTTTCCATCGATACTTCTATAAATATAGCTCTTACCTACACTCGCCCCTGTTCGTGCAAATACTATATCTCCTATATTTAATCTATATTCATCAAGTCCAACCAAGTCAATTTCAGGAGAAGTTAAGTCACTAATATTGAACCCTCTACTGTCATCATCAATATCAGTAATTCTTAAATATTTATTTTCACCATCATATTCAGTTGCGGCCGAATTTAAACCATAATCAAACGAGGAAGCCACCTCCCCCAACTTCCGCAGTTCCCAAGCGTCAGTGTAGCCTTGAAAACGATAGGCGGGGATATTATTGTTTGTTTTCATTTAATCTCCTTTTTATGTTCAATATGAAGAGCGTGCGTCATCTAGAAAATCATGAATCGTAAATAAATCATTACACGCTTTACATAACAACAAAATCCATTCTTCTAATAACTGTGTATCCACACTAATATCTTTTGTCATATACTCATATCTTTTTGAATCTCGATTTACTGGATAACGTGTACTTTGAAAATTAATATTTGCATTATTTGCAAATTCTACAAAGCGTTCAATCAATTTCAGCCTATCGTTAACCCAATTTTTTTCAGAATCTTTCAGAGTGCTTTTTTGATAGGAGCTTCTAATTCTTCCAACTAATCCTGTCAATTCATGACCTGTCTCAATTTGACTACGAACTACCATCCAATCTTCGCTTGTAAATTGGCAAAAACCACTATAAATTGATTTTAGAGATAACTCCAAGGCAATAAATACATTATGCAAAATACTTAATACTTCGCAATCACCATCTTTTACATTATCTTTTATGTATGATAAATGTAGGATAGCTGTATCAAAAAATCCATTGGCCATGCTCGCAAAAGTCATATCAACACTTGTTCTAGTTACTCTGGCAAGTACTGTATTTGTGACCTCCTTTTCAGAGAATGGATTTTCCAGCTTTGAACAAACATCAACCTCTCTACTTAGTCTACGTGCGTATTCCATAATAATCACCTCATTTTTACTTTCTTATAGGACAGTAATTAATCTGCTCAAGTCAAAAACATACTAGAAAAACTTGAGATGCATATTTTCCATCATTATCGTCTCTCAAAATATGCCATACTTACCTCCCCCTCAATGGCAGGATGTCTTCCGCAATCATATTCATATAGTCCTCTTTGAGGGCTTTTTTGTATTTGAGCTTGTTGAGGGCTTGGTCGCCCTTGTTTTCCTTGTAGCTGGCATAGTCATAGGTGTCAACCAGGGCTTTTTCACCAATTTGCTTATCCTTGCCGACCCGATAATTGTCCACAATAAACTGGAGTTCGTCCTCTCCGACACACCAATCACGCGCGGTAGATACGACTTGTTCACGGATGGTCAGGTCAATCATTTCATCTAGCTTGTGAGCGATGGATTGACCCTTGTAATCTTGGGTATTGGTTTGGGCTTCCTGCCAGATTTTAGAGATGAGTTGGGAAAGCTTTGGATTGGTCTTGTCCAGGTCTGCGATGTAGTTGTCAACCAATTTTTTCTCCTTGTCAGGGATGACTTGGTTTTTACTGTCAATCAGGTTTTGGATGAGGGAGATGATATAGTGGTAGTTGATTTCGTCTGTACGGACAGACTCCAGCTCGTACTCGATGTCAAAAGGCGTTTCATCTACTCCCTCGTCTTCCTTACGCCGTCTGCGGAGTTCTTCGATGATATTTTGGTATTGTCCAGAAAAATTCTCAATGTCCTCAAGACTCAGTCCGATTTCCTTAAGAATATCCTCTTGCTCGTAGTCGGCATAGACCTGAACGGAGGCAAAGAGCTTGTCAAATTCCTGGAAGGCCTTGGCAAAGCGTTTCAACTCGGCATCACTGCTGGCATCTAGGTCTGGGGTCATTTCAGGACTTGGGGCAATGGCTAGCAACTGCTGAACCTTTTCCTTGAACTTGGCTTTTTCTTCCAACCAAGTCGGAGCCAGTACCGCAAACTCACCACCATTTGAGTAAAGGCTGAGGGCCTCATCAACCCTTTCCTTAAAGCGTTCTGGAGTCTGGAATGTAACAATTTGTCCAAACTTCTTGCCCTCGTCAAAGAGACGATTGGTGCGTGAAAAGGCTTGGATGATGTGCTGGGGTTTCATAGGTTGCCTGTCCATGAAAATGGTAGACAAGCACGGAGCATCAAAACCTGTCAGCAGGCGATCCACCACGATAACCAAGTCCAACTGCTCCTCACGGAAGGCATACTTATCTTTTTTCCGTGCCACGCGTTCGTTGAGGTCGGTATTGTAGGAACCAAGGGTCGCCAGAGTGAAGTGGGTTCCGAACATACTATTGTAGTCTTCCAAGCTCTTATTCATATAATCTTGGTTGGCAAAGGAAGACTCGTCGTTCTCAGTAACTGAGTAGGTGATAGCAACTTTTGGAAAATCTGGTAATACTTTTTTGACAGACTCGGAAATGGTCAGGCTTTTCTGACCTGCCTTGACTTCCTGTATCAAGTCATAATAGGCTTGGGCACGGGCGATGGACTTGACAGTCAGTAGGCCCTCGTAGGTTTTCCCTACACCGTTTTGGAAACCGAGCTTGCGTTTGGATTTGTTTAAAATAGCATCCAAAACCGTCAGCATGTGCCGCTCATCGTCGTAAAACTCGTCCTCGATTTCATCCTCCGCCCAGCCAGGCAAGGTGGTCTGGTATTCGACTTGGAAACCAAGGACAGCTCGGTCATGGATAGCTTCTTTGACCGTGTACTCATGAAGACATGGTCCGAATTTTATGTGACTTTTAGTCCGTCACGCTCCGTAAGGTGCGTGACAAATAAACCACCCGCTATGCGGGTGCGCGACGAAGGTTATACCAAAAAAACTCCAAACGCGATACAATA
>NZ_POIZ01000040.1 GCF_002960425.1 Streptococcus suis
AAAAAACGAGCAATTCCAATTAGGAGTTGCTCGTTTTCCATTTCATGCTTTATAATTATAATAACGACAAAACAACTAGAAAGGCATGAAAATGTATAAACAGTATAACACAAATCAGCTTAGTTTGGAATTAAATATTGCTTGGGACTTACCTGCAACGCATAAGGCTCGTCTGATTAGTCAGTTTGTGGATACTATTCCTCAATCCGTTCTATTGGAAGAAACTTCCCATACTGGTCGTCCAGCCTTTCATCCAGCTATGTTGCTTAAAATGACCCTGTTTGCCTACGCTCGTCAGGTATTCTCTGGTCGGAAAATCGTTCAAATGAATGAAGAAGTTATTCCTATGAAATGGCTGAGTCAGGATACCTATGTCTGTTATCGGACCATAAACAGTTTTCGGGCTAGCACACACGCCAATCAGCTCATCAAAACTGCCTTCATCTACTTCACTCTCCTCCTCAGAGAGAATGGATTGATTGAAGATGAGGCCCTCTTCATTGACGGGACCAAGGTAGAAGCTGATGCCAACAAGTATTCTTTCACGTGGAAAAAGGCCGTTGAACGCTATGAAGATGCCTTGAA
>NZ_POIZ01000041.1 GCF_002960425.1 Streptococcus suis
AGTGATGCCAATCCTGAAAACTGGACCTATCTAGAAGATTCTGACCAGTGGATAAAGCCAGATGGGGTTGTCTACTCGTTTAAGAATTATTCACGAAGAACGGAGCAGAATGGATTTGAGAGAGATATTAAGATTTACGAAGCTGATCCAGTACAAGCTAGTGAAGAGTTAGACAAATTAGCACGGACGGAAAAAGGAAACCTCAAACAAATTCAGTATAATCCTACGTGGAACTATTTCAAGAACTTAGTCAAAGAGGAATTGACAAGTAAAGAGGGAGCCCGCATTTA
>NZ_POIZ01000042.1 GCF_002960425.1 Streptococcus suis
AATCATCAACGATTTCAAGAACGCAACAACGGCCTTGCCCCTCTTGAAATGAGGAACAAGGCCGTCGCCTAATCTTTTATTATTTCATTGTCCACTTGACAGGGAGCAGTTCATGATTTAGCATGGATATTTTAATTTATTTATCTTCAAAGAATGCATTGTAAAGTGCTTTGAGGGCTTTTTTCTTCTCTTCTGTTTTAACAACGAACATGACAGAAACTTCGCTGGCACCTTGAGAAATCATGGCTAAGTTGATATTTTGCTGTGAAAGAGCTGCTGTGGCAGTGGCGGTCACACCGACATGACTCTTCATGTTTTCGCCAACAATCATGATGATGGACAGCCCGTGCTCAATCTCGGCCTTATCCACTTCCAGCTTAGTATTGAGTTGTCGAAGAATTTCTTCCTCCTTGATTGGTGTCAATTCACGTTCGCGGAGGACAATAGACAAATCATCAATACCAGTTGGCATATGTTCAAAGCGGATATTGAGGTCTTCAAGGATTTGCAAGACTTTACGACCAAAACCAACTTCGCGGTTCATCAAGTATTTAGACATGTTAATACTTACGAAATCATCATCGGCAGCGATACCGACAACCGGAACAGTTTTCTCGGTATGTTTGTGGACAATTCGGGTACCGGGATGTTCAGGATTATTGGTATTTTTTATGACTAGAGGAATACGACCACGGTAGGCAGGAAGAAGGGCTTCATCATGAAGTACAGAGAAGCCAGCATAGGCCAATTCCCGCATCTCACGGTAGGTTAATTCCTTGATCGAATGTGGATTTTTGATAATGCCAGGGTGGGCGGCGAAGATACCATCCACATCTGTAAAGTTTTCATAGAGATCGGCCTTGACACCAGCGGCTACGATGGAACCAGTAATGTCTGATCCTCCACGTGAGAAGGTACAAATTTGATTATCAATTGTTACACCAAAGAATCCAGGAATAATAAGGATTTCATCCGCATCACGCAGTTCTTCAATTTTGTCATAGCTTGACGGAAGAATGCGAGCATTACCTGGTTCAGAGCTGACGATAATGCCAGCTTTTTTAGGATGAACATAGCGTGCTGGCAGTCCCTTGTAGGTGAAGTATTCAGCAATCAATTTTGCATTGTTATCTTCACCAGCAGCTAGGAAAGCATCATAGAGAAAATCGTTGTTTTCAATTGGAAGGCTAGCCAGAGCTTTAATGCTTTCGGTGATTTTTTTCATGCTCTTGGCAGTGAAACCAAGCTCGTCCACCATTGCCTGATAGCGATTGATAATCCATTCTTGACTAGCAGTAACGTCTTCCCCATTGATGTAGTTTTTATAATATTTGATTAAAGCATCTGTAACCTTGGTGTCCTCAGCATTTCGTTTTCCAGGTGCTGAAACAACGACAAAGCGGCGTTCGGGATCTGACTGAACAATGTTAAATACTTTTTCTAGCTGACTGGCAGATGCAAGAGAGCTTCCGCCAAATTTGATAACTTTCATTCCTATCTCCTTGGATATTTTTTACTATTATAGCAGAATAGCATGGGATTGTCAGTACCTACAAACAAATCTTGTGACTAGTGAGCTTTAAAACGAACGATAGTTTTATCAAAAACTTTCTGAAAACAATAAATTCCTTTCAACTATGTTACAATAAGATGGAATAGAATAGGAGAAAAACATGGTAAAAGCTATTATTTTTGATATGGATGGTGTTCTATTTGATACAGAAACCTTTTATTTTCAACGTCGGATTGATTTTCTTGCAACCAAGGGGCTATCGGTAGACCATTTAGAGCCATCCATTTTTGTTGGTGGTAGAGCTAGTCAAATGTGGAAACGTATCCTGGCAGATGATTATGAAAGTTGGGATGTACCTGCCTTGGAGGAAGAGTATCGTATTTACAAGGAAAATCGTCCCACTCCTTATGCGGAGCGTGTTTTTCCAGATGTAAGAGAGAGCTTGGAGCGTTTAAAAGACAATGGCTTACCTCTGGCATTGGCCTCCAATACAGACAAGGAAGAGATTGAACGAGCTTTGTCTGAGGCGGGGATTGCAGAGTATTTTGATTGGACCTTTTCTGGTATGGACTGTCAAGCACCAAAGCCACATCCAGCAGTGTATGAACGGGCAGTCCAAGCTTTAGGAGTGGATAAAGAGGATGTTTTGGTCTTTGAAGACAGCTCTAAGGGGATTGCAGCAGCAAAAGCAGCAGGACTGACTGTATGGGCTATTCGAGATCAGCGCTATGGCATCGACCAGTCCCAAGCTGATAGGCTTGTAGATAGCTTGGGTCAAGCAATGGAACTATTAGACATAGGATAAAAGAGTTGGCTTTGCCGACTTTTTTTCGGATGTCACACTTTATGTAGGGTAAACTAGTGACAAATTTTCATTGTGTGTTAGAATGGATTACAGAGTTTGAGATTTGATGTTCAAATATTTTAAATATCAAACTATTTTTTCGGAAGGAGAATCAGATGGCATACCAAACAGTTGCTTATGAGGTGATAGGGAACCTTGCTAGACTGACATTCAATCGTCCTGATGTTGCTAATGGCTTTGACATTCCTATGTGTGAAGAGATTCTTGCAGCAATAGAAGAAACGGCTAAAAATGACAAGGTTCACTTCCTACAGATTGCTGCCAATGGTCCTATTTTCTCTGTCGGAGGAGATTTGGTGGAGATGAAGCGAGCGGTGGATGAGGACGATATTCCTTCTCTTGTGCGCATAGCAGAGCTGGTTAATGACATCTCCTTCGCCCTCAAGCAACTACCAAAGGTTGTCATTATGGTCACCGATGGAGCAGTAGCAGGTGCCGCGGCCAATATGGCAGTTGCTGCAGACTTTGTGATTTCCTCAACCAAGACAAAATTCATCCAGGCCTTTGTTGGCGTTGGTTTGGCGCCAGATGCGGGTGGTATTTTCCTGCTCAGCCGTGCTATTGGGGCCAATCGTGCCAGTCACTTGGCCATGACAGGAGAAGGCTTGTCTGCGGAGAAAGCTCTGGACTACGGCATTGTTTACAAATTGGTCGAGCCAGAAAAGTTGGAAAAGACTGTCCAACAGGTTATCAAGAAACTCATGCGTGGGTCCATCAATTCCTACGTGGCGATCAAGCAACTGGTCTGGGAGAGTCAGTTCAAGGACTGGGAATCTTATCGTACTTTAGAGCTGAAATTGCAGGAAAGTTTAGCCTTTAAAGAAGACTTCAAAGAGGGTGTAAGAGCCCATGCAGAGCGGAGAAGACCAAACTTTACAGGAAAATAATGAAGATTTTCTGAAAAAATATTTGACATTCAAATTATTTTAGATTATACTTTGATTATCAAAGTAAAGGGGGGCTTGTTTTGGAAGATTCAAAAGTAAATGAATATCTGACAGCAATTTTTAATAATGTGTTGGTGATTGAAGAAACAAGTCTTCGCGGCAGTCGTTTCAATGATATTTCTATTAAAGAAATGCACACCATTGATGTCATCGGTGGTATGGATGGTGCGACGCCGAGCGATGTGGCTCGAACTTTGATGGTTACACTTGGTACGGTGACGACTAGCTTAAATAATTTGGAGAGGAAGGGTTACGTTGAGCGTATCCGTTCTACCAAAGACAGGCGGGTGGTTCATCTCTATCTGACCAAGAAAGGTCGTTTGGTCTATCGCTTGCACCAACGGTTTCATAATGAAATGGTCAAGCAGATTACAGACGGCATGGATGAGGCAGAATACCAAGTGATGAAAAAAGGGCTCTACAAACTCTATAATTTCTTGGAGGATTTGAAATGAGAACCTTCGCTAAAATCAGTCAGGTTGCCCACTATGTTCCTGAACAGGTCGTGAACAATGATGATTTAGCACAGATCATAGATACCAGCGACGACTGGATTGCTTCGCGGACGGGTATTCGTCAAAGACGGATTGTTGTAGATGAAAATACCAGCAATTTAGCTAGTCAGGTTGCCCAATCCTTGCTAGACAAGTCGGGTGTAGCTGCTGATGAAATTGATTTTATCATCATCGCAACCATCACACCAGATTCAGCCATGCCGTCAACGGCAGCTCGGGTCCAGGCGGCAATCGGTGCAAAGAAAGCTTTTGCCTATGACCTGGTGGCAGCTTGTTCGGGCTTCGTTTTCGCCCTGTCCACCGCAGATAAACTGATTTCCTCGGGTATCTACCAAAAGGGAATTGTAATTGGAGCAGAGGTCTTGTCCAAGACGGTTGACTGGACAGATCGTGGAACGGCGGTCTTGTTTGGAGATGGTGCTGGTGGCGTATTGCTAGAAGCTAGCTTGGAGCAGCATTTCCTGGCAGAAATCAACCGAACGGATGGCAGTCGTGGTCTCGGCTTGACCTCTGGTCAAACAGGTTTGCACTCTCCCTTTTCAAAAGAGGGGAGCAACCAACCTTACTTGCAGATGGACGGTCGAGCGATTTTTGAATTTGCTGTTCGCGACGTGACCAAGACCATTGCAGAGCTGTTAGATAGTCAGGGTCTGACAGGAGATGAGGTGGATTACATCCTGCTTCATCAGGCAAATAGTCGGATTTTGGATAAGATGGCGCGCAAGCTGGGCATTGCTATCGAGAAATTTCCAGCCAATATGATGCACTATGGCAATACCAGTGCAGCCAGCATTCCCATTCTCCTATCAGAGTGTGTAGAGGCAGGCAGCTTGCACTTGGATGGTAGCCAAACGGTTGTGTTGGCAGGCTTTGGTGGCGGTCTGACTTGGGGAACGCTACTACTGAAACTTTAGTTAATTCCTTGCCTTAGGCAAGATTTAAAAAATTTTTTTATCAAAAAGGAGCACTATCATGGCAGTATTTGAAAAAGTACAAGAAATCATCGTTGAAGAATTGGGTAAGGACGCTGAAGAAGTAACCCTTACAACAACATTTGAAGATTTGGACGCAGATTCATTGGATCTTTTCCAAGTTATCTCTGAAATCGAAGATGCATTTGACATCCAAATCGACACTGAAGAAGGTTTGACATCTGTAGGCGATTTGGTTGCGTACGTTGAAGAAAAAACAAAATAATATTTCTAAGGAAAAGTGCTGGCGAGCATTTTTCTTTGGGTAGATAGTTTGATATTCAAAACATTGAAACATCAAACTAATTGTTAAGTGAGGGCTCTGCCCTCGCTTGTTTAGCTAATTGTTTGATGTTCAAATGATTAGTTAAGCAAAGAAAGATTGAGGGAACTATGAAAACAAAGATTACAGAATTATTAAACATTGATTATCCAATTTTCCAAGGTGGGATGGCCTGGGTTGCAGACGGTGACTTGGCAGGTGCAGTTTCAAATGCTGGTGGTCTTGGTATTATCGGTGGGGGAAATGCTCCCAAAGAGGTGGTCAAGGCAAATATTGACAAGGTTAAATCTATCACGGACAAGCCTTTCGGTGTCAATATCATGCTTTTGTCTCCTTTTGCAGATGACATTGTTGACTTGGTCATTGAAGAAGGTGTCAAGGTGGTGACGACAGGTGCGGGCAACCCTGGCAAATACATGGAACGCTTGCACGCAGCTGGGATTATTGTGATTCCAGTGGTTCCCAGTGTGGCTCTTGCTAAACGCATGGAAAAACTGGGTGTGGATGCCGTTATCGCAGAGGGAATGGAAGCAGGTGGTCACATCGGTAAATTGACCACCATGACCCTAGTCCGTCAGGTTGTTGAAGCGGTATCCATCCCTGTTATCGCAGCGGGCGGTATAGCAGACGGTGCTGGTGCTGCCGCAGCCTTTATGCTAGGGGCAGAAGCCATCCAAGTGGGGACGCGTTTTGTTGTTGCCAAGGAGTCAAATGCCCACCCAGCCTACAAGGAAAAGGTCCTCAAGGCCAAGGATATTGACACGACTGTTTCTGCCTCCGTTGTCGGACATTCAGTGCGTGCCATTAAGAACAAACTTTCCACAGCCTATGCTGCTGCGGAAAAAGACTTCCTAGCAGGGAAAATTTCTGCAGAATCTATTGAAGAACTTGGGGCAGGTGCCCTTCGCAATGCCGTTGTGGATGGTGATGTGGTCAATGGTTCGGTCATGGCAGGTCAGATAGCTGGCTTGGTGACCAAGGAAGAAACCTGTGAAGAAATTCTGAAGGATTTATATTTTGGAGCTGCCAAGGTGATTCGTCAAGAGGCGAATCGCTGGGCATCTGTTGGAGAATAAGATGACAAAAACAGCCTTTCTATTTGCAGGTCAAGGGGCTCAGACACTTGGTATGGCCCGTGACCTCTATGACACTTATCCTATTGTCAAGGAAACCTATGATCAAGCTAGTCAGATTTTGGGCTATGATGTGCGGGACTTGATTGACCACCAGGAAGACAAGCTCAACCAGACCCGCTATACCCAGCCTGCGATTTTGACAACCTCACTTGCTATCTATCGTTTGTTGGCAGAAAAGGGGATTGAGCCCGACATGGTGGCTGGTTTGTCCTTGGGAGAATACGCAGCCTTGGTTGCCTCAGGTGCTTTGGCCTTTGAAGATGCTATTGCACTGATTGCCAAACGGGGTGAGTACATGGAAACGGCTGCGCCAGCAGGAACTGGTAAGATGGTCGCTGTCCTCAATGCAGATGTCAACTTGATAGAAGAAATCTGTTCGACTGTTACCTCTGGAATTGTTTCCCCAGCCAACTACAACACACCGGCCCAAATCGTCATCGGAGGCGAGGTGGCTACAGTGGATGAGGCGGTTGAATTGCTGAAGGAAGCAGGTGTCAAACGGATGATTCCGCTCAATGTATCTGGCCCCTTTCACACGGCTCTCCTGCGACCAGCTTCGGAGCAACTGGCTCAGGCCTTGGAGCAGGTGGAATTTGCGGACTTCCAAGTAGAGTTGGTTGGCAATACGGAAGCCAAGGTCATGAAAAAAGAGGACATCAAGTCCCTCTTGACCCGTCAAGTGATGGAACCAGTTCGTTTCTATGAGTCAATCGCAACTATGCAGGCGGCTGGAGTGACCAAGTTTATCGAAATCGGTCCAGGCATGGTCTTGGCTGGCTTTATCAAGAAGATTGATAAGACGGCTGAGGTAGTGACGGTGGAAGACGTGGCTAGTTTGCAGGAATTTCTGGCTAGTCGATAAGGAGAAATCATGGAACTTACCAATAAGAATGTGTTTGTAACGGGTTCGAGCCGTGGAATTGGCTTGGCCATTGCCCATAAGTTTGCCAGTCTTGGTGCCAATGTGGTGCTGAACGGTCGTGGTCAGTTGGGTCAAGACCTGCTGGACAGCTTTTCAAGCTACGGTGTCAAAGTCGTGGCGATTTCAGGAGATATTTCCAGCTCGGCGGATGCCAAACGAATGGTGGCTGAGGCGGTTGAGGCTCTTGGGAGCATAGATATCTTGGTCAATAATGCAGGGATTACCAAGGACGGTATGGCCTTGCGAATGACGGAAGAGGATTTCGAGAGCGTTTTGAGTGTTAACCTAACAGGAACTTTTAACATGACTCAGGCTGTCTTGAAGCCCATGACCAAGGCGCGTGAAGGAGCGATTATCAACCTTTCCAGTGTGGTCGGTTTGACAGGAAATGCCGGTCAGGCCAACTACGCCGCTTCTAAGGCAGGTGTCATTGGTTTTACAAAATCCATTGCCCGTGAAGTCGCTGGCCGAAATGTTCGCGTCAATGCGATCGCACCAGGCTTTATCCAGTCAGATATGACGGATGTCCTGTCTGATAAGATTAAAGAGGCTATGACTGCACAAATTCCTATGAAACGCTTCGGTTTGACAGAAGAAGTAGCAGATGTTGCTGTATTCCTTGCCAAGCAAGAATATCTGACAGGTCAGGTGATTGCTATTGACGGCGGCTTGACCATGCAGTAAGAGAGGTTTGAAAATGACAAAATTAAATCGTGTAGTAGTGACAGGCTACGGTCTGACATCGCCAATTGGCAATACGCCAGAGGAATTCTGGGATAGCCTGGTCAATGGTAAGATTGGGATCGGAAAGATTACCAAGTTTGATACCAGTGAATACTCTGTCCATAATGCTGCGGAAATCAAGGATTTTCCTTTTGACAAATACTTTGTTAAAAAAGATACCAACCGCTATGATAACTATTCCCTTTATGCTCTCTATGCAGCTCAAGAGGCGGTAGCCAATGCTAATCTTGATACAGAATCCGTTGACAGTGACCGTTTTGGTGTTATCTTGTCAACTGGTATCGGTGGTATTTTGGAAATTGAAGAGCAGGTTGCTCGCATGAACGAAAAAGGGCCAAAACGCATTCGTCCTATGGCACTTCCAAAAGCTTTGCCAAACATGGCGGCTGGAAATATTGCCATGCAGGTCGGTGCTAATGGTGTCTGCAAGTGTGTCATCACAGCCTGTGCTTCATCCAACGATGCCTTGGGAGAAGCCTTCCGTGAAATCAAGTTTGGTTTCCAAGATGTCATGCTAGCAGGTGGCTCAGAAGCAGCCATTACGCCATTTGCAATCGGTGGCTTCCAAGCCTTGACGGCTATGTCGACAACAGATGATCCAAGCCGTGCTTCCATTCCATTTGACAAGGACCGCAATGGTTTTGTCATGGGAGAAGGGGCTGCGGTCTTGGTCTTGGAAAGCTTGGAACACGCAGAAGCACGTGGTGCAACTATCTTGGCTGAAATCGTTGGTTATGGAAATACCTGCGATGCCCACCACATGACTTCTCCACATCCAGAAGGTCTGGGTGCTATTAAGGCTATGAAGTTGGCTATTTCAGAAGCAGGTTTAGAGCCAGCTGATATTGACTACATCAATGCCCATGGTACTTCGACACCGGCTAATGAAAAAGGGGAAAGCCAAGCTATCGTATCCGTCTTCGGCAAGAACACGCCAGTTTCTTCTACCAAGTCCTTCACGGGTCACTTGTTGGGGGCGGCGGGTGCAGTTGAGGCGGCGGCTGTTATTGAGGCTATGCGTCATTCTCATGCGCCCAAGACAGCTGGTACGACAGAGTTGTCTGATTACATTGAGGCGGATGTCATCTACGGTCAAGGTCGTGACATGGAAATTCGACATGCCATTTCAAATACATTTGGCTTTGGAGGTCACAACTCGGTGATTGCTTTCAAACGTTGGGAGGCTTAAGTGAATATTGCAGAAATAAAGGACTTGATGAGTCAGTTTGACCAGTCAAGTTTGCGAGAATTTTCATATAGCAATGCTGGGGAAACCTTGCATTTCAGTAAAAACCAGCAGGCGACAGCGGCTCCGAGTCCAGCGATAGAAGCTCTGCTTGCTCCAGTAACTCCTGCAAGCCCAGCCCCTGTGCCAGCAGTTGAAACCAATGAGCCAGCTCCAGCAGAAGCCAGCTCAAGCCCTGTGGCAGAAGGTGCAGTGGTGGAAAGTCCCTTGGTCGGCGTGGCCTATTTATCGCCAGCCCCTGACAAGCCAGCCTTTGTAGCAGTTGGCGATACGGTCAAAAAAGGGCAGACCCTCATGATTATCGAAGCCATGAAGGTCATGAACGAAGTACCAGCTGATCGTGACGGTGTGGTTACAGAGATTTTGGTGGCCAACCAGGACGTTGTAGAATTTGGACAAGGATTGGTACGCATCAAATGATTGATATTTTGAAAATTAAAGAGGCGCTTCCTCATCGCTATCCCATGCTCTTGGTTGATCGTGTCCTTGAAGTATCGGAAGATGAGATTGTCGCCCTCAAAAATGTGACTATTAACGAGCCCTTCTTTAACGGGCATTTCCCAGACTATCCTGTCATGCCAGGTGTTCTCATCATGGAGGCTTTGGCACAAACCGCAGGTGTCTTGGAGTTGTCCAAGGAAGAAAACAAGGGTAAGCTGGTTTTTTATGCCGGCATGGACAAGGTTAAATTTAAGAAGCAAGTTGTACCTGGTGACCAGTTGATCATGACAGCTACATTTGTCAAACGCCGTGGAACCATTGCGGTCGTTGAGGCAAAGGCAGAAGTGGACGGAAAACTGGCTGCGTCGGGGGTATTGACTTTTGCTATTGGAAAATAATACTCTTCGAAAATCAAACTCAGCCGTTGTTGACTTGATTTGATGAACTTCAGTTCTATCTGCATCTGCGTCGCCTAGCCTGATTTTGATTTTCATTGAGTATAAAACAGTCCTTTATTTTTCAAACTAGTTAAGGACTGTGATTGTTATAACAATTATTCTATGTTAAAAAGGAGATAGGATTCATCATGTTTGAGAAGATTTTGATTGCCAATCGTGGTGAGATTGCGGTGCGGATTATTCGTGCGGCCAGGGAGTTGGGGATTGCGACGGTGGCTGTCTATTCAGAGGCTGACAAGGAAGCCCTCCACACCATGTTGGCAGATGAGGCTGTCTGTATCGGACCTGCTCGTTCGACAGATTCCTATCTCAATATGCAGGCGGTCATCTCGGCGGCTGTTGTGACAGGTGCCCAGGCCATTCATCCTGGCTTTGGATTTTTGAGTGAAAACTCCAAATTTGCCACCCTCTGTGAAGAGGTCGGCATCAAGTTTATCGGTCCTTCTGGGACGGTCATGGATACCATGGGCGATAAAATCAATGCTCGGGCGGAGATGATTAAGGCTCAAGTGCCTGTTATTCCAGGATCAGACGGCGAGGTCTTGACCAGCCAAGAAGCCCTTGAAATTGCTGAAAAGATTGGCTACCCTGTCATGCTCAAGGCATCGGCAGGAGGTGGCGGGAAAGGGATTCGTAAGGTGGAAAAAGCTGAAGACCTGGTTCCTGCCTTTGAGTCAGCTTCCAGCGAAGCCAAGGCAGCCTTTGGCAACGGAGCCATGTATATGGAGCGTGTCGTCTATCCAGCCCGCCATATCGAAGTACAGATTTTGGCGGACCAGCACGGTCATGTCATCCATCTGGGAGAACGGGATTGTTCCCTTCAACGCAACAACCAGAAGGTTTTGGAAGAAGCTCCGTCTATCGCCATTGGTCAGACCATGCGGGACCGTATCGGTCAAGCAGCGGTACGGGCTGCCCAGTCAGTTGGCTATGAAAATGCAGGGACCATTGAGTTCCTCTTGGATGAAGCCAGGGGCGAATTTTACTTCATGGAAATGAACACACGGGTGCAGGTAGAGCATCCAGTTACCGAATTTGTCACCGGTGTGGATATTGTCAAGGAGCAAATCAAGATCGCGGCTGGTCAGGAACTCAGCGTCCGTCAAGAAGATGTGAAGATTACAGGCCATGCCATTGAATGCCGGATCAATGCTGAAAATCCAGCCTTCAACTTCGCCCCAAGTCCAGGTAAGATTTCCAATCTCTACCTGCCAAGTGGTGGCGTTGGTTTGCGTGTGGATTCGGCAGTTTATCCAGGCTACACCATTCCGCCTTACTATGATTCTATGATTGCCAAGGTTATCGTGCATGGGGAAAATCGTTTTGAAGCTCTGATGAAGATGCAGCGAGCCCTCTACGAATTTGAAATTGACGGAGTGATGACCAATACCGACTTTCAGCTGGACTTGATTTCCGACAAGCGTGTGGTAGCTGGTGATTACGACACCGCCTACCTCATGGAAGAATTTTTACCCCGTTATCAGGAAGAATTAAAAAAGTAAACTAGGAGAATGCTATGGCTTTGTTTCGCAAAAAGGACAAATATATCCGCATCAACCCTAATCGTTCGCGGATAGAGTCAGCACCTCAAGCAAAGCCAGAGGTGCCAGACGAACTCTTTTCCAAATGCCCAGCTTGTAAGGAAATCCTCTACAAGAAGGACTTGGGACCGGAGAAAACCTGTCAACACTGTTCCTATAATTTCCGGATTACAGCCCAGGAACGCTTGGCTTTGACAGTGGATGAAGGCTCGTTTGAGGAATTGTTTACAGGGATTGAAACAAAAAATCCCTTGGACTTCCCCAATTATCTCGAAAAATTGGCAGCCACCCGTCAAAAGACAGGCTTGGACGAGGCTGTTTTGACAGGCAAGGCGACAATCGGCGGACAACCAGTTGCCCTTGGAATCATGGATTCGCACTTTATCATGGCTTCAATGGGAACGGTGGTCGGTGAGAAAATCACCCGCCTCTTTGAACTGGCTACTGAAGAGAAACTGCCAGTCGTCCTTTTTACCGCATCTGGCGGTGCTCGGATGCAGGAAGGCATTATGAGCCTGATGCAAATGGCTAAGATTTCGGCAGCTGTGAAACGCCATTCCAATGCTGGCCTCTTTTACCTGACGGTCTTGACAGACCCGACAACAGGAGGTGTGACGGCTAGTTTTGCCATGGAAGGCGATATTATCCTGGCTGAGCCACAGACTTTAGTTGGCTTTGCAGGCCGCAGGGTGATTGAGTCAACTGTACGTGAAAATCTACCAGATGATTTCCAGAAGGCTGAATTTTTACAAGAACACGGATTTGTCGATGCCATTGTCAAACGCCAGGACTTGCCAACGACCATTAGTCGCTTGTTGAGAATGCATGGAGGTGTCAGATGACCAGTGATGTAGCACGTATGATTCGTTTGGCACGTGACCAGGCTCGCCTGACGACCTTGGACTATGCCACACAACTCTTTGATGACTTTATCGAACTGCATGGCGATCGGAATTTCCGTGATGACGGAGCTGTAGTGGGTGGCATCGGCTTTCTAACAGGTCAGCCAGTAACAGTCATCGGTATCCAGAAAGGGAAGAATCTTCAGGACAACCTCAAACGCAACTTCGGTCAGCCCCACCCTGAAGGCTACCGCAAGGCTCTTCGCCTCATGAAGCAGGCGGAGAAGTTTGGTCGTCCCGTTGTCACCTTCATCAATACCGCTGGAGCCTATCCAGGTGTTGGTGCCGAGGAGCGTGGACAGGGCGAGGCCATTGCCCGCAACCTCATGGAGATGAGCGACCTCAAGGTACCTATTATCGCTATTATCATCGGCGAGGGAGGCTCTGGCGGAGCCCTTGCCCTAGCAGTCGCAGACCAGGTCTGGATGCTGGAAAACTCCATGTACGCCGTCCTCAGCCCTGAAGGTTTCGCCTCTATCCTCTGGAAAGACGGCAGTCGGGCCATGGAGGCGGCAGAACTCATGAAGATCACGTCATACGAGTTGGAGAAACTCCAAGTGGTCGATCGGGTGGTTTTGGAAAATGGCAGAGCGACCAAGGAAGTCTTGTCTGACATCAAGGAAAATCTGGTCAGCCAGTTGGCTCAACTACAAGCCTTACCACTTGATGAGCTACTCGAAAACCGTTATCAACGCTTTAGAAAATACTAGGAAGACCTAGTATTTTTTCTTGGTTTTTATTGACAAAAGAAAACTATCGTTGTAAAATCTTGTTAAATAATATAATAAATTTTGTAGCAGACGAGCTATACTTATTTACTATTTAATTAGGGCAGGAGAATGATATGGAAACATTCAGTCAACGATTGGAATGACTTGGTCGAAAACTTTGGCTTTTGGTGAGAGTGCTTGGCTTGTTAGTCCTTGCTGTTATTCCGGATTTAATTTTGGATAGATCTGTCGAGCAAGTCGCGCAATGGGCTGCTGGTTTGGTATCACTGGTTTTGATTGTTTTTATGTACTGGCGAGCTGAGAAGAATGGGCTTGCCATTTGGGATAGAAAATTCCTGACCTGGAAGGGCTTGGGGCTAGTAGCACTGACATTTTCAGGGATTTATTTAAGTAAAAAAATCGGTCATTTTATTATGGATCTTCAAGGAATTGAGGATACCGCCAATCAGCTTGATATTGAAACGATTTTGCAGAAGATTCCAGCTTGGCTAGCCTTCATAAATTTTGTATGTCTACCTGCTATTTCAGAAGAAATAATTGTTAGGGGATATCTGTTCAAAAAGTTGTTTGAACAGTACAAGATGTTGGGAATTGTAGTATCTGGTTTGATTTTTGCTCTCTTACATGGACCAACGGATTTGGGCTCTTGGGTTTTGTATTCCCTTCCGGGTTTCCTGTTTGGGTACCTGTATTATAAGACGGATTACCTCATCTATCCCATGGCAGTTCATTTTATCAATAATGCTTGGGCCTTTTTGGCTTACTATTATCTATAGTTTTTGATCAGGAGGGTATGGATATGGTCTATATGGAGAAGTGGTTAGGAGTTTGGAAATGTTAGAAACCTTTAGTCAAAAATTAGAATGGATTTGTCGGAAAATCTGGATTTTGCTGCAGGCCTTTCTATTGTTGCTTCTTGATCATATTCCAATTTCCATATTGGAACAATCCACCTCACCAGTCGCTCAATGGACTGCCGGCCTATCTTCTATTGCTATTATGGTCTTTATGTGTTGGTTGGCAGAAAGGAAAGGGCTAGCCATTTGGGATAGAAAAATCTTAACTTGGAAGGGTCTGGGTATTGTTCTCTTAACCTATAGTGCGGCCCAGTTATTCGATTATCTCGGGCAGTTTATCATGGACCTTCAAGGGATTGAAGATACCGCCAATCAGATTGGCATTGAAAAGCTGTTACAAACAATCCCATTTTGGTTAGCCTTTGTAAGAATAGCCTGTCAGGCAGCCATTACCGAGGAGATCATTGTCAGAGGCTATCTATTCAAAAAGTTATTTGAAAAGCACAAGATGTTAGGAATTGTAGTCTCTGGTTTGATTTTTGCCTTCTTACATGGACCGACAGATTTGGGATCTTGGATCATTTATGCCAGCCCAGGATTTTTAATGGCTTATCTCTACTACAAGACAGATTACCTCATCTATCCCATGGCAGTGCATTTTATCAATAATGCCTGGTCGGTGGTGGCATTCTACTATTTTCAATAAGGGAAACGAAAAGACGATTCCGTTCGGAGTCGTCTTTTTGCCAAGGTAGAAATATGGAATTTAACAAAGCCCCGATAGTGACCGCATGATCAAATCAACATCTTGGTTTTCCAATTCACGAATGATGTGAAGATAGGTCTTTTGGGTTGTTGTCATGCTTGCGTGACCAAGCCGTCTAGCGACACTGGCGATGGATACACCAGCAAATAATAAAATCGAGGCGTGCGTATGCCTAAGAGCATGAATAGTGATGATAGGGAGATTTGCACTTAGACAGCGTTTTTCAAGAACAGCATTGATAGTAGAGTTGTAAATCCGCTCTTTCTTCACGAAAAGTAAGTCATCGGGTTGGCTACCTTGCAATAAGTTGGCGAATTGCGTACTGGTTTGCCAGTCAAGTTGGATTTTCCGGACAGAAGATTTATTTTTTGTAGGTAAAAAACCGCCTCCTCCTTTATAATTCCATGTTTTGTCAATGGTTAGTAGTTGGCGGTGAAAATCAAAGTCTTGGGTGGTCAGAGCGAGGGCTTCGGAGAATCGAATACCTGTTTTGGCAACCAATAGGATGAGCCAATCCCAATTTAAGTTTTCACCGAGATGTAATTCTTGTATCAACTGATGAAGTTCAAATTGGCTGAGGTATTTTGTTTTCTTCTTTCGAGGAAGTTTTCCCTTGATAATCACCTTGCGGGTCGGATCTCGCTCTAGGATACCCTCGTCAACAGCATCTAAAATGGCTCCTTTCAACTGATGATGAAAATCCATGGTTGTCTGTCGTTCATGTGTTTTTGCATAGCTGTTGATCAACTCTTGGTAACGAAGTCGATTCAAATCCTCTAACAATAGATTGGGAGCGAGTCTGATGATCCATTGCAATGTCATACGATATTTTTTTAAGGTGATTTCGCGGATTGCTCCTTCCTTATAAACCTGAAGCCAGTTTGCATAGTAGTGATGGAAAAGTATTTTTTCTTCTGATAAGTTCATAGCAGAACCTCCTTTTTTAATTTTTAAAAATTACATAATAAGTTGACAAAACAATGGGAAGTTGCTATACTTATTTTAACAAAAATGTAATTATAAAAAATTTCAAAAGAAAGGGTGCTTATGAAACTGGAAGAATTAGCTCTCTTTACGGGCGGAAGTTTACAGGTTCGCTTGGATGCTCTTAGTTCGGTAGATGTTAGGGAATACACCCTCTACAATCAGCAACATCATCAATTGGACGGCTATGAAGTGATAGAGGAAACAGTGGATAGTCGGACGGTGAGGACGGACAGAGAAGTGACTTTGCTAAAGGAAGGTGACTTGCTCTTTAGTTTGCTATCTGGAAAGGCTGTCTTAGTGAGAGCGGAACAAGCAGGCTTTCTTTATACACAGAACTATATCAAAATTGATCCGATTGCACAGCTTGATAAAGCTTTCTTGCTCTATCTTATCAATGAATCCTCTGATATTAGACGGCAGTTTTACCAAAGCTTACAAGGTAGTGAGGTATTAAAATACACAGTAAAACAATTGAAAAGCCTGCAATTAGGTCCCTTGCCAGATTTGGAAATGCAGGTTAGATTAGGGCGGGTTTACTTGGATGGATTAGCCTTACGGCATAAGCGACACTCATACGCACAAGGGGATTTTTCTCGATTAACACATTTGATAAAGGAGGTTTACACACATGAATGAATTAGCATTTGAAACAGAATTGATTCAATATATTACAACAGGGACTATTACACAGCCAGAACACCTAGAAGGTCTAGAATGGTCTGTTAGTGATTCTTCTACCCTTTATGCAGTCAAGTCTAAGCTATGGACCTATGAGCCGACTATCAAAACAACTGAGCAATTGTGGGAAAATTTTCGGACGATTCTCTGGCAACATAATCAGCATCGATTGGACAAACCCCTGAGTGATACGGAGTTTGCTCAAGTTAAGCAGATTATTTCAGATCTCAAGACTCCCTATGAGGCTGGTCAATTTTTATATGGTGTCAGTGGGGTTTCAGAATTAGAGATTACGCTTGATGATGGACGGCATACATTCTTGACGGTATTTGACCAACGAAAGATAGGTGGCGGGGATACGGTCTATCAAGTGGTGAACCAAATCCATCGTGCTCCAAAAATCCCTGGACGGCAGGAGCGTCGGTTTGACACGACCTTACTGATTAACGGCTTACCTATTATTCAAATCGAAGAGAAAAAAGATACTCGAAATGTTGACGAAGCATTGAACCAAATGCACCAATACATCCAAGAACGGCAATATACGGATATTTTTTCCACCTTACAGATACTGGTTGGCATCACTCCAAACAATGTTCGCTACATGGCCAATACCACTGCAGAGAAATTCAATAAGGACTTTGCTTTCCACTGGCAACGTAAGTCTGATGGTAGCAAGGTTCGGAATTGGAAAGAGTTTGCGGATTCTATGCTCAGCATTCCCATGGCCCATCAGATGGCGACCAACTATATGATATTAGATGGTACACCGCAGAAACAAATGTTGAAAGTTATGCGTCCCTATCAAGTTTACGCCACTCAGGCAGTCATTGAGGGGATTAAAAAAGTGGATTTTGAACTAGGCTGCAATAAGATTGGCTATATTTGGCATACAACAGGTTCAGGTAAGACCATCACTAGTTTCAAAACCGCTTGGCTAGCTAGTCGAATGCCAAAGGTGGACAAGGTTGTCTTTCTAGTGGACCGTATTGCCTTGACCAATCAAACCAAGGATGACTACCTGGCCTATGACCCGGAAGCAGGGGAAAATAGCTTTGGTAGTATCCGTGAAACTCAGAATACCACAGCCTTGGCACGACAGCTGTCCAGTAAGGATAATGGAATTATCGTCACCTCTGTGCAAAAATTGGACACACTGGTGAAGAGGAAGTCCTTCAAATCCCCAGATAAGCATATCGTGTTTATCGTTGATGAAGCCCATCGGTCAACAGGTGGAGATAGTTTTGCAGGTATTCAAAAAGCCTTTAAAAAAGCGGCTTGGATTGGCTATACAGGAACTCCCAACCTAGATGATACAGGAGCTAGTCTGCGGACGCAAGATATCTTTGGTCCCCTTCTTCATGCCTACACTATTAAAAATGCCATTAGTGATCGCAATGTACTAGGGTTTAAGGTGGATTTTGAAACGACCATCAATCAGGAACACATGAAAACAACCTACTTGCCAGATTTTTACAGGCAGAAATATCCAAGTTGGACCAGTGCACAGATTGAGGAAAAGATTGCCAATCTAAGTCCAGATGATATGGATGATGCGGTGACTTCCAGTGTTTATGATGAAAATCCAGAGCATGTCCGCTTGGTCGTTGAAGATGTCTTCAAACACTGGGCAAATCGCTCTGGTAGTGGTCGTTACAATGCCTTATTTACCACTCATGTAGGCGGTGGCAAAGCCTCCACGCCCATGGCCATGATGTATTTCAGGGAGTTTCAACGGACTAATCAACTGCATCGGGAGCAAGGTGGCTTGGTCTTGAAAGTGGGTGTTACATTTGCCTTGAATACTCAAAACAACAATAGCATGGTCGAGTCAAATACTGGTTTGCTGGAAGCTATTGAGGTCTATAATGCAGAATTTGGGACATCCTTTGGCTTGTCAGATGTTTCTGCTTATACAGAAGACCTGGTTAGTCGTTTGAACAGAACGGCCAAGGACAAGAATTATTTGGATCTAGTGATTGTTGTAGATCAGCTTTTGACAGGTTTTAATGCTCCTGAACTCAATACTTTGTATGTTGACCGAACCCTAAAAGGTGCCAGTCTTATCCAGGCTTATTCCCGCACCAATCGTGTGGAGGATATGGATAAGAAACCTTTCGGACGTGTGGTCAATTACCGCTGGCCTGCCCATAATGAGAAATTGATGAACCAGGCCTTGGCCATCTATGCAGATGATAGTGCAGCCAATTTGTCAGATGAGGAACAAAAAAATAATAACGAAAAAAATGGATTGGTAGCCAAACCCTTCAAGGAAGTGTTTGCTGAGGTAAAACAAACTGTCGAACAATTGAGAAAGTTGACAGATGATTTCAATGATATTCCGAAGTCTGAGAAAAAGCGTGAAGATATGTTGGAATTGCTTCGTGCATACAATCAAGGCATGTCCAAGCTCAAACAGTACCAGCCTGAGTTAGTCGATGGAGTATTGGAGGGGTTTGATTATAACCAACCAGAACGTTTCATTGAAAGCTTGGGAATGTCAGTGGAGGAAGAAAAACTCTTGACGACAGTTTTGGCAAACGAATTGAAACGAGCATTGGCTAAAGAGCAAAAAGTAAGCATTCATCAGATCGAACTCAAGATGACTCATATCAAGGAAGTGACGATTGACTACGATAAATTGACAGAATTAGTTGAGCTCCTATTGAACCAGGTTTACGAAGAGAAGATGGTAGAAGCTGCAGCTACTAAGGATGAATTAGACAGATTCGCCAGTGGTTTGGACGATCACAACTACGCAGACCAGATTCGTCAAACAGGGGATGCTATCTACCGAGGGGATTTTCCAACAAAAGATATGGAAATGACTTATCCAGTCAAGGGTATCGATAGCCAGAAGATTATCCAAGAGGCTTCGCACGTTTACATCGACAAGAAACTCTTTGCTTTCCGAATCCAATGGGGGCTGACTGAGCATATTCGCAACCAAGAACTGCGAGAGTTGATGGCAGCGCACCGCTATGGTCAGAAGGATTTGGATGATACGGGTCACTTGCGTGCTTTGATAAAAGAAGCCAGTCGAGATTATCAGACCTGGGCAGATGACGATACTGTCAAAGGGCTAGGAAAGATTCAATACCGCAATCAATTACGACAGGCCATCTATGATCTGGCAGATGACTTGGTTGGCCAATAGTTTGCGATTTTGTCGGATGGTAGCGTATAATAGAATGGAAATCATCCGAAAAATTGCAAAAATAACTTTCAGAAATAAAAGAAAATGAAAGTAGATTAGGAGGGATTATGACAAAAGAAAAACCAACCGAGCCACGGTTACGCTTCCCTGGATTCACGGACGCTTGGAAACAGCGTAAGTTGGGGGAAGTGGCGGAAAGAGTTAGTCAAAAAAATTTAGATAGACAGTATGTAGAAACTTTTACAAATTCTGCCGAATTCGGTATCATTTCTCAGAGAGATTTCTTTGAAAAAAATATCTCTAGTTTGGAGAATCTTAGTGGATATTATGTTGTGAATCCTGATGATTTTGTATACAATCCAAGGATTTCAAATTTAGCTCCAGTTGGTCCAATTAAGCGGAATAAATTGGGGAGAGTGGGGGTTATGTCGCCTCTTTATACTATATTTAAGTTTACCGACATGAATTTGGATTTTGTTGAGAAATATTTTGATACGACAATTTGGCATAGATATATGGAGTTGAATGGAGATAGTGGAGCTCGCTCAGATAGATTTGCTATTAAAGATTCAGTGTTTAGAGGTCTTCCTATTCCTCATCCTTCCCTCCCCGAACAAGAAGCCATCGGCAGCTTCTTTTCCGACCTAGACCAGCTTATTACTCTTCATCAGCGAAAATTAGATAGTGTCAAAGGATTGAAGAAGGCTTTGTTACAGAAAATGTTTCCGAAAGGAAATGGAAACGATTTTCCTGAACTGAGATTCCCTGAATTTACGGACGCTTGGAAACAGCGTAAGTTGGGGGAAGTTTTGGACGAGAGGAATGAAAGTAGGTCTCCAAGTGCTGATGTGCCCCTAGTTTCATTTACAGTAGAGAATGGAGTTACCCCAAAAACAGAGCGCTATAATCGAGAGTTTCTAGTTAGGAATGACGATAAGAAGTATAAATTTACCCAATTGGATGATATTGTATATAATCCAGCAAATTTGAAATTTGGAGCTATTGCAAGAAACAAATATGGTGCTGCAGTATTTTCTCCAATATATATTACCTATACAGTAATACCAGATGCTTCTCCGATTTTTATTGAATTGGTAGTTACTTTTGCAGATTTTATTCAGCGCGCATTACGTTATCAAGAAGGGACAGTTTACGAGAGAATGGCAGTTAAATCATCTGATTTGCTTAGAAGTGAAATTTTATTGCCTACTCTCCCCGAACAAGAAGCCATCGGTTCTTTCTTCTCCGACCTAGACCAGCTTATTACTCTTCATCAGCGTCAGTTGGATCATCTGAAACTGCTGAAAAAGGCATTGTTACAGCAGATGTTTATATAGAAAGAGGTCAGTATGACATATTCACAGGATTATTTAGATGACCTTCTGGTACGAATGGCCTATCATTCCAGTGGGATTGAGGGGAATACCATTTCTCTGCCTGAAACGGTTTCGATTATTTTGGAAAGTACTCTGCCTGGAAAGCACAAGAGTATCCGTGAATTTTATGAGATTGAAAATCACAAACAGGCTTTCCAAGCTCTGCTATTTGCCTTAGATAATGAGGAAGAGCTGAGCTTGGGGCTGGTTAAGGATATCCACGCCTTGTTGATGGACCGTCTCCAGCATGATCGGGGACAGTTCAAGTCTGTGCAAAACGCTATTATTGGTGCGACCTTCAAGACGGCCTCGCCAGAGGAAACGCCTTTCCTTATGCAACAGTGGGTCGATAATGCCAACTACCGCTTAGACTTGCCTTTGGAAATAGCAGAGCTGTTAGAGGTGCTGGCGGATGTACATATCCAGTTCGAGCGGATTCACCCTTTCAGTGATGGGAATGGACGAACAGGGCGGCTGATTTTGATGTTCCAAAGCATGCTCAAGTTGGGAGCGCCAGTACTCATCAGTAAAGAAGATCGAGCACTTTATATGGAGCTCTTAGCGGAACAAGATGTGGCAGGTTTATCCCAATTACTCCAACGTTCCTTGGAGTTCGAACAGGAACGAAAAAATCAGTTTTAAGACGGATTTTCAGAAAGCAATTTTCAATCGGTACAACTAATTTCGTCTGAAAATACGGTGAAAACCTTACTTTCACAACTACTTGGAAACAGCGTAAGTTGGGGGAGTTGGCTACTTTTGCCAAAGGAAACGGTTATTCGAAGAAAGATTTAGTTGCAGAAGGTGCGCCAATTATTTTATATGGTCGTCTATATACGAAGTATGAAACAATTATCTCGGAAATTGATACTTTTGTATCTGTTGAAGAGAATAAAAATAGTGTAGTATATAGTGAGGGTGGTGAAGTGTTAGTACCTGCGTCGGGCGAAAGTTCATTAGATATTGCTAGAGCTTCTGTTGTCGCAGAAAAAGGTATAATCTTAGGTGGAGATTTAAATATAGTTCGATTACATTCGGAGATTTTTCCTGTATATTTAGCAGTAACTATATCTAATGGAAAACAACAAAAAGACTTAAGTAAACGCGCTCAGGGAAAATCTGTAGTACATCTTCATAATTCAGATTTGAAAGAGGTGGATTTGAATTTCCCCACCCTCCCTGAACAAGAAGCCATCGGTTCTTTCTTCGCCGACCTAGACCAGCTTATTACTCTTCATCAGCGAAAATCAGATTTCGAATGAAAATTGAAATAATAATGAAAGGATTACAAAAACATGTCAAAAACTATTCAAGTCATTACCAATCAGATTTGGTCTATGGCCAATGAATTGCGTGGAAATATGGATGCTTCGGAATATAAGAACTATATCCTAGCCTTTATGTTCTATCGCTATCTGTCAGAACACCAAGAGCGTTTCTTGTTGGAAGATGAAATTATCAGCCCTGCTCCAGGTGAAACTGTGCAAGACGCCTATGCGCGTGAAGCAGTTGGGAGTGACTTGGCAGAGCATTTGGAAAATACAGCTTCTCACCTTGGGTATGCCATCGAGCCTGAAGACACATGGGCAAGATTGGTAGAAAAAATTGATAATAGCGAGATTGTGGCAAGTGACTATCAGACGATTTTTGATCATTTTAATACCAATGTGGAACTCAACCAGGATGCTATGGAAGATTTCAGAGGTGTCTTCAACGATATCAACCTAGGGGATTCCCGCTTGGGAAATTCAACGGTTGCACGCGCCAAATCCTTGAACAGCATTGTGAAGTTGATCGATAGCATTGAGTATAAAAACGACGAAGGAAAGGATATTCTGGGGGAAATCTACGAATACCTTATCGGACAATTTGCCGCTTCGGCAGGTAAAAAAGGTGGCGAATTTTACACTCCGCATCAAGTAAGTAAGATATTAGCCAAGATTGTCACCTTGGGCTTGGAAAAATCAGATACAAGTTTTTCTGTTTACGATCCAACCATGGGGTCAGGTTCCTTGCTGTTGACAGTACGTAATGAACTACCTCAAGGGCAACATATCAAATTCTATGGTCAAGAAATGAACACGACTACTTATAACTTGGCACGGATGAACTTGATGATGCACCAGGTTGGCTACAGCAATATGATTTTAAACAATGCGGATACCTTAGAAGGCGACTGGCCAGATGGGGTGGATGAACTTGGAATCGACCAGCCACGGAGCTTTGATGCAGTAGTTGCCAACCCGCCTTACTCTGCTAAGTGGGACAACCGTGAATCCAAGTTGAAAGACCCGCGTTTTATGGAATACGGCAAGCTAGCCCCAGCCTCTAAAGCAGACTTCGCCTTTATTTTACACAGTCTTTATCATTTGAACAATACAGGAACCATGGCTATTGTCTTACCGCACGGTGTGCTCTTTAGGGGAGCAGCAGAAGGACATATCCGCAAACTGATTATTGAAAAAAATTACTTAGATGCCGTTATTGGTTTGCCGGCCAACTTGTTTTATGGGACAGGCATTCCAACGACTATCCTTGTCTTCAAAAAAAATCGCCAGACCAAGGATGTTTTCTTTATCGATGCTAGCAAGGAGTTTGAAAAAGGGAAGAATCAAAATCACCTGTCAGATGATATGGTAGAAAAAATTGTTCAAACCTATCACAATCGCCAGTTTGTTGACAAGTATGCTTATTTAGCTCCGTTAGAGGAAATTATAGAAAACGACTACAATCTAAACATTCCTCGTTATGTCGATACCTTTGAGGAAGAGGAAGAGATTGATCTTGGGCAAGTGACGCAGCAGCTGGAACAAGATAGAGTAGAGATTTTGGCATTGGAAGACAAGATTCGCCAACAGTTGAAAACTCTGGGAGTAGATTTTTAGAAACAAGAAAAGAGCGAGTAGGGTCACTACTTGCTCTTTCTTATATACTAATACTCTTCGAAAATCAAAATCAGACGTTGTTGACTTGATTTGATGACTGAAAAGCTCCTGTGGAGTTTTTCAGCCTACTCCCTTGAAATATAATAGGAACAGAGTTCTATCTGCATCTGCGTTGCCTAGTCTGTTTTTGATTTTCATTGAGTTTAAGGCTTAATCACATCAACCCCACCCATGTATGGACGGAGAACTTCTGGAATAGTGACAGAGCCGTCTTCGTTTTGGTAGTTTTCAAGGATGGCAGCCACGGTACGACCAACAGCTAAACCAGAACCGTTGAGGGTGTGGAGCAATTTGACCTTGCCGTCAGCAGCATCGCGGTAGCGGATTTGGGCACGGCGGGCTTGGAAATCCTCGGTGTTTGAGCAGCTTGAGATTTCACGGTAGGCATTTTGGGCAGGAATCCAGACTTCCAAGTCATAGGTCTTAGCAGCTGAGAAGCCCATATCGCCTGTACAGAGAGCCAAAACGCGGTAAGGCAAGCCTAGTTTTTGGAGAATATTCTCTGCGTTTGCTGTCATTTTTTCCAATTCATCATAAGACTGTTCTGGTGTGGCAAATTTAACCATTTCAACCTTGTGGAATTGGTGAAGGCGAATCAGACCACGGGTATCACGACCAGCAGAACCAGCTTCAGAACGGAAAGATGGGCTCATGGCTGTGAAGTAGATTGGTAGGTCTTTTTCTTCCAAAATTTCGTTGCGGTAGTAGTTGGTCAATGGCACTTCCGCAGTTGGGATGAGGACGAAGTTAGTGTCTGCCAACTCAAAAGTATCTTCCTTGAACTTAGGATATTGACCAGTACCGAACATAGAATCATGGTTAACCATGTAAGGCGTGATAATTTCTTGGTAGCCTTCAGCGATATGCTCATCCAACATGAAGTTGTAGAGGGCACGCTCCAAGCGGGCACCTAGGTTCTTGTAGAAGAGGAAGCGGGCACCAGTTACTTTTGCCCCGCGTTCCCAGTCCAGAATGTCTAGGTCTTCGCCCAAATCCCAGTGAGCTTTTGGCTCGAAAGTGAATTCACGAGGCGTGCCCCAACGGCGAACTTCCACGTTCTCTTCTTCATCCGCACCAACAGGGACAGAATCATGCGGCGTGTTTGGAAGTACAGTGAGGATAGCGTTTAGTTTTTCATCGATTTCCAAGAGCTGAGCGTCCAAGTTTTTTACATCGGCAGACAATTTTTGCATGGCTGCAATCTTGTCGTCAGCGTTTTCCTTGTTGCGCTTGGCTTGGGCAATTTCAGCAGAAACAGTGTTGCGCTCTGCTTTTAACTCTTCAACAGTGACCAGGATTTCACGACGTTTTGCGTCCAATTCCTTAATCTCTGTCAAGGTTTCAGCAGCTACGCCACGAGTAGCAAGTTTAGCAGCCACTCCGTCAAAATCTGTACGAATGCGTTTCATATCTAACATATCTAAGATACCGGGCCCATGAAACAGTCTGGGGTCTGCTTCGGATTGGGCGAGTTCAATTCTACCACCACTTTCTTGCAGTAAAACCAAACCTTCCTTTCTATTTTAATAAAAAAACGCACACAGGGAAACTGCTGGAGCGACTTTCACCGCGGTTCCATCCAGCTTCACATGTGTGCACTTTGACTATTTTATTTGTTAACAACGGTAGAATTTCACAACTTTTTCCTATCTGCTCGCAGCGACCGCAGACTTTCTGAAAGGAGCCAGAGGCTACTTATCCGTTTCTACTATTATACTTGATTTTCTATTTTTTGGCAAATAGATTTGAAATTTTTTGTCCAATAGTTTGAACCAAGGTGGGTAGTTTGACGACCTTCTCATTGCCGATATGCTCACGGGCAATTTTTAGGATTTTACCTGAATCCTTAGAAGCAAAGAGAAATTTACCACTGTCTGTAAAGACTTCGAAGTGTCGGCTGACCTTTTTATTGCTCACATTGGCACCAATTTGTTCAATCGATGTCCAAGGAATTTGCACATAATTTTCTACGTTGTTGTCAGCATAAAATTCCAAAGCTTGATCACCCAGAAGAAACTTGCCGACCGTACCACCAGCTATGCTGAGATAGGAAACGCCAGTTGTTGATAGTTCGACATTTTTATTTAATGATTGTGCCATAGTTACCTCATTTCTTGTTTTATTATACCATAAAACCCCGCATGAGCGGGGTTGGTTAATGGATTACATAATTCCAAGAAGGCGAGCTGCGATACCGAACGCGAACAAGCCAACGATGATAGTGATTGGAGAAACTTTTTTCTTCAACAACCACATACATAGGAATGTAAGAAGCAAGTGCATGAAGCCAGGGATCAAACCATCCAAGTTTTGTTGGAAAGTAGTAACCTTAGTTGGTGTTTGTGATAAACCTTGACCAACCAATTCAAAGGCTTTTTGAATACCTTCAGAACCTTCTGGCAATTTATCCCACTCGATGTAAGCACCTTCTGAAAGTGGAACTTCAGAAACTGTGAAGTTGAAGCCGATAGATACCCAACGTTGAGCAAGTACGGCAAGGATGAACATACCAAGGATAGAAGCACCTTTAGTGATGTCTTGGAGGATACCACCTGACATATCTTTAGTGATTTCTTTACCTGATTTGTAACCAAACTCTTGAGTGTACCATAGGAAGCTCATACGGATAGCGTTCCATAGACCGAAGAAGAGGATTGGGCCAAGGATGTTACCAGATACGGCAAGTGAAGCACCAAGGGCACCAAGGATAGGACGTACTGTAAACCAGAATACTGGGTCACCGATACCAGCAAGAGGTCCCATCATACCGATTTTCACACCTTGGATAGCAGCGTCATCGATGTCAGCACCGTTTGCGCGCTCTTCTTCAAGGGCAAGTGTTACACCGACGATAGGTGCAGCAACGTATGGGTGTGTGTTAAAGAATTCCATGTGGCGTTTAAGAGCCGCAATTTGATCTTCTTTTTTAGTGTAGAGTTTTTTGATGGCTGGAACCATTGTGTAAGCCCAACCCAAGTTTTGCATACGCTCAAAGTTCCATGATGCTTGAAGGAAGGTTGAACGCCAGCAAATCGCTTTACGATCTTTTACTGAAAGTTGAATTTTTTCTGTCATGATTGTGTTCTTCCTTTCTTCTTAGTAGTCTTCTAGGATGTCGCCGATTGGGTCGTTAGAACCAGCTCCGCCACCGTTACCACCTTTTTTAGAAAGGTTGAGGTAGATGAAGGCAAGAGATACACCGATAGCACCAAGTGCGATAAGTGTCAATTCGCTAACTGCAGCAAGTGCGAAACCGATAGCGAAGAATGGCCAAACTTCGCGAGTAGCCATCATGTTGATAACCATAGCGAAACCTACGGCAACAACCATACCACCACCGACGTTCATACCACCTGACAACCAAGCTGGCATAGATTCAAGAGCAGCTTGAACAGCTTCAGTTGGGATAGCAAGAAGAAGGGCAGCAGGAACGGCAATACGAAGTCCTTGAAGTGAAAGAGCAATCAAGTGGTAGCGCTCAAGTGCACCGAAGTCACCACGTTCTGCAGCAGCGTCAGCACCGTGTACAAGGGCAACAGATGCTGTACGAACAAGCATTGTAAGGAAAAGACCTGCAACAGCAAGAGGAATAGCAAGACCTTGAGCAACTGAGATCGCAGTTGCAGAGAAGTCACCACCCTTGATCAAGATGATCGCAGCAGCGACAGAAGCAAGGGCAGCATCTGGCGCAATGGCAGCACCGATATTTGACCAGCCAAGGGCAACGAGTTGGAGAGTTCCTCCAAGCATAACACCAGCTGTAAGGTTACCGGTAACAAGACCGATGAGGGTACAAGCAACGATTGGTTGATGGAATTGGAATTGGTCAAGGACACCTTCCATACCTGCAAGAAAGGCCACAATAACGACCAAAATTGCAGAAATAATTGAAATATCTGACATATTTATAATCCTTTCATATTTCTGATAATCACACAGTGTTAATTAGTTTTTATTTAACATCTGCCTTGTTAATCAATTCAAACAAATCTTTTGGTGAATCGTTTGGAACTTTACGAACATCAAATTTGACACCGAGTTCACGCAAGCGTTCAAAGGTAGCTACGTCGTCCTTATCCATAGAAAGAACAGTGTTTACCATTGTTTTGCCTGTTGAGTGAGCCATAGAACCAACGTTCAATTCCTTGATTTCTACACCACCTTCGATAGCTTCAAGAGCTTCTTGAGGTGTTTCAAAGAGAATCAAAGCGTGTGTGTTACCGAAGCGAGGATCTTTAGAAACCTCAATCAGTTTCTTGATAGGAACAACGTTTGCTTTAACGTTTCCTGGAGCCGCTTGCTTAATCAATTGCTTACGAAGCTCATCCTGAGCAACTGTATCTGAAGCAACGATGATACGGTCTGCTTTAGAAGCAGGAGTCCAAGCAGTAGCGACCTGACCATGCAAGAGACGAGTATCGATACGAGCTAAGTTGATTTTCAACTTGCCATCACCGATAACTGTTCCTGGTGGGATAGCTCCTTTAGGTGCTTGTTCAGCACTTGCAGCTGGAGCAGCCTCGGCTGGTTGAAGTTCTTCTGGAAGAACCTTGATACCATCTTTGGCTTCCTTAATAATGTTTGCTGCCACTTTTTCAACACCTGCAGCTGCATCCATTAGACGCTCTGTGTAGGCTTGAATTAGCATTGGCAAGTTAAGTCCAGTGATGATGGCAAATTTACGATCTGGACGTTCGCCAGCAACGCGACTTGCTTGGTTAAATGGTGAACCACTCCACAGGTCCGCCAATACCAACACTTCATCATCAGCATCGAATGAGTCAACAGCTGCATTGAGCTTAGCATATAAATCATCTGGACCTTCGCTTGGCATGAAAGTAACAACTTGTACTTTTTCTTGTTCGCCAAAAATCATTTGACCAGACTGATGAATGCCAGCAGCAAATTCACCATGACTTGCAATAATGATTCCAATACTCATTATTGTTCCCCCTAAATTTTTTCTAGTTCCTTTGAAATGTAAAACTAATGAATAGGCTTACATTTTCTTGAACTCGTATATTATAAAACGTTTTCAAGTTATTTGTCAAGCAAATTTGTGTTAAAAACAGAAAAAATTTCCGAAATTTTCATATAAAAATTTCAGAAAGCTGGGGATAGATGTGCAAAATAAAAGAAAAAAACTGACAGAATCAGCTTTTTCTTCTATAAAAACATTTTCTCCAATTCTTTTGCAACACCATCTTCAATATTTGTAAATTCAGTCAAGCGGTCTGCGTGAGGTCGTAGGGTATCGCTACAATTTTTCATGGCATAGCTGGTACCTGCTAGTTCTAGCATTTCGACATCATTGTGCTCATCACCAAATGCGACTAAATCGCTAGGGCTGGCCTGGAAGAGTTCTAAGACATAGCTGAGGGCTGTAGCCTTGTTGACTCCTTTGGCACAGGTTTCTAGGATGTTCAAGGGACCACCCCAGGTATTGATTTCTAACTCATCATTAAAGTATGATTTCATTTCCTTGGCTAGCTGGTACTTGTCTGCAGCCCGTGTTTGCATGAGGATAGAGTGGGGGTCACTGGTAATCAGCTCGGGTTTAATGAGGGTTTCTGGCGTAATTTGCTCCACTCCCATAAGGGCAGGGTCGATTTTATCCAAATGTTTTTGCGTAATGAAGAATTTATTTTTGTATTCTCCTGCGATAAAATCTGCTTCAAAACGCTCTTCTTCCTTAAGAAAATCGAGCAAGTATTTTTTGTCAATGAGAATATTTTTTTCCCATGCCCATTTTTTTCCGGGAAGATGGATAAGGGAACCGTTGAAGTTAATCATAGGGGTATCCAATTCTAACTGGTGGTAGAACTGTTCTGCCATACGGTAGGGACGGCCTGTCGCAATCAAAACAGTATGTCCAGCCTCTTTCACCTTTTTAATAGTAGAAATCGTGTAGTCACTCAGCTGGCTATCTTGATTTAGTAAGGTGCCGTCTAGGTCAATAGAAATAATTTTTTTCTTCATACTTGAATAATCCTTTTCAAAACTAATAAGTTCCAGTATATCAAAATGCTCAAAGAAAAGCAAAAAACCAATCATTTTGAGTAAAACATGGGCAAAACGATCAAAATATTCGCAAAACACGAACATTGTTTCGAAAAATAACGCTTTCATACTCAAATTGCTTGAAGTATAAAAATGATTTGTATATAATAGCTGTATCGTTCGTAAATAAAGGAGAATAATTGAAAAATGGAACAGTTTTTTAAACTAAAAGAACATGGAACGACCGTTTCGACTGAAATCATGGCCGGTCTTACGACTTTCTTCGCCATGAGCTATATTTTGTTTGTTAACCCAAGCATCCTTAGTGTTGCGGGTATGCCAACCCAAGCAGTCTTCCTAGCAACCATTATTGCTAGTGCTGTTTCAACGCTTGTCATGGGGCTCTTTGCCAATGTTCCTTATGCCTTGGCACCAGGTATGGGACTTAACGCCTTCTTTACCTACACCGTTGTTATCGGTCTAGGCTTTACCTGGCAAGAAGCTTTGGCTATGGTTTTCCTTTGTGGTTTGTTTAATATCTTTATTACTGTTACCAAGGTTCGTAAGAGTATCATCAAGGCTATTCCAATTAGCTTGCAACACGCTATCGGTGGTGGTATCGGTGTATTCGTTGCCTACCTCGGTTTCAAAAACTCTAACTTGATTACCTTCTTGACATCTGGTTCTGATATTATTACGGTCAACGGAGTTGCTCCTGCAGATGCGACAGCTGAAACATTCGCAAATGGTGTCTTCTCTGTATTTGCTGGTGGTGGTGTCGTACCTGGTATTTCAACTTTCACTGATCCAAGTGTTCTTTTGACAGTATTTGGTCTTCTTTTGACAGCTGTTTTGGTGATAAAAAATGTTCGTGGTGCGATTTTGATTGGTATTATCGCAACAACCTTGGCAGGAATTCCAGCAGGTGTAGTAGACCTTTCTACGATTGACTTGGCCAACAATAATATTGGTACAGCTTTTGCTGAGTTGGGTACAACTTTCCTAGCAGCTTTCGGTGGTTTGTCTTCTCTCTTTGCTGACTCAAGCCGTCTACCACTTGTTTTGATGACTATCTTTGCTTTCAGCTTGTCAGACACCTTTGATACACTTGGTACCTTTATCGGTACAGGTCGCAAGACTGGTATTTTCTCAGAAGAAGATGAGAAAGCTCTTGAAAACGGTACTGGATTTAACTCTAAGATGGACAAGGCTCTCTTTGCAGACGCTATCGGTACATCAATCGGTGCCCTCTTTGGTACATCAAATACGACAACTTACGTTGAATCTGCAGCAGGTATCTCTGCGGGTGGTCGTACTGGTTTGACAGCTGTAACGACAGCCGTTCTCTTCTTGCTTTCAATTCTTATCTTGCCATTTATCGGCATTGTCCCAGCAGCTGCAACAGCTCCAGCCTTGATCATCGTCGGTGTTATGATGGTTTCATCATTCCTTGATGTTGATTGGAGCCACTTCGAAGATGCTCTTCCAGCCTTCTTTGCAGCCTTCTTTATGGCTCTTTGCTTCTCCATCTCATACGGTATTGCAGCAGCCTTCATCTTCTATTGCTTGGTAAAAATTTCAACTGGTAAAACAAAAGAAATCCACCCAATCCTTTGGGGAGCAACTGCCCTCTTCATTCTAAACTTTATCATTCTTGCTTTCTTGTAAGAATAAAGAAAATCACATTTATGTACCCTAGCTGACTGCACAAAAGCGGTCAGCTTTTTGGGTTTCTAAAAAACATTGGCTAGGTTAGTTGTTTGGTAGAATTTCCAGCCTAGTAATACTATTCCATGTATCCCGTATGTCGTAGACCAGTGTCCATCTCTACTATTTATCAGAGAGTAGTTGTTGACAACTTTATTCCCTTGTTTCAGGTCATCATTAGAATTTTCACTTTCCTCTTGTCAAGGAGTGTTAGATGTTATCGTAGGGGTCATTTTTAACTATTCCCTCACTTTCTTCTTTCGAAGCTTAGGGGTGTACGGCTAGTTTCTTATTCTAAAGAGATCTGCTGAAACAGTGCTAGAGGTTCCTTTGCTCCATGATTGGTATTTTATAGCCATTTAGTTTATCTTTGATTACTGCGACGTACGAGGAAACTCCGTTTCCCTATTTCCAACTTCAAATAATTTCATCATTATTTGAACTCGCTTTGCCGTACTCCACAAAAGTGACTTGCTTCGCATGTCTTATTTCCAACCTAGAACAGCCTCTAGGCTGTTCTAGCAACCTGCAGCTCGTTGCCTTGTACTAAAAGCAAACTAAACGACTATAATCTCAAAAATTGAACTCTGTCACCCTTTCGATGTAACCGCAAAGGTCACGATTTGCTGATAAGGATATTTTCCTTCTTTATTACAATCACCTGCCCAACTCCTTGATTCAGGTCTGTTCGTAGAATTGTTCGTTCCGCAGTTGTCACAATCATATAGTCATTCGACTATATTTTGATATTTATCCATCAAAAAAGACTTGAACGTATCTTTGGATACTTTTCAAGTCTTTTGTTATTTTATCTACCAGCTACACTTGATAGACTCCCTTGGTAGTGATTAAAGAGGGAATGAGTAGCCTGGTGGATATAGCGAGCTGTTTCAGCATTGTTCATGGTGTAGAGGTGGACACCTGCGACATCGTTGGTGACTAGGTCTACAATCTGGTCTACGGCGTAGGCTAGGCCTGCTGCGCGGAGAGATTCAGGACTATTTTCGTATTTTTCTAAGATAGCCTTGAACTTACGTGGAAGACGAATATTTTCGCAGGTTTTCAAGAGGCGAAGTGCCTGATTCCTGTTGATGATAGGCATGATGCCTGCAATAATCGGCACTTCGATGTCTGCTAGATGGCATTTCTCTTGAAACTCATAGAAAGCTTCGTTATCGAAGAAGAGTTGGGTTACCAAGCTTGAGCAACCAGCATCCATTTTCTTTTTCAGATTCTTGATGTCAGATACAGAGTTTGGTGACTCAGGGTGAACTTCAGGATAGCAAGCTCCGATGATGTCAAAGTGAGGGGCCTCTTGCTTGATGAAGGAGATGAGGTCTGTTGCATAACGGAAATCTTCTTTTGGAGGCAGACCATCAATAATATCACCACGAAGGGCTAGAATTTGATGAACACCGACTTCATCAAGAGATTGAAGTACAGATTTGACCTTGTCTTTGGTCAGGTAGGCCGCTGGTAGATGGGCAATGGTTGGAATTCCCAACTCATTGCGAACATGGTTGACCAGGCGAACAGTCGTTTCTTCAATATTGAGGTTATTATTGCTACAGGTAACGCTGATAAAATGAGGGGCCAAACCCTGCATCTGATCAAGGGTTTGGATAATCTTTTCATTGCCTACTTCTGGTTTTGGAGGAAAAATTTCAAATGAGAGACTTGGGGTTTGACCGATCATAAATTAGAGTTCCTTTCTGGCTGCCTTAGCTGCTTGGGTCAAGTGGATAAGGCTAGCTTTTGTTTCTGATTCGCCACGCGTTTTCAGTCCGCAGTCTGGATTGATCCAAACTTTTTCTTTCGGTACTTTTGCAAGGATGGCTTGAATAGTGTGTGCAATTTCATCAACTGCAGGGACACGTGGAGAGTGGATGTCATAGACACCAGGACCTACCTGGGTTTGGAAGTTCTTAGCTTTGAGTTCATCTAGAATCACGAGATTTGAACGGCTAGCTTCAAAGGAGATCACGTCTGCATCCATGTTGTCGATGGCAGGAATGATGTCTGTAAATTCGCTATAGCACATGTGAGTGTGGATTTGTGTATCTGGTGCAACAGTTGAGTGTACCAAACGGAAGGCAGGGATTGCCCAATCAAGATACTCACTATACCAGTCGCTACGACGGAGTGGTAATTTTTCACGAAGGGCTGCTTCGTCAATTTGGATAATCTTGATACCTGCTGCTTCAAGGTCGAGAACTTCTTCCTTGATAGCAAGGGCGATTTGAAGGGTTGATTCCTTGATAGAAATGTCTTCACGTGGGAAGGACCAGTTGAGGATGGTTACAGGACCTGTCAACATCCCTTTGACTGGTTTATTGGTACGGCTTTGAGCATAGCTAGACCATTTAACAGTAATTGGGTTCAAGCGAGTGACATCACCCCAGATGATTGGTGGTTTTACTCCACGAAGTCCATAAGATTGAACCCAACCGTTCTTACTGAAGAGGTAGCCAGATAGGTTTTCACCGAAGTATTCAACCATGTCGTTGCGTTCAAATTCACCGTGAACCAGTACATCGAAGTCAACTTCTTCCTGCCACTTAATCCACTCATCCGTGCGAGCTTCTACAAAGGCATCGTATTCGGCTTCGGTGATTTCTCCACGGCGGAAAGCCAAACGTGTGCTACGGACATCCTTGGTTTGAGGGAAAGAACCGATCGTAGTGGTTGGAAGTAGTGGCAAGTTTAATTTCTCGCGTTGGATAGCTTCACGTTCCGCAAAGACTGGAAGACGAGTGTAGTCTGCATCAGTCAAACCTGCCAAGCGGTCTGCAAGGGCTGCATCACGACCAACACGCTCAAGGGCAAAGAGCTCCTTGTTGGCTGTGAGAGCCGCTTCCCCTTGACCATTACGGATGGCATCCAAGTCACGCAACTCGCTCAATTTTTCAACAGCAAAGGCAAAGTGATTGAGGATAGCTGGCTCAAATTCTTCATTAGCTGTAGTAAATGGTACATGAAGAAGGGAACAAGAAGTTGTTAGAACGACATTTTCAGCTGGGATAGCCTCCAAGACAGCCAAGCTCTTTTCATAGTTGTTGCGCCAGATGTTTTTACCGTTGACGATACCTGCATAGAGAGTTTTATCAGCTGGGAAGCCTGTCGCTACAAGTGCAGCAGTTTCCTTACCTTCTACAAAGTCAAGACCGATGGCATCGACTGGTAGGTTTGTCAATTCAGTGTAAATATCACGCACATCGCCGAAGTAGGTTTGGATAAGGACTTGCAAGCCTTTCTTGTCTGCCAAGAGAGTTTGGTAGATATTTAGGAAAAGGGCTTTTTCTTCAGCAGTCAAATCCTTGACCAAGCTAGGCTCGTCTAACTGGATTTTTTCAGCACCAAGCTCTGCCAATTTTGCAAATACTTGTCCGTAGGCAGCAACCAAGCTATCTGCTACATCTTCAGCTTTCACACCTTCTTCAAAATCAGTTAATTGTAAGAGTGTGAATGGACCAATCAAAACTGGACGAGTTGTGATACCCAAGTCCTTTGCTTCTTGGAATTCATCGAAAATCTTATGACCGGCTAGTTTGATTTCTGTATCTTTTTCAATAGCTGGAACGATATAGTGGTAGTTGGTATTGAACCATTTTTTCATCGGTCTAGCACGAACGTCCCCTTTTTCTCCTTGATAACCACGTGCAAGAGCGAAGTATTTTTCAAGGTCAGTCAAGTCAAGCTCTTGAACGGCTTTTGGTACGATGTTGAAGAGAACAGCTGCATCCAAAACATTGTCATAATGAGAGAAGTCGTTACTTGGGATTTCAGTAATGCCTGCTTCTTTAACAATAGTCCAATGTTTAGCGCGCAAGTCTTTAGCTGCTGTCAAGAGCTCTTCTTGTGGAATTTCATTTCTAAAGTATTTTTCAGTGATAAATTTTAATTCACGGTGTTCTCCGATACGTGGGAAGCCGATAATAGTTGTTGTCATAGGATTTCCTCCAAAAATATTTCTATGCTCTTATCCTAACAGAAAAAATCCCACTTGTATAATTGGAAAAAATTAGGGATAGTTATAAGTTTTGACTATAACGTATGAAAAACGAGCTACTTTTTTGATATTTCTACTATATAAAAGTCTGAAAAATGCCTGTTTATCAAGCTTGACTTTTTAATGCCGGCTCCGATATAGTTTTTTCTTAAGCCTGGTATAGATTTTATCTATGAAAGGGCAACAGGCAAGCTCATGCCTGTGGGCAATGGTTTCTTGGTCGGTCTGATAGTTATTTTTTATCAGTCCATAAAACTTCTATATTAGACAGGCTTGGCTGGTCGTGTTAAAATGTAAAAAATCACAGAAAGGAGTTTCTTATGGGAAAAGTCATTATTGGAATTTCAGGTAATGAAAGAGAATTTCCGACTGCGGAAGGTCGTCGCTACGTGACAGTTGCGCGTGAATTGGCGGACGGTGTTCGTCAGGCTGGTGGTGTACCGATTGTCATTCCCATGGGGGCTCCTTATATGGCCAAGGACTATATCGACATGATTGATAAACTGATTTTGTCAGGTGGTCAGCACGTGGATCCGAGCTTGTACGGTCAAAAGCGTTTGATTGACAGCGATGATTATCTTTTGGAGCGGGACGAGTTTGAGCTAGCCTTGATTAAAGAGGCACTCCGTCAGGGGAAACCAATTTTTGCGGTCTGCCGTGGCATGCAGTTGCTCAATGTTGCTCTGGGTGGTAGTTTGGAACAGGAAGTGGCAGACCATTGGCAAGAGGATATCAAAGGGACTTCCCATCGTTTGCAGGTCAAACCAAAAAGTCGTGTCAGTCAACTATTTGCTCAAGGAAGCTCCATCAATTCTTTCCATCATCAACGGATTAAGGATTTGGCGCCTGGTTTGGTGGCAACTGGTCTGGATCCGAGAGATGGCACGATTGAGGCCTACGAGAGTCAGGGTAAGCAGGCCCTGTTTGGGCTTCAATGGCATCCAGAATTTCTTTACAATGACTGCAAACAGCATAGGAACTTGTTTCAGTATTTGGTGGAGGTATTTTAAAGAGGGGGTTCCCTCTTTTTATTATCAACTCTTATAATTGCAAGGGTATTTGTTATAACTGAAACTTATAACACTCTATAAAAAAAGCCAATTAGCCAGATTGTTTTTTCTGTGTTAAGATAGTTTCAGTTCAAAAAATTAAGGAGATATTTTTATGAAATTAAAAAAATTGTTTAGTTTAGCAGCAGCTGCCTTATCAGTAGGTGTACTTGCTGCATGTGGTAGCTCTTCATCTGATTCATCAGCAACAACTGTTCGTGTTGGTGTGATGAGCTTGAGTGATTCTGAGCAAGCACGTTGGGACAAGATCCAAGAAATCCTTGGTGATGAAGTGAAATTGGAGTTCACTCAATTTACAGACTACTCACAGCCAAACAAGGCAGTAGCTGAAAATGAAGTAGACATCAACGCTTTCCAACACTATAACTTCTTGAACAACTGGAATGAAGAAAATGGTGAAGACTTGGTTGCTATTGCAGATACCTATATCTCACCAATCCGTCTTTACTCAGGTACAGCTGATGGCAAAAACAAGTACACTAAAGTAGAAGAAATTCCAGATGGTGCAGAAATTGCGGTTCCAAATGACCCAACAAACGAAAGCCGTGCCCTTTACCTTCTTCAAGCAGCTGGTTTGATCAAGGTGGGTGTATCTGGTACAGAATTGGCAACGATTGCTGATATTACTGAAAACAAGAAAAACTTGAAAATCACTGAGTTGGATGCAAGCCAAACAGCAAGCTCACTTAGTTCAGTTGATGCAGCAGTTGTAAACAACACCTTCGTATTGGAAGCTGGTTTGGATTACAAGAACGCCCTTTACAAAGAGCAAAAAGATGAAAACTCAGCACAATGGTACAACTTGATTGCAGCTCGTAGCGATTGGGAAAAATCAGAACAAGCTGAAGCGATTAAGAAAATTGTAGCTGCTTACCACACAGATGAAGTTCGTGAAGTTATCGAAACAACATCTGACGGTATGGATGAGCCAGTTTGGTAAAAAGCAAATAGATTGAGGACTGGACAGGATTGTTCAGCCCTCTATCTGTTTTTATAGAGATAAGAAAAATCTCTTAACCAGAGTCATAAATGCGAGAAATTTTTGATTTTGGTTAGAAGATTTGAATGAGGAGGAAGCATGGCAGATAGTAAAATTCAAGCTTTTGAACAGGATGCGATTATTCAGCACTATTTTGAAAAGTTAAAAGTCTTGATTTCAAAGAAATCTATTTTTGCTCAACAGATTGGTCTCTTGGATGTGGCGACTTACTTGAAAGAGATGTTTGAAGAGGCAGGGGCGGATGTTATTTTAGATGATAGTTATGCTGCACCTTTTGTCATGGCTAAGTTTGCAGCGACAGTCCCAAATGCCAAAACCTTGATTTTCTATAACCACTACGATACAGTGCCAGCGGATGCCGATCAGGTTTGGGAGAAGGGCCATCCTTTTGAATTGACCATTTCCAACGGCTATATCTATGGTCGCGGGGTGGACGATGATAAGGGGCATATTACAGCTCGTCTGTCAGCCTTGAAAAAATACCTAGCTAGACAAAACGGTCATTTACCAGTCAATGTGATTTTTATCATGGAGGGGGCAGAGGAGTCCGCCTCTGTCGACTTGGATAAGTACCTTGCCAAATACAAGGAAGACTTGCTTGGAGCTGACTTGCTGGTTTGGGAACAAGGGCATCGTAATAGCCTACATCAGCTAGAGATTGCTGGTGGCAATAAGGGAATTGTGACCTTTGATCTTCAGGTCAAATCAGCCGACTTGGACATTCATTCTTCCTATGGTGGTGTCATTGATTCGGCAAGCTGGTATTTATTATCAGCACTTCAATCTATGCGGGCTGCAGATGGACGAATTCTGGTAGATGGCATTTACGAGCAAGTACAAGAGCCAAATGAGCGTGAATTGGCCTTGGTGGAGGAATTTGCCCTGGCAACCAGTCAGTCTATGAAAGACATTTATGGCTTGACTCTTCCAACCCTGGTAGAAGATCGTCGTGAGTTCCTGAAACGTCTGTATTTTGAACCGTCCATTACTATTGAAGGCTTGTCAACTGGCTATCTTGGTCAAGGGGTTAAGACCATCATACCAGCTCAGGCTTCTGCTAAGATGGAAGTTCGTTTGGTACCAGGTTTGGAGCCACATGATGTATTAGATAAGATTCGCCAGCATTTGGACAAGCATGGTTTTGAAAAAGTTGAGGTTATCTTTACTTTGGGAGAAATGAGCTACCGAAGTGATATGTCCCATCCTGCCATTGTCAATGTGATTGAATTGGCTAAAAAATTGACACCAGAAGGAGTTGCTGTCTTGCCGACTTCACCGGGAACAGGCCCTATGCACACCGTCTTTCATGCTCTAGGTGTGCCGATTGCAGGATTTGGATTAGGAAATGCCAACAGTCGTGACCATGCAGGTGATGAAAATGTCAGCATCGCTGACTACTATAGCCATGTTGAATTAGTAGAGGAGTTAATTGCAAGTTATGAGTAAGGAAATGATTAAGCTAGATAATATTGATGTAACTTTCCAGCAGAAAAAACGCACCATCGAAGCGGTCAAGGATGTGACCATCCATATCAATCAGGGGGATATTTACGGTATCGTAGGTTATTCGGGTGCTGGGAAATCTACCCTTGTTCGAGTCATCAATTTGTTGCAGGTGCCGACAGCAGGTAAGATTACCATTGATGAGGATGTAATTTACGAGGGAGAAAAGGTCACACTTACCCCTGCTCAATTGCGGAGTAAACGCCGCGAGATTGGAATGATTTTCCAGCATTTCAATCTGATGGCTCAGATGACGGCAGAAGAAAACGTAGCCTTTGCCCTTAAGCATTCGGGTTTGAGTAAACAGGAGAAGAAAGAAAAAGTTGCTAAGTTGTTGGACTTGGTTGGGCTTTCGGATCGTGCTGAAAACTATCCAGCTCAGTTGTCTGGTGGTCAAAAGCAACGTGTTGCCATTGCTCGTGCCTTGGCCAATGACCCTAAAATCTTGATTTCTGATGAGTCTACTTCTGCCTTGGATCCGAAAACGACTAAGCAGATTTTGGCACTCTTGCAGGAGTTGAATGAAAAACTGGGTTTGACCATTGTTATGATTACCCACGAGATGCAGATTGTAAAAGACATTTGTAACCGTGTGGCTGTTATGCAGGATGGTCGCTTGATTGAAGAGGGTTCAGTTTTGGAAATCTTCTCTCATCCAAAAGAAGAATTGACCCAGGATTTCATCAAAACAGCAACAGGAATTGATGAGGCCTTGGTGAAAATCTACCAGCAGGATATTGTACAGAATTTGCCTGAAAACAGTATTTTGGTGCAACTCAAGTATGCGGGTTCCAACACGGATACGGCCATTGTCAATGATTTGTACAAATTCTATCAAGTATCTGCCAATATTTTGTATGGCAATATTGAGATTTTGGACCATACGCCAGTCGGTGAGATGGTAGTTATTCTCTCTGGCGAGCCTGGTCAGTTGCACCGTGCGATTGAGGCAGTGACGGAGGCGCGTGTGGAAGTGACGATTTTGAAAGGAGCAAACTAGATGTTAGAATGGATTCAAACGAATTTTCCAGATATTTATAAATTGGGCTGGGATGGTCAGACAGGTTGGTTAACACATTTTAATTTGACCCTCTATATGACCTTTGTTTCCTTTGCTTTTGGTGGCTTTATGGGCTTGGTATCTGGTTTGTTCTTGGTATTGACTGGTCCTCGGGGTGTCATTGAAAATAAGACGGTTTATTGGATTTTGGATAAGGTGGCTTCGATTTTCCGTGCCATTCCTTTCATTATTTTGTTGGCGGCCATTGCTCCTTTGACAAAAATTATTGTTGGAAAAACGATCGGTACAGAGGCAGCTTTGGTTCCTCTTGCACTTTCAGTCTTCCCCTTCTTTGCCCGTCAGGTTGAGGTGGTCTTGTCAGAATTGGACCGTGGTGTCATTGAGGCTGCTCAGGCTTCAGGAGCGACTTTCTGGGATATTGTCCTTGTCTATCTGCGTGAGGGTCTGCCTGACTTGATTCGTGTGACGACCTTTGCCCTAGTTTCCTTGGTCGGCTATACAGCCATGGCAGGAGCTATCGGAGCAGGTGGTTTGGGACAAGTTGCCCTTTCCTACGGTTACTTGCGTTACAATGACGATGTGACCTTCCTTGCAACTTTCTTGATCTTGGTTATCATCTTTGCCATTCAGTTTATTGGTGATTTCTTGACCAGAAAGATTAGTCATAGATAGTAAGGAAATCAGGCATTTCGCATTTTGATTTATTAATTGCTTTTTTAATAGCAATATTATACAATGAAAGCAACCAAATATTTACTGCCACCGGGTAGACATGCATCAGCATTTTATGAACATCGTTAGGTCTTTGAAGATGTTCATAGGGTGCTGATTTTGTATAAAAAAGGAGTAAGAATATGTCACAATTTGTTGTTGATTCATCTTTCTGGAATCTATTTCCAGACGCTAAAATTGGAGTGCTATTATTGAAAGGGTATAAAACGCCGGCGCAATCACCTGATGAATTAGTGAAATTACTGGAAGAAAGCAACGGAATTGCCCAGAAATTTCTTACGGAAGATACCTTTAGTGAGAATGAGGTCATTCGTACATATCGTCAAGCCTATCAAAAATTTAAAACAAAAAAAGGCGCACGTTCTAGTATTGAAGCACTTTTGAAGCGTTCTGCTAGTGACCGTCCAGTTTCAACTATCTCTCCGCTAGTGGATATCTATAATGCGGCAAGTTTGCGTTTTGGTCTTCCATGTGGTGCTGAAGATTTAGATACATTTGTAGGCGATCTTCAACTAACGGTCACTGAGGGTGGGGATGAATTCTATCTCATTGGTGATGAAACCAATAATCCAACTCTACCAGGGGAAGTTTGCTATAAGGATGATAAGGGGGCGGTTTGTCGCTGTTTCAACTGGCGCGATGGTGAGCGGACCATGATTACAGATAGCACGAAGAATGCTTTCTTGGTTATGGAACTGGTCAATTCTGATAGAGTAGAGGATTTGGAAAATGCCCTAGATTTTATCAGTCAACAGGTAGAAAAATTCTTGGGAGTAGTACCAGAAAAATATCTATTGGATTACAACAGTCCTACTATGGGTTTATAATCGGATAAATAGTGCTCTTTCTGGACAAAATATTCTTTTTCTGCTACAATACTAAGCATGAAAGAAGGTTGTTTCAAAAGCCTGTCTAGCGAGCTTGGGAGAGTGGAAGCCAAGCCAGTCTTGAAATAATTGGCGCTTTCCCAGTCGTGACCTCATCCGACTACTTATCAATCATATAAATGAAGTAATAAATTAGGGTGGAACCGCGTTCTCAACGCCCCTATGTCTGCTGACAGGGGAAGAGAATGTGGTTCTTTTTGTTTGTCTAACAAAAACGGAGGAAATATATGTCTAAAAAACTTACCTTTCACAGCGTCAGTGGCATAGTCTCCTTTCAGTCGAATTGCCACACGCTCATCGCTAGTGCGATTGAGCTAGACGCTGTACTAGTTCGCCTTTCCTAGCAATATCGGCTAGGAAGGCTCACGTCGCAAGATTATTTAAAATAGAAAGAAGGAAGAATATGTCTAAAAAACTTACCTTTCAGGAAATCATCCTGACCTTACAACAATTTTGGAATGAGCAGGGGTGCTTGCTCATGCAGGCTTATGATACGGAGAAGGGTGCGGGTACAATGAGCCCGTACACTTTCTTGCGTGCTATCGGTCCTGAGCCATGGAATGCGGCTTATGTTGAGCCAAGTCGTCGTCCTGCGGATGGTCGTTATGGGGAAAATCCAAACCGTTTGTATCAGCACCACCAATTCCAAGTAGTTATGAAACCATCTCCGTCTAATATCCAAGAACTCTACTTGGAATCTTTGGAGCGTTTGGGTATCAATCCTTTGGAGCATGATATTCGTTTCGTTGAGGACAACTGGGAAAATCCGTCAACAGGCTCAGCTGGTCTGGGCTGGGAAGTCTGGTTGGACGGTATGGAAATCACGCAGTTTACCTACTTCCAACAAGTTGGTGGTTTGGCAACAGGTCCAGTCACAGCCGAAGTAACTTATGGTTTGGAACGCTTGGCTTCTTACATCCAAGAGGTTGACTCCGTTTACGACATCGAGTGGGCAGACGGTGTTAAATACGGTGAAATCTTTATCCAGCCAGAGTATGAGCATTCAAAATATTCCTTTGAAGTATCCGACCAAGATATGCTCCTCGAAAACTTCACTAAGTTTGAAAAAGAAGCAGAGCGGGCTTTGGAAGAAGGCTTGGTTCACCCAGCCTTTGACTATGTGCTCAAATGTTCTCACACCTTTAACTTGCTCGATGCCCGCGGAGCTGTGTCTGTAACCGAGCGTGCTGGCTACATTGCCCGTATCCGTAACCTTGCCCGTGTCGTTGCCAAGACCTTTGTGGCAGAGCGAAAAAAACTTGGTTTCCCACTTTTAGATGAAGCAACACGGGCAGAATTGTTGAAGGAGGACGCAGAATAATGACAAAGAATTTACTTGTTGAACTTGGCTTGGAAGAAATTCCTGCCTACATCGTAACCCCAGCCATGCACCAGTTGCGTGACCGCATGGCGACTTTTTTGACAGACAATCGCTTGGCTTTTGATAGCATCGATGTCTTTTCAACGCCACGCCGTTTGGCTGTTCGTGTGCGTGGTTTGGCAGACCAGCAGACTGATCTTACAGAAGATTTCAAGGGTCCTGCTAAGAAGATTGCCTTGGATGCAGACGGAAACTTCACCAAGGCGGCAGAAGGTTTTGTCCGTGGTAAAGGCTTGACGACAGCTGACATTGAGTTCCGCGAGATCAAGGGCGAAGAGTATGTCTATGTGACCAAACACGAAGCTGGTCAGCCAGCTAAGGCAGTCTTGGCGGGTATTCCAGAGGTCTTGAAGGCTATGACCTTCCCTGTCAGCATGAACTGGGCGTCCAACAAATTCGCCTACATCCGTCCTGTCCACACCTTGACCGTTCTCTTGGACGATGAGGCATTGGATATGGATTTCTTGGACATTTCATCCGCTCGCATCAGCCGTGGTCATCGTTTCCTTGGAAATGAAACTGAGATTGCAAGTGCAGATTCATACGAGGCAGACTTGCGTGCACAGTTTGTTATCACTGATCCCGCAGAGCGTCAAAACATGATTATCGAGCAAATCAAGGCTATCGAGGACAAACACAATGTGACAGTCGAGATTGATGAAGACCTACTCAATGAAGTTCTCAACTTGGTCGAGTATCCAACTGCCTTCATGGGTTCCTTTGACACCAAATACCTGGAAGTACCAGAAGAAGTTTTGGTTACTTCTATGAAAAATCATCAGCGTTACTTCGTGGTGCGTGATAAGTCTGGCAAGCTTTTGCCAAACTTCATCTCCGTCCGCAACGGGAACGACCAACATCTTGACAATGTCATCAAAGGAAACGAAAAAGTCTTGGTGGCTCGTTTGGAAGACGGCGAGTTCTTCTGGCGTGAAGACCAAAAACTCAAGATTGCTGACTTGGTGGAACGCCTCAAAGTCGTGACCTTCCATGAAAAAATCGGCTCACTTTACGAGCACATGGAACGCACCAAAGTCATCGCAGAAAAACTGGCTGACTTGGCAGGCTTGTCTGCGGATGAAAAAGCAGATGTGGTACGTGCAGCAGACATCTATAAGTTTGACCTCTTGACAGGCATGGTCGGTGAGTTTGATGAATTGCAAGGGATTATGGGTGAGAAGTATGCCCTTCTTGCAGGGGAAAAACCTGCGGTGGCAGCAGCAATCCGTGAGCACTACTTGCCAAACTCAGCAGAAGGCGAATTGCCTGAAAGCAAGGTCGGTGCGGTCTTGGCACTGGCTGATAAGTTTGATACCCTCCTATCCTTCTTCTCAGTTGGCTTGATTCCTTCTGGCTCAAACGATCCTTACGCTCTTCGTCGTGCAACACAGGGTATCGTACGGATCTTGGAAGCATTTGGTTGGGAAATTCCATTGGATCAGTTGATTGCAGAGCTCTACAGCTTGAACTTTGCTAGCTTGACTTATGACAACCAGCCAGCTGTGATGGACTTTATCCGTGCCCGTGTAGAGAAGATGATGGACAAGGCCATTCCGAAAGACATCCGTGAGGCTGTACTTGCCAGCTCAACCTTTGTGGTCAGACTGCAACTGGCAGCCAGCTCTGCTATTTTCCAAAAATCAAAAGAGGCTGACTACAAGGAAGCCGTGGAAAACTTGTCACGTGTCTTCAACTTGGCTGAAAAGGCGGAGGCGACTGTCATTGACGAGGCACTCTTTGAAAATGAGCAGGAAAAAGCCCTTGCTGCAGCAGTGGCTGGCTTGGAGTTGACGGAAGATATGGCAGGCAACTTGGACAAGCTCTTTGCTCTCAGCCCAGTCATCGCAGACTTCTTCGACAACACCATGGTCATGGCAGAAGATGCGGCCGTCAAAGCCAACCGTTTGGCAGTGCTGAAAGCTTTGGCGGATAAGGCTTCTGTAGTGGCGGTCTTTAATCTCTTGAATAGTAAGTAGGTAGTATGTCTCTTTTCAGAATTATAGAGTTGTATGTTATCATTCCTTTGCAAGCTTTGGCGATGATTGTTATTATAGTATTCCTTTTTCGTTGGATGTGGCGAACATCTAAGATAGAAAGGGGCAATGCTAAACCTGCTATTCGCAAAAAATGCAAACAGAAACTATGTACTGCTGAAACGCAAGGGCGTTTTATGAGGCGACTACGTTTCAAGAAGAATTCTGTCTATGTTTATGCTTATGACGTGGATGGAAAAACCTATGAAATTTATGATACTATTATTTATAGGATGGGTGAAGTTATCAAGCTAGGTCCAATCCCAGTTGGTTATACAGGAAAAAGACAATTAGAGAATGTTGATGTGGTGAGGATTGCCTATAATCCTCTGATACCACAGGAAGCGTATTTACCGGACAATCAAGGGAAGTGGACCTTGTTTTAAGAGATAAAAGGAGGCAGACATGGAACAAGCAAAAATCGATCGTATCAATGAATTGGCTAAAAAGAAAAAAGCTGGTACCTTGACACCAGAGGAAAAAGTTGAACAGGCTCAGCTGAGGGAAGAATATATTGAGGGGTATCGTCGAGCAATCCGTCATCATATTGAGGGGATTAAACTGGTTGATGAAGACGGTAACGATGTGACGCCAGAGAAACTCCGCCAAGTTCAACGTGAGAAAGGCTTACATGGGCGTAGTTTGGATGATCCAAATTCCTAAGATTGAAATGCTAAAAAAAACAAGTAAAAGACTAGGTTTTCTAGTCTTTTTCTGTTATACTATATAAAAAGGAGCTTTGTTATGAAGAAAGTATGGAATTGGATTGTTATAGGTGTTTCTGTTCTTTGTGGTTTTGCGAGTGCCATGTATTCGACTTATGGGATGGCTCAGCTTTTACCAGAAAATGGTTCCTTCTATGGACTGTGGGTGTTTGGTCTAGGTTATGTCTGGTTTCTAGGTACTTTTTACCTGACCCTTATTCTCCACGAATTAGGTCATGCCTTCTTTGGTTGGCTGACGGGTTTTGACTTGGTGGCGCTTGGCTTGGGCAATCGTTTGTTGGTCAAAACTGACCAAGGATGGAAATGGAAGAAAACCGTGATTGTGCAAGGGGCAGCTGCTCAGTATATCGGAGTCAAAAGAGATGAGGATGATCCTCGGTCGATTCTGATGTCTGCAGGTGGATTGATTGTCCATCTCAGTCTCATCCTTGTTTCTGTTTTGATTGGGTTCTTAACAGGGAATTGGAGTCTGCCTCTATCGCAAATTCTCCTCAATCTAGCCTTGTTTATCCTCAACGCCAATCCTTCTGGAATGGTGGATGGTGCCAAAATAAAAGAGTTGTATACTCATCTAGACTATAGCCGCTTGGCCTATCAAGCACTTAGACATACCTCTCAAGTCATGGTGGACCCAACTGCAGCGAATTTAAGTGATTTTGTCTTGGATCTGCCAATCTTGCCAGGGCATTTACCACAAACCCACTATCTAAACTGGACGGAGTTGCTGATTTTTAAAGGGGAGTATCAAGAAGCACGAGAGCGATTGGAGAAGTTGATAGCAAAATCGGATAATGATTACATCATCAAGGCAAGCAAACTTGTTTTGCTAGAAGTCTATCTCTTGCAAGGCAGGGAGGAAGAGGCTAGAGCATTAGGGCAGGACAAACAGGTCAAGGCTCTGCTCAAGTATCCTATGGGAAATTACCAAGTCATCGCGGCTCTCTACCACCAGCGAATTACGAAAGATAGCAAAGCCTTGAAAAAATCTCTGGCTCAGGCTAAGAAAATGTTGCCTAATAGTCCACTATTGGCTGATGAGCAAAATTATTATAGCAAACTCTTGGCGGAAATCGAGTTAGAAAGTCAACTATCATATTAAAATATTTTGCTCAATATAAATAATATGTTAAAATAATTTTAAAAATAGTCCAGGAGGTTGGTCATGAAAAAACTGATGTATGCCTTGTTGGTGCTTGCCTATGTTACAGTTGCTTATTTGTCGGTCTACTTCCTTCCTCACTATTATTTTGGTGCGATTATGGGAGCGGCTGGGGTCAATCTTGGCGTAAGTTTTAAACAATTCAAGGAAGTGCAAGCCTGTCCTGACAAACCTTTGTCAGCCTATTTTAAGTTGGATAAGACGACGACAGCTATTCTATTAATGCTTGTTTTAGGACTCATTCTTTTTGTTCATCTGCTACCAGTATCCAATGTACAAGTCGGCTTTGCTTTCTTGGTTGGACTTAGCTATGGTGCGCTTTGGAATATCTTGCATATCCAATTTCTACGGAAATATTATTTTAAAAACGCATGAGCTTATTTCATGCGTTTTTCTTGTTTATATACTTTGGCCAGTTTTTAATTTTTTCATAAAAATGATAGAACTTGGAATGAGGACCAAGATACTGCCAATCCAAGCAGCAGGGTTGGCGGCTGCTGTTCCATAAAATCCGAAATACTGCATGCCGATAATGGCGACTGCTGCTCGGAAAATCAATTCCCCAAAGCCAGCCAGTGTTGGGATAAAGCCCTTGCCAAGTCCTTGAATAAAGCTACGAAGAATAAAGAGAGAGGCAACAATCCAGTAACAAGAGCCGTTGATGATGTAGTAAACCAGGGCCAAGTCTAGCACGGTTTGACTGGCATTTGGAAGAAAGAGGCCAGAGAAGAACCGATTGCCTAGAACGAGAATGAGGGCAAAAATCAGAGCCCAAGCGATATTGAGGTAGAGTGCCTTGCGAACCCCTTCTCGAATTCGATCATAGAGTTTAGCTCCGTAGTTCTGGGCTGTAAAGGTTGCAATAGCCAGCCCCAGATTGACCATTGGTAGCATAGCCAGTTGGTCAGTGCGGAGAGCAATAGCCTGGGCAGCGATAGCATCTGTTCCTAGCTGGTTGACCATAAACTGTAGGGTCATGGCTCCGATGGCAATGATACTAGCTTGAAATCCCATAGGAAAACCGAGTTGGGCATGTTTCTTGAGATTGTCCTTGTCCAATCGTAAGTCAGAAAAGCTAATATGGTATTGGGGAACTTTTTTGACAATGTAGAAAATCAGAAAGATAACGGAGCAAGCCTGGGCGGTGATGGTTGCAAACCCAGCCCCGAAAACACCCCATTTCATGACTAGGATAAAGAAAAAGTCCAAGCCGATATTGATAAAACAGGCAATGATAAGGGCAACTAGAGGTGTTTTAGAATTTCCAAGACTGCGCAGGGCTGAGGACAGGAAATTATAGAAAATAGTAAAGGTCAATCCACCAAACATAGCTGTCAGAAAAGCATGGGAATGCTGGATGATACTAGCAGGTGTCTTCATTAAGACCAAGATAGGTTGTAAAAAAGTCAATGCAAGGATTGTCAGTATCAGGCTGATAAGGAAAGAGTAGAAAAGACCATGAACAAAGGATTTTTTCAATCCTTCCAAGTCCTCAGCTCCGAAGCGTTGGGCAGAAAGAATGGTCAGTCCATTTGTCACACCTTGGGCGAAGCCGATGATGAGAAAAATCAAGCTGGCAGTCGAGCCAACACTGGCAAAGGCGTCCTTGCCTAAGGTATGACCAACAATCATGGAATCGGCAAAGTTATAGGCTAATTGAAAGAAGGAACCAATCAGCAGGGGAATGGCAAACTGTAAGATGACTAGAATGGGTTTGCCCTTGGTTAAGTCGCTCATAAAATCTCCTTGATAACAGAGGATAAGCCTACTAGAATGCATCATTTCTAATAGGCTTTTTCCTTATTTTAATGGGTTAAATCTTCAAAGTGGTCTACGGTATTATGGTCTGTAACAGCCATGATGAGTTCGTGGCTCTTGAAGACATAGTCTGGGGTTAGCTGGATGTTCAATTCCTGATTTTCTCCGCTACGGTAACCGATGATATTCATTTTATAGTGTTGACGGAGTTTGAGTTCACCCAAGGTCTTACCAATCCATTTTGCAGGTGGATGGAATTCTACGATAGCCACATTGCCTTCTAGTTCCAGGAGGCTAGTTGTATCTCTATGAAGAAGTTGCTTGGCCAGTGAAATACCTGTTTCACGTTCTGGAGAGATGACTTTGTCAGCACCGACACGGAGGAGAACTTCTTTGGCTGTGGTTCCCTTGACCTTGGCAACGACCATTGGTACTCCGAGAATCTTACTGTGCATAACAGCGAGCACACTGGATTCCAAATTATCTCCAGTTGCAACGACGACTGCATCACAGTTTTCAATGCCCGCAGCTCGCAAGAGAGAACGGTCGGTTATATCACCGACAATTCCTCGGGTGAGAATGGGTTCGAGGTGGTTAATCTGTTGTTCATGGTTATCAATGGCAATGATATTGCAGTCATAATTGTGTAGGGTCTTAGCAATGGTGGTACCAAATACTCCTAAGCCCAGAATTCCGATAGTATAGTTTGGCATGATTTCTCCTTTTTAGAACCTATATTCACAAGTGAAGTGCTGAACTGTGCATACAGGTTCTTAAACTAACATAGATGATTTAGCGTATTGCAGGCTTTCTGTTTTAGAAGCCTTGCGGAGGGCAAGACTGGCCAGAATGGATAGGGGACCAATGCGACCGAAGAACATGAGGGCCATGATAACAGCCTGTCCTGCCATGCTTAGTGACGGGGTCAGGTTGGCAGTTACTCCAACGGTTGCTAGGGCTGACATCACTTCAAAGACCAAGAAAAGTAAGGGTTGGTGCTTGTCTGTGATAGCGAGGGCAAATAAGCCTGCTAAAAATACAAGAAGGAAGACAGAGAAGGTCGCAAAGGCCTTGCGGATGGTCAGGCCGTCAATGGTTCGACCAAGGAAGTTGGTATGGGGCAGTCCCAAAATCTCGCTTCGGGCATAGAGGATCAAGGTCAGAAAGGCTGTAATTTTGATTCCTCCTGCTGTTCCACCTGGTGCTCCTCCCAACATCATTTGGAAGATGTAGATGAGGAGGGTGACGGGTTCAGCCTGGGTATAATCAATGCTGGCAAATCCTGCCGTTCGCATGGTCACCGTTTGGAAAAAACTAGCTAATAGCTTGTGACCAAAGGATAGATTACCGATGGTAGCAGGGTTGTTCCATTCTGTGAGTAAGGTTAACAGGGTTCCTAATCCCAAAATAGTTGCAGTTAAGCCTAGAACGACCTTGGTATGAAAACCCAGTTTCCCAAGATGGTGTTTTTGCCCAAGTTGTGTGTGTAAATCAAACCAGACTGAAAATCCAAGTCCTCCCATGATGATGAGGCTGGCTAAGGTCAGGTTTATCAGAGGATTGTCAACATAACGGACAATGCTGTTGGCTCCGAAATTATCAAAACCAGCATTACAAAAAGCTGAAACAGCTAAGAAAATAGAAGTAAAGGTTCCCCGCGCCCAGCCAAATTCTGGCACGAAATGAAAGGATAGGAGAATGGCTCCCAGCGTTTCAATGGCTAGGGTGAAGCCGAAAACGGACTTGAGAAAGCTTCTAAAATGCTTGGTATCGGAGCGATTGAGGGCTTCTTGGAGGGTTGCCATACTCATAAAATTGATTTTCCGACCACCTCGTAGGGCAAAGAGACCGACAAAGCCAACCAGGCTTAGTCCTCCAATCTGAATGAGTAACATACAGATGATTTGACCCACTGTAGAATAGGTATCGGCAACAGCCTTTGTAAACAATCCAGTCACGCAGACCATTGAAACGGTTGTAAACAGATGGTCCCAATAACTAGCAGTCGATGTAGGAACTTGCGAAATGGGCAGACTGAGTAAGAGAGAGCCGACCAGTATAACGAGTAGAAAGCTCAGAATAATTCGTTGACTGGGAGTAAGGTGTATCTTAAATGCTTTCATAAAGCTACCTTTTCAAAAAAATAAAGATGAGCATATTGTAGCACAAATAGGGAAAAAAGTATGCGACAAAGTGGACGATTTTGTAATAAAAAAAGGCTGGACTTGCGCCAGCACGATAATTAGGAAGAGTTCTCCTGTTCTATTGGTCGAACTCCTTATTTTTTCAACTGTTTAAGAAAGAGAAGAATAAGGAGACTTCCCCACAACCCAGCAAGAAATGGTTTGATTTGTCCAGTGAAACATCCAATGGAGAAAGTTAGGACAAAACCTGCTAAAAGGAACCACAAGAGTGGTTTGCGATAAAGACAGATAGCTTTTTGGACAGCATTTGATTCTGGACTGGTAGTTTGCCTGTCATTATTCAAGATTGGAAGAATAGTGAACAGTAAGATTAAGATTGGTGGGGCGTCCCCAGTCAGAAAACTGTGGATAAACAAGCCACAAATGGTCGCATAGGCGAGAACAAACAAGGAAAGGACTAATTTTGTGTTGAAGTTGTTCATCTATCTTCCTCCTTTTTGAAATACAGTCGATAAAGAATAGCAAGAGCAAATCCAGCAGGAAGGATGAGGACACGTGGTTTGACATGTTCTAGCCAAATGCCCACGGAATAGGTCAAGGTCATGGCAAAAAGGGCAAAGATGGCTTGGATGATAAAGTAGCGTTTTTCTTCGGCTGTTTTATAGGATTTGATGATTTGAATGGTCGGTAGCATGAGCAAGAATGAACCGCTAATTGGCTCATTGACCATGTAAGAGTAGATGAAGAGGGCAGAAAATAAAGCATAAAATAGAACAAAAAATCGACAGGTTTGTTTGGGTGTAAAAGGTTTATTCATTGGGTCAGCTCCTTATTTTTTCTTGGCAGTATCTGCTTCCAGTTTTTGCAGATAGGCAAGGGCAGACAGGGCTAGACTGGCAAAGAGGCCCATCATGCCACCGAAGAGGAGGGATTTTACGTGGAAGATGGAATCCAGTAGGGGAAGCTGGAGGCTAAAGAGGTCTGCCAGCCCCGCAAAGAGGGTAGATAGCAGGGCAACCCCCAGTCCCCAAACCAGTGGATTGAGGGTCTGTCCTTGTCTTTCCTCAGGGCTTAGTTCGTCCACGTCATATTGAGGCAGGTCAGCATGGAGGGTGCGCATATTAACGATACCAATTAGGATAATACTGAAGAAGCCAATGATCATTGGATAGTAGGTAGCCACCTCCAGAGGATAGCGGTAGGCTAGGAAGTAGGCGATGGCATTTCCGAGAGCTAGGAAGTAGAAGTGGTAGATAAAGGCTATTCCCCCAATCTCATCTGCCTTAGTCCGTCGGTACTCGTCTAAAGGCCCGCGAATACCATAAACGTGCCGTATCATATTTTGAATCCACTTAGGTTCTTTTTTGGAAATAGCAGAGCTGACAGTCAGTTGTTCTGCTTTTTTCATGCGCTTGCGTAACATGATTTCGATAGCAATGCCTGTGAAAATACCCCCTAGACAGGCTGCAAGGAATTTTCGGAGGTCAAATAGGTGGTCGAGAGGATTGAGTCCCTCCATCCAGGCACCAAAAACAACAGTCCAAATGTACATAAGGGCAGTGAAATAGAGGGTGAATTTGAAACTTGCTCCCTTGAGCTGCCTCTGTTCCTTGCTAGTCAATTCTTCTACATCTAAACTGTCCACTTGGCTGTGGCGCATCTTGGATGCCATATACATACTGGCGGAAAGAGTGGATAGGAGTAGAGCAGTTGGGTAGCCATAGGCAACGACTTCTGGGTAGCGTTTGGATAGGGCAAGTGCCAGCAGGGTAAGAACCATGGTGCCCCAAAAGAGCAGGATAAAGCAGGTATTGCCTAGTCGGAAGGCTTCTTTTTTGCGAAATTCATCCAGAGGTCCTGTGATACCATAAAAACGTTTGATCAATTTATCTTGAAAGGTTTCCTTTTTCATAAGCAGCTCCTTATTTTTGATCGATCAATGGTAAGATGTAAACAAAACCTAAGAAGTAGATGGTCCCAGCAATCAGCAATTGTAGCCAAAATTTTGCTTGGCTGATGGTGTGCAAGATTTCTGCTCCGCTATTGCCCCAAAGCTGAAAGAGGACAAAGAGCGGGATAAAAATGAGAGTGGAGATAAGGGCTTTGCGTGTGTTCTTTTTCATGATATTTTCCTTTCTATTCATTTCAAATGGTGCTGTTTAGGACAATCTTACTTACGACGAAAAATGAGTGGTAGGTAGGCTAGTCCTAAGAAGTAGATTGCCCCAGTAATCAGTAGTTGTATCCAGAATTTGGCTTGGCTGATAATGTGCAAGATGTCAGCTCCGCTATTGCCCCAAAGCTGAAAGAGGACAAAGAGAGGGATAAAAATGAGAGTGGAGATAAGGGCTTTGCGTGTGTTCTTTTTCATGATATTTTCCTTTCTATTCATTTCAAATGGTGCTGTTTAGGACAATCTTACTTACGACGAAAAATGAGTGGTAGGTAGGCTAGTCCTAAGAAGTAGATTGCCCCAGTAATCAGTAGTTGTATCCAGAATTTGGCTTGGCTGATGGTGTGCAAGATTTCTGCTCCGCTATTGCCCCAAAGCTGAAAGAGGACAAAGAGAGGGATAAAAATGAGGGTAGAGATGAGAGCTTTATGTGTATTCTTTTTCATGGTGTTCATTCCTTTCTATTCATTCCAAAAGAGGCTGTTGAGGTCAGTCTGTAAAGCTTTGGCTAGGTTGATACAGAGGTCTAGCGAGGGATTGTATTTGTTATTTTCAATCATGTTGATGGTTTGCCTGGATACGCCGATGGCCTTGGCCAAATCCAGCTGGGAAATTCCTAGCAGTAGGCGGTAGTCTTTGACACGGTTCATGTGCCCTCCTTTCTATGTCAATTATATTTGACACAATTGTCTAAAAATGAGGGAGTGGGAAAGAACTCGACCATTCATAGAAGAGTTCGTCAACAATTTTTCGTTTTAAGTTGTTGAGCTGAAACAGTCTATTTCCAGACTGTTTCACTCCCACCCCCGCACAGCTCAAACTGTCTGGGAGACAGTTTGAGGTTGGAGATAAAGCGAACTTTGTTCGCAATAATCGTAATGGTCAGATTTGGAGTGTAAAACACGAACAAATCTGCCAATCAACCACTGCGCTGAGATGTTGACACTAACTTTGAGAAGCGGGGCTTGAGCCCAGCCTCTTTAAATTGTTGTCAATTATATCCGACATATAACTGTAAAAAAATGTGGGAGGCCTCCCTGTTGATGTCAACTATACTTGACATTTATCTATAATGTTATTATAGACCTATCCAAAGATGTTGTCAACTATATTTGACACATTTTTTGTAAAAAGTTTGCAACATCTTTTTGATTTATTTTGTGGTACAATAGATAAGATATGAGCAAGGAATTTAATCACACTACTGTTCTTTTACATGAAACAGTAGACATGTTAGACATCAAACCAAATGGAATTTATGTAGATGCAACGCTGGGTGGGGCAGGTCATAGTGAGTACCTGCTTAGTCAGCTGACGGATGGGGGGCATCTCTATGCCTTTGACCAGGATCAGACGGCTATTGATCATGCCCAGATCCGTTTGGCAGCCTACATTGAAAAGGGGCAGGTGACCTTTATCAAGGATAATTTCCGTAATCTCAAGGCCCGCTTGGCAGAGCTGGGTGTGACAGAGATTGATGGGATTTGTTACGATTTGGGTGTGTCCAGTCCGCAGTTGGATGAGCGGGAGCGTGGCTTTTCTTACAAACAGGATGCCCCGCTTGATATGCGCATGAACCGTGATGGTCAGTTGACGGCCTATGATGTGGTCAATACCTATGACTATCACGACTTGGTACGGATTTTCTTCAAGTACGGTGAGGACAAATTTTCCAAACAGATTGCTCGTAAAATCGAACAAGCACGTGCCATCAAACCTATTGAAACGACGACGGAGTTGGCGGAGCTGATCAAGTCTGCCAAGCCAGCCAAGGAACTCAAGAAGAAGGGGCATCCTGCCAAGCAGATTTTTCAGGCCATTCGGATTGAAGTCAATGATGAATTGGGTGCCGCAGATGAGTCTATCCAGCAGGCTATTGAGCTCTTGGCTTTGGATGGACGGATTTCTGTCATTACCTTCCATTCCTTGGAAGATCGTCTGACCAAGCAACTCTTTAAGGAAGCTAGCACCATTGATGTGCCCAAAGGCTTGCCCTTTATTCCAGATGACATGAAGGCGCCACTTGAATTGGTCAATCGCAAGCCAATTTTGCCAAGTCAGGAAGAATTGGAGGCCAACAACCGAGCACATTCAGCCAAATTGCGTGTAGCTAAGAGAGTACATAAGTAGGAGAAGAATCTATGTTACAAGAAAAACGTAGAGAAGCTACCATGCGTGTGATTGGTGACAAGTTCAAGACCTTCACTCGTGTAGAAAAAGCCTTTTATACAAGTATTATCCTATCCGGTCTGGCCTTGGCGATAGGGATTATTTTCTTGCAGACCCGTTTGATTCAAGTCCAGTCTGAAATGGCCAAGGTCAATCAAAACATCAACCAAAAACAGATTGAAATCAATGATGCCAAACAGGCTGTTAACGAACTCACACGTTCGGCACGTCTGATGGAGATAGCGGAGAAGGCTGGATTAACATTTAATAACGATAATATTGGAGTAGCTGAATAATGCCCAGAAGAAACAATAAACTCTTGCAGTATGTCCTGAAAACAAGGTATCTTCCGTCCCAAAATCGTCGAAGAGTAGGCCAAGGTCTGCTGTTTTTGACGATTTTAATCTTTTCTATCTTTCTCTTTAATTTTGCCTACATTATTGGTACAGATAGCAAGGCAGGTGTGAAATTGTCGGAGAGAGCAGAGGCTGTCCACCAGCAAGAAGTGACAGTTCAGGCTAAACGGGGAACTATCTATGACCGAACAGGTATACCTATTGCAGAAGATTCTACCACCTATACCGTTTATGCTATTATTGATAAGGAATATGTTTCCGAATTGAAGAAAATTCTTTATGTTCAGGACAGTCAATTTAGTAAGGTTGCAGATGTATTCAAAAAACACCTTGGAATGGAAACAGATTACGTTCTTCAACAGTTACGACAGCCAGAACTGAAGCAGGTTTATTTTGGAACCTTAGGGAAAAATATTTCTTATAATACCATGACCACTATTCAGGAGGAGATGAAGGCGGCGGGGATTGAAGGGATAGCCTTTAATGCCAGCCCAGGTCGGATGTATCCAAATGGAAACTTTGCTTCCATCTTTGTCGGACTAGCCAACTTGATTGAAAACAAGGATGGTAGTCATAGCCTGCAAGGTATGAGTGGTATGGAGTACTACCTCAACGATATTCTAGCTGGTCAGGATGGTAAGGTTGTCTATGAAAAGGACAGTCAGGGACGTGTGCTGCCAGGAACAGAAACAGTTAAAGAAGAAACTATCAATGGTCAGGATGTCTATACGACGATTTCTGCAGACCTGCAGCGGTCCTTAGAAACCAACATGGATACCTTCTTTAATACTGCCAAGGGGCGCTACGCCAATGCTACTCTGATCTCAGCTAGGACTGGGGAGATTTTAGCAACGACACAACGTCCAAGTTATGACTCAGATACCAAGGAAGGCTTGGGACAAGAGGGGGTTCTAGAGCGTTCCCTCCTCTACCAAGAGGCCTTTGAACCAGGTTCTACCATGAAGGTTTTGACTGTCGCATCAGCTATTGACAATGGAACCTTTGACCCAAATGCCTACTATACCAATAACGAGTATGTGATTGCAGACGCAAAAATCAATGACTGGACTTTAAACGCTGGCCAATCAGCTGTTACGTTAAATTTTGCTCAGGGTTTTTCACTCTCAAGTAACGTCGGAATGACTTTGTTACAACAAGAAATGGGGGATGAAAAATGGCTAAATTATCTTGCTAAATTTCGCTATGGTTACCCAACACGATTTGGTATGGGGGATGAGGCACCAGGTCTTGTTCCTGAGGATAATATTGTAACGATTGCCATGTCTACATTTGGTCAGGGTATTTCAGCTAACCAAGTGCAAATGCTTCGAAGTTTCTCTGCGATTGCAAATAATGGTATCATGTTAGAGCCAAAATTTATTTCAGCCCTGTATAATCCGAATACTGATACTGCAAGGCTTTCATCTAAAGAAGAAGTCGGGAATCCAGTTTCTGAACAGGCGGCAGATGAGACATTGAAATATATGATAAATGTTGGTACGGACCCTGTGTTTGGGACTCTTTATTCTTCAGATTTACAAGGGCCAGCTATTCAGGTTGAAGGCTATGATATTGCGATGAAGTCTGGTTCTGCCGAGATTGCCAGTGAAGACGGTCAGGGTTATATCAAGGGCGCTTATACCAACTCGGTTGTCGCCATGATTCCTGCTGAGGATCCAGAGTTCATTATGTATGTGACCATTCGTCAGCCAGAAGTCTTGAGTGTTCTCTCTTGGGATACTATTGTAAGCCCGACTTTGAAAGAAGCAATGTTATTGAAGGATAGCTTGAACATAGATGCTCCAGCTCCGTCCCTAGCTTCTGTTGGAAAAGAAACGGACTACACATTGCCAGATCTAATTGGTAAGGCACCTGGTGAGTCGGCTGAGGAGCTTCGTCGCTATCTGGTTCAACCAGTTATTTTAGGCAAAGGTGCTGAGATTAAGAAGGTTTCTTTGGAAAAAGGTAGCTTAGTAGCCCCTAATCAACAGGTTCTCTTATTGACGAATAAATTGGAAGAAATGCCAGACTTGTATGCGGTGACCAAGGAGAATATGGATCTACTAGCTGAATGGACAGGTATTGAAGTGACCTATGAGGGGTCTGGTTCCAAGGTTGTGAAGCAGAGCGTAGAAGTGGGGACCAAGTTGAATAAAACCAAGAAATTAACAGTTACGTTAGGAGAATAATATGCAGTTTGCACTTATGTCGGGATTGGTTGCATTTTTAGCAACGGTAATCCTGATACCACGATTTATTACCTTTTATCAAGCCAAGCGCATCGAAGGGCAACAGATGCACGAAGATGTCAAGCAACACCAGTTCAAGGCCGGAACTCCTACCATGGGGGGTACAGTCTTCCTAGTTGTTGCTGTCCTTGTTAGTTTTATTTTTGCAGCTAGCCTGAAAATGCTGACAGGTGGTGTCTTGGCTATTCTTTTCATTTTGGCTCTCTATGGCTTGGTCGGATTTTTGGATGATTTCTTGAAAATCTTCCGCAAAATCAATGAAGGACTTAATCCTAAGCAAAAGCTAGCCCTACAAATCCTGGGTGGTCTTGTTTTCTATTTTGTCCATGTCAAAGGTGCTGGTGGTGGTGAGCTCAATGTCTTTGGCCACATTATCAATCTTGGGGTACTCTATTTACCATTTGTTCTATTCTGGTTGGTTGGTTTTTCAAACGCGGTCAACCTGACCGATGGTATTGATGGTTTGGCCTCCATTTCGGTTGTTATTAGTTTGCTGGCCTATTCTGTTATTGCTTACCAGGAGCAGAAGTTTGATATTCTCTTGGTCTGTGTGACCATGATCGGTGGCTTGCTTGGTTTCTTTGTCTACAACCGTAAACCAGCCAAGATCTTCATGGGAGATGTGGGTAGTTTGGCTCTTGGTGGAATGCTGGCAACCATTTCCATTGCGCTTCGTCAAGAATGGACTCTTCTTCTAATCGGTCTGGTCTATGTTATTGAAACATCATCTGTTATGTTGCAGGTTTCATATTTCAAATACACCAAAAAACGCTTTGGAGAAGGTCGTCGTATCTTCCGAATGACTCCTTTCCACCACCATTTAGAATTAGGTGGTTTGACTGGTAAGTCTGAAAAATGGAGTGAATGGCAGGTTGACTTCTTTTTATGGTCAGTTGGACTTGTCATGAGCTTGATTACCCTGGCTATTCTTTATCTATAGAATTTTAGAAACAGCAGGAATGCTGTTTTTGTGCTATAATAGAAGGCAGTATAATAAAGAACCTGTATTCGCAGTTGGTATAGTCATCTGAATGAACGTTGATACATGGTTACTTTCGGTTTGTCCTACTCTTCGAAAGTGACCTGCGCCTCAGTTCCTTGTCTGAAAGCTCTTCACTTGACGATACTTGGCCTATACATACAGGTTCCAAAGAGGAAACTATGAAATTTACAGATATGAAACTAAAGCCTTATATTCAAGAGGCTGTGAAAGAAATAAACTTTGTCCAACCGACAGAGGTTCAGGAGAAATTGATTCCTGTTGTCTTGTCTGGTCGTGATTTGATTGGGGAATCAAAAACGGGCTCAGGGAAGACTCATACCTTTTTAATTCCCATTTTCCAGAAACTAAATGAGGAATTGGACCAGGTTCAGGCTGTCATTACAGCCCCATCTCGTGAATTGGCAACCCAGATTTATCAAGCAGCTCGTCAGTTAGCCAGCCATTCGGACATGGAAGTTCGTGTGACCAATTATGTCGGTGGTACAGACAAGAACCGTCAGATTGACAAGCTCCAAGCTGGTCAGCCTCACATTGTTGTCGGGACCCCGGGTCGTATCTATGACTTGGTCAAATCAGGGGACTTGGCTATCCATAAGGCTAAAACTTTCGTGGTTGATGAGGCTGATATGACCTTGGACATGGGCTTCTTGGAAACAGTAGATAAGATTGCTGGTAGCCTGCCAAAAGATTTGCAATTTATGGTCTTTTCAGCCACCATTCCGCAGAAACTGCAGCCGTTTTTGAAAAAGTATTTGTCTAATCCGGTCATGGAACAAATCAAGACCCATACGGTGATTTCAGATACCATTGAAAACTGGTTGATTTCAACCAAGGGGCGTGACCGTAATGCGCAAATCTTGGAAGTGACCAAGCTCATGCAACCTTACTTGGCCATGATTTTTGTCAATACCAAGACACGTGCTGATGAATTGCATAGCTATTTGACGACAAATGGTCTACGTGTTGCAAAAATTCACGGGGACATTCCTCCACGTGAACGTAAGCGGATCATGAACCAGGTAAAAAACTTGGACTACCAGTACATTGTGGCAACAGACCTGGCAGCACGTGGGATTGACATTGAAGGTGTCAGCCATGTCATCAATGATGCTATTCCACAAGATCTCTCCTTCTTTGTTCACCGTGTAGGTCGGACGGGTCGTAATGGTCTGTCAGGCATTGCCATTACCCTCTATCAGCCGAGCGATGATGCGGATATCCGCGAGTTAGAAAAACTCAATATCAAATTCTTGCCAAAAGAAATGAAAAATGGGGAGTTTGTCGATACCTACGACCGTGATCGCCGTGCCAACCGTGAAAAATCGCGTGAAAAACTGGATTTGGAAATGATTGGTCTGGTCAAGAAGAAAAAGAAAAAAGTTAAGCCAGGCTACAAGAAGAAAATTCAGTGGGCAGTTGATGAGAAACGCCGCAAGACCAAGCGTGTGGAGGCGCGTGCCAAGGGCCGTGCAGAGCGTAAGGCCAAACGCCAAACCTTTTAAGAGGATTGGGGAAAACCATGTTACAAAATATTCTCAGTTTTTACTTGCAGGGGCTCCTAGTCGCTGCCTTGCTGGTTATCTTATCCAGTCTCATTTACTTTGTCTCAAGAGCGGGTAGAAGAGTGGATCAAACGCCGCAAGAGCGCCAGGATTTCTTGTTTGATTTACTAATGATCAATGTCATGATTATCCCTATTCTTGCTTTTGGGGTCATGGGGATTTTGTTAATGTTTAAAGCATAGAAGGAAAAGATATGTACGATACAATTGTTGTTGGAGCAGGTCCTGCAGGGATGACTGCTGCCCTCTACGCAGGACGAAGCAATCTAAAAGTAGCTCTTCTGGAACGCGGTATTTACGGCGGCCAGATGAACAATACTGCTGAAATTGAAAACTATCCAGGCTATGACCATATTTCTGGTCCAGCCTTGGCAGAGAAGATGTTTGAACCTCTTGAAAAATTCGGAGTGGATCATATTTTTGGGACCTTGTTACGCATCGAAGAAGATGGTCCGATTAAGAAAATCATTACTGAAGACGACGTCTTGGAAACCAAGACAGTCATTCTAGCCATGGGAGCCAAACACCGCTTGCTTGGTGTGCCAGGTGAGGATACTTACAATAGCCGTGGTGTTTCCTACTGTGCGGTCTGTGATGGTGCCTTCTTCCGTGGTCAGAAGCTCTTGGTCGTAGGTGGTGGTGATTCTGCAGTCGAAGAAGCCCTCTTCTTGACACAATTTGCGGAATCTGTGACCATTGTTCACCGACGTGACCAACTACGCGCTCAAAAAGTCATCCAAGACCGTGCCTTTGCCAATGAAAAAATTAACTTCATCTGGGACAGCGTGGTTGAAGAAATAAAGGGAGATGATTTACGGGTTCAAAGTGTCCGTATTAAAAACGTGAAAACAGAAGAAGTCAGTGAACTGGACTTCGGTGGTGTCTTTGTTTACGTTGGTTTGGATCCGATGACGGATTCCGTGGCGGATTTGGGCATTACGGACGAAGCTGGCTGGATTATCACCAATGAAAAGATGGCAACCAGCAAATCAGGTATTTATGCCATTGGCGACATCCGCCAAAATCAACTCCGTCAGATTGCGACTGCTGTGGGAAATGGAGCAGTTGCTGGACAAGAAGTCTACAACTACATCACAGAACTAGCTGAATAGGGGAAAATCATGTTTCATATTTATGATATTCAGAAAAATCCAGATGGAATATCCTTTGAGAAGATCTTGGATTTACAGGAAGACTTGCAGGCTCGAAATAGTGACGTTTTAGGCTTGTCGCCTGTCCAAGTAAGTGGAAATGTCCGTTTTGAATCCGGTTTCTTTTTCTTGGACTACCAGATGACCTACGATATTACCTTGGCTTCCAGCCGTTCCTTGCAACCAGTCCTTCTGCATGAGGTTCAAGAAGTCAATGAACTTTTTGTAGCCAATGAAGCAGTTCTTAAGGAGCAGGACTTGATTGACGAGGATATGGTTTTGGTAGTAGAAGACGACTACATTGTCCTAGAGGAAAGCGTGGCGGATAATATTCTTTTAGCCATTCCGATTAAGGTCTTGACACCTGAAGAAGAAGCTGGCACTGACCTGCCTTCTGGTCAAGCTTGGGCTTTGATGACCGAGGAAGATTTCCAACAAAAAGCGCAAGAGAAAAAAGAAGCTAATAGTCCTTTTGCACAATTGCAAGGCTTGTTTGACAGTGAAGAATAGTTTGGATGGTTAAATTATCTGAAAATTCTTGTCAATTTCAGCCTTTCGGTGTATAATAAAAGAGATAGAAATTAGAGGAGTAAACAAATGACAAAAGCAAATTTTGGTGTTGTAGGGATGGCCGTAATGGGTCGCAACTTGGCACTTAACGTAGAATCACGTGGTTATTCAGTAGCCATTTACAACCGTTCTGCTGATAAGACAGAAGATGTTGTAGCAAGCAACCCAGGTAAAAACTTGGTCCCAAGCTACGATGTAGAAAGCTTTGTAGCTTCTATTGAAAAACCACGCCGCATCATGCTCATGGTGCAGGCTGGACCTGGTACAGATGCAACCATTCAAGCCCTCTTGCCACACTTGGATGAAGGGGACATCTTGATCGATGGTGGTAATACCTTCTATGAAGACACGATCCGTCGTTCCAAAGAATTGGCTAACTCAGGTATCAACTTCATCGGTACAGGTGTATCTGGTGGTGAAAAAGGTGCCCTTGAAGGTCCATCTATCATGCCTGGTGGTCAAAAAGAAGCTTATGAATTGGTGGCAGATGTCTTAGAAGAAATTTCAGCAAAAGCTCCAGAAGATGGCGCTCCATGTGTGACCTACATCGGTCCAGACGGTGCTGGTCACTATGTAAAAATGGTCCACAACGGTATCGAGTATGGCGATATGCAGTTGATTGCGGAGTCTTATGACCTCATGCAACACTTGCTTGGCTTGTCAGTTGATGAAATGGCTGACATCTTTACTGAGTGGAACCAAGGCGAATTGGATAGCTACTTGATTGAAATTACAGCTGACATTTTGAAACGCAAGGATGACCAAGCTCAAGATGGTCCAATCGTTGACTATATCATGGATGCTGCTGGTAACAAGGGTACAGGTAAATGGACAAGCCAATCATCACTTGACTTGGGTGTGCCTTTGTCATTGATTACAGAGTCTGTTTTTGCTCGTTACATCTCAACTTACAAGGATGAGCGCGTGGCAGCCAGCAAAGTTCTTCCAAAACCAGCTCCGTTTGCATACGAAGGTGACAAGGCTGAATTGGTAGAAAAGATCCGTCAAGCCCTTTACTTCTCAAAAATTATGTCTTATGCACAAGGGTTTGCCCAACTGCGTGTAGCTTCTAAAGAAAACAACTGGAACTTGCCATTTGGTGAAATTGCTAAAATCTGGCGTGCAGGTTGTATCATCCGTGCTCGTTTCTTGCAAAAAATTACAGATGCTTATGGACGTGATGAAGACTTGGCTAACTTGCTCTTGGATGAATACTTCCTTGATGTGACCGCTAAGTACCAACAGGCTGTTCGCGATGTTGTTGCCTTGGCAGTTCAGGCAGGTGTACCTGTTCCAACCTTCTCAGCAGCGATTACCTACTTTGATAGCTACCGTGCTGAAAACTTGCCAGCTAACCTAATCCAAGCACAACGTGACTACTTCGGTGCCCACACATACAATCGTAAAGACAAAGAAGGTGTCTTCCACTACGATTGGTATAGCGAAACAAAATAAAAGAATGGGAGTGGGAAAGAACTCGACTGGTTTAAAAAAGAGTTCGTCAACAAGTCTTTATTTCTAGTTGTTGAGCTGAAACAGTCTATTCCGAGACTGTTTCACTCCCACCCCCGCACAGTTGATTAGGTCAGATTTGGAGTGTAAAACACGAATTGCAGAGATTTGCTTTGCAAATCTTATCTCCAACCTTTAACAGTCCACTGGACTGTTAAACCCAATCAACCACTGCGCTGAGATGTTGACACGAACTCTGGGTAGTGGAGCTGGGCTTGAGCCCAGCCTCTTCTTTCTAACTTGACGTTAGCTAATTTGATTGATAGAGAGAATAATGAAAGAGATAATGGCTAAGAAAATTTTGATTGCCGGAAGAGAGCGCAATCTTTCGCACTTTGTTTCCATGGAGCTGCAGAAGAAGGAGTATTTGGTAGATTATGCCTCAACAGGGAAAGAAGCCCTCTCCTTAGCTCATGAAACGGATTTTGATTTGATTTTGATGAGCTTTCAGCTTTCTGACATGTCTAGTAAGGAATTGTCTAGGGAGTTATTGGCCATCAAGCCTGCTAGTGTCATGATTGTGGCTATTGATTCTGCAGATGTTGCACAGCATGGGGAAGAGGTCCTTTCTTATGCCGTTTCCTATGTCGTCAAACCCTTTGTCATCAGTGACTTGGTGGAGCAGATCACAGCCATCTTCCGTGGACGTGACTTTATCGATAAGAACTGCAAGCGTGTTCCGCTACAGGCAGCCTATCGTGACTTGAAGGTTGATTTTCAGAATCGAACTGTCACTCGTGGTGATGAGTTGATTAATTTGACTAGGAGAGAATATGACCTCTTGGCTACCCTGATGAATAGTCCTGAACCTGTCAGTCGTGAGCAATTGTTAGAGCGGGTTTGGAAGTATGAAACCATGTCTGAAACAAATGTGGTAGATGTCTATATTCGCTATCTTCGCGGAAAATTAGATGTAGCTGGGAATCCTTCTTACATTAAGACAGTACGCGGTGTTGGCTATGCAATGCGGGATTAGTTTGAACTAGACTAGTGGTTCCAACTACAGTAACAAAGCGAGAATAAGGAAGGAGGTAGAGCGAACTTGATTTCTACTTCTTTTCTTTTTGGACTCCTTGTGTTACACTAGGACTAATCATGTTGAGATGGAGATGTTATGAATTCGTCATTTAAAGAAAAAGCTTTATTGATCTTACTGGCAGGAGCGACCCTTTTGGCAGTATTAAATTGGGATACGATTTACAAGGCTATCCAAATTTTATTGGGAAGCATGAATTCCCTCTTTATTGGTAGTGTTATTGCCTTTATTTTGAATGTTCCTATGAAAAAATTGGAGGATCTGTTAGAAAAGGTCTCCTTTCTTGAAAAATCCAAGCGCTCCCTAGCCATTGTTGGAGTATTGATTGGTTTTCTTTTGATTGTCACTGGCTTGGTGGTTATTGTCTTGCCTACCCTTATGACGACGGTATCCCAGTTGGTAACGGTTAGCAGCACGGCTATTCCTAAATCGGTCAATGCCTTGACAAGTTTTCTAGAAGAAAATGGGCTTTTGGCTGGTCAGGTTGGGGACCAGATTGCAGGAATGCTAGACCAGTTGAAAAACTTAACCTTTATTTCCAATCTGGTAACTCCTGTCTTGTCGGGCTTGGTATCCAATGTCACGGGGATTTTCTCCAATACCATGACGCTTGTGATGGCTTTCTTCTTTACCTTGGCTATCTTGGGGAGCAAGGAACAATTGCAGTCTATGACGGAAAAATTCTTAGAGGCTACTCTACCAGCCAAAGCGGTGAGGGTCATTGCTTACATCGGTGAAGTCATTATTGATACCTATGATAAATTCTTGATGAGCCAAATTGTAGAAGCCTGCATTATCGGAAGTCTGGTTTTTGTGACCTATTCTCTTTCTGGTATTCCTTATGCCAGCATGGCGGGAATTTTATCGGGTGTCTTATCATTCGTGCCTTACATTGGCCCCTTTACAGCCTGTCTGATTAGTGCCTTGTTTGTGGCAGTTCAAAATCCGCTCCTGGCACTCTGGTCTATTGTCCTCTTCCAGATTCTTCAGTTGATTGAGGGGAATGTGATTTATCCGCGCGTGGTTGGTCAATCAGTTGGTCTTCCGACCCTCTTTACTCTAGCCGCAGCCTTGATTGGTGGAAACTTGTTTGGCTTGCTTGGGATGGTCTTCTTTACCCCCATTTTTGCGGTTATTTACCGCCTGGTTCGTGAATGGGTGGCCAGTCGCTTGAAAAAGCAAGAGGATGCGACAGTCAGTTAAAATAGAAAGTGAGTTTTCTCGCTTTCTTTTATTTTTGCTGTTTTTATGCTATACTGAAGTGATAAAGAAGATGTAGGAGTGAGAGTATGCGTTGTCCAAAGTGTCAAAGTTTGAAATCAAGTGTTATTGATAGTCGTCAGGCTGAAGATGGCAATACCATCCGCCGTCGTCGTTCTTGCGATCAATGTGGTCAACGTTTTACCACCTATGAACGTGTTGAAGAAAAAACCTTAGTCGTCGTGAAGAAGGATGGGACCAGGGAACAGTTTTCCCGTGAAAAGATTTTCAATGGGATTATTCGTTCTGCTCAAAAACGTCCAGTATCGACCAGTGATATTGATGAAGTGGTCAATCGGATCGAGCAGAAGGTTCGCGCTCAAAGCGACGGAGAAGTCGAAAGTGACGTCATTGGTAATTTTGTCATGGATGAACTGGTGGAGTTGGATGAAATCACCTATGTGCGTTTCGCCTCTGTCTATCGTTCCTTTAAGGATGTAGAAGAATTGGAGAACTTGCTCAAACAGATGATTTCTAAGGGGAGTAAAGTAAAGTCAGGTGCTGCCAATGAAACCAAGTGATTTATTTACCTATATCAAGACTAGTCCCTTTACACCAGACATTGTCAGCCTCAGCCAGTGCTATCAACCGATCATCAGTTTTGATGCCCTAGCTCTCTACTACTACCTCTATAGTTTCTCGGATCAGGGCCAGGGACGTTTTAAATGGGCGACAATTCTCAACCATATGGATTTTGGGATGAAACGCTTGGAGCAGGCCTTGGATCTCTTATCTGCCATGGGGCTCCTGCAAGTCTATCGGGCAGATGAGTTGACGGGGCTAGCCTTACAGGCACCGCTGTCTGTCAAACAATTTTTGGACAAGCCCCTATACAAACAGTTATTGGCACAACGAATAGGTGAAGCCAGTGTAGAGGGCTTACAGGGTTCCAGACCTCCTCAAGAAAAGAATGTATCCAAGACCTTCTCTCAGGTCTTTACGCTTACTGGTCAGATTGAGGGGAGGTTTGAACCGAAACATGATTTTGACTGGTCTGCCTTCAAGGCCTTGATGGCAAAAGACAAGCTTCTTTTTCAAGATGAAGCAGAGGACATTATTGCTCTTAGTCACATAGCAGAGCAGGCAGGGTGGACTTGGTTGGAAACCTATCGTCAGGCAAAGGCAACGGCGATTGGTTTTACCCTATCTACTAAGCGCTTGCAACAGTCACGTCAGGCTAAACAGGTACCTGCAGGTCATTTAAGTCCTCAGGAACAGGCCATTGTTCGAGAGGCAAAAGCTAAGTCAAGTTCGGCTTTGCTCGCTTTTATCAAGGAGCAACGTAAGGCGGTCCCGACTGACACAGAGAAAAAGTGCTTGAAAGATCTGGCAAACTTGGGCTTGCTTGACGAAGTTATCAATGTCTTGGTCCTCTATACTTTTAACAAGGTGGATTCGGCCAATCTAAATGAAAAATATGCCATGAAGCTGGGTAATGATTTTTCCTATAAGGGAATTGCTAGTGCAGAGGCAGCTGTTCTTTACCTAAGAGAGTTGAAGACAGGTCAAGCACAGAGTAAACCCAAGCCAGAAAACAAAACCAATGTGCCGGAGTGGAGTAAGGAAGAGGTTCAGCAAGAACAAACGCAAGAAGGTCAAGCCAAGCTAGCTGCCCTTTATCGTGAATTAGAAGAAATGGAAAACAAAGGAGGTAGCTGATGAAATCAGTTCAAGACAAGTTGCCGCAGGCAACCAATTCAAGTCCAAAATCTTATCAGCAACTCTATCAGGAGATAGTGAGTGATCCTGAAGTCGCTGCTTTTATCAAAAAAGAAGGCTTGAGCCAGCAGGAAATCACTCTGTCCATTTCAAAGTTTTTGGAATATATCAGCCAGCGTGACCTCTTTGTCAAGCAAGACCAAGCCTATATTGCTAAGGGGTACCAACCAGTTTTGGTCATGAATGAGGGCTATGCGGATGTGTCCTATCTTGAGACAGAGGAATTGGTCGAATACCGTCGTTTGGAAGCCATCAAAAACCGCATCCAGCTCATCAATATGCCAGCAAGTTTGAAAAATGTAACCGTGGCGGATATTGATAAGAGCGATGAAAATCGTGTGGAAGTCATGTTGGCCATTGCGGATTTTGTCAAACGCTTTGAAGAAAAGCCAAAAGGTCTTTACATCTATGGCAATTTCGGTATTGGTAAAAGTTATTTGATGGCTTATTTAGCCAATTTGTTGTCCAAAACTCATCTTCAATCAACCACCATGCTCCACTATCCGACCTTTGTTGTCGATATAAAAAATGCTATCAAAGATGGTTCTGTCAAGGAGCGAATTGATGAAATCAAGATGGCTCAGGTCTTGGTGCTAGATGACATTGGAGCAGAGCAACATAGTCCGTGGGTGCGTGACGATGTTCTGCAGGTCATTCTGCAATACCGTATGCAGGAGAATCTGCCGACCTTCTTTACGTCTAATTTCTCCTTTGATGATTTGGAACGGCATTTTGCATCTGGCAAGTCTGGTGATGAAACCTGGCAGGCCAAACGGGTTATGGAGCGGATTCGCTACCTGGCTCGCGATTTGCATTTGAAAGGAAAGAACCGCCGATGAATGAAACCATTGATTTGATGCTGAACCATACTTCCGTCCGTCGTTTTACGGAAGAGCCCATTGAGGCGGAACATTTGCAAGCTATTCTTTCAGCTGGGCGAGCTGCGTCTAGCTGGAAGAATTTCCAGTCTTACTCTATTATTGTGGTGCAGTCGAAGGAGAAAAAACAGGCTCTCTATGATTTGGTGCCCCAGCCAGCTATTTTACAGGCTCAGGCCATTTTGGTTTTTGTGGGCGACCATAATCGTGCCAGTAAGGCGGCCTAACTCCATGGTTCAGACTTTGATGCAAAAGGAACAGAAAATCTCCTGATTTCTTCAGTCGACGCGGCTCTGGCAGGGCAAAATGCTCTTTTAGCAGCTGAAAGCCTGGGTTATGGTGGTGTCTTCATCGGTATGATTCGCCATAAGGCCTTGGCAATAGCAGAGCTGTTCAACTTGCCAGATTATACCTATCCAATTTTCTGTATTGCCTTGGGTCGACCAGCCCAAAACCATCCTGTCAAACCACGTTTGGCAAGTGAAACCATTGTCTTTCAGGAAGAATATGTGGAGCAAGGCGTGGAAGCCATCCAAGCCTACGACCAAGTTCAGACAGACTATGCAGGTGCCCGTCAGACAGAAACCTGGTCGGAGCGATTGGTTGCCCAGTTTGGTCAGCCAGAGCAGCCTGAAACGAGAGCAATTTTAGAAAAAAATAAACTATTGTAAGTAGAAGAGGAGGAGCCATGGCTCAACCAACTATCGCCATCGTTGGCCGTCCCAACGTTGGTAAATCAACCTTATTTAACCGTATTGCGGGGGAGCGGATTTCCATTGTCGAAGACGTGGAAGGTGTGACCCGTGACCGTATTTATGCTACTGGTGAGTGGCTCAACCGCAAGTTTTCCTTGATTGATACAGGTGGTATCGACGATGTGGATGCACCTTTCATGGAACAAATCAAGCACCAGGCTGAGATTGCTATGGATGAAGCAGATGTTATCGTCTTTGTTGTTTCAGGTAAAGAAGGTGTGACAGATGCGGATGAGTATGTATCGCGTATCCTTTATAAGACCAACAAACCAGTCATTTTGGTTGTCAATAAAGTCGATAACCCTGAAATGCGTAATGACATTTACGATTTCTATTCGCTTGGTCTTGGGGATCCCTATCCAGTATCATCTGTGCATGGTATCGGTACAGGGGATGTCTTGGATGCGATCATTGAAAATCTGCCAGTCCAAGAAGCAGAAGAAAATCCAGATATTATCAAGTTCAGCTTGATTGGTCGTCCAAACGTTGGAAAATCAAGTTTGATTAACGCTATTTTGGGTGAAGAGCGCGTGATTGCGTCGCCTGTTGCTGGAACGACTCGAGATGCCATTGATACGCACTTTACAGACTCAGAAGGTCAAGAATTTACCATGATTGACACCGCAGGGATGCGCAAGTCTGGTAAGGTCTATGAAAATACGGAGAAATACTCCGTTATGCGTGCCATGCGTGCCATTGAGCGTTCAGATGTTATACTCATGGTCATCAATGCAGAAGAAGGCATCCGCGAGTACGACAAACGCATCGCAGGCTTTGCCCATGAAGCTGGTAAGGGAATGATTATCGTCGTCAACAAGTGGGACACGCTTGAAAAAGATAACCACACCATGAAGAAATGGGAAGATGATATCCGCGACCAATTCCAATACTTGTCTTACGCACCTATTATCTTTGTATCAGCCTTGACCAAGCAACGCTTGCATAAGTTGCCTGAGATGATTAAGGCCATTAGTGAAAGCCAGAATACCCGTATTCCGTCGGCTGTTCTCAACGATGTTATCATGGATGCCATTGCTATTAACCCGACACCAACTGACAAGGGTAAACGCTTGAAAATTTTCTACGCGACCCAGGTTGCGACCAAGCCACCAACATTTGTGGTCTTTGTCAACGAAGAAGAGCTCATGCACTTCTCCTATATGCGTTTCTTGGAAAATCAAATCCGCAAGGCCTTTGTCTTCGAAGGAACACCGATTCATCTGATTGCACGAAAACGGAAATAAGAAAGAGAGGTCAAACCTCTTTTTTCTTTGCAATTATTCGTAAATATGCTAGAATGGGACTAGGAGGTGGTTCTTATGGTAGCGATTCCGATTTGGCGTTCTTTTTTGATATTGCTTTCTTTTTCATCATTTTTTCTTGTATTTTATGAAGACAGTCAGTATAAGCCTTTCGGCTTTCGGTATTGGCTGGGGCTGGTGGCTTGCATCTGGCTCAATTTGGTGACTTTGGCATCCTATTTTATCGCTTTTACAGGTGGTTCGATTATGGTCTATAATCAGTATAAACTGCCATTGGTCGTGATATTCCTTTTTTGTCTATTCTTGGCTAGTATGCTTACCTTTCTTTCCTTTAAGGCTATCAATATGATGATTCGACGAACAAAATATTATCGACAGGTCAGAAAGGAAGGCTAGTATGGAATTTTTTGGTGAGTTGCTAGTGGAGTTTTTGACTGGATTGGCAGACTTCGATGAAAAGAAACACCCTCCCTTTGGAATTCGCTATTGGCTAGGTTGGTTGGGTCTTCTGACCAATCTCTTGATGCTCTTCTTTCTTACATTTGTAACGCTAGTTTTCTCCCTGATGTTTGCGGAAGGAAGGGGATGGAGTTTCCTCGTTTTAGCTCTCCTTTTCATGCCTATTCTGTTCTTTTGGCTCTATAAAACCCTTGGTTTTATCAGGAAAATGTGGCATGTCACACTGTATTATAGAAAGATTTCTAAGAACATCAGTTGAGTGAACTGGTGTTTTTTGGTGCCTTGGCAAAGAATTCTGCCACAAAATATGCTATAATGAAAAGATAATATTTTAGATTGTGCTAAGTCAAAAGAGGTAGTTGAATGGGTCGGATGATGCCTGGGCGAATTCGCCAAGAAGGAATTGATTTGTATGAGGCTGGGAAACTGACTGTTCTTCATAGTGAGAATGGGAAGATGGAGCTGGATATTGCTGGAGAGCGCTTTATTTATAGTGATGATGACAGTGATTTACTCTGTAGTTGTGACTTATTTCAAAGAAAGGGCTACTGTCAGCATCTGGCTGCCACGGAGTATTATTTAAAAAATGATGGTTCTGGGAAAGATCTGAAGCAGTCATTGAAGGAAGAAGGGGAGCAGCATAAGGAAACGGTGCGTCGGACCTATTTTGGTGGCCTCTTTTTAGATGAGATTTTGGGGTCAAAACCAGAAGAACTGGGCATCAAATACCGTCTGTCTGTAGAGGGAAACCTCTTGCCCTATGACCGGCAGATTGACTGGACCCTGAAAATCAGTCGCTTGCCTGATACCCGTGCCTATATTGTGCGGGACATTGGTGCTTTTTTGCGGTTGCTCAAGACCAATGGCCATTACCAAATTGGGAAAAATTACTACGAGCAGCTAGCCTATGAAAATTTTGATGAGCCCAGTCAGGCAGTCCTAGATTTTCTTTGGAACTTGGTTCCTGAGAAGGTGACTTTAGATTCGGATATTTTGATCCACTTTGGCCGTCATTTTCGGTTGCCTCAAGCCTATTTTGAAGAGGGCTTAGAATTGTTGAATCGGCTGGATGGCTTTGTCTTTACCTACCAGCAGCAATCCTATTCGTCCTTGATGGTACTTCCTTTGACGGAGGAAGCTGGTCTGTATCATTTTGAAGTAACGGTCCATACGCTCATGATTGAAATGGTCATTCATGAAAAACGTGTCCGTCCCCTTTTTCAAGGTCGTTATATCTTGGTAGATGGCGTTATTTATTGTGCGGATCGGAAGCAGGAACAGCTAATTGCCCAGATTTCGAACTTGGTTCCTACCGAGTCAGGCTTGAGAAAGGTTCAGGTTGACTTTCAAGATCAGAATCGCTTGGCTCTGACTTTGCTGGATTTGCAGACCATTGGGACGGTCAAGGCACCCAAACGTTTTAAAATACATGATTTCACACCTCATTTCCATATGGAGATGGAGGCAAGTGGTAGCTTAATCTTGCATTTGGTTTTGGATTTTGATGGTCGCTTGGTCAGAAGTGAAGAAGAGTTGAGTTTGCTACCATTTGCCAGCCATTTTCAGCACCTAGAGGCTGTCTATCAGGCAATCGGTTTGGCTGGTTTTCGTGGCAAATACCTGGCTCATAGACCTGCCCTCAGTCAACAGGAGCTGTATCCATTTTTCCGCCAGCAGTTACCACTTTTAGAGAGCATGGGGCAGGTTCATCTGTCAGAAAATCTTCAGTCTCTTGTGATAGAAGCCAAACCCCAGTTGGAAATTGTCAGGAATGGCTCGCTTTTGGATATTTCATTTGATCTGACAGGCATTGCTCAATCCGAAATTGATCAGGCGCTGCAAGCCTTGCTCAATCAAGAAGACCACTATAGCAGTCCGAGTGGTAGGGTCCTAGTCTTTGATGAGGAAACTAAGAAAATTAGCCAGACCCTGCTGCAACTGAGAGCCAAGCATGGCAAGGGGGGACAGATACAAGTTCACTCCTTGGCGGGTTATCAATTAGCCCAGTCCCTGTCAGGTTTTGATCAGGTTCGTTTTTCCAAGGATTTTCAGGAAATGGCTGCCTATCTTGCACAGCCAGACAGTTTTCCGATGCCAGATGTGGATGTGAAAACAGAGCTTAGGGACTACCAGCAAACAGGTGTTAAGTGGTTGTCCATGCTGGATCATTATGGTTTTGGCGGTATTTTGGCGGATGATATGGGACTTGGCAAGACCCTGCAAACCATTGCTTTTCTGTCCAGTCGGATGACGGAGACCACTCGTGTATTGATTCTGGCACCCTCTAGTTTGATTTACAACTGGGCGGAAGAATGCAAGCGATTTGCTCCAGACTTGGACCTAGCTGTTGTTCATGGAAGTAAGGAACAGCGAGTAGACGTGATTGGTCAGGAGCATCAAATCTTGGTGACCTCCTATCCATCCTTTAGACAGGATAGTGACCTTTATAAGCAAGAGCATTTTGACTACCTGATTTTAGACGAAGCCCAGGTCATGAAAAATGCCCAATCCAAAATTGCTCAGTTACTGCGAGAATTTGAGGTGGGAAATTGTTTTGCTCTTTCGGGAACCCCTATTGAAAATCATTTGACAGAATTATGGTCTATTTTTCAAATTGTTCTTCCAGGTTTATTGCCCGGAAAACAAGCCTTTGGGAAATTGGCAACCAAAGATATTGCCCGAACCATTCAGCCCTTTGTCCTTAGACGGCATAAGGAAGATGTTCTGCAGGAACTACCTGACTTGACAGAGATCAATGTTTTAAATGAATTGACTGATGAGCAAAAAACTATCTACCTGGCCCAGCTCCAGCAAATGCAGTCCAAGATTATCGGGGCTGATGATGCCCAAATCAATCGCAGCAAGATTGAGATTTTATCTGGGATTACGCGATTACGTCAAATCTGTGATACGCCTAGTCTCTTTATGGATGATTTTCAAGGTGAGAGTGGCAAGCTCAATAGCCTGAAAGAACTGTTGGTGCAACTGAAAGAGGGGGAACACAGGGTCTTGATTTTCTCCCAATTTAGAAACATGCTGGAGCAAATCGAAGGTCAATTAAATGAGCTTGGTCTGACTTCCTATACTTTGACGGGCTCGACCCCGGCTAATCAACGCCAAGAAATGACCCAGGCCTTTAATGCAGGTAGTCGGGATGTCTTCCTCATTTCCTTGAAAGCAGGTGGGGTTGGTCTCAATTTGACTGGTGCAGACACGGTTATTCTGGTTGACCTCTGGTGGAACCCTGCTGTGGAAGCCCAGGCCATTAGCCGTGCCCATCGTATGGGTCAGACTGAAAAAGTAGAATGCTACCGCCTGATTACCAGAGGAACCATTGAAGAAAAAATCCAAGCCCTTCAGGAAAATAAGAAAAATCTGGTCAAAACGGTTCTTGACGGTAGTGAAAGCCGTGCAAACTTGACGGTTGAAGATATTCGTGCTATTTTGGGGATAGAATGAGCTCAATTTGATATTAGTTACTTGAGTCTTATAGCCGTTTATCAACTGCAAGGTGGTTAGAGTTTCCAAAGTCCAAACATTGCAGAGTTAAAAGAACCTTTAGTTAAGGAAAAAATAAGCAAAAATGGTATAATTAAGGGATACTAGGAGTGGTAGAAACGATTAAAGGAAAAAGGAGATGAGGACACAAACATGACCAAGTTGATTTTTATGGGAACTCCGGCGTTTTCGGCGACAGTTTTAAAAGGTCTTTTGGCTGATAACCAGTATGAAATCCTAGCGGTTGTTACCCAGCCAGATCGAGCTGTTGGACGAAAAAAAGTCATCCAAATGACCCCTGTGAAAGAAGTAGCCTTGGAATACCAATTACCAGTCTATCAACCTGAAAAGTTATCTGGTAGCCAAGAACTAGATGAGCTGATGAATTTGGAAGCTGATGGGATTGTAACAGCAGCTTTTGGGCAATTCCTACCAACTAAAATGTTGAACTCTGTTGACTTTGCGGTCAATGTCCATGCTTCTCTTCTTCCTAAGTACCGTGGTGGAGCACCTATCCACTATGCTTTGATAAATGGAGATGAACGAGCAGGCGTAACCATTATGGAGATGGTTAAGGAAATGGATGCGGGAGACATGATTTCCAGCGATAGCATTGCTATTGAAGAAAGTGACAATGTCGGCAGCTTGTTTGAAAAGTTGGCTGTAGTTGGTCGGGATTTGTTATTGCGCACCTTGCCAGCCTATATTGCTGGGGACTTGAAACCAGTGGCTCAAAATCCAGAACAGGTAACTTTTTCACCTAACATTCGACCAGAAGAAGAGGTGCTGGATTGGAACAAATCTGCTCGCCAACTCTTCAATCACATTCGCGGTATGTATCCGTGGCCAGTTGCCCACACCTATTGGCAAGGGGAACGGTTTAAAATTCAAGAAGCTGTAGAAACAGAAGGTACAGGACCAGTCGGTCAAGTCATTGCTCGAAGCAAGAAAGAATTGGTCATTGCGACAGGTCAGGGAGCCCTTTCCCTGAAAACAGTCCAACCAGCTGGTAAGCCTAAAATGACCATTGCAGACTTTTTAAATGGTGCAGGTCGAGATATTGCAATAGGAGATCAATTTGGTGGTCAATAAACATGAAACAGCCAGAGGTCTAGCCTTATCTGTATTGGAACAAGTCTTTGATCAGGGGGCTTACTCGAATATCGCCCTCAATAAGGCTCTGGAAGCTTCGAATTTGTCGGCTCAGGACAAGGGCTTGGCGACCGAGTTGGTCTATGGGACGGTTTCTCGGAAGATAACACTGGAATGGTACCTAGCACATGTTATTGAAGATAGAGAGAAATTGGACACTTGGGTCTATTATCTCCTCATGTTGAGCCTCTACCAGTTGGTATATTTGGACAAGTTGCCACCCCACGCAGTTGTCAATGACGCTGTAAATCTTGCAAAGAGAAAGCCTGGAACCGACAAGTTTGTCAATGCTATTTTGCGCAAAATGAGCCAATCGACCTTGCCAGATCCAACAGGCATCAAACGGAAAAATAAGAGGCTATCTGTCCAATATTCTGTGCCAGTTTGGTTGGTCCAAACCCTGATAGCAGAATATGGTGACGAGCGAGCGGAGCGGATTTTCCAAAGTCTGCATATTCGAAATAAGGCCAGCATCCGTGTAACAGATGGTAAGCAAGTAGAAGGATTGGCAGAGGAGCTAGATGCCCAACAATCGCAGTTATCACCAGTCGGCCTAGTCAAGGGCCAGGGACATTTTGCGGCTACTGATTACTTTAAACAAGGTCTGATTACCATTCAGGATGAAACCAGTCAATTAGTGGCGCCAACTTTGGATATACAAGGGGATGAACTCATCTTGGATGCCTGTGCAGCCCCTGGTGGAAAAACCTGTCACATGGGCTCTTATCTGACAAGTGGCAAAATCCTTGCCCTAGATTTGTACGAACACAAACTAGCCTTGATTGAAGAAAATGCCCAACGCTTAGGCTTAGCAGATAAGATCGAAACCAAACGCCTAGACGCCAGTCGCGTTCATGAGGAATTTGGTCCAGATACCTTTGATAAAATCCTAGTGGATGCCCCATGTTCTGGAATGGGTCTCATTCGCCGTAAACCAGATATTCGCTATAACAAGGCGGCTATGGATTTTGATTCTCTAAAGGCAATCCAGTTGCAGATTTTGGACAGCGTTTGCCAAAGCCTGAAAATAGGTGGTATAATAACCTATAGCACCTGCACGATTATTGCCAAGGAAAACCAAGAGGTTATTCACGAATTTTTACAAAATCACCCCAATTTTGAACAGGTCATGCTAGAGCATCCTAAATCAGATACTATGGTGGATGGTTGCCTCTTGATCACCCCTGAACAATACCAGACAGATGGCTTTTTCATCGGTCAATTTAGAAGAAAATCCTAGAATAAGAGGAGGAAGTTGCATAGCAACGATAGAAAATTATGGAAATTGCATTACTTACTGACGTTGGACAAAAACGTTCGAACAACCAAGACTATATCAACTGTTACAAGAACCGTGCGGGTATCGACTTGGTCGTTCTGGCAGATGGTATGGGTGGTCACCGCGCCGGTCATATTGCCAGTGAAATGGCTGCGACAGATTTAGGTGCAGCCTGGGTTGATACGCAACTGGTGACCTTGAATGATGTTCGTGAATGGCTGATTGCCATCATCGATGCAGAAAATCAAAAAATCCATGAGCTTGGACAAACAGAAGAATATAGAGGAATGGGAACCACGCTAGAGGCAGTTGTGGTGATTGATAATCAGATGATTTATGCCCATGTCGGAGACTCTCGCGTTGGTTTGATTAGAAATGGAGAGTATACTCGTTTAACTAATGACCATTCCTTAGTTGGTGCCCTTGTTCGTGCAGGTCAGTTGACAGAAGAAGAAGCCCTTCGTCACCCTCAGAAAAATATCGTTACCCAGTCAATTGGACAGGCAGAACCCATTGAGCCAGATATTGCTTTGAAAACTCTGGAAGTTGGTGATTACGTTCTGATTAACAGCGATGGTTTGACAAATATGGTATCTGTGGAAGATATTCGTGATATTGTCGTGAGTGGTGTATCATTGGAAAGTAAGGCAGAAACCTTGGTTCGTTTTGCCAATAATGCAGGAGGTTTGGATAATATTACAGTAGGTCTACTTCATATTACAGAGGAGGCTCGGTAATGATTCAAATCGGTAAGATCTTTGCTGGGCGCTATCGGATTGTCCGGCAAATTGGTCGAGGCGGTATGGCGGATGTCTATCTGGCTAGAGATTTGATTTTGGATGGTGAGGAAGTGGCTGTTAAGGTTCTTCGTACTAACTATCAAACTGATCAGATTGCCATCCAACGGTTCCAACGGGAAGCGCGTGCGATGGCAGACTTGGATCATCCCAATATTGTTCGTATTTCGGACATTGGTGAGGAAGATGGTCAACAGTATCTGGCCATGGAGTATGTCAACGGCCTTGACCTGAAGCGTTATATTAAGGAAAATGCCCCCCTTTCAAATGATGTGGCAGTGCGTATCATGGGGCAGATTCTCCTAGCCATGCGGATGGCCCATACACGGGGCATTGTTCATAGGGACTTGAAACCCCAGAACGTTATCTTGACCTCAAATGGTGTCGCTAAGGTGACAGACTTTGGTATTGCAGTGGCCTTTGCGGAAACTAGTTTGACCCAAACCAATTCAATGCTGGGCTCTGTTCATTATCTTTCGCCAGAGCAGGCGCGTGGTTCGAAAGCAACCATTCAAAGTGATATCTATGCAATGGGGATTATTCTCTTCGAGATGTTGACAGGACGGATTCCTTATGATGGTGATAGTGCGGTAACCATTGCCCTCCAGCATTTCCAAAAACCACTGCCATCTGTCAGAGAAGAGAATGCAAATGTCCCTCAAGCACTTGAAAATGTTGTGTTAAAAGCGACAGCTAAAAAATTAAACGAGCGCTATAAGTCTGTTGCAGAAATGTACACAGATTTGGCTTCGTCCCTGTCCTTGGATCGTAGAAATGAACCCAAGATTGTACTGGAAGATAACAAGGTAGATACAAAAACCTTGCCTAAGCTCTCTCAGGCTAATGTTGATATCAAGCCGGCAGCTAATGCAGAGGCTGCCAAAACCAAGGCTGAGAAACAGCCGACAAGTAAGCAGGACAATGCAAAACAAAAAGGGGTTGCTAAGCCAGTGGCGAAAGCGAGACAAGGAGTTCGAACTCGTTTCAAAGTCTTGTTAGGTGTATTTCTGTTGACCCTCATGGCAGTTGGGATTGTGTTTTTCAATTCACCAAGAACAGTCACTGTACCGAATGTAGCGGGACAAACTGTTGAAAAAGCACAAGAAATGATTGAAGTGGCTGGATTGGAAGTAGGGAGTGTAACCAAAGAGGCAACCAATGACGTTGCTGAAGGTTTAGTGATTCGTACTTCGCCAGGAGCTAAGACCTCAAAACGTCAGGGGAGTAAGGTTGATCTGATTATTGCAACTGCTGCCATGGTCGTTATTCCAGATGTTAGCGGTAAAGATTTGGCTACTGCCCAGCAAGAATTGGAAGCGCTGGGATTACAGGTTTCTGTTAAAGAGGAGTATAGCCTAACGGTTGATAAAGGCATGGTCATCAAGACTAGCCCAGAAGTCAATGCGTCTATTGAAAAAGGTGGTAGTATCACTCTCTATGTTTCTAAAGGAGTTGTGGTACCAAATGTAGTTGGCAGAAGTCAGGAATCGGCGAGTCAGATACTTCAAGATGCAGGTTTTTATATCGGAACTGTAACACAGGTCTATAGTTCATCTGTTGAGGCTGGTCAAGTCATTAGTACAGATCCAGTAGCTGATACAGAACTTGAAAGAGGCTCAGTCATCAATTTGGAAATTTCCAAAGGCAAGGAATTGATTATGCCTGATTTAACATCTGGTCATATCACTTATTCACAAGCTAGCAGTCAACTGCAAACTTTGGGCGTCAAGGTTGCCAATATCGAAAAACAGGAGGATAGGAGTTACTATTCAACGACTAGTGATATTGTGATTGGTCAGTATCCAGCAGCTGGTAGTACTATCGAAGGGACTGTTACTCTTTATGTATCGGTAGCCTCAGCGAGTGCTAGCTCGACAAGTAGTAGCATAAACTCTTCTGCTTCCACTCCGACTTCGACATCAACAGATACCAGTGAATAAAGTTATTGTAGGCGATAGACTGCTCAGAATTAAAATTTCTACTTTTAAAGTTTGACTCACTGTGCGACACGCTTCATGAAGTTTTTCGTCTTTTATTTGTTGTTAAAGATAAAGGTACCAAATCAAAAGTTTTGAAGGCATTAAAACAAGCATTTCAATACGCTTGACCATCCGATGCCCCTCAATCATTTCCAAATCTTTGTATTGACACAGACGACGGGAAATATCAATTAATTTCTGTACAATTTTGTAGTAAATCGTTTTTTCGTGGCACTTAGGTATGATAGTTAATTGATATGACACATCCATTTACTATGTTGTAAACTGTAACCGATTTTTATCATAACAAGAAGTTCCAATTAAGAGTTGCTCATTTTTCATTCTGTATTTAAAAAATATCGACAAAATAACTCTAAAAGTATGAAAATACGTAAGCAATTCAACTCAGAACAGCTAAGTCTTGAGAAAATCTTGCTTGGGAGTGACCCGTAGCGTAGGAGGTACGTCTGTTTAGTCAGTTTGCCGAAGTCATTATTTAAGTAATTTTATTAGATAGGGCTTCTAACACTAGTTCAGTCTGTTATGTTGCTCGAAAAGTTTTTACTTTCCTATAATTTCCAAATCTACATTCAATGAAAATCAAAAACAGACTAGGCGACGCAGATGCAGATAGAACCCTGTTACTATTTTATTTCAAGGTAGCAGGCTGAGGCTGGGCAAAAACTAGCCAATAAATAAAAACGCAGATAGATTCGAGCTGCTTCTGATGAAATCCAGCCGTACTGTCTGTGTTTTTCTTTTTATCTCTATTATCTTGGACTAATTTCTTAGCCAATTTCGTGAGATTCATACTCATTAGGAGGAATCCTATCTCAGTTTCAACCACTTTTTGACCTCTGACATGGACTCTGCGCACGCCAAAAACACCCTTCATCCTACCAAATACAGGTTCGACATCCACCTTGCGTTTGGCATAAATGCGGGCTCCCTCTTTACTTGTCAATTCCTCTTTGACTAAGTTCTTGAAATAGTTCCACGTAGGATTGTACTGAATTTGTTTGAGGTTTCCTTTTTCCGTCCGTGCTAACTGGTCTAACTCTTCACTAGCTTGTACAGGATCAGCTTCGTAAATCTTAATATCTTTCTCAAATCCATACTTGTCCGTTCTTCGTGAATAATTCTTAAACGAGTAGACAACCCCATCTGGTTTTATCCACTGGTCAGAATCTTCTAGATAGGTCCAGTTTTCAGGATTGGCATCACTCTTCTTGTAGCTTTTCTTCTGCTCTTTCTGATATGTTCCGTAGGGGATCAGAGGTGTTTTCTCCAGGTCATCAAGGATAAAGCTATAATTTTCTTCACTACCATAACCTGCATCCGCGACAATGTGTTGAAAGAGTTCTAAGGTTTGGATGGATTGAAGAAAGGGCTTGAGTGTACGAGTGTCAGTTGGATTCGGATACAATCCGTAAGCTAAGGCAAACTGGTTGTTTGTACCAAGTTGGAGGTTGTAACCAGGCTTGAGCTGACCATTCTTCATATGATCTTCTTTCATTCGCATGAATGTTGCATCGTGATCCGTTTTAGAATAGGAATTTCGCTCTTGTAGAATCTGTTTATCTCGTTCGTACTTCTGTTTCCGAACAAGAAAATCCTCTTTCAACTTTCTCTTTAGTTTCTTAATTCTTCTTCGTTTCTGTCTGTTGGCTGATCCACCTTTAATGACTTTCGGCTCTTGTGAGATAGCTTCTTCCACCTCGTCCAATACTTGTTCTGTCTCATGTAGGAGTTGTTTGAGTCCCTCGCTAGTGAGGCATTCTTCCTTGGACAAGGCAGTATTCACCCCTTCTTGAACTAGCTTGTCATAAAGGGCAGAAATGTTTCCATTCAAGGCATCTTCATAGCATTCAACGGCCTTTTTCCACGTGAAAGAATACTTGTTGGCATCAGCTTCTACCTTAGTCCCGTCAATGAAGAGAGCCTCATCTTCAATCAAGCCATTCTCTCTGAGGAGGAGAGTGAAGTAGATGAAGGCAGTTTTGATGAGCTGGTTGGCGTGTGTGCTAGCCCTAAAACTATTGATGGTCCGATAACAGACATAGGTATCCTGACTCAGCCATTTCATAGGAACTT
>NZ_POIZ01000043.1 GCF_002960425.1 Streptococcus suis
ACACTTTTTACACTAAACTTTAGTCCAAAATAAAATAATTTCCATATTTGGATTTCGAGACTCAAAATATTTTTCGTCAAATACCTTGATGGACTTGACAAATGGTAGAAAAAGAGCCGAATAAGGATCAAGTCATTGACATCACACACTTCTTTATTCATAAGAAGTGGCATGGTTTCTGCCAATAAACCTACTGCATAATCTGGTTGATTGGTCCGCACCATATCAACCATAGCCTGCATAGCTTCACAAATTCTTTGCTCAGATTTTGGGAGTTCTTCAAAATAGGTTTCATATATGGTTTCGATATACCCTTCCTGTTTATCCAACACCTCCACTTTATTATATATCGGCTCCCGCAATAACTTGTACTTGAGTTCCAAATAACCTTGTGGCAGTTCCTTATAGTCTGGCATCAAGCTATAGGCTGGAATGCCTACACGCTGGGCAATGTACTCTAGCTTTGGAATAGAGGGCTGCGATTGACCACTTTCTATCCGAGCTAATTGCCGTACTGTCAACTCGGATTCATCTCCACAAAAATCTGGGCGGCTCAGCCCTTTTTCTAATCGTAAGCGTTCAATTTTTTGTCCTAAATCCATACCGGTTCCCCCTACTTCACCTGTTCATCCTTACCTAAACAGTATACCATATCTTGCAAGCCTTTACAAAAAACCACCAGCCTAGGCTGATGGTTCTGTCATTTCTTCTTTTTTATATTTGACAATAGCATTCTCACGGCGGTAGGTCACTGTCAAATCAAGCAAGTCCGCCTCAATAGCAGGGGTGAGCTGGTCAGCTGTCATCCTCCAGGTCCAGTTGCCACCAAGGGTATTTGGCAGATTCATACGAGCGGATCCATCCAGACCAAGCAAGTCCTGCATAGTAGCCACAGCCATAAAGGCAGGTGAGCCGAACAACAGGCGGAACATCGCATGGCTAACCGTTTCATCATCACGACGATTGCTGTACTTGTCTAAGAATGCACGGGATTCTTCCGTCATTTCCTTTTCATACCAACCAAGAATCGTATCATTATCATGGGTACCAGTATAGGCTACGACATTATTGCGGTGATTGTGCGGCATTTCAATGCTGTCGCCCTCAGGGTCAAAGGCAAATTGCAAGACTTTCATACCTGGGAAACCAGTTGTTTCACGCAGTTGAATCACCTTGTCTGTCACAGTTCCCAAATCTTCTGCGATGATATTTAAATCACCCAAGTGATACTTGATGGTTTCAAAGAGTTCAAAACCTGGTGCTTCTACACGGTAGCCGTTAACTGCCGTTTCTTCCCCAGCTGGGATTTCCCAGAAGGAAGCAAAGCCGATAAAGTGGTCAATCCGCACCATGTCATAAATCTTGAAGGATTCACGTAAGCGTGCCACCCACCAAGTAAAACCATCATGTTTCATCGCTTCCCAGTCATAGATTGGGTTGCCCCAGAGCTGACCGATTTCTGAAAAGGCATCAGGTGGACAACCTGCAACCACACTTGGCTTTCCTTCTTCATCCGTCTTAAAGAAGTGTGGGTTGGCCCACATATCAGCTGAATCAGCTGCGATATAAATCGGCATATCCCCAACAAACTCGATCCCTTTGGCATTGGCGTAAGCCTTCAAAGCATGCCACTGGCTGAAGAACAAATACTGGGTGATCCGGTGGTAATCCATCTGGTCCGCCAAGAGATGTCGGTAATACTCTAAAGTATCGTGGTAACGTAGACGAGCCCCTTGGTCCTCCCAATCTGTCCATGGTTTGAGGTCAAAATGCTCCTTAATCGCCATGTACTCCGCAAAAGTATGCAACCAAAAACCATTTTCCTCTGCAAAAGACCAATAATCAGCAGGTAAGCCCTCTGCTTTTATAGCCTGCACAACCTTTTCCAACACAGGACGACGACCGTGAAAGATTTTGGCATAATCCACTTCTGTAGCATTGGCACCAAAGTCAATCCCAGCAAGATCAGCCTCTGTCAACCAACCCTTTTCAATCAAGAAATCAAGGTCAATAAAGTGGGTATTTCCTGCAAAGGCAGAGAAAGATTGATAAGGTGAGTCACCATAACTGGTTGTTCCTAGAGGTAAAATCTGCCAGTAACGTTGCTTGGTTCTTTCCAAAAAATCAACAAAATCATAGGCAGCCTGTCCCATAGAACCAATGCCGTATTGACCAGGTAGAGATGAGATGTGCATAAGCACACCGCTTTGGCGTTCTTTCATAATAGTCCCCTATATCTTTCTAAATATTCTTTTTATAAACGCAAACGATTGCTTTGTTTCATTATATAATGAAAACGGTAACAAATCAAGCCTTTTTTACATCTATATCACATAATTTCAATAGAGTTTACAAGTTTCTTCATTATATTTCAAAAAAATTTTCGACATTTTATATTAACCTAAAAAAATTTTTTAATTTTTTTATAAAAACGCTTGCAAACAGATTCATTATGAGGTATAATAAAGTCAACTTAGGAAAACGTTTGCGCTAGTGGACGTTTCACAATAAACCATTTATTCTTGGAGGGAAGAATATGAAACACAAACTTCTTAAGAGCGTTGCTCTTCTAGCTGCATCTACTGCTGTCTTGGCTGCTTGCTCAAGCTCATCATCCACTTCAAGCTCTTCTGCTGAAGGCGGAAAAGAGTTGACAATCTACGTTGATGGTCAATACGAAGCATACATCAACGAAGCAAAAGCTGCCTTTGAAAAAGAAAATGAAGGCGTAACTGTTACAGTGAAGACTGGTGATGCTCTTACAGGTTTGGACAACTTGTCACTTGACAACCAATCAGGTTCAGCTCCAGACGTGATGATGGCACCATACGACCGTGTAGGTAGCCTTGGGGCAGAAGGTCAGCTTTCAGAAGTGAAATTGGCTGAAACAAGCAAGACAGATGACACTACTGAAACATTGGTAACTTCTGGCGGTAAAGTTTATGGTTCACCTGCCGTTATCGAAACATTGGTTGCTTACTACAACAAAGACCTTGTTTCTGCAGCACCAAAAACATTTGCTGAATTGGAAGAATTGGCAAAAGATAGCAAATACGCATTTGCTGGTGAAGAAGGTAAGACTTCAGCATTCCTAGCTGACTGGACAAACTTCTACTACGCTTACGGACTTCTTTCAGGTTACGGCGGTTATGTATTCGGTGAAAATGGTACCAATCCAAAAGACATCGGTCTTGCTAACGACGGTGCTATCAAGGCTATCGAATACGCTAAAACTTGGTATGAAAAATGGCCTCAAGGTCTTCAAGACGCATCTGCTGCTGGTAACTTGATCCAAACTCAATTCACTGAAGGCAAAACAGCTGTCATCATCGACGGTCCTTGGAAAGCTTCTGCTTTGAAAGATGCTGGTGTCAACTACGGCGTTGCTACTATCCCTACACTTGCTGACGGCAAAGCATACTCAGCATTCGGTGGTGGTAAGGCTTGGGTTATCCCTGCAGGTTCTAAAAACCCTGACTTGGCTCAAAAATTCGTTGACCACTTGACTTCAACTGAGCAACAAAAAGCATTCTACGATGCTACAAACGAAGTTCCAGCTAACACTGAAGCTCGTGAGTATGCAGTAAGTAAGAACGATGAATTGACAACTGCGGTTGTAGAGCAATTTGCTTCTGCACAACCAATGCCAAACATCTCAGAAATGAGCACAGTTTGGGAACCAGCTGCCAACATGCTCTTTGAAGCAGTAAGCGGTAAGAAAGATCCTAAAACTGCTGCTACTGACGCTGTGAAATTGATTGAAGACACAATCGCACAAAAATACGGCAACTAGTCATTCTTAAGTAGGACTGGGATTTCTTCCCAGTCTACTTTGTTAATTACAACCTAAAAAGTATATTGATATTTAGGACTGACCTAAAGGAGATTACAACTATGAAACAAAATCCAAATAAGGCACTCCTTTTGTCCCTGATTCCTGGTCTTGGACAAATCTATAACAAGCAAAAAGCAAAAGGCTACATTTTTCTTGGCGTAACGCTGGCTTTCCTGATTTACTTTATTGTAATCGCAGCTGGTGAAATCGGAAACTTGATTACTCTGGGTAGCCAACGTGGTCGTGACAACTCTCTCTTCATGCTGATTCGTGGTTCCTTCCACCTCATCATTACAGTTGTCTATCTTGCTTTTTATGCCCTCAACTTGAAGGATGCCCGCGATACTGCCAAACAAATCAATAATGGCATTCCTGTAGCCGTTACATTGCAAGATATGGTAAAAGGTATCTATGAGAATGGTTTCCCTTATCTCTTGATTATCCCTTCTTACATTGCCATGACCTTTGCCATTATCTTTCCTGTTGTGGTAACCCTCTTTATCGCCTTTACCAACTACGATTTCCAACACCTACCTCCTGGTGCCCTTCTTGATTGGATTGGCTTTACCAACTTTACAAATATCTGGAAACTCAGTACCTTCCGTTCAGCCTTCGGTTCTGTTCTAGGTTGGACAATCATCTGGGCCTTGGCTGCATCAACAGCACAGATTGTTATCGGTATCTTGACAGCCATTATTGCCAACCAGCCATTTATCAAAGGCAAGCGTATCTTCGGTGTTATCTTCTTGCTCCCATGGGCTGTTCCGGCCTTCGTGACGATCTTGACTTTCAGTAACATGTTCAACGATAGTGTCGGTGCCATTAACACACAAGTATTGCCATTCTTGAGCAAATTCCTGCCATTTATTGACAACTTCCTTATTCCATGGAAAACAGATCCATTCTGGACTAAGGTTGCCCTTATCATGATGCAGGCTTGGCTTGGTTTCCCATATATCTACGTCTTGACCTTGGGTATTTTGCAATCCATTCCAAACGACTTGTACGAAGCAGCTTATATTGACGGTGCAAGTGCTATTCAAAAATTCCGCAGCATTACACTTCCAATGATCTTGGCAGTGGCTGCTCCAACTCTTATCAGTCAGTACACCTTCAACTTCAACAACTTCTCTATCATCTACCTCTTCAACAACGGTGGACCTGGTAGCGTCGGTGGTGGTGCTGGTTCAACTGACATCTTGATTTCATGGATTTACAAATTGACAACTGGTACTGCTCCTCAGTATTCAATGGCTGCAGCGGTGACCTTGATTATCTCTATGATCGTCATCAGTATCTCTATGATTGCCTTCAAGAAATTAAATGCATTTGAAATGGAGGATGTATAAGATGAAAGTATCTGTAAAAACGAGACGTATGCTCAATCAGACTTTTACCTATCTCTATCTGATTGCCCTGTCTATCATCATTATCTACCCTCTATTGATTACCATCATGACAGCCTTTAAATCAGGCAACGTGGTAGCTTTCAAGCTGGAACCAATCCAGTTTACTTTGGACAATTTCAAAGGACTATTTAGCGAAACGCTCTACGGAACTTGGTACCTCAATACGCTTATCATTGCTCTCTTGACAATGGTTATCCAAACAAGTATAGTGGTATTAGCAGGTTACGCATATAGCCGTTATAACTTCATCGCTCGTAAACAGAGTTTGGTCTTCTTCTTGATTATTCAAATGGTGCCAACCATGGCGGCTCTTACAGCCTTCTTCGTTATGGCCCTCATGCTCAATGCGCTCAACCAAAGCTGGTTCCTCATCTTCCTCTATGTTGGTGGTGGTATCCCAATGAACGCTTGGCTCATGAAAGGCTACTTCGATACGGTGCCAATTTCTCTCGATGAATCTGCAAAACTAGACGGTGCTGGTCACTTCAGACGTTTCTGGCAAATCGTTCTTCCACTTGTTCGTCCAATGATTGCTGTACAGGCACTCTGGGCCTTCATGGGACCTTTTGGAGATTACATCCTATCCAAATTCTTGCTTCGTGAAAAAGAATTTTATACTGTAGCAGTCGGTCTTCAAACCTTCATCTCTGATGTGAAAAACTTGAAGATTGCCTACTTCGCGGCAGGTGCTATCCTCATCGCCCTCCCAATCAGTATCCTATTCTTCTTCCTACAAAAGAACTTTGTATCTGGTTTAACAAGTGGTGGTGACAAGGGATAACCCTGTCCCACCTTTTCCCTTTTTAGATACAGCAAAGATATTTATGAAAGGTACAAGACATGCTACCCTACCCATTCTCTTATTTTTCCAGTATTTTTTCTCCAAGAAAGATGTTTGCCCATCGCAGATGGATGAAGGTCTGGCAAGGTCTATTCACCACACTCTTTTTAATGTCCCTCTTAGTCATTCCCAGCTCTCTCCAAACCATCAGCTTGGAAACCTATCCAATGGAAAACTTTGTAGAAGGGGTGTATCAACCGCTCAATGTTGAAGTCATGGAAGACCTCAGTCAACATGTATCCCTTGAAAATGAACAATTAACCTATACTGGAAATAGCAGTTGGGAACAAGTGACCTTTGGCGGCACCGTGCCTACAAGCTCAGATTTCTCCTATCAATTTGACACACAAACTTTGACCATCCGAAAAGGTCAGGATGTCTTGACCCAATTGAGCTACGAGGGATTTACTAGTGCTGATTTTTCTAACAAGGAAAAGCTGACCACAGCTATTTCAAAAAATTGGTACCAAGCCAATCGTGCTGTGATTGGCCTGAGTATCACTCTGGTTTCCACCATGATTTTGGCGACAAATCTCCTCTTTATCCTGCTAGGAGCAAGTATCTTTCTTTATCTAACTAAAAAATCCCGTTTCTTCCATTTTGAAACCTTTAAAGAATGCTTCAATTTCTCTCTTCATTGCTTGGGGCTGCCCACCATTTTAGCCTGCCTGATAGGGATTTTGGGTCAGCCTGTTACAACTGTTTTGACTGTTCAAAATATTCTCTTTGTGATAGTATTGATTTGGGTCTTTTTCAAAACCAAATTCAGAGATGAGATTTAGGAGGTTTCTATGCGTGCTACCATTAAAGACGTCGCTAAATTAGCAGGTGTTTCGCCTTCTACCGTTACCCGCGTCATTCAGAATAGCTCTGCCATTAGCCAAAAAACCAAAGACTTAGTTAGAAAAGCCATGGCAGACCTCAATTACCATCCTAATCTCAATGCTCGTAGCTTGGTTTCCAGCTACACTCAGGTGATTGGGCTAGTGTTGCCTGAAGACTCAGATGTCTTCTACCAAAACCCCTTCTTCCCGACAGCCCTACGTGGCATTTCACAGGTGGCTGCTGACCACAACTACGCCCTTCAAATCTCCACAGGTAAAAACGAAGAGCAGCGTCTGGAAGCTATTTCTCAAATGGTTTATGGGAAACGAGTAGACGGGCTGATTTTCCTTTATTCCAAGCCAGATGATCCACTTGTCCAGCTAGCCATTCAGCATAAATTTCCCTTCCTCATTCTCGGAAAGGCAGATTCCCCGTTTATCTCCCTAGTCGATAACGATAATATCCAAGCTGGATTTGAAGCGACCAATTACTTTATCAATAAAGGCTACAAGAATATCGCCTTTGTCGCTGGTAACAAGGAGCTAGTCGTGTCCCAAGACCGCTATGCTGGCTATAAGAACGCCTTAAAATCCCACAATATCCCTCTCGATGAAAACAAGGTCAAGTTTGTATCAGGTTTCCTTTTGGAAGATAGTGCCTATAAAATCTCCAAGAAATTACTCAAACAGGATATAGACGCAATCGTCACAACCGATACCATAGTCGCGGAAGGGATTGTCAAATACCTCAACGAAGCCGGTACCAAACTACCCATCATCTCCTTTGACTCTGTCAAACCAAAATTGGATATTGAAGCCTACGTTGATGTCCATGCCATTAAACTTGGACGCGTGGCCTTCAATACCCTCCACCAAATTATCAATGACAATAAGGAAGACAAGCAGGTCTGCTACCGCCGTGTCATTCCACATACTATTACCGAACTCTAACCTAGAAAGGAGCCGTTTGGCTCATGGCATTACGACAATTTCAAGCATTTCTGGATGATGTAGCTACTATTCGCCTAGTAATGGAAAAACGATTTGATTCCGAGCATATGAGTTTCTCACTCGAATCATCCGACACTACATCTCAACTCTTTATTCATTCCTGTTTAGAGGTGGACAATCTGGTTCTCTACTATCTAACTAGCCTACACCCTCTCAGTTTGGACACGGACTATATCATTTACGACCAGGACAGAAATAAAACCGAGCTAGGCTATGGTCATATCGTCCGCTCTGCTATTTTCGAACAGAACTATACCTATGATGGAAGTGATTTGGGAGCTAGTTATAGCCCTCAGTCCACCAGCTTCAAGCTTTGGGCACCTATCTCCAAGCAAGTCTTTCTAGTCCTAGAGGGCAAGCCTCATGCAATGACTAAGGGTTCTAATGGTGTCTGGCAGGTCACAGTAGAGGGGGATTTAGACAGTCAAAGCTACCACTATCTCCACAAGGTCAATGGCGAGTGGATTGCTGTTCACGACCCGTATGCCCTTTCTTCCAAGGCTAATTCTGGCGATAGCTACGTCATCAACCCAAGTAAGCTCCACAAGGTTCGTCGTGCCAAGACTCAACGCCCTATCTCTCAGGCTATTGTCTATGAAATGAGCGTCCGTGATTTCTCCTGGCAGACAGAAGCAGGCTTCAAACGCCGTAGCCAATTCCTCGGTCTAACCGAATCTCCTATCTTAGACGACATGCCACTGGGCATGGACTATATCAAAAACCTGGGTGTTACCCATATTCAACTCCTACCAGTATATGATTTTGGCAGTGTAGATGAAAACAAACCCCAAGCTGTTTACAACTGGGGTTACGATCCTATGCAGTACAATCTGCCTGAAGGATCCTTCTCCAGCCTGCCAAATGACCCCTACGCCCGCATCCTAGAACTCCAAGAGGCCATTCAAGCCTATCACGATGCAGATATTTCGGTCAATATGGATGTTGTTTACAACCATGTGTATCACGCTGAAAAATACGCATTCGAACTCATCGTACCTGGTTATTTCTACCGTTACAACGAGCATGGTATGCGTACGGATGGAACCTTCTGTGGCAACGATGTCGCCAGCGAACGCAGCATGGTCCGCAACTACATCAAGCAGTCCCTTCGTCAATGGCTAGAAATCTATGGTTTTGATGGATTCCGCTTTGACTTAATGGGAATTTTGGACAGCGAAACCATCAATCAAATCCAAGCAGAATTGGCTGCCATCCACCCAAATGTCTATCTCTATGGCGAAGGCTGGAAGATGGCAACTGGTTTAGAATATGAAAGACTAGCCCACCAATACAACGCAGACCAACTCCCTGAAGTGAGCTTCTTCAACGATGACTACCGTGATACCTTCAAAAAACTCTTACTCAACCCACATCGTTTGGTTGACAAGCAACTACACGAAAAAGTGCAGCATCTTTTGACAGGTAGCCGCTATAGCCACTTCATTAAACCGCAGCAGTCACTCAACTATATCGAGTGCCATGATAATGCGACAGCCTTTGATTACTTCCATATTGAAAATCCAAGCTGGACACCGCAACAACAAAAGCGTGCTGCAAGTTTTGGACTACAGTTGATCCTTATTTCTCAAGGTATGGCCTTTATTCATAGTGGACAAGAATTCTTCCGTACCAAAGATGAGATTGACAATAGCTACAATATTCCCGACCGAATCAATCGTCTGGATTGGACACGAGCTGTACACTATAAAGAACATATCGAATTTATCCAAGAATTGATTGCCTTCCGTAAAGACAATCCAATTCTCAGCCAAGATAGCTATGAAACCATTCAAGAAACCTGTGATTTCTACTGGTTGACCGAATATGTTCTCCGCTATCAAGTCACAAATGGCGAGAAAACCATCCACTTCATTATCAACTTTGCGGACAGCGATTTTGTTTTTGAAAATGAGGATGAACAAACCATTCGTTTCAGCTTCCCGCCTGTCGACGATAAAAAAGCCCAGCACATCACACTGGCTGGACAAAGCATTTGCATTTTGGAAGATAAATAGGACCTAAGACGGATGTAGGAAATCAGAATCTAGGATATACTATAATCACTCCTAAATATTTTTCATAAATCTCCTTAGAACTCATCAGCCCTTGCTGGTGAGTTTTTTGTGTCACAAAGAAAACCCAAAAGAAAACAACCCAGCACTTGACTGGGTTGACAGATGTTACATCAATTCAATGATTTTCCGACCAATGCGCTCAATATCATTCTGCATTCCTCTGAGCTCAAAGGTATCAATAACTGGAAAACCAAATCGTTCAGAATACTGCTTGGCAGTCAAACAATATTGGTTGTTGAAATTGCGATTGCCTGAGCCGACAACACCTAGACAGAGCTCTGCATTAGTCCCCAAAGCGATAAAATCTCCGAGAGGATTGGTCAGAATTTCCACATCTCCATTGTCCACTCCATTTCCACCTTCTAAGTAGGTTGGTAAAAAGGCGACAAAGGGGGCATCTAGCTGGTAGAAGGGCATATCCTGCTTAACCAACTCTTTGACATGGACCAGTTCAATCTCCCAGTCAGTTTGAAATTGGAAAAAAGACTTTAGGCGTTTCACAAAACTCTCTGTATTGCCACTCAAACTGATATAAACCAGATACAATTTTTTATTCATTCCTACTCACTTTCCACAAAATGCCCGATAATATTGACATTATCAGCAACAGATACAAAAGCTAACGGATCCGCTTTTTTCATAATTTGTTTGAACTCGCTAAACTCTGCACGAGTAATGATCGTAATCAGAACTGTTTTTTGCTCATGGTTATAGGCACCCTCTGCGCCATTGATAATGGTCACACCGCGATTAAGCTTCTTATGGATCTTTTTGATAACTCGCTCTGGTTGATTAGTAATAATCATGGCCTGCATCCGCTTTTGTTTAACATAAATGGCATCCGTCATCCTACTAGAGATAAACAGTGCCACCATGGAATACAAGGCATACTTCCAGCCAAAGGTCATTCCCGCTATCAGCATAATCAGGATATTGACAATCAGGGAAATGGAGCCAACCTGTCGCCCTGTCTTCTTCCGAATAAGAATGGAGACAATATCTGTACCACCACTGGATACATTATTCCTAAGAGCAAATCCAATCCCAGTTCCCAACACAAGACCACCGAAAATAGCATTGACCAGAGGATCCGTTGTCAAAGTGACTGGAGGCATAAACTGAATAAACAAGGAACTGAGAGATACGGTGATAAAAGTAAAGATGGTAAATTTGTAGCCAATTTTATACCAAGCTATGATGAGCAAAGGAATATTGAGGGCATAATAAACCGCGGCGATAGGTAAGGTCCAACCAAGATAAGTCCCAGCGAGAGCTGACAATATCTGAGCTAGACCAGTAACTCCAGACGAATAGACATTCCCTGGTCGAAAGAAAAAATTGACCGCAATACTAGATAGGAGCCCATAAATAATGGACCCCGATATCCGTTCTGCATATTTTTCTCGAGAAATTCCCGAAATGATTGACCAAAATTTATTCTTCTTAGCCAAACGTAGAAAGCGTACACGCTGTTTTCTGAAAAATTTATTCATTTTCAAGTGTAATGTCTAAAGCCAATTCCTCTAATTGAGCTGATGCTACAGTACTTGGTGCCTGTGTCATTGGGTCAGATGCCTTGTTGTTCTTCGGAAAGGCGATGACTTCACGAATATTATCCTCACCAGCCAAGAGCATGACAAAGCGGTCCAAACCGATAGCCAATCCACCATGTGGTGGGAAACCGTAGTCCATAGCTTCTAGCAAGAAACCAAATTGCTCATGTGCATCCTCAGCTGAGAAACCAAGAGCCTTGAACATCCGTTCTTGCATGTCTTTTTGGTTGATACGAAGGCTACCGCCACCTAATTCATAACCATTCAAAACAATATCGTAGGCAACCGCACGAACCTCTGCCAAATCACCATCCAAATGATGAGCTGTTTCTTCCGTTGGCAAAGTGAATGGGTGGTGGGCACTCATGTAGCGACCTTCCTCTTCAGACCACTCAAACATTGGCCAGTCTACAATCCAGAGGAAGTTGAACTTGCTTTCGTCAATCAAACCTTGTTCTTTTGCCAAGCGGTTACGCAAAGCTCCCAGGGTATTATTGGCTACTTCCAATTCATCCGCCACAAAGAGGACCAGGTCCTTATCTTCAAGTTGTAAACTTGCTGTCAACTTATCTGTAATACCTGTCAAGAACTTAGCAACTGGACCCGCTAATTCTCCCTTGTCAACCTTGACCCAAGCAAGTCCTTTGGCACCAAATTGTTTGGCGTACTCTGTTAGTTTATCAATTTCTTTACGAGAGTAGCTATCCGCTGCTCCTTTGACAACAATAGCCTTAACAACAGGTGCTTCTGAGAAGACCTTGAAGTCAACTTCCTTGACAGTAGCTGTCAAGTCTTGCAAAAGCATATCAAAACGAGTATCTGGCTTGTCTGAACCGTAGAAGTTCATGGCATGATCATAGGCCATACGAGGGAATGGCAAGGCCAACTCGATCCCTTTGGTATCTTTCAAGACCTTAGCAATCAATCCTTCTACAATGTCTTGGATTTCAACTTCGTTCAAGAATGAGGTTTCCAAGTCCACCTGTGTAAATTCAGGTTGACGGTCTCCACGCAAGTCTTCATCACGGAAACACTTAACAATTTGGTAGTAACGGTCAAAGCCAGCATTCATCAAAAGCTGCTTAGTAATCTGTGGACTTTGTGGCAATGCGTAGAAATGGCCTTTAGATACACGAGATGGTACCAAGTAATCACGCGCACCCTCTGGCGTTGACTTGGTCAACATTGGCGTTTCCACATCAATAAATTCCAAGTCATCCAAGTAGTTGCGAATGCTGTGGGTTACCGCTGCACGCAATTTGAAGTTGTTAAGCATTTCTGGACGACGAAGATCCAAGTAACGGTAACGAAGACGGGTATCATCGCTGGCTTCGATGCCATCCTTGATTTCAAACGGTGTCGTCTTAGCCGTATTGAGCACTGTCAAGCTGGTTACTTGCAATTCAACAGCTCCTGTTGGGATGTTGTCGTTGGCTTGTTCACGCTCCACAACCGTTCCCGTTACTTCGATAACAAACTCACTGCGGAGGCTTTCAGCAGTTGCCATAACATCACTGGCGACCACCTCTGGATTGATGACCAACTGCATAATGCCTTCACGGTCACGCAAGTCGATGAAAATCAAGCCACCCAAGTCACGACGGCGACCAACCCAACCTTTCAAAGTAATTTCCTGTCCGACGTGCTCCTTACGAACACGCCCAGCGTACATAGAACGTTTCATTTTCTTCCTCTTTTACTGATTTTATACCTATTCATTCTACCATAAAATGGCTGATTTTTGGGGGAATTTGCCAAGAAAAATCGAAAAACCAGCCTTAGTTGACTGGTTTACTGTACAACATATCCAGATGCGGAATATTATCCTCCAAATAGACTTCAGAAACTGACTCAAAACCTAACGAACTATAGAACTTTTCTAAATGGGCTTGGGCACCAATTTTAATCTGACTTTCTTTCCATTCGTTTGTAATAAAGTGAATTGCCTGCTCCATCATGGGTCGAGCCAATCCCTTACCACGATGACTTGACTTGATAACTACACGGCCGATGGAAACTTCATCATAACTTAATCCTGCAGGCAATATTCGCAAGTAAGCTACTAACTCTCCTTCATCAGTTCCCAAAAGATGAAGACAGTTTGGATCCTTTCCATCAACTTCAGGATAGGGACGGGCCTGTTCAAGTACAAATTAAGTCTTTTAGTTTACTTTTAGTACGAGGCAACGAGCTGCAAGCTGTACTAAAGTACGGTAAAGCGAGTTAACGAAGTAATAAAAGAAAAACTAAATGACTGATACATCCGTCCTCAGTGTCAAGATACTGTAAAGTTCCTGTAAACTTAATTGGTCAAATGCTTTCATCTCCCACTGCATAAGCACCTCCTAGGGCAAAATATTACCTGCGCTTCTGTAAATCTCGTACCATTCTGGTCTAGTCAAGCTAATCTGACTAGCTTGTGCAATCTTGATCAAACGTTCTGGGTTCATTGAGCCCACAATGGTTTGAATCTTAGCTGGATGTCTCAAAATCCAAGCTACGACAATAGTTTCATGTGAAACATGGTAGCGCTCTGCTATTTCCCCAATCGTTTGATTTAAATCAGCATAGTCTGGATGGTTGGCAAAAATACCTTGTTGCAAATCAATCAAGAAAGGTGACCAGGCTTGGATAGTGATTTTTTTAAGCTGGCAATAATCAATCAGCCCTCCGTCCCGCATGGTCGCAGCATCATCTTTCATATTGACATGTAATCCAGCATCTATCAATGGCGTGTGGGCAGGCGACAGCTGGAGCTGATTGACCGCTAGGGGCTGGTCCAGATAGGACTGAAGTAATTCCATTTGGTAGATATTCTGGTTGCTGACACCGAAATGATGAACCTTACCCGCTTGCTTCAAGAGATAAAAGGCTTCTGCCACCTCCTCTGCTTCCATCAGAGCATCTGGTCTATGCAAGGCAAGAACATCCAAATAATCTGTATCCAAGCGCTTCAAAATCCCATCTACAGACTCCAAGATATAGTCCTTTGAAAAATCAAAATAGCCCTTACGAATACCACATTTGGACTGGAGAATCATGTCCTCACGCTTGAGGCCTGCCAACTTGGCGCCCTGAGCAAAGCGAATTTCTGACTCACCACCACCATAAATATCTGCATGGTCGAAAAAGGTAATTCCCTATCCAACAACTGTATCTAACACTTTGGCTGTTTCCTGCTCTATCAGACTAGCCATTCGCATACAGCCTAGACCAATTCGCGATACTTCCAGACCTGTTTGTCCTAATATTTGCATATACTTGCCTCCTCTTCTGACTTCATTATATACGAAAAAAGAGATTGTTGCCAATCTCTCACCCTCTTATAAAGTTTTCTTCTTTTGTGCCAACTTGCTGATGCTAATTTCAATAGAATCATTGATACTGAGCAAGGTGTCAATCACCTGCTTGTCGGACAAATTCGCATCCAAATCAACATTGTAGACTAATTCCAGGCTATTGCTTTTTTTAATATTCTTAATGCTGACCAATTCTACATACTTACATGCATTGATAAAAGTAGCTTCAAATAGCAGTTCATAATCCAACTCCCTTGGCACGCGAATGGTGATATTCCGTCTGGTTTGACTAACTGCCGCAAAGGAAGAATTCTCCAAGAATAGCAAGACTAGGCAAACAAAGAGCGTAAAAATCGTTGCTAGGATGATAAATCCCATACCGCAGGCCAGGCCAATACCTGTTGCAATAAAGACCATCAAGAGTTCCTTAGCTCCACCTGCTGCCGAACGAAAACGAATCATCCCAAAGGTCCCTGCAATCGCCACACTGGTTCCCAAGTTTCCATTGACCATAAAAATAATCATGGTCATGAGAACTGGGAGAACCGTCAAGGTAATCACAAATTCCTTAGAATAAAGGGTCTTGTATTTATAAACTACGGCAATAATCAGACCTAGAACCAAGCTAACCACTAAACTGGTTGCCAGCATAGAGGGCTCTGCAGGTCCTGTATTGCTTTCAAAGATACTTTTAAACAATTGCTCTTTCAAAGATAATGTCCTCTTCTTGACTTTCTACTAACTTACGGTGGGCTGTCCCATATTTAGAAAATGACACGCGCTCCAGACCATACTGATCAATAATGGCTTGAAGCCATTCTGGGTAGGTTTCAGGCACCTTGATTTCCATAATAACTTGATCATCCTCTAGCAAAGGATAACCATACTTTCCTGCAAATAAATCCACATCGTAATGACGGTAAAGAATATTTTGGTCAATGGTAATACGAACCTTTTTATCCTCAATCCCCTTCATTGAAAAACGATCATAGTAAATATACATCATCGGCTCAATCTTGCCATAACGCTCGCGTAGCTCTGCCATGGTTTCCAAAAGCACAGGATTGCTGATGGTTTCGTCTACTAGGTTGTGGCTCATAAATTTCAATACAGAGGCTGGTTTTGATGTCAAGCGATCCTTCAAACCAACACCATTTTCCTTTTTCTTGATTTCCAAAAAGACTTGACTATCTGCGTGTGGCTGGGCATCGTAGGTCCGCATACGGATCTTCTCACGCTTCCACAAGCGCTCTGCTGAATCTTGAATCATTCGATACTCATTGGTATCAAAGTAAATGTTGGTAATGGTTGAGGTTGGATAATCGTCCTTCACAACATGGGCCTGTAGCTCTGCCATAACGGCTGCTAGTTGGTGGCGGTCAAGGATATATTTTGTTTCGATACGTTTAAATTTGGTTTGTACTGTTTCTTTCATCTTTTTCTCTATTCTACATTTGTCGTTTTAAGCGGTTAAGAGAAGAGCGGTTCCCCACTCTTGTAACTCTTATCTATTACCAGCCTTTTTTTGCCTCTACTTTTTTCTTCACAATTTGACCAGTTGTTCCATTAATCTTATAGTCAAATTCAGAGTTGTTGGCGATAGCTTCAACTTCATAGATACCTTTTTCAAGGTCAACTTCTTTGAAGCGAACTTTATTGGCTGCCAAACCTAAATCTTTCAAAACAATTGTTTTCACTTGTTCTACTGAAAGTGTTGGCACTACTGAAACTTTCTTAGGCTGTGTTACCACTACCGGATTTTTCTTTGGAGCTGCTGGTTTAACGGCTACTGATTTTGTCTTTTTCTTGATAATTTTTCCTGTCAAACCATTGATATCATACTCATACTCAAGATTGTTCGCAACAAAATCAACTTCGTAAACACCCTTTTCTAAGTCAACTTCTTTGAAGCGAACCTTATTGGCTGCCAAACCTGCATCTTTCAAGGCAATATTTTTTGCCTGTTCCATTGAAATCGTTACGGAAACTGTTGTTTTCTTTGGTTGAGTAGGTTGAGCTGTAGTCTTTTTAGGGGCTAAAGTCTTAGACTTTTTCTTAAGAATCTTGCCTGTGCTAGCTTGGATATCGTAATCGTATTCAACATTATTAGCAAGGACATCAATCTCATAAATGCCTTTTTCAAAGTCAACTTCCTTGAAGCGAACTTGATTCGCTTTTAAACCCAAATCTTTTAGAACGATTGTTTTGGCAGAGTCGATGGTTTTAATTTGAGCAGCTGATGCTGTTTGTTGCAAGCCAAGAGTTGCTGCTACTAGTGCTGTAAATGCTAAAGTTCTCAAGTGTTTCATAATAAACTCCATTTTTTTGTTTTTTCTACATTTGTCGTTTTTTGAATTTTAGAATAGAGTGGTCACCCACTCATTTTCTACAACTGTAGTATAAATATATTCTACACTTGTCGTTTTAAAAAGTCAAGCCTAAAAACTCAAAAAAGTAAAAATTTTTTAAAGATTGTCTTCTAAGAGTAAAAAAAATACCGTGGTAGCTCACCTATTCTCATATTACACAATGATTATGCTATGCAAGTATATCAAAAAACACCTCTAATCAGAGGTGCTTGGGGTTAGTCATCAGAATCATCTGTATCATCACTGGTATCTACATCATCTGTATCATCGCTGACATCTACATCGTCACTGGTGTCTACAGGCGGTGTGTAGGTAGCCGGAGGAGTATAGGTTGTCGCCGGAGGGGTGTAAGTCGTGGTTGGAGTAGATGTTGTAGCCGGAGGGGTATAGGTTGTGGTTGGAGTTTCAGTAACTACAGGCGTTTCCACTACACTTGAGGCTGGAGCTTGAGAATTAGTAGTTGCAGAACCATTTGAAGTCACTCCAGCATTACCAGCATTTGTTGTGGTTGTTGTAGTCGCTATCGTGGAGCTTGCTGTGCTGGTTGCAGTTGAAGATGCCTTTGTAGTCGTTGTGGTTGTTGATGAAGATTTTGTCGTTGAAGATGATGATGACACAAGTTTCAAGGTTTCTTTTTCCACTTTCCTTACCTGTTTGGTCAATTTATCAACTTGGATATGGTAACGCGTTTCCCCCTTAGAAAATTCAACCAAACAGTAATCCGCTCCCTCTGTCACCTTAACATCTTTAACATCTGTTTGCTTGAAGTTCTGGTCTTTTAGTGCCGCCTCTAAGGCTTGCTTATCGGTCAAACCTTCCTCTTGAATAACCTGATTAACTTGATCTTCTGTCATTGCCACCACAAAAATGGAACCTGAAAAGACCAGGGCAAGAGTCATAAAAGTTGTCACCAACAAGCCAAGTGAACGCATGGGAATACGGTTATCCATGATCGCAATAATACGACGCTTGAGGTTAAACTTGTTTGAATAGAAGCAACTAGAAAGCAGAACAGGCTGTTGGCTCTTGTGAATCATGGTGATAATGGTTTCACCATAGAAAGAACGGTAGGATTGATCGCGTTGGTTGAGAACGCTATGATCACAGTAACTTTCTGCAGCTTCCTGTACTTCCTTGCAGGCAAAGGCCACAATGGGATTAAACCAGTGCGCAGCCTTTACAAGCAAGACCAAGAGATTGACATAAATATCCCTATGCTTGTAGTGGGTCAACTCATGTTCAAAGATTAGATCCAGCTCTTCATCCGTATAGTCCGTCGCTGGCAACAAGACAATCGGATGACGCAGACCAAAAATCATAGGACTGGAAACCTGTGGATAGTGGAACAGACGAATATCCTTTTTAATACCAAACTCTTCTTTGATGATATAAAAAGTTTCTAAAATTCTCAAATCAGAAATAGGCGTCCCCCATCTCTTCAAAAGATTACTGAATTTTACATAGGCAAAGATCGAACGTCCAATCACCACCACAAAACCTAGGAACCAGACAAACAAGAAAATCTGCAACCAAGGCAAACCGAGAAAGAGATCCAACAAACTTGGTTGACTAGCGGTTACTGAACTAGCTACGGTACCTGTCATTTCAACAGCAGTCGATACTGCCTTTGGACTGTGTTCAATGGTTACCAAGCCCGAACCAAAGCGAGGTCTGAAAGGAAAAATCAGACTGGCTAACAAGACCAACCAGGTCAAGTACCGAACCCTAGCTGAAACCCTGTTTTTTAATAAGATAAACAGGCCGCTAACCACTAAAATCAGGGCCGATTTGTAGAGGCTCATTAAGAAAAAGCGTAAGATGAGTGATGACATTTCAAATCTCCAACTATATATTATTTATTTAACAAGCTCCTTAACTCATCCAGTTCATCGGCTGACAAAGCATTGGAGGAGAAGAGGGTTTTGACCAAACCACCAAGTGAATTCCCCTGGTAACGGTCTAAAAAATTTGATGTTTCAACCGCCATATATTCTTCTTCAGACACAATGGCCGTATAATGACGTTCCCGACCATTTCGCTCACTCTTCAAAAAACCTTTTTCCGTCAAGCGCGCAAGAATAGTCAATAAGGTTTGTGGCTTCCAATGATTCTCTTCACCTAAGTTGCTAATAATCTGTGCAGAAGTTACTGGATTTGGCAGGTGCCAAATGGTTCTTAGTACAGAAAATTCTGTATCTGGTAGACGTTTTAATTCATTCATACTCGAATTCCTCTCTTCTTTCTCTAATATTCTACACTTGTCGTTTATAAATGTCAACCATCCTACTTATTTTTTAAGCAGCTACTACTAACTAGAAGACCGATAAGAAAAAACTCAGCCGAAACTGAGTTTTAGTTGAAACCATAAATTCTTTTAGCGATTTTATAGACGGCATTGGAAATTTTTCGACCTGGATAACCGTAGAGATTGGTCAACTGCCCCAACAAGCCATTGCGGACAATCTTGAAAAGGGCTGGATTGTTATCCCGAATATAGTGCCAGAGTTCCTGTTTTTTCATCATATGCTCAGCTGTTCCAGCACGATTGAGAAGGGCACAGGAGATAATGGTGGTAATTTCCACATGATTGAGCAAATAACTTCGTAAATCAGGATTGTCAACCGCCTCCAAGTCTAAATTATCCACTAAGATCCGATTGACTTTTAACTGCTGGTCAATGCGCTTAATCATGACAGATTCATTGACAGACTGGTCATTTCGACCAATAAAGTAACGATAAAAATCTACTGGCAGATAGAACATGGTTTTCACAGCCTGCAAAGGAGTAAATACGAAAATATTATCCACATAGAAGGTATGCTCTGGTAGAACGAGACCAACCTCACGCAATAAATCTGTCCTGTAAATCAGGGAATGCATCATCATGTATTGTCCCTTGGAAAAGGCACCTACATCCTCCCAGCCGAAAATACGATTTTCGGGTAAGACATCCTGATAGGACATGGATTTCTTCCGAGATTGCCCTTCTTTTTCGTAAACAAAGTTGGAAATGAAGGCATCAACTGGCGTATTTTCATCTTCCAAAGCCTGCAAACTCTCTAGGATTTTCAAATAGGCTCTGGTATCAACCCAATCATCTGAATCCACTACCTTAAAATACTTACCTTTAGCCTCAAAAATCCCCGTATTAACAGCTCCGCCATGACCCTTATTGTCCTGATAGATGGCACGTACGTTTGAAAATTGATTCTCTAGTCCCTCTGCGATTTCCTGAGTCCGATCGGTCGAACCATCGTTGATAATCAGAATTTCAACCTTGTCACCACCCATTACAAGGGAATGAACACAGTAATGAAGGTAGGCCTCCGAATTATAACTCGGAATGGCAATACTTAGTAAGGTCATCTTTCTCTCCATTTGACACAATTTGTTACTATTTTATCACATTTTCAGGAAAGTTGCTGAGCATTTTTGTTTTAAAGACCAAACCTAACCAACTTATCAACAAGTTGTGGATAAGTTGTGGAATTCTTTGTTTTCCTGTGGATAACCATTGTGAAATCATGGTCCTAGCGCTTCCTCATCGAAAATCCTTTAAATGTTCTTGCAGGTCCCGAAGCATATTCCTACGACCATTGAAGCATTGTCCACTTATCAATTTTTCATAATTTTCCACTTGGTCCATGGATAGATTTTTCCGATAATCTCTCAAGGCACCTCTCAACATCAACAATTCATCATTAACCAAACCAGGTGATTGGATCATATGCGATAGGTCATGTATGTCCTCATGAGGCATGCGGTCAAACCTGCGCTTTTGACTTTCCTGTTTGCGAACACGGTCCTTTATCCGATTTCGGAATTTGACCTTGAAGTAACAATATAGTTGAGCCTGCTCACCAAGCAACCACGGCTGGTCTTCCAATAATTCAAACAAGATCATCATGCCTTCCTGTTCCCAATCATCTCTGTCCCACAGCTTGATGTAAAACTCTTTTCGAGCCTTGTTGACAATCCCTTTTACACTATCATAGACCTTTTCAAATTCCATCTTATAATCTCCTTTGGTTGATGGTTTAAGTTTATCGAAAAGGATTATTTTTCTACAGGACATTTTTGTCTAACTAGCTTTATTAAGGTATTCTATAATATAAACAAATGAAGAGCATTCAGACAAGGAACTGAGGTGCAGGTTGCTAGAATAGTCTAAAGCCTGTTCTAGGTTGGAAATAAGACATTCGAAGCAAATCACTTTCGTAGAAGTAGGGCAAACCGTAAGTGACGATGTATCAAAGTTCATTCAAATGACTATAGGCTTGGATTATTCCACAATCTCCATATTGGAAGCAAAAAGGGGAGCAAACCAAGAAATCAACATTTTAAGACAAAGCAAAAAGCCCACTGTTGTAGGCTTCTTACAATATAAAGTCTTATCTTAGAGCATTTTGTTGTAGAATTCTACGACAAGAGCTTCGTTGATTTCTGGGTTGATTTCGTCGCGTTCTGGCAAGCGAGTCAATGAACCTTCAAGCTTTTCAGCATCGAATGATACGAAAGCTGGACGGCCAAGAGTTGCTTCAACAGCTTCAAGGATAGCTGGAACTTTGATTGACTTCTCACGAACTGAGATAACTTGACCAACTTCAACGCGGAATGATGGGATATCAACGCGTTTGCCGTCAACAAGGATGTGACCATGGTTTACGAATTGACGTGCTTGACGACGAGTAGTTGCCAAACCAAGACGGTAAACAACGTTGTCCAAACGACGCTCCAAAAGAAGCATGAAGTTGAAACCAAGAGTACCTTGTTTGATTTTAGTAGCTTGTACGAACAAGTTACGGAATTGTTTTTCACCCAAACCGTAAGAGAAACGCAATTTTTGTTTCTCAGCCAATTGCAAACCGTATTCTGATAATTTAGAACGGTTGTTTGGTCCGTGTTGACCTGGTACGTAGTTACGACGTGCCAATTCTTTACCTGTACCTGTCAATGACAAGCCAAGACGACGAGCTTGTTTCCAAGATGGTCCTGTATAACGTGACATAGTTATGTCCTCCTAAAATAAAAAATATTATTGTAGGAAATAACGTTTTAAGCAAACCTGATTCGTGCAGGAGGCCTTCATCGAAACAGCAACGATTACTCTTCTTGCTGACCTTCTGTTGACGAGCTTCATTTTGCTCTGCTGTTATTTCGCACAAAGGTTAGTATAACACAAAAAAAAGGCTCTGTAAAGCCTTTTTCATCCTTCTTATTGTATTTCTTCCAATAATTGGACCAATTTATCCTTTTGAACCTGTCCTGCAAAGGAAACCTTGAGGGTTCCATCACTATTGATGAGGATATGGGTCGGAAATGCAGCAATGCCAAACTGTGTCATCGCCTGATCTTTTGTATCAAACAAGACAGGATAGGTCGCACCTAGCTCACTAGCCTTCTCTAAAATCTCAGCCTTGCTCACATCCGCAGGATTGGTATTCTCAAACTCAGCATCCTCAGGTGATGTAATCGACAAAAAGACAAAATCTTCCTTATCCTTATACTCTTGATAGACCTCCTCCAATTCTGGGATTTCTCTCTGACAAGGACCACACCAGGTCGCCCAAACATTGATATAAATCTTTTTCCCCTTGTAATCTGCCAGATTGACATCATTTCCCTCCTTATCCTTGAGGGAAAAATCTAGCGTGACAGGTTGATTAGCCTGTAAAGTTGACTCCGTAGAAGACGGACTTACCAATGGTAACAAGGAACAAGCCGTCAACACAAAACAGGAAGCAAGTAAGCAAGCGACAATAGATAGCAACTTTTTCATAAACAAATCCTTTCTATCCTACTGGAAAAAACGAACAAGATGCTGGAAGAAACCTGTTAAAATACTCAAGCCAATCAAGAGCAATAGATAACCTGAAATACGCTTGGTCCAAGCCAAATAGTGCCGATTATTCTTGAAGAAAGCCAACATTTTCTGAGAAAAAAAGGCAACCAAAATAAAGGGAAGAATAAAACCAAGACAATAAACCAACAGCAAGATACCGCTCAACCAGCCCTCCTGACTGCTAGCATAGATAAAGACAGAAGCCAGAATTGGACCAATACAAGGTGTCCAAGAAAAACTAAAGGTAAAGCCCATCAAAAAAGCTAAAAATGGAGTGACCTGTTTCCCTGCCTGATAGACCTTGTTTTTCGCAGAAAATTCACGCTCCAACATGGGAATATTGAACCAGCCCAACTGCAAAATCCCCATGAGAATAATCAGCAGACCACTGATGATTTGCAAGACTTGAGCATTGGCTTGTAAGACCCTACTCAGCAAACTAGAGGCAAAGCCTAATAAGAAGAAGGTCACAGCAATCCCCACCACAAAACTCAGCGTATTAACCAGGACATTCCTATCCCCCTCTTTCCCTTCAGCTCCACCTGCCAACAAACCAATGTAGATAGGGAGAATTGGCAGAACACAGGGAGAAAGAAAAGACAGAAGACCCTCAGCAAACAAAGCCAAAAATGTAAACCATTGCAAGTCCATACAAACTCCTTTCTATCTCGCACACGAATATTGTTGAAAACGTTTTTATGTACTACTATTGTAACACACTGCTTTATCTTAGTCAATATATAGTTTGGTTAAAACATACAAAAAAGCCTGCAAACACAGGCTCCCATTCCTAATCCAAATAATGAATTAAGATTTTCTCCGTCAATACATCCGAGTAGGTATAAGATTCTACAAAAGTATTGTTTGGATCTTCAAATTCAACGATAAACAAAGACTGATAAACTTCTGTAATCCGACCTTGCTTATTCTTCTCACGTTTCCGACCATTTTCAAGAGTCAACTCGACAATTTGTCCCTCGTGGTCTTTAATATCTTGTTTGATTTGCTTCATCTTAGCAACATCTGTAAATGCATCACTCATTCTCTATCCATCCTCTCTCTTGGAAATACTTGCAAATTTATTGTATTCTTTTTGGAACATGAGTTCCACGGTACCACGCGCACCGGAACGGTTTTTCTCGATGATAACTTCAACCGTATTGTTTGGAATGCCTCCATCTTCCTGCTCACCACGCTCATAGTAATCATCACGATACAAGAAGGCAACGATATCCGCATCCTGTTCGATAGACCCAGACTCACGAATATCTGACAAGACAGGACGCTTATCCTGACGTTGCTCCACACCACGCGACAACTGACTGAGGGCGATAACTGGAACTTTCAATTCCTTAGCCAAAATCTTCAACTGACGGGAAATCTCCGAAACCTCTTGTTGCCGGTTTTCACGACCTGTTCCTGTAATCAACTGAAGATAGTCAATCAAGATCAAGCCCAAGTTTCCAGTTTCCTGAGCCAACTTGCGTGACCGCGAACGAATTTCCGTAATCTTGATACCAGGTGTGTCATCAATATAGATGCTTGCCCGAGCCAAATTAGCCTGAGCCACCATGTACTTGTTCCACTCTTCCTGTGTCAAATGACCCGTACGAATAGAACGCGAGTTAATGACCCCCTCAGAAGCGAGCATACGGTCAACCAAGCTTTCTGCACCCATCTCCAAGGAGAAGATAGCAACGGTCAAACCCAGTTTTGTACCAATATTTTGCGCAATATTGAGGGCAAAAGCTGTCTTACCAACCGCAGGACGAGCCGCAAGAATAATCAACTCTTCCTCATGCAGCCCCGTTGTCATGGCATCAAGGGCAGGATAACCAGTCGCAATCCCTGTAATGTCCGAGGTCTGCTTGGCACGTGTCTCAAGGTTATCAAAGTTGATATTTAAGACATCATCAATCCGCTTGAAACCACTTCGACTGGCTCCCTCACTGACATCAATCAAGGCTTTTTCAGCATTGGCGATAATGTCATCTGAGCCATCCGCACCCTCGTATGCCTGATTGACAGCATCTGTTAAGCGGGCAATCAGTTTACGGAGATTAGACTTTTCAGCGACAATCTTGGCATAGAATTCCGCATTGGCTGCTGTCGGAACGGAACTAATGATTTCCGCCAAGTAAGCCAGACCACCGATATTTTCCAAATCCCCATGGTTGACCAGATAGTTCCGCATGGTGGTCGCATCGATAGCCTCATTCTTATCAGAAAGGGCAATCATTGCCTTGAAAATCAGCTTATGGGCATGCTTGAAAAAATCCTCTGCCTCAATATATTCACGAACAAAGACCAACTTGCCTTCATCCAGGAAAATTGCACCCAAGACCGATTGTTCTGCCAGAATATCCTGGGGCTGCACCCGCAATTCATCTAACTCTGCCAAGATTTCACCTCCTCACTGATGGTATTGATATGAATTAAGCCTCTTTAATGCTCAAATTGATAACGCCTGTCACATCTTGATAGATTTTAACTGGAACATCAATCAAGCCAAGGGCACGAATTGGGTGGTCTAATTGAATATGGCGTTTGTCAATTTTGATACCAAATTGTTTTTCCAATTCTTCGGCAATTTTCTTGCTGGTAATCGAACCAAAAGTACGACCGTCTGGACCAACTTTTTCAACAAATTTCACTAAAGTAGCTTCTTCTGCCAACTTAGCCTTGATAGCCTCTGCTTCGGCAACCATTTCTGCGTGTGCCTTGGCTTTAGACTTTTCTTGACCACGAAGGGCACTGATTGCTTGGTTTGTAGCTTCCTTAGCCAAATTTTTCTTAATCAAGAAGTTTTGGGCATAACCTGTGGGAACTTCCTTGATTTCACCTTTTTTTCCTTGACCTTTTACATCTGCTAAAAAGATAACTTTCATTTACTACACCTTACTTTCTTTAATTTCCTCATAAATTTTACTGATGAGGTTTTCCTTAACTTGTTCAAGGGTTTGGTCATAGACCTGAGCTGCAGCCAAATTAAAGTGACCACCGCCCCCCATTTCTTCCATAATCCGCTGAACATTGACCTTGCTATGGCTTCTTGCGGAAATGGCTACATACCCTTTGGTATTTTTCGTAACCACAAAGACCGCCTCAATGCCCGCCATATCCAATATGGTATTGGCTGCCTTACTTGGAATGATTGTGTCATACTCTAACTCCTCATTACCGCAGGCAATCACGATATGTGACTCCAACTTCTCACCACGCAAAATCAACTCATTGATTTGACGATAGGCATCAAAATCTGTCGCTGAAATCTGCTGAATTTCAAGACTATCACTGCCACGTGTCCGCAAATAGCTGGCGACATCAAAAGTCCGACTAGTTACCCGAGAAGTGAAATTTTTGGTATCTAGCATTATCCCAGCCATCAACAGACTAGATTGCAAGCGATTGAGCTTATGACGTTTATCATTTTGGAACTGAACCAACTCCGTCACCAATTCACTGGCTGAGCTCGCACCGCTTTCGATATATGTCAAGACAGCATTGCTTGGAAAGTCTGTATCCCTACGATGATGATCCACAATAACAACCTGACTGAATTGCTCATAGAAATCCTTGTCCAAGGTCAAACCAATCTTCGAATGGTCAACCATAATGAGCAAGGACTGAAAAGTGACCAATTTCTTAGCTTCTTCAATGGTAATCAGATTAGAACAGTTTTCATCACGCAACTTTTGAATAGCCCGAGCAATATCTGGCGCCATCTCATCAGGATTATAAACCGTATAAGCATTGTTCATGATATTCTGGGCAAAGTATTGCATCCCAACTGCCGAACCCAAAGCATCCATATCCAAATTCCGATGTCCGATAACAAACACAGCATCCACCGATTTGAGCTTATCAGAAACGGCTGTCATCATAGCACGCGTTCGAGTACGAGTACGCTTGACTGACGAAGCTGATCCACCTCCAAAGAAAAGGGGCTGCTTGCTCTCGTCATTTTCCTTGACAACGACCTGATCGCCTCCACGAACCTCGGCCATGTTGAGATTTTGAAGGGCAACCTGACCAATCTGGTAATGATTGCCAGCACCGAAGGCCAGCCCCATACTTAGGGTTAAGCCCAATTCCAATTTTTTGGCTTCTTCACGGAATTTATCAATAACGGAAAACTTATTCTCAATCAACATCTCCAAGACAGCATAGTCTGTGAAAAAGTAGAAACGATCCATGGTTCCACGGCGGTAGTAAATACCATAGTCGTGGCAAAAATCAGACACAAATTGAGCTAAAAATGAATTGACCTGACTGATCTGCGAATCCGTCACCGTATCTTCTAGCTCATCGTAGTTGTCAACGGAAATAATCCCGATAACTGGACGACTGCCAATCAAACTATTAGTTGCTGAATACTCTGATGAAGCATCAAAAAAATAAAACAACCCATGATCAAAATCAACGTTTACAAGATAGCGTTTTCCAGAAAAATTAGCATAAACACGGTCTTCATCCAAGCCCACATCAATAATTTCACGCAGTTTTTTCTGGTCAAACTCCCCATTTTCCTGGGCAAAAATCAGTTCTGCAAAGGGATTGAACCACTCCACTTGATTGCTATCTGGACGAACCTTAATCACTCCGACTGGCATCTTATCCAAAAGCATCATCAAGCCAGAATTAGCCTGATTATTGAGATATTCAATTTGTTCTAGTTCACTAAACTCATAAGATTGTTTCTGATAGATAAATAAGGCAACCAATACAACCAAGCACACTAGCAAGGCAAAAATTGTAAAGGCACTTGTTGGAGAAAATTGATGAATCAAAGCCACCAAGCCAAACAAGATAACGCCAATCATGACAAAATGAATTGTCGAAAATCGAAATTTTTTCATCATTAACCTCTGCCTGCCATTTTACCACAAATAGCCAGAAATTGCTAGTTTTCGCTAGTATAGTCGAATGAAGAGCTTTCAGACAAGGAACTGAGGCGCAGGTTGCTAGAACAGCCCAGAGGCTGATCTAGGTTGGAAATAGGACTTGCGAAGCAAGTCACTTTCGTAGGGTACTACAAGCCGAAAGTGACGATGTATCAAAGCTAATTCAAATGACTTTAAATACAGGAAAAGAACAGCCTTAGTGACTGTCCTTTGATTTGTTTTTAGAAATGGAACGACTGCGTCCTTCCAAGTAAACCATAAGAATGGAGATGTCCGCTGGATTGACACCGGAAATCCGACTAGCCTGGCCAATGGTTTCTGGTGAAATCAGCTTGAATTTCTGACGAGCCTCAGTCGCTATGGAATCAATGTCATCCCAGTCGATGTCAGCTGGAATCCGTTTTTCTTCCATGCGTTTCATCTTCTCCACCTGATCCAAGGCCTTGGCAATATAGCCTTCGTACTTGACCTCTGTTTCAATCAATTCAATGGTCTTGGCATCCAGAACCTCTGCCGCAGGGCCGATAAAGGCTACCGCATCTGCGTAAGTCACATCTGGACGACGCATGAATTCCTTGGCGGTCAAAGCGTCTGTCAAGGGCTTGAAGCCCATAGCAACAACTTTTTCGTTGGTTTCCTTGATTGGCTTGAGTTTGATAGACTCCAAGCGTTTCATTTCATTGTCAAATTGATTTTTGTGAATCTGGAAAACCTGCCAGCGTTCATCATCTACCAAGCCAACCTGACGACCGATTTCCGTCAGACGCATGTCGGCATTGTCATGACGCAAAATCAAGCGGTATTCTGCCCGACTGGTCAAGAGGCGATAAGGCTCCACCGTTCCCTTGGTTACCAGGTCATCAATCATAACACCAATGTAGCCGTCGCTTCGTTTCAAAATCAACTCAGGCTTGCCCTGCACCTTGAGGGCGGCATTGATACCAGCGATAATTCCCTGACCTGCCGCTTCTTCATAACCTGATGTTCCGTTGGTCTGACCTGCTGTGAAAAGCCCAGAAATCTTCTTGGTTTCCAGCGTCGCCCGCAACTGATGGGGCATGACCATATCGTACTCAATGGCATAGCCCGTCCGCATCATCTGGGCATTTTCCAAACCTTTAATGGAGTGGATCAAGTCCTGCTGCACATCTTCTGGCAGACTGGTTGACAGCCCTTGAACATAGATTTCATCGGTATTGCGACCTTCTGGCTCTAGGAAAAGCTGGTGGCGTTCCTTGTCGGCAAAACGCACAATCTTGTCCTCAATAGACGGACAGTAACGGGGCCCAATCCCCTTGACAATGCCCGAAAACATAGGCGCCCGATGAAGATTGCTGTTGATAATCTCATGGCTGGTCGCATTGGTATAGGTCAACCAGCAAGGGATCTGGTCCTGCAAATAATCCTCGTCCTTGGACAAGAATGAAAAGTGATTTGGCTTTTCATCGCCTGGTTGAATTTCTGTCTCCTCGTAGTTTATAGTACGAGCATTCACACGCGGTGGCGTTCCTGTCTTGAAACGACCGATTTCAAGTCCCAATTCTTTCAGATTATCCGCCAGCGTAATAGAAGCTAGGCTATTGTTAGGTCCTGACGAATACTTGAGATCTCCAATGATGATCTCGCCACGTAGGGCTGTACCCGTCGTCACCACAACCGCCTTGGCAGAGAATTTCTGGTTGGTAGCCGTGCGGACACCGATAACCTTGCCGTCTTCCACCAAAATCTCATCAATCATGGTTTGACGCAGGGTCAGATTTTCCTGACGCTCTACCGTCCGTTTCATTTCCGCCGCATACTCTGCCTTATCCGCCTGAGCCCGCAAGGCACGAACAGCTGGCCCCTTACCCATATTGAGCATCTTCATCTGGATATAGGTCTTGTCAATGTTGCGGCCCATTTCGCCCCCCAGGGCATCGATTTCCCTTACCACAATCCCCTTGGCAGAACCACCAATGGAGGGATTACATGGCATAAAAGCCACCATATCCAAGTTTATCGTCGCAAGCAGGGTCTTACAGCCCATCCGACTAGCTGCCAATCCCGCCTCTACACCCGCATGCCCCGCACCGATCACGATGACATCGTAGTTTTCTGCAAATGTATGTGTCATATTGTTTTCTCCTTCATATTCATGATGTGTTTGACTTGCCCATTCCAGTTTGGCAATTCTTTAACCAGAAAGGCTGGTACGATATCTAGGTTGACAAGCTTGTCAAGCTCAATCCATTCACAAGCTTGCTTCAAGCTATCTTCAATCATCTCCTTAGGCATTTCTCCAATAGGATCGACGATAAAATGAAACTCGATGTTGTGAAAATCTATTTCTTCATGTGTAAACTGATTTTCAACGACAAAAGCTAGTTGATTGACACGGCTGTCAACCCCTAATTCTTCTTTGACTTCTCGAACAACCGCATCTTGTGCCATTTCATTGACTGCAATCGCACCGCCAATGGTATAATAACGCCCCTTAGCGTCCTTGGTGAGAAATATTTTTCCGTCTTTTATGAGCAATGCAGTCGCACGAACACCAAAAATCTGATTGTCAATTCTGGTCCTAAAATCCACTTTTTCTTCTCTTTTCTAAAATTTCTTCGAGATATGGAACTAAATTTTTCTTGTTTTCATCGCGACTAGTAAACCATAGAAAATCAGTATGCTCTTCTGGATCAAGAAGAATTGTTTTGGGCCGTTCAGGAAGTGTTACTTCATAGACCAGCCTCGTAAACACCGCCTCTTTCTCTTCATCAAACTGACTATCTTCATGGATAATGGTCAGATTTTCCTTGGCTATCGAAATGCCTGTTTCTTCAAAGCATTCTCGAACAGCAGCATCACGAGGCAATTCATTCTCCTCGGCACGACCCCCTGGAATATCCCAATATCGAGGAAAGACATTGGGTTTGCCACGCTTAATCTGAGAACGCTGAATAATCAGGTGACTGTCTGCAACAGTCAGTAAAACATGGGCAATCAGTTTGACAGGCATGGTTCCTCCTAATCTCACAAAAAATAGCCAAAACTCTCGAAAATTGCAGGACAAAAAAGCCTACAATTCCCATGAGCTTTGACCATCATGATAATTGTTACTCTTATTCTATCAAAAGATTTGTAGAATTTCAAATCTAGTGTTACGCTAACGTTTCAATATATTCTAAGCCCCAAGCCTCAACAGCATCCAGTACCGAACGAAATTTTTCGCCCATCTCAGTCAAGCTATACTCTACACGAGGGGGGACTTCTGCATAGACCGTGCGACTAATAATGCGATCCTCCTCCAATTGTCTAAGGTGCCTTGTTAACATGGTTTGAGTAATACCTGGAATCAGTCGCTGTAATTCATTGAAGCGTTTCGTTCCTGTACTGAGTTGGTAGATAATCACCAATCCCCACTTACCAGTCAAGACTTTTTGTGTTGTTGCAAAAGGGCAAATACCATATTCACTAACTTTTTTCAAAAAAATTCTCCTTTATTTATCACAATAGTATCACTTTTGATACCAACGAATGCAAAAGTACCTACTTGCATAATGGAATGCTTCAGCTATAATTGTACTATATCAAAAAAATTGGAGGACATCAAATGTCAACAAACTTGGAAATTTTTAATGCCTATAACAATGCTCTCATCGCTGGTGATTTTGCAGCTCTTTTTGAAACAATGGCTAATGACATTATCTGGCATCAACCCGGAAATCATTCAACATCTGGTGCTAAAATTGGTAAGGAAGTACTCGGAGCACATCTAGCAACTTTTGCCGAAAAAACAAATGGAACTTTCAAAGTAGTGACAAACTGGGTATCCGATAATGATACTCTTGTTGCCGCTAACGTAACATTCCTCGGGACTCGAACAGATGGTGAAGAACTAAACATGAATGGCATCGATCTTTTCCGTATGGAAGATGGCAAAATCAAGGAAGTTTGGCTCTTCTCAGCCGACCAAAAAGCCGAAGATGCTTTCTGGGGATAAGATAAAAAGCTTAGCATGAGGGTGCTAAGCTTTTATTTTTGATTAAATATACTGACAAGCCTCTCCATCTTTATAGGCCATGTCGATCATGCCGCCACCCAAGCATTCTTGACCCTCGTAGAAAACAACGGCTTGTCCTGGTGTGATGGCCCGTTGTGGCTCTGCAAAGATGACTTCTGCTTTGTCACCTTTTACCTTGACAGTTACTTGACTATCTGGTTGACGATAGCGAAATTTAGCTGTACACTCAAGTGTGAATTTGTCAGGCATATCACGTGTAAAGTGCACTTGACTAGCTTGTAAAGAAGTTGACATCAAGGACTCATGATAGAAGCCCTGACCGACATAGAGGATATTTTTTGATAGGTCTTTTCCGACAACAAACCAAGGCTCATTGTCCCCACCAATTTGTCCTCCGATACCAAGCCCGCCCCGCTGACCAATGGTATAGTACATAAGGCCTGTATGTTCTCCCATGTCACGACCGTCAACCGTCATCATCCGGCCGGGCTGGGCTGGCAAATACTGCCCTAAAAATTCTTTGAAGTTCTTTTCACCGATAAAGCAGATACCTGTCGAATCTTTCTTCTTAGCGGTCGCCAAGCCTGCTCGCTCTGCTATTTCCCTCACCTGAGGCTTTTGTAAATGGCCGAGCGGAAACATGGTTTTCTGCAGCTGTTCCTGTGAGAGTTGGCTAAGGAAGTAGGTCTGGTCCTTGCCATTGTCTGCCCCACGTAGCATATGGACAGTGCCGTCCTCGTCGCGTGACACCTGAGCGTAGTGGCCCGTCGCCACATAGTCCGCACCCAAGTTCATAGCATAATCCAAGAAGGCCTTGAACTTGATTTCCTTGTTACACATGACATCTGGATTGGGGGTGCGGCCAGCCCGATACTCTGCTAAAAAGTACTCAAATACGCGGTCCCAATACTCTTTTTCAAAGTTGACAGAGTAGTAAGGAATGCCGATTTGGTCTGCCACTGCAGCCACATCCTTGTAGTCTTCTGTTGCTGTACAGAAGCCATTTTCGTCCGTGTCATCCCAGTTCTTCATGAAGATACCGATGACATCGTAGCCCTGCTCCTTGAGCAAGAGGGCCGTAACCGATGAATCCACACCGCCACTCATACCGACAACAACACGGGTTTTAGAATTGTCAATTGACATAATCTTCTCCCATCTTTTCGTAGAAATAACGATTTGAAGGTCGTATTTCAAAAGTTTTTTCAAAAAACGATTTGAAGGTCGATTTTGAACAACTTGTATTATATCACACAAATGGGAGAAGCAACAGGAATTTGGCATTGAAAACCCATTCATCTTAGCATATTCCTTGACAGGATAATTTGATATAATATACCTAAGAATGAAAAGCGAGGAAAGCTATGACAAACTTAAAATTTCAATCGGTCTTTGACATCATTGGACCGGTTATGATTGGACCGTCTTCTAGTCACACAGCTGGTGCGGTCCGAATTGGGAAAATTGTGTCTTCAATTTTCGGCGATGAGCCGACAGAGGTGGAATTTCAACTCTACAATTCCTTTGCCAAGACCTATCGTGGTCACGGTACGGATGTAGCCTTGGTAGCAGGTATTCTGGGCATGGATACAGATGATCCCCGCATTCCTGACTCTCTGGACATTGCTCGGGAACGCGGCATCAAGGTTTACTGGCGTGTCAACAAGGACAGCAATACCCCACACCCAAATACCACTCGAATCATCATTAAAAACGATAAAAAGTCTATCTCAGCAACGGGTGTTTCGATTGGTGGAGGCAATATCCAGGTGACCGAGCTCAACGGCTTCTCTGTCAACCTTAACATGAACACACCGACCATTATCATTGTTCACCAGGATGTCCCAGGTATGATTGCAAAGGTGACAGATGTCCTGTCAAAATACAATATCAACATTGCCCAAATGAATGTGACGCGTGAACAAGCTGGCGAAAAAGCCATTATGATTATCGAAGTGGATGCCCGCCAATGTGAAAATTCGATTGCAGAGATTGAAAAAATTCCCCACTTGCACAATGTAACCTTCTTCAACTAGAAAGAGAAAGACATGTTTTATACTATCGAAGAATTAGTTCAGCAAGCAGACAACTTTTCTGGTAATGTAGCTGAACTCATGATCGCTACTGAAATTGAATTGACCGGTCGTAGCCGCGAAGAAATCTTGACAATCATGTCAAGAAACTTGACAGTTATGAAAGCCTCCATTGTAGATGGACTTACTGAAAGCAAATCCGTATCTGGTTTAACAGGAGGCGATGCTGCCAAGTTAGATGCCTACATGAAAAGTGGTAAGACACTGTCTGATAACTCTATCTTGTCCGCAGCAAGAAACGCCATGGCTGTCAACGAATTGAACGCCAAAATGGGCTTGGTCTGCGCCACCCCAACCGCTGGATCAGCTGGTTGTTTACCGGCCGTTCTTGGCGTTGCCATTGACAAGTTAAACTTGACAGAAGACCAACAACTTGACTTCCTCTTTACAGCAGGAGCCTTTGGTCTGGTCATCGCCAACAATGCCTCTATATCAGGTGCAGAAGGAGGCTGTCAGGCAGAAGTCGGATCTGCCTCTGCTATGTCTGCTGCAGCCTTGACACTGGCTGCAGGTGGAACTCCCTATCAAGCTAGCCAAGCCATCTGCTTTGTCATTAAAAATATGCTGGGTCTGATTTGCGATCCGGTTGCAGGTCTGGTAGAAGTTCCTTGTGTCAAGCGAAATGCAATGGGAGCAAGCTACGCCATGGTAGCTGCCGATATGGCACTAGCAGGTATCGAATCCAAAATCCCCGTTGACGAAGTCATCAATGCCATGTACCAAGTTGGTTCAGCCCTCCCAACTGCCTTCCGTGAAACTGCCGAAGGTGGCCTGGCTGCCACACCAACTGGTCGCCGCTTGGCACAAGAAATCTTCGGGGAAAGTTGACAAACCTGTCAAGATAAAAAGGACCATTGCGGTCCTTTTCTTATTGTTTCGTGAACGTTAGTTTCTCTAAGGTTGTATCATTTGCGTCAATTTCTGTCAAGGTAAGTGTAGAGCCGCTCAAGTTATAGCTATCTGCTTCACCATCTACATAAGCAAGTTTTTTGTCTAAATCAAAGATAACTTGCTCAATGTCTTGATCCCCATCGTTGTCAACTTCTGTCAAGGTAGCCTGATTTCCTTTGACAGTCAAGGTGTAAGTGTCATTGCCTGATGTTGCTGTATAAGTACCATCTAACTCAGAAGTGTCAACCAGCTTTACACCATAGCTTGCTGCGAGATCACTAACTGACAGTGCATTTGTAGTAACTGTTGCAGCGTTTGTCGTTGCTGATGATGAACTTACTGCAGATGAGGAGTTAGCGGTCGCAACAACCTGCTGATTGTCATCATCGTAATCAACAATACCAACTTGTCGCTCAATTTGACTCTCCAAAGCATCAAGTTTATTTTCATACACCTCTCCTGCGACAAAACCAATCGTTGCCAAGGTCAAGGCACCTACTGACAATAAGATAATTGATTTCTTACTCATGCCTGCAACCTTGCTTTTCACAGATTCCCAAGCACCTGTTTGCTTGTTTTCTGTCACTTCAATGATTTCTTGTTGATTTTTGTTTTCCATGTTCTATTCCTCTTGATTAAATCTATTTTTCAGCTCCTGCTGATAAGTCTATTATAGAGGACAATCTTGAACACTTTGGGGAAACTTTATAAACAAATTTTAAACACTTTTAAATTATGCATTAAGACGATAACCTGCTCCCCAAACCGTTTCGATTAAATCAGCTCCCAATTTATCTCGCAGACGATTGATATGGACAGCCACTGTGGCACTATCTCCAACATAATCATATCCCCAAATGGTTTCAAACAGATGGTCCTTAGAGAAGACACGATTGGGATGTTTTGCCAGGTAAACAAGTAACTCAAATTCGCGGTTGGGCAATTTGAGTTCTTGACCATCCAAAGTCACCTTCCAATTGTCCAAGAAAATAGTCACATTTCCAACAATCAATTCATTACTGCTATCATCCTTTTGGAAACGTTGGTAGCGAGCCAAGTGGGCCTTGACACGCGCCACCAGCTCCATAGGATCAAAGGGTTTGCTGATATAATCATCCGCTCCCAAGCCCAAGCCTCTCACCACATCCATGGTTTCTTGTTTAGACGTGACCATCAAGATAGGAAAATCCACCTTGTCCCGTAAATCTCGACATAAATCATAGCCAGTTTTGTTTGGAAGCATAACATCTAGCATTAGAAGAGCATAATCCTCTTTCTTGAGTTGTTCCTCAACAAGTCCTCCATCATGAACCAAGTCAACTTGGTAGCCCTGCATTTCCAGATAATCTCGCTCCAAATAAGCAATTTCTAGATCATCTTCCGCAATTAAAATCCGTGTCATGTCATGTCATATCCTTTCTCGGTAGTCTAAAGGTAAATCGAAGTCCTGGAGTTGCCTCAACAGACACACGACCACCCAATCTCTCAATAATATTTTTTACGATAGCTAATCCTAAACCATGTCCTTCTACTTGTTGACGTGTATCATCTTCCCTGTAAAATTCTTCAAAAATCAAGTTAAGTTTATTCTTTTCTAGACCTTTTCCATTATCCGTAAAGGTCCAAACAACTTCTTGCTCTTCTAGATGACCAGAAAGGCTTATTTTCAATGGACGAACAGCTGCGTATTTTCTGGCATTATCAACCAGATTATCCAAAATCCGACGGAATTGGGTCGGATCTATCTCAACAGGCAAGTGTTCAGATAGATTCAGTTGGAACTGAACGCCTTCATCTGCCAACTCAGCTGTTTTTTCTCTTACATATTCCTGTAAAAATGGAGTTAGATCAAGTTTCACTTTATCAAAAGGCATCTTGTCTGTTTGTAACTGTGAGAATGCAAATAATTTTTCCAGTAACTTCTCCATCACCTGAGATTTTTGATAAATAACCGTCAGGTACTGATTGCGTTTTTCATCCGTATTAGCAATACCATCCAAAATTCCCTTGGCATAGCCTTTGATTGAAGTCAAAGGGGTCCGCAAATCATGAGAAATATCCGCAACCATCTGCGTTCGGTTTTGCTCATACAATCGATTTTTCTCATGGGCAGCTAACAAGGAAGACTGCATTTGATTGAACCCTTGGGTCAATTCTTCAAATTCCTTATCCCCTTGGTAGGTTAGGGGTACTGTATAATCTCCCTGCTGGATACGGTCTACACCGCTATGCAATTCATCCAAAGGACGCATGACGACACTTAAAAGACGGCGAGTAAAGAAGAAATTCAGCACCACAACTATGAGGATACCCGCTCCGCCAACCAAGAAAAGTTGTAGTAGAAAGGCTTGAAATTCCTGACTTTCTTGCTGTTCTTCCATATCCTCTAGCAAGGCATAGAGATAGTAAATCTGACCATCTGTTGCGACCTTGCGACTAATGACAATTTCTCCATCTACATAGGAAGTGTGGGTTGTAGCAGACACTGTCACTTCTGACAACTCATCTGCATCATCTGTCAGATTTGAAAATAAGACTTCACCATTGCTCTCTACGTATAATTTTGCATCACTTAATGCTAAATCGTCAGCTAATTTTGGAAAATCTGTACCTGAAAAGCTTTCCAGCATTTGCTGACTGCTAGCTGTCTTCTGACTGGTTGATTGCCAAGTACCCTGACTACGATAAATGCTGTTCACCACATAGACACTGACGCCCAGCATGGCTATCAATGACAGGACCAGCATCATCATATTCAAGCGAAATATTCGTTTCTGTAAATTCATTGTTCTTCTCTTCTAGTCAATTTTTCCACATTATAAGCAAATTCGTAGCATTTGTAAAGCATGGAAAACCCTCAACTAAAAAAGCCTAGTAAAACTAGACTTTTTATTGTGTTCTTAATACCAGCCGTTTGCCAACCAAAACTGATAGGCTGCTGACCATGAACCGTAGCGTTCTGCTACATAGGCATCTGCCACACGCTCTTGGTTTTCTGGTGAATAGTCACCATTCAAATAAGTATTGGTTAACTGGTAACGACCGATATAGATACCGTTACGTGCATCGTAGCTACCGCTTGATTCCTTCATGGCAATCCATTCTTTTGCCGCTGCATCCTCAGCACTCAAGTTTGAAGTGTAAGAACCAGTGGTAGTAGTTGTCGCTTCACTTGTTGTAGATTCAGTTGCAACAGTTTCAGCTGCTGGAACTTGCTCCGCTGGTTTTTCTTCTGTAGTAGAAGCTGTTTCACTAACTTCAATAGCCTGTCCAACATGGATAAGATTTGGATTGGAGATTTTATTTTGTTCTGCCAATTTCTCTACACTTGTATTGTATTTTGAGGCGATCGCTGACAGGGTATCGCCAGATTGTACAGTATAGGTTTCCGCGCTAACAACACCAGCAGTCAATAAGGTTGCTCCTGCTACCAAACCAGCGATTGTTGTTTTCATGTTTTTCTTCAATGTAATATTCATAATAGTCACATTCCTTTCTCTTATGTATCTATCATACCTTCTGACTATTACTCTCGCTTTGTAAATCTATTACAAATATTACAATGACATTGAGTTTACACTATAAAAGGACTATTTTCGCGATTTTAGAAGTTTTTTTGTCAAAATCATTTACAGTTTTCTTTACAGTAATCCCTAGCTTTTTGACAATTACTGTAAAGAAAAAAAGGTCCAGTGAACCTTTTATCTGAATACGGAAATGAGAAAGCGAATCAATGCCTAGGATACATCTAGACATCTTACTCCTATCAATACCAGCCATTTGCCAACCAAAACTGATAGGCTGCCGACCATGAACCATAGCGTTGTAAGACATAAGCATCTGCTACACGTTCTTGATTTTCAGGTGAATGATCTCCATTTAGATAAGCGCTACTCAGTTGATAACGTCCTATATAAATACCATTATTTACGGAATAGCTACCACCCGATTCTTTTTGAGCAATCCATTCTTTAGCAGTAGCATCGTCTACTATTGAACCTGTCGAAACCGTAGCTACTTGAACCTGAGCTTGAGGAGTTGAAGTAACTTCAATTATAGATTCTTCCCTAGGGCTATCGTGATATACCTCTGTAACCTCTGTCTGCTCAACCATTTTTGTCTCATCTACTGATGTAGACGTTACTACATCTGACGATTCAATAATTTGCGGCTCTTCAAACGCAATATTGGGATTTTCTACCTGTAGAGGCTGGGCATCTGTTTCTACTGCTAACATTGTATCGTAACCTAACTCAAAAACAGGACTGACAGCAACGTATTCTGTTGTAGACCCAGATCCACTTCCAATCTTACTGATAGCATTAACCACATTATAGGGCGCATTTGACACTGCTCTTACAAGCTTGGTATAAGAATAGTTACCTGTCAACATCAGACCACATAAAACAAGAACTGAAATAATAATAACCCCTACTATACCTTTGATAAACTTACTTATAAAACTCTTTTTCATCAAAAAGAACTATCCTCTATCTGATTATTATAACCATTCCTATCATACTACCAAATTATTACTTTTTATTTAAAAAAATATTACAATTCAGTAAAACGCTTACTTATTAGGAACTCTTTAATAAATATAGAGCAACCGCTAAAGAAATCATTAGAAGAATAGCCACAGTATCTGCCCATTTCCAAGCTAAAATACGGTACTTGGTTCTACCTTCTCCTCCCTGATAACCACGCGCCTCCATAGCTGTTGCCAAAGCGTCAGCCCTCTTAAAACTAGAAGCGAACAAGGGAATTAGGATAGGAATGACAGATTTCACCTTCTGGATAAGATTTCCCTCATTAAAGTCCACTCCACGTGCCCTTTGTGCATTCATAATACGGGTGGTATCATCCATCAAGGTCGGTACAAAACGCAAGCTCATGGACAACATCAAGCCTATCTCATGTACAGGAACCTTGAATCGTTTCAAAGGTGACAGACCTGATTCAATACCATCTGCTAAACTAAGCGGCGTTGTCGTCAGTGTTAATAAGGTTGAAAAGAAAATAATCAAGACAAAGCGAACAAAAATAATTCCTGCTTGTTGCAAACTCTCTAATGATACTTTGAAAATCCAAAACTCCCATAGAATTGTCGCACCGGGAGTAAAGAAAACTTGGAAAAAGGTTGTAAAGAGAATAATCCCAATCATTGGTTTTAGACCGTTGATAAAAAACGACAGGCGGATACGCGATAGCACAACCAAACCAATTATAAATCCAATCAACAAGGCATTGGTAATCAGGTTATTGGCCCAGAAAATCATCAAGAGAAAGGCAAACATGGCCAAGAGCTTGCTTCTCGGATCCAAACGATGAAGAATGGAATTCCCTGGAATATAGCGACCCAAAATCAATTTATCCATGCGTCACCATCCCCGTAAATTCGTCGATTGTAATCGGAAGACGTTCAAATACAAAGCCTCTTCTCTCCAAATTAGCTGCAAACTTGGTAATCTTAGGAACACCCAGTTGAATACTCTCCAAAAAATCCACCTCTTGAAAAATATCGACTGGTTTTCCAGAACGCACCAATTTTCCCTTCTCCATAATGTAAACAAAATCAGCATAATTGGCCACATCATCCATCAAATGCGTGACTAGAACAATGGTCATACCTGATTCATGCAATTTCTTGAAAATATCCATCAATTCCTGACGACCAGCAGGATCCAGACCAGCTGTCGGCTCATCCAAGACCAAGACACTTGGTTCCATGGCTAAAATCCCAGCAATCGCTACTCGACGCATTTGGCCACCAGATAGTTCAAATGGACTACGCTCAAACAAGCTTTCATCAATTCCGACCAAGGCCAGCTTTTCACGCGCAATCTGCTCAGCATCTTCCTGAGAAACTCCGAAATTTTGTGGACCAAAAGCAACATCTTTTAAGACCGTTTCATCAAAGACCTGACTTTCAGGAAATTGGAACACAAGACCAACTTTCTTCCTGACTTGCTTAATCTCCTTATTTTCAGACGTTGCTGTGATTACAAAGTCATCAATAACCACTCTTCCTTCTGTCGGCACATTCAATCCATTCAAGAGTTGTAAAATCGTTGATTTCCCCGACCCCGTATGCCCAATAAGCGCCGTATACGAGCCGTCAACAATCTCCAAATCCACACCAAAAAGCGCACGCCCCTCAAAAGGCGTGTCAGCTTGATAGGTATAGCTTACTTCTTGGAGATGAATTCCCATACAGTTTCCTCTAATTCTTCCTCTGTAAAATAGCGGAGCGGTAAATCAAGCCCAGCCTGACGCAAAGATGCTGCCAGTTCTGTTGTAAACGGTCTATCCAGGTCTAAATCTGCTAAATCCTCTCGCATAAATAGCTCAGTTGGAGTACTAACGGACTCAACCTGCCCCTGTTTCATCACAATCACTCGATCGCTCAATGCAACCTCATCTAAATCATGCGTGATGGAAATAACTGTCATCCCATGACGATCCTTAATCTCACGGACAATCTTAATCAAATCAAGGCGCCCTTCTGGATCCAACATAGACGTAGCCTCATCCAAAATAATAATTTTTGGACGCAAGGCTACCACTCCAGCAATAGCTACCCGTTGCTTCTGACCACCCGATAAACGAGCAGGTTCACGCGTTTTAAAATCTGCCATTCCAACCAATGCCAAGGCTTCATTAACCCGTGTCTGCATCTCTTCCAAGGCTATCCCTTGGTTTTCCAAGCCAAAAGCAACATCATCTTCTACTGTTGCGCCCACAAATTGATTGTCCGGGTTCTGAAATACCATACCAATCAGACGACGCTTATCCCAGACATTCTCGACTGTTAAGACATCACCATCAATTACAATATCTCCAGACTCAGCTTCCAATAAACCATCAATCAAACGAACCGTTGTGGACTTACCAGACCCATTATGACCGATGATGGACAACCATTCGCCCTGTTTCACGTGAAACGAAACATCCTTTAAGGTATAATGCTCATCCTCTTGATGATATTTATATCTAAGATTTTTTACTTCAATAATATTTGTCATTACTTAAACGTATCTTTGAACAAAAAAGATGCACCCTTGAAATAGTCATAACCTGAATAAAGGGTAAAGAAAAGAGCGATATAAAGCGTAATCTGTCCCAACAAATTCCAGTGTAAGAGCAGGAAAATCACCGCAAACATCTGTGAAAAAGTCTTAATTTTACCTGGCATAGCAGCAGCTAAAACGGTCCCTCCATTTTCAACCAAGAGCAAACGAAGACCAGTCACTGCCAATTCACGACAGATAATAACAGCCACCACCCAAGCTGGAGCAAAACCAAGCTCCACCAACATAATGAAAGCTGACATGACCAAAATCTTATCTGCCATTGGGTCCGCAAATTTACCAAAGTTTGTCACAACCTGCCACTTACGAGCCAAATAACCATCTAGGTAATCCGTAATACTGGCTAAAGCAAAAATAATCGCCGCTAACACATGGCTAATCGGTGACTGCCAGACAGTAAGAAGGAGGATAAAGATTGGAATAATCAGAATCCGCCCTACTGTCAAAGAATTGGGAATATTTTCTTTTTTCATTGTGTTTCCTTTTTATTCAAATACAAGTCCAATAGAACCTGTATCACTTGTTAATGCTTGGGTATCCAACTTTTGACCTGCAATGGTAATGTCTACCCCCTTTACCACACCTAGAACAAGATAGGCTTCACTAGTACCTTCTGGCAGACTGGTCGTAACCGTCGGATTTTCAGGAGAAAGCACCACTCCCTCTGCCAATTCTGTTCCTGATAGACTAATCCAGCTAGTGACATCTTTAGCTGAAATAGTAACCTCTACTGGATAAACCGTTTCTTTAACAGTCGCTACAATATAGTCACCCGTCCCAGAAATACTGATGTTCTTAGCAGAAGAACTGCTTGAAGAAGTTGTGGACTGCTCTGTCGTACTGGTTTCAGAAGTCGTACTTGTAGCAGTTTGTCCCACAACAGTGTAAGAAGTTTCTGAAGTCGGCAACACCTGACTTTGCATGCGGTTATACACGATATAGGTTATAAAAATGATAATAAAACTAGAAGCAAGTAAGAGATAAAGCAGGGGAAGAAAAGATTTCTGCGTTTTCTTTTTCACTCGATAACTCCTCTTCAATTCTGCTGCTAAGATTTCCTCTTCCCCCTCTTCATGATACTTTATCAAGCTATTGCTATCATAAGCCTCCAAGAGAACATCCGCATCCAATTCTAAAGCATCTGCATAAACCGTTAAAACACGCTCAACATCTTCATGTTCCGCAATGGTCTCAAAATCATTGTACTCCAAGGCCTGTAAGTACCTGGCATGGATCTTTGTCATTCTCTGTAAATCAACAAAAGTCCAACCTCGTGACTCACGCGCTGATCTAAGTACCTCACCTATACTCTTTTGTCTCACTACTAACTCTCCCCTCCGTTCACTTATATACAATACTCTATTCTAACAAAAATCTAAGGAAATTTCGATGAGTTAGGTCCATTTATTTGGGAATAATCGTGAAATCTGTCATATCACAGTTGCTAATAAAGCGACGGCCAGCCTCTCTAATATCATCCAACTGTAGTTCCTGTATCATTTGAGGCAAATCAAATATATTCTCTACATCTGAATACTGAGCCACAAAATGACTGGCAGTAAATTCCAAGGAATTCAAACTCCGAATAAAATCTCCATACATTTCATTTTTTAGCAAGTGCAGATGATTTTCATTCACATCTTCATCTCGTTCAAAATTACGAACAGCTTTCATAAGCATACTAGACAAGGTAATTGGTTCCTGTGTATCACCAGAAATAACCAAATAATGATAGTCTGGAGTAACTTCTAACTGAAATTGGAAGGATGAATCAATCTTACCTTGCTCATACAAACTCTGATATCGTTTTGAAGTCCAACCAAACAACATGGCAAATAAAAGCTGCAAACACAGGCGATACTTTTGTATCTCCTCACGCTCAAATACATCATTACCTCTTAAACCAACCGCTAATTTAGGAGTGGACACTTCAAACTCTTCCATACGGTGTTGAAGAATAGGTAGCTTTTCGATTGGCTTTACTTCAAATTTTGACTTTCTCTCATCAAGTTGCGCAGTCTGATAACTTGAAATTTGCTGCCATACCTGGTCCAAATCAAAATGTCCAATCACAAATAATGTCATATTCGACGGATGATAGAACAAATCAAAATTGTCATATAAATCTTCAGCTGTGATGTGTCCAATCGACTCTACAGTCCCAGCAATATCATGGGCTAAAGGTGTTTGAGGATATAAGGAACCTAGAATACCTGTAAACAAACGGTAATCCACATCGTCTTGGTACATTTCAATTTCTTGTTCGATAATCCCCTGTTCTCTCGCAACATTCTCATCTGTAAAGTAAGGTTGACGAACAAAGGATTGTAACAAAGATAAGGCTGGCAAGACTTCCTGAGTTGTTGAAAATAGATAGCTAGTCTGACCAAAGCTGGTATAGGCATTTGCACTCGCACCAAATTTAGCAAACTCATTCATCACATCTTCTTCATCCTCATTTTCAAACAACTTATGTTCCAGAAAATGTGCAATTCCCGCAGGATAGGCGATTTCCCTCCCATCCTCTAAAAGAAGGTGGGTATGTAAAGCTCCAAAACTAGTTGTAATAACTCCGTAGGTTTCATGAAAATCCATCTTAGGCAAGAGAACTACTGTCAAGCCGTTGTCAAGTTTAGCATAATAGACAGCTTCTTTCATATAAGGATATTTTTTCTCAATTAACTTCATTCCTCTGTCCCCTCCATAAAGTAAACCGCCTGTAAATTTATCATTTTCCCAACGCGAATAATGTCTTCAGTTGACACTTCCTTTACAGCTTCTATCCATTCCATCCAAGTCAAGTTTCGCTCGCCTAAGCTAATTTGATTGTAAACCTGTTCTATCAAATTATTCTGTCTATCTTGAGCCAGTGTTGCTGAGTGAACGAGCATGTTCTTTGTCAACTCTAATTCATCTTCTGTAAACTTTCCACGCTTCAAATCAAGAATTTGCTTACTAATCAGCTTCATAACCTTTAAACGATCTCCACGATTGATGCCAGCATAAACCTTCATCATCCCAGAAAAGATAGTCACCTGACTTCCGATTGTATAAGCCAAACTCTCCTTCTCACGAATATTTACAAATAATTTCGAATGTGAAAAAGCTCCAAGTAGCCCATTAAAGACCATCAAGGCTGGATAATTTACATCATTGTAAAGGACCTGTAAATGATAGGCCATTTCTAAAATCGATTGCCTTGCCTGCTTTCTCTCAACTTTCTCTCTTGTAATATTTGAATACTCTTGTTGGTACTCCAACTCTAGTTTGGGCTTGCGATAGGTAAAATTAAATTGTTCAAATCTTTCTCGAACAAGGTCTTGATTTACGGTCCCAAGTACAAAAATATCAATCTTATCTACACGTAGCATGTTTCGATAGATTTTATATACCGACTCGGCTGTCTCTTTCTCAACCAAATCTAGGCGACTGACACGTGGAATTTGCAAGGCTGGGTCTTGATAAAATAACTTGTTCACTTCGACATCCGCATGATAAAAATTATCCTCTACTTCAGACTCAAGAAAATTGATTAAATTCTTTTTCTCAACTTCAAAAATCTTCTGGTCAAACCCCTGACCTTGCTTTAGTGGACGAAACAGACAGGCATATAAAAAATCAAGAATGGCTCCTGTAATATCCTCATTATTGGGTAGATAGCTTGGATTGGTATAGGAGATTGTAAAATCTACCATATGTACACGTCCACGTTTTGCAACCGATGTTGAAAAATGTGCCCCATATAGCTCTGCTAAGCGTCTACGCATTGCCTGAGCGGAAGGATAATCCTGGTTCCCCATTTCAAGAATATTCGCTACTAATACACGTCCTGCAACCGTTGCCTCATTCATCTCAGCAGCAAAACGCACTTTAATTCTGTTTGTAGTAAACTGATCCGTTTCAATAAAATGCAAATCAATTCCTTCTTGTAATTTCATCTTCTTCCTCTTTCAAACATTGTACCTTCCATTATATCATTTTGTGATATAATATTCTGTAACGAGGTGACTTATGGAATTTAAATTATTTAATGACTACATCACATTACAAGCATTATTAAAAACAACTGGTATTCTCCATTCAGGAGGTGCCATTAAAGGATTTTTAGAAGAAAATACCATCCTTTTCAATGGAGAAGATGAAAAAAGACGTGGTAAAAAAATCCGTATCGGAGATGTTATCACACTCCCAGACCACAACACCAGCATCACAATCGTCGCTCCTAGTGCAGAGGAAATCAAACAGCACCAAGAGGATCAAGCTGAAAAAGAACGTGTGGCTGCAATCGTTAAAAAGTTAAATCAAGAAAATAAAAAGAATAAGAAACAAGTAACCCCTACTAAAAAAAGTACAAAAAAAGCCGATAAGAAGCCTGTCCGCTTTCCTGGTATGTAAACATGTGGCTTGAAAGATTAGAATTACGGCACTTTCGCAACTACAGTCAACAAGATATTGAGTTCAACAAAGGACTCAATGTCTTTTTGGGTGAAAATGCCCAAGGTAAAACCAATATTTTGGAATCTATTTACTTTTTAGCCTTGACACGTAGCCACCGTACTCGAACGGACAGGGACCTGCTCCAATTTCAAGAAAAAGAGCTGTCTATTTCTGGTTTACTCCATCGTACAAATGGTAAAGTACCACTTGACATCCACTTGACAGAAAAGGGACGAATTACCAAGGTTAATCATCTCAAGCAAGCCAAACTATCCAACTATATAGGGCATATGAATGTAGTCCTCTTTGCACCAGAAGATTTACAGCTGATTAAAGGTGCGCCTGCTCTGAGAAGAAAGTTCATCGATGTCGAGCTCGGTCAAATCAAGCCACTCTACCTCTCTGATTTGACTAATTATAACCACACTCTCAAACAACGTAATGCCTACCTAAAATCCACTGACAAAGTAGACGAAACCTTTCTATCTGTACTTGACCAGCAACTAGCTGAATATGGCAGTCGTGTCATCCAACATCGACTTGATTTCCTCAAAAAACTAGAGGAATTTGGAAACAGAAAAGTTCAGGAAATATCTGGCAGTCGGGAAGAACTGACTATCGAATATCAAACCTCAATCGGATTGACAGATGATGTCAATTTAATTGACAAATTCTTGACAGAACTTGAAAAGTCTCGTAAACGTGATTTATTTAAGAAAAATACAGGAGTTGGACCACATCGGGATGATGTCGCTTTCTTTATAAATGGAATGAATGCCCATTATGGTAGCCAAGGTCAGCACCGCAGTCTCGTTCTATCACTCAAACTGGCTGAAATCGAGCTGATGAAGGAAGTCACAAGAGAATACCCAATTCTACTCTTGGACGATGTTATGAGTGAGCTGGATAATAATCGCCAAATCAAACTACTAGAAACTATTACGGATACGATTCAAACATTTATTACAACGACATCTTTAGACCATTTACATAGGCTACCAAATAGTTTAAAAATCTTCCATATTGAGTCTGGTAAGGTTACGGAGTCGGAATAACGGGTGTTTACAAAAATCTTTACAAATTTGTCAACTTTGTTTACAACATAGCAAAGACCCTGTCAATCAGGGTCTTATTTTTGTTTATTGTACTGAATAGTTTGGAGCTTCGTTTGTGATTTGAACATCGTGTGGATGGCTTTCTTTCAAACCAGCACCTGACATTTCGATGAATTGTGCATTTTCATGCAATTCAGCCAAGTTACCAGCACCTACATAGCCCATACCTGAGCGAAGTCCACCAACCATTTGGAAAATCATATCTGCAACTGAACCTTTATAAGCTACACGTCCTTCAATTCCTTCTGGAACAAGCTTGTTGGCTTCATTGACAGATGCTTGGAAGTAACGGTCTTTTGAACCTTGTTTCATGGCTGCGATAGAACCCATACCACGATAGGTCTTGAACTTACGACCTTGGAAGATTTCTGTCTCACCTGGTGCTTCGTCCGTTCCTGCAAACATAGAACCAAGCATAACTGCGTGACCACCAGCAGCAAGTGCCTTAACGATATCACCTGAATACTTGATACCACCATCAGCGATAATGGTTTTGCCAAATTCACGCGCAACACCAGCTGCATCATAGATAGCAGTCACTTGTGGTACACCAACACCTGCGATGACACGTGTTGTACAGATGGAACCTGGGCCAATACCGACCTTGACAACATCCACACCAGCCTCATAAAGAGCACGAGCGCCTTCAGCTGTGGCAATGTTACCTGCAATCAAGGTACGAGTTGGGAAATGGTCACGGATTTCTTTAATCTTGCGAAGAACACCTGCTGAGTGACCGTGAGCTGTATCGATGACAATGGCATCAGCACCCGCTTCAAAAAGGGCTTCTGCACGTTCAAAAGTATCAGATGTGACACCAACAGCACCCGCAACCAAGAGACGACCAAATTCATCCTTCGCAGCATTTGGGAACTCAATGACTTTCTCAATATCTTTGATGGTAATCAAGCCAGACAAACGACCATTTTCATCAACCAATGGTAATTTTTCAATACGATGCTTGTGAAGAATAGCCTCAGCTGTCGCCAAGTCTGTTCCAACTGGTGCTGTTACCAAGCCATCGCTAGTCATGTTTGTAGAAATTGGCTGTGAGTAATCCGAAATAAAACGCATATCACGATTGGTGATGATACCAACCAACTTACGATTTTCCATGGTTTCTACAATTGGCACACCAGAGATACGGTAGGTCCCCATGAGTTTCTCAGCCTCTGCGATTGTGTGCTCAGGAGTTAAGAAGAATGGATCGATAATGACACCATTTTCAGAACGTTTTACCTTACGCACTTCTTCAGCCTGTTCTGCAATAGACATATTCTTATGGATAACACCCAAGCCACCTGCACGTGCCATAGCAATAGCCATTTTGCTATCTGTTACAGTATCCATGGCAGCAGAAATAATCGGAAGATTAAGGGTCAAATTTGGTGCTAATTGCGTTTTTAAATCAATATCATGTGGCAATACATGACTTTCAGCCGGAATAAGTAATACATCATCAAAGGTAAAGCCTTTTTTCAAAAATTTAGTGTCCCAGTTTGACATTTTCTTCCTCTTTTCTTTTTTTGTTACTAGCTATCGCTACAATTATTTTATTTATGATAACATTTTGAAATCATTTGTCAAATATTATTCGCATTAAAACAGGGAATAATAAAAATTCAGAAAATTCTTTACCACTTCCTTTTAGAAATTCGAACGTTTGGTTTTTACTTTATTATAAAACAAATGAAAAAAGCAACGTTTTTTAAACATTGCTCTTCCATCGTTAACCTTATTTAAAGTAGTTAATTCCCATAGCCCCTTTGACTTGATCAAGGGTAGTAGCTGCGACCTGACGAGCTTTTTGGCTGCCTGCTTCTAACATAGCATAGACTTGCCCCATGTCTTTGGCAAACTCGATTCGACGCTCACGGATTGGTCCCAGTTCCCGTTCTAAAATGTCAAGAAGATAGCGTTTGGTTTTCACATCACCCAAGCCACCACGCTGGTAATGCTCCTTCATCGCCTCAATCTCAGCCTTATCTTCTTCACGTCCGAAAACATCAAGATAGTGGAAAACCATATTTCCTTCAATCTTACCTGGGTCTTCTACACGAATGTGGTTTGGATCTGTGTACATGGACATGACTTTCTTTTTGAGTGTATCCATGTCATCTGCCAAGTAAATCCCATTTCCAAGTGACTTAGACATCTTGGCATTACCGTCCAAACCTGGCAAGCGACCAGCTGCCTCATTTTCAGGATAGATGCCCTCTGGCTCCACCAAAATATCCGTCTGATAAGCATGGTTAAAGCTACGAACGATTTCACGGGTCTGCTCAATCATCGGTTTCTGGTCATTTCCAACAGGGACAAAATTTGCCTTGAAGGCTGTAATGTCCGCCGCTTGTGACACAGGATAGACCAAGAAACCAGCTGGAATTCCTTCGCCAAATCCCTTCTGAGCAATCTCCGTCTTCACTGTCGGATTGCGTTCTAAACGAGCCACAGATACCAAGTTCATGTAGTACATGGTCAACTCTGCCAATTCAGGAATTTGACTTTGGATAAAAATCGTTGTCTTAGCTGGGTCAAGTCCTGCTGCAAGATAGTCCAATGTCACATTACCAACTGATTCGATAATTTTTTGTGGTTCTTTGGCATGGTCTGTCAAGGCTTGTTGGTCAGCTAAAAAGACAAATAGTTCATGTTGTCCAGCATTTTGCAGTAGAACACGATTTTTCAAGGAGCCAACATAGTGGCCGATATGGAGTTTACCTGTTGGACGGTCTCCCGTCAAAATAATTGGTTTGGTCATTCCTTCACCTCATCTGATAATTTTCATAAAAAAAGCCCACGCACAGAAACTGTGCAAGGGCGTCAAGGACACGGTACCACCTTACTTAGGAGAACATACTCCCATCTCTATGCACATAAGGCCTGCTAGCCGAATCCTTATTGGTTCGAATTCATTATAAAATCAGTCCATTCACCAATCACCATTACCTGTTTACAGCGACCACAAGCTCTCTAAAAATGGAAGATTACCTACTCTTCTGATTGAACTCTATTATATCTTTTAAAAAATAGAAAGTCAATACTTCCAAGCCTTGACGATAAGCTGGATTTTAGGGATAATAGAAGTTGCATTCTATGATATTCAAATAAGGAGAAGCTATGAAAGAACGGATCAAAGATTTTGCCTATGTAACTTTGGGTTCCATTATCATGGCTGTTGGTTTTAACAGTCTATTTTTAGAGAATAATATTGTTTCTGGAGGAGTTGGAGGTCTTGCTATAGCACTCAATACGCTCTTGGGCTGGAATCCTGCTGATTTTGTTCTCTACTGCAACATTCCTTTGCTCATTATTTGTTGGGTGTTTCTAGGAAAGTCTGTCTTTGTTAAAACAGTTTACGGCGCTATCATTTATCCATTTTGCATCAAGTTGACAGCAGGTTTACCAAGCTTGACAGAAAACCCTTTGCTTGCTGCTATTTTTGGAGGGATTATTCTTGGTTTTGGGCTTGGACTTGTCTTCCTAGGAAACTCTTCTACCGGTGGTACAGGTATCCTCATTCAATTTATCCATAAATACACTCCTCTCTCTCTAGGAGTAACAATGGCTATCATCGACGGAATAATCGTCGGACTAGGTTTTATCGCTTTTGACCCAGATACTGTCATGCACTCCATCATTGCCCTTATGACCATTACTTACATTGTCAACCGCATGATGTCCGGTACCCAATCATCTCGAAATGTCATGATTATTTCTCAAAAATCAAGTCAAATCAAAGACTACATCACAAAAGTTGCTGATCGCGGTGTAACAGAACTTCCAATTATCGGTGGCTTTACAGGGGTGGACAAGCGTATGTTGATGACTACCATCTCTATTCCAGAAATGCAGAAACTGGAGACAGCGGTATTAGAAATTGATGAAACTGCCTTTATGGTTGTTATGCCTGCGAGTCAGGTGCGTGGACGTGGCTTCAGTTTACAGAAAGACCACAAACACTACGATGAAGATATCTTGATTCCAATGTAACGTCATTTAGTTTATCTTTTATTACGTCGTTAACTCGCTTTGCCGTACTACACGAATGTTACTTACTATCGTAAGTATGATTTCCAACCTTCAATAGTCCACTGGACTATTGAAGCTATCTGCAACTTGTTGCCTAGTACTAAAAGCAAACTAAAAGACTATAATTCATTGAAAATTCAAGTTCTTTCTAGTACAATAAAACTAATAGACAGAAATAGAGGAGAAACTATGCTTACAGTATCAGATGTGTCGCTCCGCTTTAGCGACCGCAAATTATTTGACGATGTCAACATCAAGTTTACAGCAGGAAATACCTACGGATTGATTGGTGCCAATGGTGCTGGTAAATCAACTTTCTTGAAAATCCTTGCAGGTGACATCGAGCCATCAACAGGTCATATCTCACTCGGTCCAGATGAACGTTTATCTGTTCTTCGTCAGAACCATTTCGACTATGAAGATGAGCGCGTGATTGACGTTGTTATCATGGGGAATGAGCAACTTTACAGCATCATGAAAGAAAAAGATGCCATTTACATGAAGGAAGATTTTTCTGATGAAGATGGTGTTCGTGCCGCTGAATTAGAAGGTGAGTTTGCTGAACTTGGTGGTTGGGAAGCTGAAAGTGAAGCTTCACAATTACTCCAAAACCTCAACATTTCAGAAGACCTCCACTACCAAAACATGAGCGAATTGACCAACGGTGAGAAGGTCAAAGTTCTCTTGGCTAAGGCACTATTTGGTAAACCAGATGTTCTTCTTTTGGACGAGCCAACCAACGGTTTGGATATTCAGTCCATCAACTGGTTGGAAGACTTCCTGATTGACTTTGAAAATACGGTTATCGTCGTATCCCACGACCGCCACTTCCTCAACAAAGTATGTACCCACATGGCCGACCTAGACTTTGGAAAAATCAAGATTTTCGTTGGTAACTACGACTTCTGGAAACAATCCAGTGAATTGGCTGCTCGTTTGCAAGCAGACCGTAACGCAAAAGCAGAAGAAAAAATCAAAGAGTTGCAAGAATTCGTTGCCCGTTTTTCTGCCAATGCCTCAAAGTCTAAGCAAGCCACTTCACGTAAAAAGATGCTGGATAAAATCGAATTGGAAGAAATTATCCCTTCTAGCCGTAAGTATCCATTTATCAACTTCAAGGCAGAACGTGAGATCGGTAATGACCTCTTGACTGTTGAAAACTTGAAAGTTGTCATCGACGGTGAAACAATCTTAGACAATATCAGCTTTATCCTGCGTCCAGGTGACAAGACTGCTCTCATTGGTCAAAATGACATTCAAACGACTGCTCTTATCCGTGCTCTTATGGGCGATATTGAATATGAAGGTACTGTCAAGTGGGGTGTCACTACTAGTCAATCCTACTTACCAAAAGACAATACTCGTGACTTCGATACAAACGAATCTATCCTTGATTGGCTCCGTCAATTTGCCAGCAAGGAAGAAGATGACAATACCTTCTTGCGTGGTTTCTTAGGTCGCATGCTCTTCTCTGGCGATGAGGTTAATAAACCTGTCAACGTCTTGTCAGGGGGCGAAAAGGTGCGCGTGATGTTGTCAAAACTCATGCTTCTCAAATCAAATGTCTTGGTATTGGATGACCCAACCAACCACTTAGACTTGGAATCTATTTCCAGTCTGAACGATGGTTTGAAAACCTTCAAAGAGTCTATCATCTTTGCTAGCCATGACCACGAATTTATCCAAACACTTGCTAACCACATCATCGTTATTTCAAAAAATGGCGTCATTGACCGTATTGACGAAACCTATGACGAATTCTTGGAAAACGCTGAAGTACAAGCTAAAGTACAAGAACTTTGGAAAGCATAATAAAAAGGCGATTCATTCGCCTTTTCTTTTAAATCTATGAAAACAATCTTTAAAAAAAAATCTACTTATTATCTCCTAGCCTTTTTGATACCTCTAGGCATTATTTCACTTGTCCTAGCCTTTCAAGGTATTTGGTTTGGTAGTGACACCACTATTTTAGCCAGTGATGGCTTTCATCAGTATGTTATCTTTAATCAAACTTTACGAAATACTTTACATGGGAACGGTTCTCTCTTTTATACCTTTACAAGTGGTCTAGGTTTGAATTTCTATGCCCTATCCTCCTACTATCTAGGCTCCTTCCTTTCCCCACTTGTATTCTTCTTTGATTTACAATCCATGCCCGACGCCCTCTATCTTGTCACTATTGTCAAGTTTGGATTGATAGGGTTGTCAACCTATTACAGTTTAAAAGGGATTTATCAAAAAATAGATAGCGTTTGGGCTCTTCTCCTGTCTACATCCTACTCTTTGATGAGCTTCTCTACCAGTCAACTAGAAATCAATAGCTGGCTAGATGTCTTCATCCTCATTCCTATTATCCTTCTCGGTCTACATCGATTGATGGAAGGAAAAAATCAAATTATTTACTATATAGCTTTGACCTGTCTATTTGTCCAAAACTATTACTTCGGTTACATGACTGCTATTTTTCTAACCTTATGGACGCTAGTTCAATTATCTTGGTTAGAGAAACAAAGAATAAAGATTTTTCTTAACTTTACAGTAGTGTCAATTCTATCCGCCCTTAGCAGTCTATTCATGTTGCTTCCTACATACTTAGACTTAAAAACGCACGGAGAGACCTTTACAAAGATTGTCAACTTAAAAACGGAAGACTCTTGGTATTTAGACTTTTTTGCTAAGAATTTAGTCGGTAGTTTTGATACAACAAAATTCGGTTCAATTCCGATGATTTATGTAGGTTTACTACCAATTCTACTGACCATCCTATTCTTTACTTTGAAAGAGATAAAATGGCGTGTAAAGCTATCTTATGCTCTATTACTAGCAACCATTCTGGCCAGCTTCTATTTACAACCTCTCAACCTGTTTTGGCAAGGAATGCATGCTCCAAATATGTTTCTCTATCGATATGCCTGGGTTTTATCTACTGTCCTCATCTATCTGGCTGCAGAAACCAGCATCCGATTAAAGCAGATTTCCCTTAAAAACTTCTATAGAGTAATTGCTTTTCTAACGCTAGGCTTCTTACTGACTTTTTTCTTTAGAGAACAGTACGCATTCTTAGAAGATGTCAACTTCTTATTGACACTTGAATTTCTCATTCTATACAGTATTCTATTCTTACTCCTATTTCGTCACCGACTATCAGCTAAATGGATTGCTACTATTTTCCTACTCTTTGGGCTGTTTGAAATCAGTATCCATACACATTATCAGGTACAGGGATTATCTCAAGAGTGGCATTTCCCTAGTCGCTCCAATTATGAAGAAAAATTGACAGATATTGACAATCTTGTAAAGACTGCTACATCTGATAACACTAGTTTCTATCGTACTGAACGACTATTACCACAAACTGGAAACGATAGTATGAAGTATAACTACAATGGTATTTCGCAATTTTCTTCTATCCGTAATAGAGCTTCTAGCTCAGTCCTAGATAAATTAGGTTTCCGTTCAGATGGAACCAACCTCAACCTCCGCTATCAAAACAATACAATTATCGCTGATAGCTTATTTGGTATAAAATATAATCTTGCAACCCTTGATCCAAATAAATTTGGTTTTTCACTTTATAAAAGTTCCGATACCATCAATCTCTATGAAAGTAGTTTTAATCAAGGTTTAGCTATTCTCACTAATCAAGTTTACAAGGATGTCAAGTTTACGAATCTCACACTTGACAACCAAACCAATTTTCTCAATCAATTATCGGGACTAAATCATAAATATTACTACAGCATTCCAATTAGCTCTGTTCAAAATGCTACAGAGTTGGGAAATCGCATCACTGTGAATAAAGCAAGTGAGGAAACGAATGCTAAGATTAGTTACACCTTAACAGTACCTGCAAATAGTCAGGTTTACCTCAATTTACCAAAGATAACTTTTTCAAATGAAAATCATAAGAAAGTTGTCATCACTGTCAATAATCAGTCAAGTGAATTTACACTGGATAATGCCTTTTCTTTCTTTAATATCGGTAGTTTTTCAGAAGAACAGGTAGTCCAAGTTGACATCCATTTCCCTGAAAATAATCAAGTTTCCTTCGATAAACCACAGTTTTATCGTATTGATTTACTTGCTTTCCAAGAAGCTGCCACTGTTCTAAAAGAAAAGCAAGTGGTGACACAAGCTGAGGGAAATAAGGTAACTGTTGATTTTGAAACAGAGAATGAAGCATCACTTCTTTTTACTCTGCCTTACGATAAGGGGTGGTCTGCAACTATTGATGGTAAGCCAGTAAAAATTCATAGAGCTCAAAAGGGCTTTATGAAAATCGATGTCAAGCCAGGACAAGCACAAGCAATTCTTACCTTTACACCTCAAGGATTTTACCTAGGTTTCATTATTTCTATATGCGCTCTCATTCTTTTTACTAGCTACCAAATTTTTAAACACAAGTATACTAAAAACATCTCAGTATGAATGAATTACTGAGATGTTTTCTTTTTAATTTTAAAAAATAAAACCTTGATTTCTCAAGGTTTCCTATGCTTTATCTACTCCGCCAACAGGGCTCGAACCTGTGACATCATGATTAACAGTCATGCGCTCTACCGACTGAGCTATGGCGGAAAGAATAGTCCGTACGGGATTCGAACCCGTGTTACCGCCGTGAAAAGGCGGTGTCTTAACCCCTTGACCAACGGACCATTTTTCAGAACAATAACTAGTATAATACACCACCTATTTTTTGTCAACACTTTTTTAAAAATTTTTACCGTATTGACAGAGTTAGTTGTTTAATGTACAATAAAGTAGTTAAGGTTCCATAGCTCAGCTGGATAGAGCATTCGCCTTCTAAGCGAACGGTCGCAGGTTCGAATCCTGCTGGAATCATATTGACCTATCGTGAGATAGGTCTTTTTTCTTGCCATAATTTATAATTGATATAAAGGACAGGGATGAGAATTCCGATTAAGGCATATTCTTCAAATTGAAAAGACAGTTGGGTTGCAATAATAACACCTAACATAAATCCTATAATGGTAAATAAAATATTTCTCCCTGTCTTTTTCAGCTCTGCGTCTTGTTCAATCATACCTTTAAACCACAGATAGGCTGCGTTTTTTACATTACCAGTCATCATAACATTGGCATAGGGTGCCCCTCTCAATCTTCTAAAGGTTTCCACCTGAATAGAAGCTACAAAGGCCAAACTTGCAATGGTAAAATAAGCAGGCATAATAGGGGATAAGAAGATAGTCAATAGGATGAAAATCAACATAATGAGACTACTTCCAAAGTGCCAGGACCAAGATTTTTTTTCAAAATACCTCCTGGCTAAATAGGTGAAAAATTGTCCAAACACAAAAAATAAAATAGGGATACAAAAATTAACTACTTGAACAAGATCTCCCTTGGCCATATAGTAAGCAAGAGAGATCACATTACCAGATTGTACACCTGCAAAACGTCCACCTTGGGTCACATAGGTAAAGGCATTGAGATAACCACTGATAAAGGTCAAGGAACAAGCTACGCGTAATCCTTCAAAAACACGATAATCTTTCTGATTCATTCTAACTCCTTGTTTCACGTGAAACTATTTATGGTAGGGACTACCTTGTTGGATCATAAAAGCACGATAAATTTGCTCGATAAGAACCAATTTCATTAGTTGATGAGGAAGGGTTAGTTGACCAAAACTCATCAGTAAATTGGCTCTTTTCTTCACTTGAGGATCCAAACCTAGGCTACCGCCAATGATAAAGGTAATGTCGGAATAGCCGCTCACTGTAATATCAGATAATTTCTTACTGAACTCCTCAGATGGAAACTGTTTACCTTCAATAGCTAGAGCAATAACATAATCACGATCGCTGATTTTAGCCATAATTCGCTCAGCCTCTTTTTTCAATATTTGTTCATTTTCGGCCTGACTTGCCTTGTCAGGTGTCTTTTCATCTGCAAACTCAATCAGCTCCAACTTGGTAAAACGACCCAATCGTTTACTATATTCTGCTATCCCATCTTTGAGATATTTCTCTTTCAATTTTCCAACGGTAATCAATTTTATTTTCATAAAAATATTGTAACATATCCACAGGCTTCTAGTAGACTTAATTCCGAAAAAATCTCAGAAAATCAGAGTTTGTTCACATTATTCATGTGGTTATCCACAGGTTGTGGATTGATTTTTGAAAACTTTAAGCTATAATTAAGAAAGCAGGAGTAATCTTAAGGAAAATGTAAGAAAGGAAAAGAATCCTCTATATGAAAAAATATTTGAAATTTGCTATTCTATTTATAGTTGGTTTTGTTGGCGGTTTAGCTGGAGCGTTGACTGCATCTATCTTTCAACCACAGGTCCAGCAAGCCAACTCAGCTATTACCAGCGTCAGCAATGTCCAATATGATAATGAAACTTCTACAACTCAGGCAGTTGAAAAGGTGCAAAACGCCGTTGTTTCCGTTATCAATTACCAAACTGCAGCAAGTAATAGTCTAAGTGCCATTTTTGGAAATATTGCTAGTTCCGACGAATTAGCAGTAGCTGGGGAAGGGTCTGGTGTTATCTATAAGAAAGATGGAAACACTGCCTATATTGTAACCAATACCCACGTGATCAATAATGCAGAAAAAATTGATATTCTGTTAGCTTCGGGAGAAAAAGTAGCTGGGGAATTAGTTGGAGCCGATACCTATTCTGACATAGCCGTTATTAAAATCGCTGCAGACAAGGTGACAGCAGTAGCTGAATTCGCAGACTCTGACACCATTAAAGTTGGTGAAACAGCCATCGCCATCGGTAGCCCATTGGGAAGTGTTTATGCAAATACTGTCACACAAGGAATTATATCCAGTCTCAGTCGGACTGTCACCTCTCAGTCTGAAGATGGGCAAACCATTTCTACCAATGCTATTCAGACAGATACAGCCATTAACCCTGGTAATTCCGGTGGACCACTCATCAATATTCAAGGTCAAGTTATCGGGATTACGTCTAGCAAAATTACCTCTAGTTCTTTAAGTAGTTCTGGAGTGGCAGTTGAAGGGATGGGATTTGCAATTCCTTCAAACGATGCCGTATCCATTATCAATCAACTTGAAAAAGATGGAAAGGTCAGTCGTCCTGCCCTCGGCGTTCACATGGTTAACTTGACAGATTTGTCAACCAGTCAACTCGAAAAAGCCGGTCTAACTAATACTGATTTGACATCTGGTGTCATCGTTGTTTCTACACAAGCTGGACTTCCTGCAGATGGAAAATTCGAAACCTACGATGTAATTACAGATATTGACGGAGAAACTATCGAAAACAAGAGTGATTTACAGAGTGCCCTTTACAAGCACCAGGTTGGGGATACAATTACTATTACCTACTATAGAAACAATAAGAAACAGACAGTTGACATCAAGTTGACACACTCTACAGATCAACTACAGTAAAAATAAAACAAAGTAGACTTTACAAGATTGTAAAGTCTGTTTTTTTTTGCTAAAATAGGCCTATATGGAAGAACTACGTATTATAAACATTTCAGATATCCAACCCAATCCCTACCAACCTAGAATTCATTTTGATGAAGAGAAGTTAGAAGAGCTGGCGCAATCTATCAAAGAAAATGGTCTAATTCAACCGATTATCGTAAGGAAGTCATCTATTATTGGTTATGAACTCCTAGCAGGTGAAAGAAGATGGAGAGCCAGTCAACTAGCAGGAATGACAGAAATTCCTGCTATTGTAAAAGAATTAAGCGATGATGACTTGCTCTATCAGGCAATCATTGAAAATTTACAGCGTTCAGACTTAAATCCAATAGAAGAGGCCACTTCCTATCAGAAACTCATTAGCAAGGGCCTGACACATGACGAAATCGCTCAGATTATGGGAAAATCACGTCCCTATATCAGCAACCTCCTTCGATTACTAAATCTTTCAGAACAAACTCAAGAAGCTCTTAAAGAAGGAAAAATTTCACAAGGGCACGCGCGTCAGCTCATTGCATTTTCAGAGGAAAAACAAGCTGAGTGGCTTCATGCAATCATCGAAAAAGATTTGACTGTCCGAGAACTTGAAAACACCCTATCTAAGAAGAAAAGTAAAAAAACAAGATCAAAACCTAAAAATCAATTTATAAAGGAACAAGAAGGAGTGCTCAACCAGCTACTTGGAACCACGACAAACATTCTTCAGAAAAAAAATGGCAGTGGAGAAATCCGAATTCACTTTAACAACCTGGAAGAATTTGAACGAATTATCAACAATTTAAAATAAGCCTGTTTATAGAATTTTCGAATAAACACCTTTTTCCACAAAGCATTAACGATAAAAAGCTAGAATCTACACAGGTTCTAGCTTTTATTCACATCCTGTGGAAAACTTTTCTTAACAGTGTGGATTTTAAAAAGTATCTGTGGAAAACTTTTGCTTTTTATGGTACACTAGTCTAACCAATAGAAAATGAGAGGAGGAAATTATGAACAAAGAACAACAATTCTGGCAACGATTTATCGAACTGGTCCAAGCAAGTTTCAAAGCTTCTATTTATGATTTTTACGTTGCAGATGCAAAATTACTGAGTATTGAACAACAAGTAGCCACTATTTTCTTAAATCGTCCCTTTAAAAAAGATTTCTGGGAAACAAACTTTGAAGAGTTGATGATTGCGGCTAGTTTTGAGATTTTCGGTGAACCACTAACTACTCGTTATCAATTTACAGAGGAAGTAACTGACGTAATTCCTACTAACAGAACTCCATACAAACCTTCTAAGCCAGTTTCAAGAACTGATATGGTAGAAGAGGTACTGCAACCTGTCCATTCTGATATAAAGCCCCAATATACCTTTTCAAATTTTGTCCAAGGAGATAACAATCATTGGGCCAAGGCAGCAGCATTGGCTGTTTCTGATAACTTAGGAGAGCTCTATAATCCGCTCTTTATATTTGGTGGACCTGGTTTAGGGAAAACTCATATTCTAAATGCAATCGGTAATAAGGTCCTAGCAGACAATCCTCATGCAAGAATCAAATATGTTTCATCTGAAACCTTTATCAATGAATTATTGGAGCACATGCGGTTAAACAAGATGAAGCAATTCAAGGAAACCTACCGTAATCTTGATTTACTTCTGATTGATGATATCCAATCCATTCAAAAAAAGGAAACCACACAAGAAGAATTCTTTCATACTTTCAATGCACTCCACCAAAAAAATAAGCAGATTGTTCTGACCAGTGATCGTAACCCAGACTATCTGGACAACCTTGAAGAACGGTTAGTGACTCGCTTTAAATGGGGCTTAACGAGTGAAATCACACCTCCTGACTTTGAAACCCGTATTGCCATTTTACGCAATAAATGTGAGGCTTTCCCCTATGATTTCACTAATGATACCCTGTCCTACTTAGCAGGTCAATTTGATTCCAATGTCCGTGACCTTGAGGGAGCATTAAAAGACATTAACCTACTGGCTACCATGCGCAATCTGTCTGAGATAACAGTAGAAGTGGCTGCCGAAGCCATCCGCTCCAGAAAGCAAACCAATCCTCAAAATATGGTGATTCCGATTGAAAAAATCCAAACAGAAGTTGGAAATTTCTATGGAGTTAGCCTGAAAGAAATAAAGGGGTCAAAACGCGTCCAACATATTGTTCACGCGCGACAAGTGGCTATGTTTTTAGCCCGTGAAATGACAGATAATTCCCTACCAAAAATCGGTAGAGAATTTGGTAATCGTGACCATACGACTGTGATGCACGCCTATAATAAGATTAAGAGCTTACTAATGGACGATGATAATTTAGAAATTGAAATTACCAGCATCAAAAATAAAATTCGCTAGCCTGTGTATAAGTTTTTAAAAATACGTCTATTTTTCCACAAGTTGTGAACAAGCGATTTTTCTTAAAGAAAAAGGATTTGAGCCACTTTTCCACAGAATACACAGGGCCTACTACTACTACTAACCTTATAAATAATAAATAAAGGAGTTTCCATGATTCAATTTTCAATCAACAAAAATGTATTTCTCCAAGCACTGAATACAACCAAGCGAGCAATCAGCACAAAAAATGCTATTCCAATTCTTTCAACAGTTAAAATTACAGTAACTAGTGATGGAATTACCTTAACAGGTTCCAATGGACAAATTTCTATCGAACATTTTATTTCTACTCAGGATGAAAACGCAGGTCTGTTGATAACTTCTCCAGGTGCCATTCTTTTAGAAGCTGGATTCTTTATCAATGTGGTTTCTAGCCTACCTGATGTCGTACTTGATTTTAATGAAATTGAACAAAAGCAAGTTGTATTAACAAGCGGTAAGTCAGAAATCACCCTAAAGGGGAAAGATGCTGAACAGTATCCTCGTCTACAAGAAGTACCGACTTCAAAACCTTTGGTCCTAGAAACAAAAGTACTCAAACAAACTATCAACGAAACAGCCTTTGCAGCTTCCTTGCAAGAAAGTCGCCCAATACTAACCGGTGTTCACTTTGTTTTGACAGATAATAAAAATCTAAAAACAGTTGCCACAGATTCACACCGTATGAGCCAACGTAAATTGGTTCTTGAAAAAGCAGGCGATGACTTTAACGTGGTGATCCCAAGCCGTTCTCTTCGCGAATTTACAGTTGTTTTCACAGATGATATTGAAACTGTGGAAGTATTCTTCTCAAACAATCAAATTCTTTTCAGAAGCGAGCATATTAGCTTCTATACACGTTTGCTTGAAGGAACCTATCCAGATACAGATCGCCTGATTCCAACAGAATTCAAAACAGTTGCTGTATTTGACACAGCCAATCTCCGTCATTCGATGGAACGTGCCCGTCTGCTTTCCAATGCGACACAAAATGGTACAGTGAAACTTGAGATTGCCAACAATATTGTCACAGCTCATGTAAACTCTCCAGAGGTCGGTCGTGTAAATGAAGAATTAGACACCTTAGAAGTGACAGGTGAAGATTTGGTGATTAGTTTTAACCCGACTTACTTGATCGAAGCCTTGAAGGCTACAAATAGTGAGCAGGTCAAAATCAGCTTTATCTCATCAGTCCGTCCATTTACAGTGGTACCAAATAGCGAAGGGGATGACCTCGTTCAATTAGTCACACCGGTTCGGACAAACTAATTTAATCATAAACGGCTAGCCTAGCCGTTTTTATGTTATACTGAAAGAAATAGGACTAAAGGAGTATCTATGTACCAATTAGGATCATTTGTCGAAATGAAAAAGCCCCATGCCTGTGTCATCAAATCGACCGGCAAGAAGGCCAATAAATGGGAGGTTATCCGCCTAGGCGCGGATATCAAAATCCGTTGTAGCAACTGTGACCATGTGGTTATGATGAGCCGGCATGATTTTGAACGAAAAATGAAACAAGTGCTGCCGAGCGAAGCCTAGTTGACAGTTTGCAACTGCTGGTTGCGAATTTTTCCTAAAAAGTGCTAGTCAACTGTTCCTTTCTAAACTATAATAGACTTAGAAAAAAGAGGAGGACATGACCATGAATCAGTTAGCACAGCAAATTAAAAAGTTACGTACTGGTCAAAATTTGTCTCAAGATGACTTAGCAGAGAAACTCTATATTTCCCGTCAGGCTGTTTCCAAATGGGAAAATGGTGAAGCAACGCCAGACATCGACAAACTGGTCCAGCTGGCAGAAATTTTTGGTGTCAGTCTGGATTATCTGGTTTTAAGAAAAGAACCTGAGAAGGAAATTGTGGTGGAACAACGAGGAAAAATGAATGTTTGGGAATACTTGAACGAAGAATCCAAACGACCTCTTACAAGAGGAGATTTTGTCTTTCTCATTCTTTTTTTCATTGTCTTCTTATGTGCAATGTTTATTAAGCATTATTTTTAACGAAGCTTGCCAATCGGCAAGCTTTTTCTCTATTTTTCTGCTATAATAGTCATGATTGAATTTTTAATTGGAGAGTAAAAAACATGGCTTTAACAGCAGGAATCGTCGGTTTGCCAAACGTTGGTAAATCAACCCTATTTAACGCAATTACCAAGGCAGGAGCAGAAGCTGCCAACTATCCTTTCGCGACCATTGATCCAAACGTCGGCATGGTAGAAGTGCCAGATGAGCGTTTGCAGAAGTTGACAGAGCTCATCACCCCTAAAAAGACAGTTCCAACCACTTTTGAATTTACCGATATTGCTGGTATCGTAAAAGGTGCTTCTAAAGGTGAGGGGCTTGGAAATAAATTCTTGGCCAATATCCGCGAAGTTGATGCCATTGTCCACGTGGTGCGTGCTTTTGATGATGAAAATGTTATGCGTGAACAAGGCCGTGAAGACGCCTTTGTGGATCCAATCGCAGATATTGACACCATTAACCTAGAATTGATTTTGGCGGACCTAGAGAGTATTAACAAACGCTATGCCCGTGTAGAAAAAATGGCCCGTACGCAAAAAGACAAGGACTCTGTCGCAGAATTTGCAGTCCTTGAAAAAATCAAACCTGTCCTAGAAGACGGAAAATCTGCTCGTACAGTTGACTTCACAGATGAAGAACAAAAAATCGTTAAGCAACTCTTCCTCTTGACCACTAAGCCAGTCCTCTATGTTGCCAACGTCGATGAAGACAAGGTAGCAGATCCTGACTCTATCAGCTATGTTCAGCAAATCCGTGACTTTGCGGCAACAGAAAATGCAGAAGTGGTGGTGATTTCTGCGCGTGCTGAAGAAGAAATTTCAGAACTTGACGATGAAGATAAGGGTGAGTTTTTGGAAGCCCTTGGTTTAACAGAATCTGGCGTGGACAAATTAACACGTGCAGCCTACCACTTGCTTGGACTTGGCACCTACTTTACAGCAGGGGAAAAAGAAGTTCGTGCCTGGACTTTCAAGCGTGGAATCAAGGCTCCACAAGCCGCTGGTATCATCCATTCAGACTTTGAAAAAGGCTTTATCCGTGCGGTAACTATGTCCTATGATGATTTGATGACCTACGGATCTGAGAAGGCTGTTAAAGAAGCAGGACGCCTTCGTGAGGAAGGAAAAGAGTACGTTGTTCAAGATGGGGACATCATGGAGTTCCGCTTCAACGTATAATAGGCAATCAGGTTGGAAAGTATTTTCCAGCCTTTTGGTATTTAAGGAGAAAAAATGACACGATTGATTATCGGCCTAGGAAATCCTGGGGACCGCTATTTTGAAACTAAGCACAATGTCGGCTTTATGTTGTTGGATAAGATTGCCAAGCGTGAAAATGTGACTTTTAGTCATGACAAGATTTTCCAAGCAGATATTGCCACAACCTTTATTGACGGTGAAAAAATTTACCTGGTCAAACCAACCACCTTCATGAACGAATCAGGCAAGGCAGTCCATGCCTTGATGGCCTACTATGGTTTGGATGAAAAGGATATCTTGGTGGCTTACGACGATTTGGACATGGCAGTAGGAAAAATCCGTTTCCGACAAAAAGGTTCGGCAGGTGGCCACAATGGGATTAAGTCCATTGTTAAGCATATTGGCACACAGGAATTTGACCGTATCAAGATTGGTATTGGACGACCAAAAGGAAAAATGAGTGTTGTCAACCATGTACTATCAGGATTTGACACAGAAGACCGTATTGAAATCGACTTAGCACTAGATAAACTTGACAAGGCTGTCAACTTCTATTTGGAAGAAGATGATTTTGATACCATTATGAGAAAGTTTAATGGCTAATGAATATACTAGATATACTTCACAAGAACAAGCAGATCAATCAATGGCAGTCTGGTTTAAACAAATCAACACGTCAGTTACTATTAGGATTGTCTGGAACCAGTAAGTCATTAGTCATGGCGACTGCCTATGATAGTTTGGCTGAGAAAATAATGATTGTAACGGCTAGTCAGAATGAAGCGGAGAGGTTGGCTACAGATTTATCAGCCATTATAGGTAGTGAGAATGTTTACAACTTCTTTACAGATGATAGTCCGATTGCAGAGTTTGTTTTCGCTTCTAAGGAACGAACGCAGTCAAGAATTGATAGCTTGAATTTTCTGACTGATCCAACTCAGTCAGGAGTTCTAGTTGTCAGCATGGCTGCATGTAGGGTACTTTTACCAAATCCAGAAATTTTCAAACAGTCAAAGATTCAAATTGAGGTTGGTCAAGAAATAGAAGTTGACAGTCTTGTAAAGAAACTTGTCAATACAGGCTATAAAAAGGTTTCACGAGTTTTAACTCAAGGAGAATTTAGCCAACGAGGAGACATCCTAGATGTTTTTGATATGCAAGCTGAGGCTCCCTATCGTTTAGAATTTTTTGGAGATGAGATTGATGGCATTCGTATCTTTGATGTCGACAGTCAAAAATCTTTAGAAAATTTGGATAGCATCAGCATTGCTCCAGCATCGGATATTCTTTTGACAGCTACTGACTATGAACGTGCCTGCAGTAGTATTGAAACAGCTATAGAACAATCGCATATAGAAGAGCAGCAGTCTTATTTACGGGAAGTTTTGGCGGATATGCAAACAGAATATCGTCATCCCGATTTACGAAAATTTCTATCATTTTTATATGAACAATCTTGGACATTGCTAGATTATTTGCCAAAGGGATCCCCCTTATTTTTGGATGATTTTCATAAAATCGCTGATAAGCAGGCTCAATTCGAAAAAGAATCAGCAGAGTTATTGACAGATGATTTACAAAAGGGTAAATCAGTGTCAAGTTTAAACTATTTTGCATCTACCTATTCGGAATTAAGAAAATATAAACCTGCCACCTTCTTTTCAAGTTTTCAAAAGGGGTTGGGAAATGTAAAATTTGATGCCCTCTATCAATTTACCCAACATCCTATGCAGGAATTTTTCCATCAAATTCCCTTATTGAAAGAAGAACTAACTCGGTATGCTAAATCGAAGAATACAGTCATTATTCAAGCAAGTTCTGAAGCGAGTTTACAGACTTTACAAAAATCTTTACAGGAGTATGATATTCAGCTACCTACCTATTCATCGGATAAATTAGTAGAAGGTCAGCAACAAGTGACCATTGGACAGCTAGCTTCTGGATTTCATTTGATGGATGAGAAGTTAGTTCTCATTACTGAAAAAGAGATTTTTAATAAAAAGATTAAGCGTAAGGTCCGTAGAACAAACATTTCTAATGCTGAGCGCATTAAGGACTATAGTGAGCTAGCTGTTGGTGACTATGTTGTTCACCATGTTCACGGAATCGGTCAGTATTTAGGGATAGAAACCATTGAAATTTCAGGTATTCACCGTGATTATGTGACAGTTCAATATCAAAACTCCGATCGTATTTCCATTCCTGTAGAGCAGATTGATCTCCTTTCCAAATACTTAGCGTCTGATGGAAAAGCTCCAAAGGTCAATAAACTAAACGATGGTCGTTTCCAGCGTACTAAACAAAAGGTTCAGAAACAAGTCGAGGATATTGCGGATGATTTGATTAAGCTTTACGCTGAACGTAGTCAGTTGAAAGGTTTTGCCTTTTCACCGGATGATGAAAATCAAGTTGAATTTGACAACTACTTTACACATGTGGAAACTGACGATCAACTCCGCTCCATAGATGAAATTAAAAAGGATATGGAAAAAGACTCTCCAATGGATCGCCTGTTAGTAGGAGATGTTGGATTTGGTAAGACAGAAGTAGCCATGCGGGCTGCCTTCAAAGCTGTCAATGATGGCAAGCAAGTAGCTATTCTTGTTCCAACGACTGTTTTAGCCCAGCAACATTATGCTAATTTCCAAGAACGATTTGCTGAATTTCCTGTCAATGTGGACGTCATGAGCCGTTTTAAAACAAAAAAAGAGCAGGAAAAAACACTAGAGAAGCTGAAAAAAGGTCAAGTTGACATTTTGATTGGTACCCATCGCCTGCTATCAAAAGATGTTATTTTTGCCGATTTAGGTTTACTGGTCATTGACGAAGAGCAACGGTTTGGTGTCAAGCATAAGGAACGCTTGAAGGAATTAAAAAAGAAGATTGATGTTCTGACCTTGACTGCAACCCCAATTCCTCGTACCTTACAAATGTCTATGTTGGGAATTCGCGACTTATCAGTAATTGAGACGCCACCGACCAATCGCTATCCTGTCCAAACCTATGTTATGGAAACAAATCCTTCCGTTATTCGAGATGCAATGCTTCGTGAGATAGATCGTGGAGGACAGGTTTACTATCTTTACAATAAAGTTGACACCATTGAGCAAAAAGTTTCGGAATTAAAAGAATTAGTTCCAGAAGCTAGCATCAGTTATGTCCATGGTCAAATGTCGGAAATTCAGCTTGAAAATACCCTTTATGCCTTTGTAGAAGGTGAGTATGATATTCTAGTGACCACAACAATCATTGAAACAGGTGTTGATATTCCAAATGCGAATACCTTATTTATTGAAAATGCCGATCACATGGGACTGTCAACTCTCTATCAACTTCGAGGACGTGTTGGTCGTTCCAGTCGGATTGCCTATGCCTATCTCATGTACCGTCCAGACAAGTCCTTGACAGAAGTAGCTGAAAAACGTTTGGAGGCAATCAAGGGCTTTACAGAACTAGGATCAGGTTTCAAGATTGCCATGCAAGATTTGTCTATTCGCGGTGCGGGAAATATCCTGGGAGCTGCCCAATCTGGCTTTATTGATTCAGTTGGTTACGAACTCTATTCTCAACTTTTAGAACAAGCTATCTTAGAAAAACAAGGTAAGGCAGCTCAACGTCAGAAAAGCAATTCAGAGGTTAATTTACAGATTGATGCTTACTTACCGAGTGATTATATTGGAGATCAGCGACAAAAAATTGAAATTTACAAGCGTATCAAGAACATTGACAGCCGTGTAAACTATCAAGATTTACAGGAAGAATTGATGGACCGTTTTGGAGAGTATCCTGATGTAGTAGCCTACTTGCTTGAAATCGGTCTATTGAAGTCATTTTTAGATCAAGTGTTCTGTCATACAGTTCTTAGACGACAACATCAAGTGACAGTGACATTCGAACCTATGGCTGGTCAAATTTTCCTAACGCAAGATTACTTTGAAGCACTATCTGCTACGAATTTGAAAGCTCAGATAACGGAAAATAAAGGAAAGCTAGCTGTTGTGTTTAACATTCAACAGAAAAAAGACTTTGAAATTATTGAAGAATTGATTTCTTTTGCGGAGAAGTTACAAGAAATCAAGACCAGAAAGGCAGAATAAATTTCTCAATTAGATGAAAAAATGGTAAAATATATAGTTGAGGTAAGTTTATGAGACTAGATAAATATTTAAAAGTTTCTCGCATTATCAAGCGTCGGACAGTTGCAAAGGAAGTAGCTGACAAGGGAAGAATAAAAGTTAATGGTATTTTGGCTAAATCTTCAACAGATTTGAAAGTTGATGATCAAGTTGAAATCCAATTCGGCAATAAGTTGCTAACTGTAAAAGTCCTTGAAATGAAAGATTCTACAAAAAAAGAAGATGCACTGAAAATGTATGAAATTGTCAGTGAAAAAAGGATAGAAGCAGATGAGAAAATCTAAAATCCTGCAGTTGAATAATGCCTTTATTCAATCGGAACGTGCAAAATCTCAGAATAAATTGGCAGAGCGTCAGCAGAAAAATCGTTTCATGGCTGCTATTTTGGTTTTGGTTATCTTTTTATTTATGTTGCCAGCCTATAATCTGGTGGTGACCTATACAACTATTCAGCAACAGGAAAAGAAGTTAGCTGAATTAGAAAAAAACTATGATGAATTGACCAAAGAGCAAAAACAAGTAGCTGAAATGGTTACGAAATTAAAGAATGAAGATTACGCTGCCAAATATGTTCGTGCCAAATACCAATACTCTAAAGAAGGGGAATTTGTCTACAATATTCCAGGGTTACCAAAATGACAGATTCTATTTTTAAAATTGTAGAGCAATTTCTACAGCATTCGGAAGAGAAGTTGGAAGAGTTGTCTCAAAAAAATCAGGAATTGAAATTAGAGGAAAAGGATTTATAGAAGGGAGGGAGTATGCAGAAGAAACTGCTCGTATGGTTATTGCCAGTTTTATTTGGATGGCAGGTGGTTGATAGTACAGAAATACCGTTTAAACTCACAGCACAAGAAGAATATGAATTGACTCAGACAGTATATGACCAGTATTTTCAGACTATCCCTCAAAATCCAAATGTGTTTCAAGTTGAAAATCTTTATTCTGACCTAGAATTGACACAAATAGTAGGTCAGTTGAAACCAAATCAGGATTTTTCCATCACAGATGTGAATGTGAATTCCAAAAAAGAGTTGGTTTTTCAGATTGATAATGCTTCCTATATTGTGGCAGATACCAATAAATTATTTGATGACGTCGTTTTAACAGAAACTTTTGTTGAGCAGACCTACTGGACAAATAAAAATCTTACTGTTCTATCTTCTCCGATAGCAAATCAAGCCAAGGAAGTCAAAACAGATATACAGGCTTATCAAGCAGTTACCATTTCTAAAATTTCTACTACGCCAATAGGTGACTTTGCTTATGTCGCAGACAAGGGCTGGATTGCTATGGATGATTTGTCTACAGTTGACAATAGAATGGAAGCTGTTCAAGCCTTGCTTACACAGAAATATTCTAAAAACAACATCGGAATATATGTTAAGCAACTTTCAACTGGTCAGTCAGCGGGTCTTAATCAAGATAAGGTGTTTTATTCTGCTAGTATTGCTAAATTACCGATCCTTTACTATGTTCAGGAGCAAATCAATGCTGGTCAGATTGATTTGACAACGAAAGTCAAATATACAGCAGAATCTATGGTATTTCCAGGTGCTTATGTCGTTGGTGGTAGCGGTTCTCTATCAAAAACACCAGATAATAAGGAATATTCACTGGAAGAATTGATTAACAAGACTGCTAAAGAGTCAGATAATGTAGCCAGTAATTTACTTTCTTATTATGTGACACATAGATTTGATAAGGATTTTGAACAAATTATCACAGATGTTACAGACAGTAAGTGGGATATGGTTACACGTGAAACAACGGCAGAAGTTGCGGGAACAATGATGGAAGCCTTGTATGAACAAGAAGGCTACGTTTTAGAAAGCCTTCTGTCAACGCAATTCGATAATCAGCGTATTTCAAAGGATATTGCCGTTCCAGTGGCCCATAAAATTGGTGATGCGGACGATGTCAAACATGACGTGGCCATTGTCTATACAGAATCTCCGTTTGTTTTATCCATCTTTACAGATAAATCAAGCTATGATGAGATTACGCAAATTGCAAATGATATTTACGGGATTTTAAAGTAAATGAAAAATAGATTTTTAAAAGTGACACGGGAAGGTCACTTTTTTGATAAGCATGAGAAAGTTCTTGTGGCTGTATCAGGTGGTTTGGATTCCATGAATTTGTTTCATCTTTTAGACCAATGTCGACAAGAATTGGGGATTTCTCTGGGACTTGCCCATGTTAACCATGGACAAAGAGAGGAATCTGTTAGTGAGGAAAGCTACCTCAGGCAGTTAGCAGAGGATAGCAAGGTTCCATTCTTTCTATCACATTTTGAAGGAACTTTTTCAGAAGAAGCAGCGAGGAAATGGCGTTACGCATTCTTTGCGAAAATCATGGAGCAGGAAGGGTACACCGCACTGGTAACAGCCCACCATGCTGATGACCAAGCAGAGACAGTTTTGATGCGTTTGATTCGAGGAAGTCGCTTACGTCATTTGTCTGCCATTCAGCCTATCCAGACCTTTGCAGGCGGAGAACTCATTCGACCACTTCTGTCTTTTAAAAAGTCTGACTTTGACACTGTGTTTCATTTTGAAGATGCTAGCAATCAAAGTTTGAACTATTTTAGAAATAGAATTCGAAACAGGTATCTCCCACAGTTAAAACAGGAAAATCCTAAAGTTGAACTTGCTCTCAACAACCTTGCAGATGATACCAGTAATTTATTACAGGCTTTGCGAGATTTAACTAACCATTTATCTGTAACAGATTTGACAAGTTTTCGACAGCAGACCCAGGCTGTACAGACTTATCTGCTAGAGGAGTATGTAGAGAAATTCTCTGATTTGCAACTATCACGTCCGCAATTTAATGAGCTCCTTCATATTTTGCAATCAAAAGCGAATTATAGACATCTATTAAAAAATGATTATATTTTAGAGAAAGAGTATGATAGTTTCAAGATTTATAAAATAGGACCTCAGACGGATGAGCAAAAAGAGCCAGTCATGGTAGAATCAGAAGGTATTTTTTCTTATGGTTCTTACATTTTTTCACTCAATCACCCCCTTGAAAATGCTGAGCAGATTTTACATTTTCCAAGTGAGGTTCCGATTCGATTGCGGGGTAGGCAGGCAGGAGATACTATCCTGATAAATGGTGTGAATAAAAAAGTTCGCCGCTGGTTTATTGACAATAAAATACCTCAACAAGTACGACAAGAGGCCATTATTATTGAACAAGCTGGTGAAATTTATGGAATTGCCAATCTTGCTAGCAGTGATTTGAGTAAATCAATAAAAAATGATATAATCAAAGCTACCTTATATATTAAAATGAAAGAGTAGAACAACTATGTTGGACAAAGATATTAAGAAAATTCTTGTTTCAGAAGAAGAAATTGTTGCAAAATGTAAAGAACTTGGGCAAATTCTAGCAAACGATTACGCAGATAAGAACCCTATTCTTGTTGGAATTTTAAAAGGTTCTATTCCATTTATGGCAGAATTGATGAAGCATATTGATGCGCATATCGAAACGGATTATATGGTTGTTTCAAGCTATCATGGTGGTACGGAGAGTAGCGGAACAGTTAAAATCATCAAAGATTTAGATAACAGTGTTGCTGGTCGTCATATTATCTTTGTTGAGGATATTATTGATACTGGTCGTACCTTGAAGGAATTGAAAGAGCTTTTTGCATTCCGTCAAGCAGCTTCAATCAAGATTGCTACATTACTTGATAAACCAGAAGGTCGTGTAGTTGAAATTGAGCCAGACTATACTTGCTTCACTATTCCAAATGAATTTGTAGTTGGCTTTGGATTAGACTACGATGAAAACTATCGTAACCTTCCTTACGTTGGTGTACTAAAAGAGGAAGTTTATACAAAATAGAAAAAGGTTTCCTACTATATTATGAACAATCAACCAAATAAAGGATTTATAAGAAATCCTTTTCTCATTATTCTTGTCATCGCGACCATCCTTACAGCATTCCAATTTTTTAATGCAGGTCAACAGGTTGCGACTCAAGAAATCAGCTATTCACAAGTTATTACCGAGCTTAAGAATAATAACGTTTCAGAATTGACTTATCAACCAGATTCAAGTGTTATTGAAATTACTGGTAAGTACAAGACAGAGCAGACAGCCAAGGATGAACTAGCTTCTTCTATTAAGCTATTCCAAGTGTCAAATACTGTTACCTATAAAAACTTCAAATCGCTTATTCTACCATCTGAAACAAATTTATCAGAATTACAAACCCTAGCAAATGAAAATGGTGTTAAGGTAACCATTAAACCAGAAAGTTCTAATGGACTATGGTTAAATATCATCTTTAATTTGTTACCACTTGTAATTGTAGGTGTATTCTTCATGATGATGATGAACCAAGGTGGTGGCGGAGCTCGAGGAGCAATGAACTTTGGACGAAACAAAGCAAAAGCTCTTGAGCAAAGCAATATCAAAGTTCGTTTCTCAGATGTCGCAGGTGCAGAAGAAGAAAAACAAGAACTGGTAGAAGTGGTAGAGTTTTTGAAAGATCCTAAACGCTTTACCAAGCTTGGTGCCCGTATTCCAGCAGGTGTCTTATTAGAGGGACCTCCAGGAACAGGTAAAACTCTTTTGGCAAAAGCTGTAGCAGGTGAAGCAGGTGTTCCATTCTTCTCGATTTCTGGTTCTGATTTCGTTGAAATGTTTGTCGGTGTCGGAGCTAGTCGTGTTCGTTCACTGTTTGAAGATGCAAAAAAAGCAGCACCAGCTATCATTTTCATCGATGAAATCGATGCTGTCGGTCGCCAACGTGGTGTCGGCATGGGTGGTGGTAATGACGAACGTGAACAAACCCTTAACCAACTCTTAATTGAAATGGATGGATTTGAAGGCAACGAAGGGATTATCGTCATTGCCGCAACCAACCGTAGTGATGTTTTAGATCCAGCCCTTCTTCGTCCGGGACGTTTTGACCGTAAAGTCTTGGTTGGTCGTCCAGATGTCAAGGGTCGCGAAGCAATCCTAAAAGTTCACGCGAAGAATAAACCACTAGCAGCAGATGTAGATTTGAAATTAGTAGCACAACAAACACCAGGATTTGTTGGTGCTGATTTAGAGAACGTTCTCAACGAAGCAGCCCTTGTAGCCGCACGTCGAAACAAAACTGTCATTGATGCTTCAGATATCGATGAAGCAGAAGACCGTGTCATTGCAGGACCTTCTAAGAAAGACCGCCAAATTTCAGCTAAAGAACGTGAGATCGTTGCCTACCATGAAGCTGGTCATACGATTGTTGGCCTTGTCTTGTCAAATGCGCGTGAAGTTCATAAAGTTACTATTGTACCACGTGGTCGCGCTGGTGGTTACATGATTGCCCTTCCAAAAGAAGACCAAATGCTCCTATCTAAAGAAGACATGAAAGAGCAATTGGCTGGTCTTATGGGGGGACGTGTTGCAGAAGAAATTATTTTCAATACCCAAACAACAGGTGCCTCAAATGACTTTGAACAAGCGACACAGATGGCGCGTGCTATGGTTGCAGAATATGGTATGAGTGAAAAAATGGGACCAATGCAGTATGAAGGTAGTCATGCTATGTTTGGTGGACAAACAACTCATAAACACATATCAGAACAAACTGCCTATGAATTAGACAACGAAGTCCGTGATTTGCTGAATGAAGCTCGCAACAAAGCGGCTGAAATTATTCAGTCTAATCGCGAAACTCATAAACTAATCGCAGAAGCCTTGCTTAAATACGAAACTCTCGATAGTGTTCAAATTAAATCTCTATATGAAACAGGCAAAATGCCAGAGAGTATTGAACAAGATGACGAGGATGTTCATCCCCTTTCTTACGAAGAAGTAAAAGAGAAGATAAATACAAAAGAGTAATATAAAAATACTTTGAGTATGACATCTACAATTTTTGCTATCAAACTAATAAAATCATGACCACCCGTCAAACGGGTGGTTTGAACAAGGGCTATAAGCCCACATCACCAGCCAGCGCCTAAAGACGCTGGCTTTCACTTTGTTCAAGCCTCACTGCTTTTGACTCGTCACTAGCCTCTTAAAGAGGCATTCGTACTACTTGCCATTATCCCTAAAGGGATCTTCATACTCTTTTACACTCAATTTATCAAGTGCTATATCATGCTTTTCTTGCTCTTGAATATACTTCTTAATTGTGGCTTCATTAAGTCCAACTGTACTTACATAATATCCCTCTGCCCAGAAATGACGATTGCCAAATTTATATTTGAGATTGGCGTGTTTATCAAACATCATAAGAGCACTCTTACCTTTTAAATAACCCATAAAGCTTGATACACTTAACCTCGGAGGAATACTGACTAACATATGAACATGATCCGGCATCAGATGTCCTTCGATAATTTCTACGCCTTTATAACTACACAAACGTCGGAATATTTCTCCCAAGCTACTTCGATATTGATTATAGATGATTTTTCGTCTATACTTAGGTGTGAAGACAATGTGGTACTTACATAACCACTTTGTATGTGATAAACTATGTGCCTTTTGTGCCATACTTTTCTCCTCTCGCTTTACAATAGGCTTGAACACCTTTATTGTATCGCGTTTGGAGTTTTTTTGGTATAACCTTCGTCGCGCACCCGCATAGCGGGTGGTTTATTTGTCACGCACCTTACGGAGCGTGACGGACTAAAAGTCACATAATGATCACAAGCCCTCATTAAGATTAGATACTTAGTGAGGGCTTTGTGGTTATTAAAGATAATAAGAAATAGATCAAGAAGAGTGAAAAGCCATATATTTTGAACTAAGAAAAATAGAAAGTTCAAAATCCTAATCAAAGCACAGTATGCAACTGCGGTATAATATACATTCAAAAAAAGATGCAAAATTCTTAATTGCAGGGTGCTAAAAAATAAGGAGAAAAAATCCATTTGAGATATCCTTATTAAAAACACTCATGTCAAGTTGCATCAACATTATTAATAAAAGGAAGTACCTAATGTAGAACAATTATCTGAAATAAAAAAACAGCGCATAAAACAAAATATCCGTCTTGTCATAAAGTATCCATAGTAAATCACCTTGATTTAGAGTCTACAAGACAAAAATGTCCTGTAGAAAGCCAACACTTTTCGATAAACTTAACCCATCAACCAAAGGAGATTAAGTAATGGAATTCGAAAAAGTGTACGCAAGCGTCAAAGGCATTGTAACCAAGGCTCGAAAAGAGTTTTACATTAAACTATGGGATCGCGATGATTGGGAACAAGAAGGAATGATGACCTTGTTTGAATTATTGGAAGAAGAACCGTGGTTAGTTGATGAACAAGTTCAATTGTATTGTTATTTCAAAGTCAAGTTTAGAAATCGAATCAAGGATCATATTCGCAAGCAGGAAAGTCAAAAACGCAAGTTTGATCGTATGCCACATGAAGATATTCATGAATTATCTCACGCCATACAATCACCAGGCTTGATAAACGATGAACTATTAATGTTGAGAGGTGCCTTGAGAGACTATCGGAAAAATCTAAGCAAGGATCAACTCGATAAATATGAAAAATTAATTAGCGGACAATGTTTCAATGGTCGCCGGGAAATGATACGTGAATTACAAATTCATTTAAAAGAATTTCGATAAATCAGTTATTATAAAATGTTCATTATAATCAAGAAGCAAGGTAGAGCCACAATGGAAGTTTTACTTTGCTTCTTTTAAAAAAATTGAACAAAAAAGTGTTGACAAACACACAATGCGATGATAGAATAAATGAGTTGTCTTTTGAGATTGCGTTGACAGAAAGAAATGAAAAAAAGATTTCAAAAAAGTGTTGACAAGGTTGAATGAAGATGATAGAATAATTGAGTTGTCAAATCTGAGACACAACACTGAAAAAAGAAACAAAAAAAGTTTCAAAAAAGTGTTGACAAACAGTTGAAGAAATGATAAACTAAGATAGTTGTCGCGAGAGCGCGGCAGTGAACAAGGCCTTTGAAAATTAAAGAAGACGAACCAAACGTGCAGGGTGATTTATCTAGGATAAATCGTCAATAACGAAAAACAATAAAACGGAAAGCTAGCAATAGCTTGAGTTTGAATCAAAACTTTTTATGAGAGTTTGATCCTGGCTCAGGACGAACGCTGGCGGCGTGCCTAATACATGCAAGTG
>NZ_POIZ01000044.1 GCF_002960425.1 Streptococcus suis
AACATAGCGATTCTCCTTCTAAGCGTTCTCTTTATTCCTAACTCTATTATACTACTTTACATATGAAAAAGCCGTTAGAAATACAATTCTAACGACTTTGTCTTCAGTCTGAAACGACCTCCCCTACGGAAGTCGTTTTCATATTATTATTTCACTACAATATTAACTAATTTATTCGGAACCGTAATCACCTTCACCACTGTTTGACCAGCGATTTCAGCTTGGACTTTTTCGTCCGCAAGGGCAACTTTTTCAAGCTCTGCTGGTGACAGGTCCTTGGCTACGGTCAAGCGGGCTTTTACCTTGCCCTTGATTTGGACAACGATTTCCACTTCGCTTTCTACCAGCTTGCTTTCGTCATATGTTGGCCATGCGACATAGCTGATTGACTGGCCTGTATTTGCAAGACCCTGCCAGAGTTCTTCTGCCAAGTGTGGTGCAAATGGGGCAATCAATTGTACAAAGCCTTTGGCGTATTCGACGTAAAGCTTGTCTTCCTTGTTAGCAGCGTTGACAAAAATCATGAGCTGGGCGATAGCCGTGTTGAATTTCAGGTCTTCAATATGCTCTGTCACCGTCTTCACAGTTTCATTGTAGACTTTATCAAGCGCTCCGCTATTGTCCGAAGAAATTTCCTTCGTTGTAATCAGGCGGTAAACGCGGTCAAGGAACTTACGGCTACCTTCAAGGCCTTCTTCTGACCAAGCGATAGAGGCATCAAGTGGGCCCATGAACATCTCGTAAACACGGAGGGTATCCGCACCGAACTGCTCGACCACATCATCTGGGTTGACCACGTTTTTAAGGGATTTAGACATCTTAGCAGGCGCCTGCTCCAACTCTTCACCAGTTTCGATGTTGAAGAAAGAACCATCACGTTTTTCAACTTTATCTGTCGCAACAAGGGCACCACGGCTGTCGCGGTAGCTAGTTCCCAAAATCATGCCCTGGTTAAAGAGTTTTTGGAATGGCTCTTTGGTCGGTACAACGCCAAGGTCATAGAGGAACTTGTGCCAGAAACGAGCATAAAGCAAGTGAAGAACCGCATGCTCCGCCCCACCGATGTAGATGTCCACTGGCAACCAAGCTTTGAGAAGCTCCTCGTCTGCCAATTTCTCATCATTGTGCGGGTCGATATAGCGGAGGTAATACCAGCTAGAGCCCGCCCATTGTGGCATGGTGTTGGTCTCACGGCGACCTTTGACACCATCTTCACGCACCACTTCCAACCAGTCTGTCAAGTTAGCAAGTGGTGACTCCCCTGTACCTGAAGGCTTGATGTCTGAGGTTTTTGGCAATACCAGAGGTAACTCATTTTCAGGTACTGCTGTAGAAGTGCCATCTTCCCAGTGGATGATTGGAATCGGCTCACCCCAATAACGCTGACGGCTGAAGAGCCAGTCACGGAGACGATAGGAAATTTTCTCCTGACCGAGACCATTTTCTTCCAACCAAGCCACCATTTTGGCAATGGCTTCTTCCTTGTTAAGACCGTCTAGGAAGTCAGAGTTGATGTGGGCACCATCTTCTGTGTAAGGTGCTTCTTCTACATTGCCACCTTCCAAAACTGGAATGATGTCCAAACCAAACTGTTTGGCAAATTCCCAGTCACGCTCATCGTGGGCAGGAACGGCCATGATGGCACCTGTTCCGTAGCTAACCAGCACGTAGTCTGAAATCCAGATTGGAATTTCACGACCATTGACTGGGTTAATCGCGTAGGCACCTGTCCAGACACCTGTCTTGTCTTTGGCAAGGTCTGTACGAGCAAGGTCTGATTTGAGAGAAGCTTGGCGTTTGTACTCTGCCACAGCTTCTGCCTGCTCAGGCGATGTGATGCTGTCTACCAAGTCATGCTCAGGAGCAAGAACAGCATAAGTCGCACCAAAAAGGGTATCTGGACGAGTTGTGAAAACAGTGAAGTCCTTGTCTGTATCCTTGATCTTGAAGGTCACATTGGCACCTGTTGACTTACCGATCCAGTTGCGTTGCATATCCTTGATAGATTCTGGCCAATCAACGTCTTCCAAGTCATTGAGCAAACGCTCTGCATAGGCTGTAATTTTCAACATCCATTGACGCATTGGCTTGCGGACAACTGGGTAGCCACCACGTTCAGACGTTCCGTCAGGAAGGACCTCTTCATTGGCGATAGCTGTTCCCAATTCTTCTACCCAGTTGACAGGCACTTCTGCCTCGTAGGCTAGGCCTTTTTCATACAACTTAGTGAAAATCCACTGAGTCCACTTGTAGTAGCTAGGATCAGTCGTATTGACCTCACGGTCCCAGTCGTAAGAAAAGCCAAGGGCGTTAATTTGACGCTTGAAGTTGGCAATGTTTTCTGCTGTAAAGTCAGCTGGGTCATTTCCCGTATCCATAGCGTATTGCTCCGCTGGCAGACCAAAGGCATCCCAACCCATTGGGTGAAGAACGTTGTAGCCTTGGGCACGCTTGTAACGGCTGAGAATGTCCGTCGCCGTATAGCCCTCTGGGTGACCTACGTGCAAGCCTGCACCAGACGGATAAGGGAACATGTCTAGGGCATAAAAGTTTGGCTTTTCTGCATCTGTTCCCGTTTTAAAAGTATGATTTTTTGCCCAAAATTCCTGCCATTTGGGCTCGATTTCCTTGTGATTGTAGAAGCTCATGTCATTTCTCCATGTCAATAAATTATCTTTACTATTATATCACGTTTTGGGGGAATTGGGAAAGACAAAAACAGCCAGTTTTCACTAGCTGTTTTCCCATTTTTACCAAATAATCACGCGATCTTCTTTTGCACGCCACATGCCGTCGCCTTCTTGAACGCCAAAGGTTTCATGGAATTCGTCGAAGTTTGGCAACTGGATGTTGGTGCGTAGGTGACCTGGTGCATGGACATCCACACTTGCCAACATCTGCATGAACTCAGGACGGGCCTTCATTCGCCAGATGCGAGCAAAGTTGGTGAAGAATTCCTCAGCGGAGAAGTCTTCTTCTGACTTGGCTGCTTCTAAGGCTGCAGCAATCCCACCAAGGTCGGCAATGTTTTCTGACACAGTCAACTTACCATTGATTTTGGCACCGTAAGAATCCTGACCCTCAAACTGGTCAATGACCTGCTGAGTACGGGCTTCAAAGGCAGCATAGTCTTCCTCTGTCCACCAGTTATTAAGACTACCATGCTCATCAAAGGAAGCACCGTTGGAGTCAAAGGCATGGGAAATCTCGTGGGCAATAACCGCACCAATACCACCGTAGTTAGCTGATGAAGACTGCTCCAGCGAGTAGAAAGGCGCCTGCAAAATCGCCGCTGGGAAGACAATCAAGTTTTTCTGTGGGTTATAGTAGGCATTGACCATGTGAGCTGGCATGCCCCATTCCTTCATGTCCACAGGCTTGTTCCACTTGCTCCAACCATGAGCAATGTCAATCTTGTTTAGTTCGATGGCATTTTCCACCAAGGACTTGCTTGGGTCAACAATCTTCTTATAATAACGCTCTGGCAAAGCTTCTGGGTAGCCAATGTAAGGCTTGATAACATTGAGTTTGACAATGGCCTTGTCACGCGTTTCCTGAGCCAACCAGTCTGCCGTTTCCAAACGAGACTTGTAGACCTCAATCATCTTGGCAACTTTTGCTTCCACATCAGCCTTAGCTTCTGGTGAGAATTTTTCTCCAGCATACCAAAGACCGAGGGCTTGGTTAAAGTAGCCTTGTGCCAGATTGTAGGCTGCTTTTTCTTGATTTTGAGCCTGCGGCGTACCAGAAAGGGCACGGCTATAGGCTCCTGCTAGAATACGGATTTCATCCGATAGGAAGGCTGTATAAGCTCCTGCCGCTTTCAACATCAAGGTCGCCTTCAAAAGCTCCCAATTATCCGCACTGTAAATGTCCTTAGCAGCCTGCCAGAAGCGTTCCTCAGGCACGATAATCTTGTCTGGTGTTTGCCCTAAAATCGCTGTAAAGAAATCATCCAAAGGCAACTCTGGTGCCAAGGCAGTAAAATCTGCCCACTCATACGGATGATAGAGTTTGGCATATTCAGAACCCTCTTCATTTGACAGGACATACTTGGCAATCTTAGCATCCAATTCCAAACGTTTATCTAGGAGGTCCTTGATTTCCTCATCGCTGAAACCGAACTTAGGTAAGAGAGCTTCTTGACTCTCTCTCCACATTTTGAGCAATTCGGCTCCTTTTTCATGACCTTCTTCATAGTAGGTCGTATCTGGCAGGATAATGCCTAGAGAATCTGCCCAGAGGACATTGGTTGTCGCATCCATAAAGTCAGGTGCTACACCAAAAGGCATGAGGTTTGGTTTGCCTGCCAATTCGTATTCTGCCAACTTGCTGGTAAATTCTTCGAAAGAGTTGAGAGCCTTGTACTCTGCAATCAAGGCCTGGGCTGGTTCTGCTCCCAAACGGTCACGGGTTTCATAGTCGGCTACTTGTTTGTGAAAGGCCACAAAGCTTTGCAAAACGCTATCTTCTGGGACATTTTCTCCCGCCAACCATTCGTTAGTCGTGTCAATCATGAGCTTTTCAATCTCATCCGCCAGGTCTGAGAAACCACCTGTTCTTGGCTTATCGTCTGGAATCACGGCTGTTTTTGCCCATTCACCATTGACGTATTCGTAAAAATCATCTTGTAAACGTGTCATTGATTTTCTCCTTTGCATATGTGATTACTTACTATAATAACAAAAAAGTCTGACAATTTCATTTGCCAAACTAGGTTTTTAGGGCATTTTTTAGGAAAAAGCTAACGCAGACTGTCAGAAGCCCCATGACCGAGCAAGTGCCAGACATGGTCAGATCAAGCCAGCTGGCAAGCCCAAAGCCTAGACAAATCATCAGAATGGCGCAGCATTGTCCCAAAACTAAAAACTGAAAGAAATGCCGAGACCAAGGCAAGACCGCCATGCTGGGTGCTACTAGAAAAACAATGACCGCCATAGAGCCAACCGCATCAAAGGAGAAAACCGTTGTCAAAGAAACCAGAAAAAGAAGGCTCCATTCTAGTCTTCGAGTAGCAATCCCCTGTAGTCTCGCCTGCTCCTTATCCAACAGATAGAGCTTGAGTGCTTGAAAGTTGACAAGAAAGAAGACCAGTAAGACCAGCAGGAGCCCGACAGACTTGACCAAGGCTAGCGGTAGAGATAGACCAAAGAAGTCCAGCCGATTGAGCGGCGCAAAGAGCACCTCACCCATCAGAACCATGTCCAAGTCCAGATGGACATTGCGGGCAAAGAGGGAGATGAGAAGTACAGCTAGGGCGAAGAAAAAGGTAAAGAGCAAGCCCGTCGCCGCATCCTGAGCCAGCTTGCGACTGTTCAGTCCTTCAATCGCTAGGACTGTCAGTAAGCCAAAGACCGCCGCCCCAAGCAAGAGCAGGGGAGAGTCTAGGTTTTGACTGACAAAAAAGCCCAGCACAATGCCCAAGAGGACCGAGTGGGACAAGGCATCTGCCAACATAGCCTGATTACGCACCACCAAGACAGACCCAATCAAGCCACAAGAAGAACCAACAGCCAGTAAAATCAAGAAGACCTCAAGCATGCACATTCTCCTTTCTGATATAGGTCACATAGGCAAAGGCTACTAGGGACGACACACTCAAACAAACGATGATGGTAGGCCCAGTCGATAATCCCGTCACAACAGAACTCAAATAGGTTCCGACAAGGGCTGAAAAGCTGGCAATGACTGCCGCCAATGCTAAGGTTTGGGCATAAGATTTCCCCAGGAGCAAGCCAAAGACGGCTGGTGCTATCAAGAAACTACTCATCAGGATAGCACCGACTACCTTCAAGCCAACCGCAATCAAACTCAGCAGCAAAAACAGGGTCAGGCGGTCAATCCTTTCCACAGGAATCCCCACTAGCTTGGCAAATTGTCGATCAAACAGATAGAGTTTAAGCGACTGGTAGTGCCAGCCAAATAATAACAGGCCAAGCAAGGCAACCAAGTAAATGAGCAGGACATCATCCAACTGCATAAAGGCTGCCTGACCAAAGACATAGTTTTCCAAACCTGCCTGGGCTGTTCCTTGAAAGGCAGCATTTCCCTGAACATACTGCTTGAGAACCAAGCCCAGTCCAAAGAAGGCCGCTGAAACCAGAGCCAAGGCATTGATTCGACTGGTCCGCCCCCTTCGGCAGAGCCAGCCAACCAAGCCGTAGGACAGATAGCCTGAACCCACCGCTCCAAGTAACAGAAGCAAGGGCTGGCGTGATTGAAAGACCATATAGGACAGGATAATGCCAGGATAGGCCGCATGCCCCAAGCTATCTCCGATTAAACTTTGCCTGGTCAAAACACTGATGGTCCCGATCTGACTAGCCGCCAGAGCCAAGACTAGAGTTCCCAGCGCCACCGTCCAAAAAGAGTAATCCAGTAAGAGTTCAAGCATGACCAAGCCCCTCCTTTAAAAACAAGGCTGGTTCCTGACCATAGGCAGTCTGATAAGCTTGCAGCAAATCCACCTGATCCATCGGTCCCTCCGCTACCAAGCGACCATTGAGCCAGAGGACATGGTCAAAGTACTTTTCCAAGGTCAGGAGGTCATGGTGGATGACCAGAGAGGTCTTGCCTGCTTGCTGGAACTTCTTCAAACAGTCCATGATAATTTGCTCCGTCGCCTGATCAATTCCCGCCAAGGGCTCATCCATCATATAGAGTTCGGCTTCCTGAGCCAAGGCTCTAGCTAGAAAGACTCGTTGCCGTTGACCTCCTGACAACTGGTCAATCTGCCGATTGCGTAACTCGCTGATCTTCATCTCTTCCAGAGCCTGCTCTGCCTTTTCCTTATCCAAGGAACTTGGTCGACGGAAGAAACCACTGGTGTGGGCAAACCGCCCCATCAGGACAATATCAAGAACCCTTGCCGGAAACTGCCAGTTGACCTGACTGGCTTGGGGAATATAGGCAACCTTTTTCTGAATGACCTGGTCCAACTGCTGCGACTGACCCAGTAGCGAGACCTTGCCAGTCACCCCTTTTTCTAAGCCCAAGATGGCCTTGAACAAACTGGATTTCCCTGCCCCATTTGGTCCGACTAAGGCTGCACGACAGCCCTTGGGGAGCTGAAAACTGACCTGTTCTAGAGCCTTGACTTGTCCAGCACCATAGTGTAAGGACAGGTTCTCCACTCTCAGAATTTCTTCCATTTTCCCAACCTTTCTACTGCAAATTCTCCACAATCAACTTGATATTGTGCTTGTACATCTCAATAAATGTCGCCCCGTCTTCCCCTTCTGGCGCTAAGGAATCCGAGAACAACTCCTTGCCCTCACCTGTTACAACAGCCACCTGACCACCCTTGGCCTTGACAGCTTCCTGCAATTTTTCCATCCGTTCAGGGCTGGTCGTTGACTCTGTGAAGATAGCCTTGATACCATGTTCTAAAATCATATTGACCGTTTCAATCATATCGCTGTTAGCTACTTCGGACTCGGTGCTAATGCCCTGCGGTGCATAGAGGGTAAAGTCATAGCTGGCTGCGAAGTAGTTAAAGGCATCATGAGGGGTTACTAGGTAACGGCTTTCAGTAGGCAGGACGCTCAACTCTTTTTCAATCCACGCATGCAAGTCATCCAACTGAGCCAGATAAGAATCGGTATTCTTCTGAATCAGCTCTGCTTTTTCCGGAAGAAGCTTTTGCAACTCCTCTGAGGCTACCGCTACCGCTGACTTGTAGAGCGGAATAGAAAACCAGAAGTGAGGGTCCACAATCTGCTCGCCGTCCTCGTCCATAGTTGTCAAATCCGACTGGGCAAAGTTCTTAGACACTGCCACACCCGTCTTTTCCAAGGCCTCCACCATCTTGCCCTCAAAGTGCAAACCGTGGTAGAGAACAAGATCTGCTTTCTGCAGTTTGGACAGGTCGCTGGTCTTGGCAACATAGAGGTGCGGATCCTCGCCCGCTGGAATCAGCAGATCCCGCTCCACCTCATCGCCTGCCAGCTGGTAGACCATATCATTGAGGAAAGAGGTTGTGACCGCCACTCGCGGCTTACTGGAAGCCTCTGGGCTTTGCGTTGAACGACAGGCTCCTAGTCCGATGAGGGACAATAGCAGAGCCAAACTAAGAAGTAGTTTTTTCATGATAGGTTCTCCTTTTTATTTTGTTAGGTATGCTTAATTTTAGTTTTAATATATATTAAAAAATTCTTTCTGTCAATCATTTTTATAAAATTTTGGTATACTATTCTTAACTAGAAAGTGAGAGGCTATGACACCAAACAAAGAAGATTACCTGAAAGTTATCTACGAACTAGGACAGACTGACCAAAAAATCACCAATAAACAAATTGCTGAAAAGATGAATTTTTCTGCCCCAGCCGTTTCTGAAATGCTTAAAAAAATGGTGAATGAGGAACTGATTGAAAAAGACAAGACAGCCGGCTATCTCCTTAGCCAAGCCGCCTTGGAAATGGTCGCCAACCTCTACCGCAAGCACCGACTGATCGAAGTCTTTTTGGTCGAACAGCTGGGCTATTCCCCTGAACAAGTCCATGAAGAAGCTGAAATTTTGGAACACACTGTCTCCGACCATTTTATCAACCGACTGGATAAACTCCTAGGTTATCCCCAAACCTGCCCACACGGCGGCAGCATTCCAAAAGAAGGGCAAGACCTAGTAGAACGTTACCAGACACGGCTAGCCCAACTGACCGAAACTGGCTCCTACCAACTGGTTCGAATCCATGATTTCTACCAGCTCCTCCAATACCTGGAGCAGCACGAGTTAGCCCTCGGCGACCAACTGCTTGTGACAGACTTCGACCACTTTGCTCAAACTATTACTATCCAGTACAAGGACAAAGAACTGGCTATTCCTACAACCATCGCCCATGAATTATTCGTAGAAAAAACCAATCGCCCAGCCTAAACAAGCTGAGCGATTATTTTTTCTTCATGTTACGAAAAATAGTTCTGGCTACAAAAAACACTTGCCCTAGGATATATACCAAACCCAAAAAAGAACCGATATAAAAACAAGCCAAGAGAAAGAAAGGATGATAGGTTAAGGGTTGGATGACAAACATGAACACGAGTACCAAGCCCCACCGCATACCCCAGGTCATCTTTCTCTGGATAATCCACTCCAGCCTGTCTTCGCCAACTGAACTTCTGGTTTCCAGATACTCTTGATTAAGGTCTTGAAAAAATTTTCTCATATTTCTGACCACCTCTACACTTGATAGTTAGCAATTATAAAATTGCCACTTATCCTTAGTATACAGGCATTTCCCAAAAATGTCTACGGTCAATTTTTATCCACCAATCTGCACCAAACCAAATAAAATTTGGAGGAGTAAAATGGAGGCATTATAGAAGCTATGTGCAAGGATAGTATCCGTCATTCGTCTATTGCACATATACAGATAGCCCAGATAAGCCCCTGTTATAAAGTGCCCTAAAAATGCTACTGAAAAGCTCCAAGTATGACAATAGGCAAATAGAAGGGCAGAAAATACGATGACCATTTGAGGATGCTTAGGAAAATACTGGGCTGTCTTTTCTAACAAAATTCCTCTGTAAAGAAATTCTTCTAAAACTGGTGCAAACAAGGCAACTGAGAGAGTCATCACCCAAAAATTATCCGAATTTAACTGATTGACTATATCCAAGGCATTAGAATCACTAGTGCTAAGCCCTAAATATTGCCAAAGGAGGTTCAGGCAAGTTTGTCCAGTAAATACCAACGCTGTTATACCGACTATTTTAAAAATATTCAGCTTCTCTCTTGAAAATTCTTGATTCTTCACCATTCCTCGTCTGATGACAGAAAGTAGTGCCAATATTGCAAGACCAAGCCCTATCATGACTGCAAGTTTTAAAAGCACTCTCTCTTGAAAGGCTGTTATCCCCATATAAGCTGGAAATTGAATGAGCAAAGTGAGAAGCAAGGTACCCACTGCTAAACCGATTGATTTTATTATTTTCATATTCTCTCTCCTTTCCATTGTTTTTGTATAGCCTATTGTAATTGTTACTCACGATGTTCACACCTTTACACACTTATAAGATTTAAAATGGTCACAATACTGTTCGACAAGATATGTGCCACTATCGGATATTTGAGATGATTGGTTTTATAGTAAACCCAAGAAAAAACAAGACCGGGAAAAAATGTCATCCAAAAACTTACGGAAATATTATAAGTATGTACAAAAGCAAAGATTGCCGTTGTGACAAAGACACTGATCATTGGATAAGCCTTATTCCTAATTCTTTCTTGAAAGATACCTCTATATAGATATTCTTCACGAATAGGTCCCAAAATATTTACACTAAGCAAGGCCATCCAACCATATTTGGACTGAAATAGATCTAACATGGAACTATTATCGATGGTCGAACCAGACAATAGCAATAAAATATTCGATAGTACAATCTTTATAACAATTCCTAGTAAAACCAATCCAAATAGTTTTACATAACTATATTCTCGGACTTGGAGACTATCATCACGATACTTTTTCCGTAATGTCCCTAATAACCAAAAAATGAGAGCCGTTAGAACAAACCAACATAGTACATGTATGAGATAACCTACTACTGTGTCATCCATCTTTCCCCAAGACATTTCAGCTATTACAGGGACTTGTATGACTAAGGTCAACAATAAAACCTGTACGATGCTTTTTAGCCAATGAACCATTGCTACTCTCCCATTCTAATAGAATCTTTTTATGAACTTAGTATAAAACAAATCAGCACAATAGTTACATTCATGTCACGAACGGTCGATATTTTGTAATGAATGACCATTTTTTCGAATTCACCGAATAGCATCCAAAATATTCATCACAAGATTATTGCTTGACAGATATAAAACAAATAGCTACACTATTGTTATACATATTAGAATTTGGAGTTGAAGACAATGGCAGGATTGGTTAGGGATAGACAGTATAATTTTAGAGTAAATGCACAATTACTGGAACAAGCAAAAATAATCTTATCGGAAAAAGATATGACCCTTTCTGATGCTCTTAATTTATTTGTAGAAAGGGTGGTTGAAGAGCAAGATTTGCCAATAAAAACAGTAGAAGAGGTGCGTGCAGAGGCTTTTCTAGATGAGTTGATTGCAGAGCTTGATGGAGGCTACCAAGAAGTTATATCAGGACACACGACACCTGCTCGTGAGGTATTCGCCAAATATGGTCTATGAAGTGCATTTATCTGCTAAAGCCGAGCAAGATTTAGAGGAGATCTACCAGTATTATGTCCGTGAATTTTCAGAATCAAGTGCACGAAAGGTGCTTGCATCTCTGAGCACAGCTATCTTGACCTTAGAAACATTTCCAGAGGGATATATTGACCTCGACGCTCGTCTGGGACGAGCATTATTCCCAGAAGGAAAAACACGGATGATTCCTGGAAAACAGCACCTCATCTTCTATTTGATTCGTGGCTCTCGTGTAGATATCCTTCGCATTAGAGGAGCAAGGACAGACTACCTAAACAACCTAGACAATCTATTCAAGCAAACCCTCAAATAGCGAGCAACTCCCCCACCTTCAACAAGTCTAACCAAACAAGTATAAACAAAAAGAGGCTGGGCAAAAACTAGCTTCTCACATATAAAAAAACGAGCATTTCCAATTAGAATTTGCTCGTTTTCCATTTCATGCTTTATAATTATAATAACGACAAAACAACTAGAAAGGCATGAAAATGTATAAACAGTATAACACAAATCAGTTAAGTTTGGAATTAAATCTTGCTTGGGATTTACCTGCAACGCATGAGGCTCGTCTGATTAGTCAGTTTGTGGATACCATTCCTTTATCCGTTCTATTAGAAGAAACTTCCCATACTGGTCGTCCAGCCTTTCATCCAGCCATGTTGCTCAAAATGACCCTGTTCGCCTATGCTCGCCAGGTATTCTCTGG
>NZ_POIZ01000045.1 GCF_002960425.1 Streptococcus suis
TACTGAATTTGTTTGAGGTTTCCTTTTTCCGTCCGTGCTAACTGGTCTAACTCTTCACTAGCTTGTACAGGATCAGCTTCGTAAATCTTAATATCTTTCTCAAATCCATACTTGTCCGTTCTTCGTGAATAATTCTTAAACGAGTAGACAACCCCATCTGGTTTTATCCACTGGTCAGAATCTTCTAGATAGGTCCAGTTTTCAGGATTGGCATCACTCTTCTTGTAGCTTTTCTTCTGCTCTTTCTGATATGTTCCGTAGGGGATCAGAGGTGTTTTCTCCAGGTCATCAAGGATAAAGCTATAATTTTCTTCACTACCATAACCTGCATCTGCGACAATGTGTTGAAAGAGTTCTAAGGTTTGGATGGATTGAAGAAAAGGCTTGAGTGTACGAGTGTCAGTTGGATTCGGATACAATCCGTAAGCCAAGGCAAACTGGTTGTTTGTACCAAGTTGAAGGTTGTAACCGGGTTTGAGCTGACCATTTTTCATACTCGCTCTTTTATTTCAAGGCTCGTGAAGAAACAGTCTCTCCCCAGACTGTTTCTTCACGAGCCTTTCGAAATCTCGGCCAGGTCACGTTGATAGCGTTCCATTTCTTTGGCATTGTAGGCATCAATCGCTTCTTTTTCTTTTCTAGCTGCGGCTTCTTTTTCCTGATTGCGTTTTGTAATGGCTTCAATCTCAGCTGTACGATTTGAAACTAATAGTTGTTTCTCTTGATTAGCCTGATCAACTGCGGCTTGGCCTGTACGGTTTTCAGCATCTACAGCTGCTTGACCTGCCTGATTACGCCTTTCAATGGCTTCGTTATCTGCTTTTGCCTTAGCAAGTCCAGCCTCATTTTCTTTTTGAATGGCCTGATTTTTCGCAACAATATCATCTGCCTTAGTTTTCTTTGTTAGATAATCCGCTACAGCTTGTTCGTTAGTTGATTGAATGGTTTCAACAGTCTTGCCATAGTTTGTATAGTCTAATACAGATGTCCCATTTCCTGATGAAACTACTTGTTCTTTTACTGTCACATCAGCATCTGCATACTGAGTTTTTAGGTCATTGACTTTGGTATCAACCCAAGCATTTGTCTCTTTACCAGTTTGGTTGGCCTCTTCGTAGGCCTGTGACAGCACCTTATTTTCCTGTTCAATGCGTGCTTTATTCGATTCGTATGTCGCTTTGTCAGCTTTGTAGGTTTCAGTAACTTCATTGATAGCCACAACTTGGTTTTGGGCATCTGCTTCAGCTTTTGAAATTTGTTGGCTTGTCTCTGACGCAGAAGTTGTATTCCCCAAATCCATTGGGCTATCTTCAACCGTAGAAACACCTTCAGCCTTTGCCTGTTCCACTGCTTGTGTTACCGTATCATGTGGTACGGTGACAGCAATTGCACCGTTAGATTGTCCAGTTGATGCCATACTTTCAGTTTGTTCAGAAACAGGGGTTGGTTGTGCTTCTGGTAAATTCGTGGCTGGATTTTCCGTTCGTTGAATGGTGGTGTCAACTGATGATGTGACTTCGTCTGCATGTGCAACCGTCCCACCCCAAGCAACAACAGCTGTCACCATGGTTCCAAGGGCAACCGAACATAGAGTGCGATATTTTTTACTCTTGCGAAAGACGTGTTTCTCGCCTTTTTCCTGATTGACAAGAAAGTGATGATTACGTGTTTTGGTCATAAATAGTCCTTCTTTTCTTTTTTATGTAGCAACAAACTCGTTACTCTTTCCTCATCATAAAAAAGAAGGCTTGATTTTGTTATCACAATTAGTTCAGGGAAAAGAAAAAGCCACCCACAAAAAGTGGATGACCTGATTATCAGCATATCAATTTTTACATTAAGACGGCCAATTAACCTTTCTAACTTTAGCAGTCTTAAAGCGTTTCTTGTCAACAAGTTTCAGCTCTATTTCTCTACAATTTGTAATTAAGGTGTCGTTGATTTTAAGACTTCTTGGAAAGTATTGATTTCCTTGTTCATGTGATAATTCAACGGTATAACTAATACCATTACTTAATTTGAAGACCACAAAATAAATATTATCTCTTCTAAATCGTTTACCAACTTTTCTATTCAAAATACCATCCGTTGTATAAAATTTACATTCCATCACATGTAACATTTGATAAAGTAGTAATGTGCCAACGATTTTGAATTTATTTTCGTTAAACCATCCATTATCAGCCTTATTTAGACGCTGCAATGTCCAATCATCCTTTAATCCTTCAAAAATACTCCCTGCATTATTAGTTGGTAAATTGACATGATGATCTCTTGATAATCCTAATAGATGGGGAATAGAGGAATTTGGGACGGAGAGAACAATTTCAGGATAGTTCTCCATATTTGTCTGATAAACGTATTTGTACTGAGAAACATATTTCTCAATAGTATTGGCCAAACAAGACATATCGACATTGAGAATATCAATCTCTCCATCAAAGGTCTCGAGCCATTCTAAAGTATATGTCATTTTATTTTTCTCCTAAAAAAGAGAAGGAAGCAGGTGCTTCCTTCTCTTCCACGTATTGAGTTTCACCTCACGCTAGATATGCCCTATCTATTCCTCAAGGGTAGGCAGTCCTGCTATTCTTTTTCTCAACAAACAGTTTGAACTGAGTGCGGAGCCCACAGGCGGGTGCAGACCATATCCACTAGCCCACAAGTAATTTATAATCTTTATTTACCCTTATTATACGGGATAACTCCTTATTTGTCAACACTTACGTTGACTCTCACTAGTCCCTACGCATGAATAAAATACATGTAACTACTTTCTAGATACATGCATTTTCTTCAAAAATATTTCCACAAAATTCACATATATACATAGGCTCATCCTCTTTTTTTTCACTTATTTTATAACAAAATTTCGTGATAAGAAATATTATTTTTATTATGAAAATCGTTATCTTAAAACAATATTTTCTTCATTCGTCTAACGTACGTTCATAACTAAAGATATATCAAATTTAGTAAAATTTAATTTGTACTAAAACCTAAATAACTTACATAAAAAAGAAAGAGTTTAAATTATCAATTATATATACTTCATATTATTCCTTTATTTCTTAATCTAGTTTTTACATCCTTAATTCTCAATCTAGATACAAGACATGTTGTTCCTTCAAAAAATTTTACTTCTCTTGTCTTCGAACTGTACTCAGTAACATTGTACACATTTATTATTGTTGAACGATCTACTTTTTCAAAATAATTCTTACTATCTAAATCTAGAATATCATTCAAAGTACCATAAAATTCTTTAATAAAATCTACTGTATAAATAATTAATCGATGCGGTTTAACTGAGGTTTGAATAAAAAGTATATCGGAAAAAGGTATGCAGATACCAGTTCTGTTCTGGTAACTATATCTTAACAATTCCCCATCAGATTTTTTCTTAAATGAAATTATTACTTGTTCCAAACACTGCTTTAACCGATTACGAAATTCTGTTTCTTTAAGATCTTTAATAATAAAATCTAATGCCGAAAGATGATATTGAAATACTAGGGGCATCAGGTCGGAATATGAAGTCACAAATATAATAACTGCATAAGGATTATTATTTCTTATTTCTTTAGCAATCTCAAAACCTAAATTTTTTTGATTGCCAATTTCTAAATCTAGAAAATATATCTGATTTACATCTTCTTGATTCATATACTCTCTTAATGCCTGTATTGTTCTAGCACATTCAATATTGATATGAATATGTAAAGACCGAGCTACATCATAAAGAGCAGATTCTAGTCGCAACTGATGATGAATATTGTCATCCAGAACAATAATATTCATAACATACCTCCAGCTTACATTATTTTCAAGATGTGAGTAAAACTATCATAATCTATTTGTGTTTCTAGAGTCAAATTATCATGCCTATTTACCAGTCTTCTCAAGTTATATAACCCAATTCCCCTCCCCTCACCTTTACTTGAAACCCCTACCTCCCAGATAGTTCTCTTATCTAAAGAGATGGGATTTCGACTATTCTTAATAACTATTGTAACAATGCTCTTATCTCTATATAAAGCCACTTCAATTAAAGGTTTTTTTGAAATAATAGCAGATTCAATTGAATTAGTCAACATAATAGATAATATTTGAATCATCTCTAACATTGGTACATTGACTTGAGATATATGTCCAGACACGTAACAATTGAATTGTATATCATATTGTTCTGCTTCCAAAATTGATTGAGCCAGCATATTACGAATAGCTAAGTCTTCAATATTTTTCAAATTAAATGCTGAGTATTCGTTCTTTTGTAGATTTCTATTCATCTTAATGAGAACTTCTTTATAGATAATGCTTACTTCATCAATATTTTTTTCCTGAATCGCAGGCTCTAAACTTGATATAATGCTAGCGAAATCATGGCGAATCCCTCGTAAATCTTCATATAAATCACCTAATTTATCAACAAATTTATTAAGATTTCTATTCTCTTCTTCACGGCGAATTACTTCTAAATTTACTTCGTAAATTCGTTGCTGTGATTTCATATATTGGGCTAAAAAAAGAAATAGAAGAAAATGGGCTAATGCAACTGTAGGTCCAAATATCTTGATAACTGATAAATTAGATTGTAATATAAGCGTCCATATTGTAATAGACAAAAGCATAAAAGCAAATATAAAATTCCCAACATAAACATAATTTTTAAATGCTTTCATCTTAACTATTTCAAAATCTAAATTGATTAAATTAAATAACAAAATCAGCAAAACCAATGGAATAGTATATTCTATAAATCTTATCATAATAAATCTGTCAAAAAAATAAGTGTAAATCTCATCAAAATTTAGCAACCTATTTAGAATGCTTTGAAAAAATCTATGAATTGTATCATAACTTAAAACAATATAAGAAGAATAGAAAAATGATGTCGGCCCTATCATTCTTAAATATAAATCTAAAAATACAATAAAAATATAGTATGAATATCAAAGTCTCAAAAATATAATTAATATTTACCGAAATAAAATAAATTATAGCATAGATAAGCCAACAATATCTCGGTATATATACCCTTAACGACTGGCATATATAAAAAGGTGGAAGAAATATTATAGACACCATTAAGCAAAAATTGAAAAAAACATGAATTCCATTAATAAAAAAGTTATCCATTTATCAATTCATTCTCCCCTTTCCTCTACAGTTTATTAAATCACAAAAGAAATGATTTACTTTATCAAAGACAGTATCTCCTCCACCTTTTATAGATTTCAAATTATCCGTTGATATTTTAGGAAAATTTCTATAATCATCTAACAAATTATTTTTCATATTAACTCCTCAATTTTAAAATTAACCTTTTAATATTTTAGAATAAAACCCTTGTTTTAATATCAAATCTTCATGATTTCCGTTTTCGATTATCATACCATTTTCTATGACAAATATCCTTTCAACCTGTTCTGTTATATTGAGACGGTGAGCAATAAATATTACAGTTGTATCTAAGCTCATTAAATTATCAATAATTTTTCTTTCCGTTAAATTATCCAAATTACTTGTTGACTCATCTAAGATTAATACCGAAGGATTGGTTAATAATGCACGTGCAATAGCAACTCTCTGAAGTTGACCTCCTGACAAAATGCTATGTTCAGGGGAAAGTTCGGTCTCATATCCTAACGGTAAATTCTCTATAACAGATTTTATCTCGGCAATCTCAGTAGCTTTATTAATCTCTTCAAATGAAATTTCATCTTCAACACCTAATAAAAGATTATCTAATATAGTACCGTTAAAAATATAAGGTTTCTGGGGTATATAATTAATCAATTGTCTCAAAGTCTTCTTATCAATATCATTAATATTAATTCCTCCAAATTCAATACTTCCATAGGTAGGAGGCATAAAATTAACTAACATTTTTGCTAGAGTTGTTTTCCCTGAACCAGAAAGACCAACAAATGCTATTTTACAACCTTCCTCGATAACTAAATTAATATCTTTTAATAGAGGCTGGTTATAGTCATATTTGTAGGTTAAATTTGAAATTACTATCTTACTAGAATTCAATTTAAAATTTGTTATGAAGAACTTATCCTGAAATTCTGATTGAACCGAATAGATTTCTTCTAATCTATTATACGCAACACTTGCTGATTGAAATTTAGGTTGTAAATTAATAATGTTCTCCAGTGAATTCAGAAAATAAAGTTCTAAAGTATTAAAGGTTATCAAAGATCCCAATGATATTTTTCCTTCAATTACTAAAATAGCACCTTGCCATAAAATTAATACATTAAACAACAATTGAGTAAAATTTTTTAACACATCTTGAAACAACTCCATTCTACTATAAAAAGTAATTTTTTTATAATAATTACTAAATTCGTCTTTTATTTTTTTATAGCGATCAACCTCACTAGTAAGAGATTTTATTGTCTCTATTCCATTTATATCTTCTATAAGAACTGAGGAAAGTGAAGCTCCTGCTTCCATTACACTAGTTTTACTATGTCTAAATGGTTTCATGAATAAAAAAATTACTAAAGCATAAATTGGAAACGCAATAATTATAATAAAAAATAAATAACTACTTTGCAAAAAAAGTACAATTGATACTCCAGTAACTATTGACACATCTAGTATTACAGATAAAATTATACTAGATAATACTTCAATTATGATATTAGCATCTGGAAATCTAGAGACAATATCGCCATTTCTTCTTGTTGCAAAAAAAGATAGAGGAAGTTTAAAAAGGTGAGCAATATATGACAGCATTATATTTTTTGAAAGTATTTGACTTAGAACTGTTATCAATACCCCTTGACCAAATACAAAAAACTGTTGCATAAGATAAATAACAATTAGGCTTATTGACATTAGATTAAGAAAATCCAGCTCCCCTTTAGGAATATAAGAATCAATTACTCTCTTTAAATAGTATGAACCAATTATATTTATAAAGTTTACTGCTAAAGTTAATAATATAATTAAAAAAATTAATTTCTTTTGATTAAACAGTAAAGTAAATAAAGAAGGAAAACTTGTCTTCTTTCTTTTAATTTTGTACTCATGGTTTGGTTTTAATAATATAGTTATCCCTCTCCATTCTGCAAGAAACTGTTCTTTAGTTAGTTTAGATAATTTTATCAGAGGATCAGGATCAGCTATATAAATATATTTTTTATCACTGCCAATAATAACATAGTAATGATAAAATTTATTATTCTTATTTATATGTACAATAAATGGAAATTTTATATCCTCTATGTCAAATAAAGAAATATCTGCATAAATAGCTTCAGTATCGAACCCTAATTCATTGCCACAGAAACTATACTAAATGCAGTAGTCCCATTTTCAGTTGTACCTAACATTTCTCTAAGTTCTGCTAAAGAATAATGTGAATTATAGTATTCTAACACCATGGCAAAGCAGCTACTCCACAATCTTTTGAATCAACTTGAGCACGAAAATGACGTTTCGAAAATTTCATTCACTCAATATACTCCTTACTAGTATTAGTGTTTAGCCTTGATATATTATAAAATGACTAATGAAGCATAATAAAGTTATATGCTATCTATAATTAAAATATTGGAGCAACAACTAGGGATCAAACACAAAAATGGGTGAGATTTTCACCCATAAAAATTATATAGCAAAACTTACTCAAAAAAAAACTCCCCTATATTATTATCAATTTTTCTTACATACACGCCTCATATAGGCACAAGAACTTCCTGGATCAGAAGTACCTAAGCCAGCTAAAATTATATCATGAGCACAAGTTACTATCGCCCATTTACAATTAGCACTTTCCGATGCACCTCCTCTTATTTCATTAAGAACTGTTTTAGAAATCTTATTAAATTTTTCCATTTGAGTCATGATGTTACCTCCTAATAAACTGTTTTATAAATAAAGAGTAAGTTTTATATTATATGTAAAATTAAAATTGTGGATTGTTTGTTCAATTTCAAAATTCAATTTCACTATTTGTGGAAATCGGAAAATAATCTTTAAAAAATTTAATCTTTGCTCCGTCTGTAATCTTTACATTTTTTAAAATATAACTTTTAAAATCGTCCGGAGATAATATACTACTGCAAATCCACCTTTTGCCAGAATTAGTAAACCATTCTCCAATCTCCTGAAATTTATTATTAAATAAGGGTTCTTGTTCTAATTCTGAAAAATCAATTATATAAACTGTTTTATAAACTTTTTTATATAAATTACTTTTTATCATAAATCTTCCCTCCAATTGATTCAGTCGCTTAAAAATCATTACAAGAATATGATTCATCATGTATTTTTTGAAAGTAATTAATTAAATTTTCATTAATGAAACTAGGATAGTCTCTGATATTTAAATTTAGTTCTCTAAATATTAAACCACTCTCTTCAAAAAATCCCCCTAAAAATAGATAATATCCCAAGAGTGAATTTATACAATTAGGAGAAAATATATTTTCAGAAAATAAACATTTATTATATTCTTCTAAAAAACTCTTCATAGAATTTAAAATATCCTCTTGTATTAATCTGAATTCACGTGCATATTTTAAAAAAATAAAATCTGAATGTCCTGAAACTTTTTTTTCAATTAGATTTAGATAACAATCAAAAAGAATGTAATTATTTTCATCAATCATTTTTGACAAAATAAACATAATTATATGTACAGAAAAATAATTTGAAATGAAATTATTTTCAGATACAATATTTCCTTTTTTAAATATTGATTTACAACTATATTCAAACATCTGATTCAAATTGATTTGACTATAATTATCTCTAAAATAGTAATAACACCACCTACTATCTGTAGGGTAATCTAGCATCGTCTTTAATAATAGCTCATTATAATAGCTTGTCTTCTCTTTATTTTCTCTTTTTTGTCCATAAACATTAATTTTTAGATTAGCATAATATATATCTTTGTTATTTATTGAATAGAAGGATTCGTGTACTCTACCTCTATATTGAAATGCCCCTGTGTTACTAATTAACTTTCCTGTTTTATAATAATCACTCCCTCGAATTATATTAAAATTAAATACAGTATCACTTAAACTATCAAATAATTTAAAATATGACAAAAGTAACTTTAAATTTTTGAAATCATCAACAACCTCATCAGCATCCAAAACTAATATCCAATCACATGAAGCATGTGAATTAGCATAATTTCTAGCCTTTGAAAAATCATCACACCATTCAAATGTGTACAAAAAAATTTTTTCACGTGATAACTCAGTTATACATTCTAAAGTACCATCAGTAGAACCTGTATCAACAATAATAATTTCATCAGCAAAATCAATAATACTTGCTAAACTTTTTAAAATAAAGTTCTCTTCATTTTTTACAATATATACTACGGATACAGTTGTTTTTTTTCTATTAGTCGCAAATTGATTTATTTTATCTATCAAAGTTGCGTCATCATTTATTCTTGAATACTCCCAATCTATGGAGTCTATTAAATCATAAATTTGTACTAATTCAAGATAGGCTTCATCCGAAATCCTTAAATTATCTTTATTATTCTTTAACCAGTTAGTATCTGGAATAGGATTTATTAAACTCATACGTGTCTTCCAGCCTTAAATTATTTTCATTGAAGATATTATACAACAAAAACTATATCAAAAGGTAGTTTGTTCTTAAAATAGTCATTTTTGTTCTTAAGTGTAACTTTAAATAGCAGACTTATGCTAGTTCATAATCACAATTGTAGAATCTCTGAACGGTATTATCTAGCGAAAGTGTTACAACTTAGTCAGCTTGTGCTACTTGGCCACCCCAAGCGACAACAGCCGTCACCATACTTCCAAGAGCTACCGAACACAGGGTTCGGTACTTCTTGCTTTTACGGAAGACATACTTTTCTGCTTTTTCCTGATTGACTAAAAAGTGATAATGACATTGCTTGGTCATAAAAAAGTCCTTCTTTTCTTTTGATAAGTAGCAACAAACTGTCACTCTTTATTAGATACGAGAGCGTTATGCGAGCATGACAAAAATAGGAGTTTTGACGAAGAACTTTCCGTTCTAGGAGAAACTCACTTTTTTGTACAGCTCGTAGCCCAAGTTCAATACCATCATAAAAAAGAAGGCTTGATTTTGTTATCACAATCAGTTCAGGGAAAAGAAAAAGTCACCCATAAAGAGGTAACTTAAGAAGTCCGAGTAGCAACAATGATTGCAGTAAAAAACGAATGATGATGCGTAGTTATTAAACCACTCTTCAATCATTCGTTAATAAGTTATATATTAGATAAAATAATTTCTATTATTTATGATTTTTTTATAAGAAGTACTTTTCAGTACCCTACTCATAAAAGGAGACTTTTTAAACAGATAAACCAATTTCCTCAAAGAACTCATTCATTGAGATACATTTTACTCCTAATTGGTCACACACATCTGGAATTTTAGCATTTTTACTAGGGTTTGCAGAATTTAAATTCACATTTCTTACTTCATCAGTAACTATAGTATATTCCATACTTTTCGCAATAGCTATCAACCATGGGTCCGCAATATCATCATTTGCCCATCCTTTTTGTGACATAAGTGTTGCATCTTTATAGTAAGGACTACTCTGGATATACTGAATAATGGCCCTCCACTCTACCACATAAGACTTATGATCAATAATGGACTTAGTGTAGTTATTCGATAACCAATCTCTAAACCACTCATCTTGGTAATTTTCCGAGACTACAATTTTAGGAATCACCACACTTGAGTTTAAAATACCAGCAAAATTTGACCAGAAGGTAGGAAAAAAATCTTTACGATAATATCTATCATAAAAGTTTATGTATATATTTGAATCTAATAAATACATTTATCATCCTCCCCTGCTTAATATTTTATATCCTTTATATCCAACCCCTACGATACCAAAAGCATCTGTATAAGTAATTTTATTTTGTTGAACAGCATTATTCACATGATTGAAAAAATTAGAATCCATTCTGAATCGAAGGTTATTCTGATAATTACCTCCACCAGATTTTTTTTTATCTTTTTCTCTTGATTTAAATTCAGCTTCAAGTTCTCTTTGTAAAGATATAAAGACCTTTCTTGAAACCATTGATAAATCATATAGTCGTCTTAAAACAACGAACTTACTTACTTCAAATTTTCTAGATAAATTATCAAGACTGGTTCTGATATCGATTTGATTGTCAAACATATCACTAATTAATTCTTTTGGAACTAAAATCTCCGCTGTTATTGAATTTATTATTGCTTCTGTCTTACTTCGTTTTTTTGGAACTTCACCATCAAATAGATCACTATCCCCATATAATAAATGGACAAACTCATGAATTAATGTGAATAACTGTCCAGTCTTCGAATCCAACTGATTAATAAAAATAATCGGAGCCTTCTTATCAGATAACACGAAACCTCTAAACTCATTTAGATTTAACGGACGATGTGTATTATCCTTATACTTACCATTTAAAAATATGAAAATTCCTAATTGACCGAGTATTTTTCTATAATTATTAAATCTTCCTCTGGTAATTTCATTCCCTAAAAATTCTCTTGCTTTCAAAATTACATCTGAGTAATCATCATCAAAAGTAAAAATACCTACAAAAGGACATTCATTCTCAACTATTTCTTTCAAAAATTCTTGTTTCTCTTGCATTTCAATAATTGTATCTTTTAATTCAGAACTGATATCAGATAAAAGTTGTGAATTGAATGTCCTAAAATCAACATTCAAAGAGCTAGGAGAAATCGGCTCTTTTAATAACAATAATCCAGTAGGAACATTTATCATTTTAGAAAGTGCAGATATTTGATTAAAGGTAGGCTCTAATTCCCCTTTTAAAAACTTATCAATATTAGGTAATTTTTGTCGTAAATATTCGATAGGAGTATTAGAGTTACGAATATATGTAGATAGAACTTCAGTATTTACATTTAAACGTTGAATCATAAACTGCCTCCCATACTTTTTAATTTATTTTACCAAAAAATTTAGAAAAATTCTATATTATTTTTTTATTTCGTCGTATAGACAAAACTCAAGCTACTATCCACTCCAGATAATTTACGGAAGGTGTAGTTTGGATTGCCATTATAGTTGGTTTCTGAGATAAGGAATGAGCCATCTGGGTAGACTTTCTCCACAAAAGCCACATGTCCGTATTCTGTTGGTGTACCATGTCCTCCTCCCGCAAAGGAAAGAATAGCTTTTGCAGTAACTGATTGGTTTCAACTTAGTGAATACGTTCCTCTAATTCAGTACACTCTAGGATACTTTTCTTATGTAGTAGGTTCATGTTTTTCTTCCTCTTCCATTCTTCTCCCACTCGTCCCCTACGTTTGGTTGAATCTGGATAAGCCAGATTGACTGAATCTCCAAGAGTGGCCTTTGCGCACCCTGTTTTTGTGGCTTCCTTGATTTTCAGAAATGGCAGCTCCTCCCTCAGCAAAATCTTTGGCACCTTGTCTCCACCTTGCATGGTGGTCAAAGTCGGTGACAAGCCAGATATGTCAAATACTCTTCCAGTCTGATCAAAGCTAGTCGGCAGATTTCCTGCGACAACAACCCCGTGTCTGTCTTGACTTGTCAAAGTAAACATAGGGTCTTGATTGTCCTTAAATCGACGACCATGTTGCCGTTTTTCTAGTCTATCTGGTGTTAAGACTGGAATGGCGATTTTAGCTCCCTCTCCTTTACCTCTTGTTAGTGTAGGAGCAAGTCCATTCGTCAGATAGACTTCACCATTCAAACCACGTTTAGAGGGATTGATATTTCCTAACCTTTCAAGATGAGCTGGGCTGTTTTCTCTTCTGAGAGG
>NZ_POIZ01000046.1 GCF_002960425.1 Streptococcus suis
CCTTGGTTTGTTAACTCTGTAATACGAGCTGTTGTGCTGTAGTTGATTGGCTCACCTGACTTACCGGTCACTTCATCCACAGCACCTAGCTGTTTACCGGTGTCATCTTGGTATGTGATGGTAGCTTTTTGGGCATCTTTCACATATCTAACGATAACTTCAGTGTCTGGAGCTGTAGCTGCTACATCCACTTCAGCTGCTACACTTGCCTTATCTGGTGTGTAGCCTGCAATAGCTGGTGTGTCTACTTTGTCGAAGTCATCATCAGTTGAGGTCCAGTCACCATAAGTCACTTCTTTAGTCACTAGGTTAACGGTCGCAGTACGTTTGTAGGTCAG
>NZ_POIZ01000047.1 GCF_002960425.1 Streptococcus suis
TATACTGTTTATACATTTTCATGCCTTTCTAGTTGTTTTGTCGTTATTATAATTATAAAGCATGAAATGGAAAACGAGCAACTCCTAATTGGAATTGCTCGTTTTTTTATATGTGAGAAGCTAGTTTTTGCCCAGCCTCTTTGTGATAGAATGAAATATCGTCATTTAGTTTTTCTTTTATTACTTCGTTAACTCGCCTTGCCTAACTCCAGTTATGCCTGCGGCTCGTTGCCTAGTACTAAAAGTAAACTAAAAGACTATAAAAAAGAAAGAGGACACCCATGCTCCAAGAATTTTTGAACAAGGTTAAAAACCCTGTCTTGAAGGACAAACTGGAAAGAATTTTCACCCAAATCCAGCAGGAATTTCCCAGTCTAACAACTGAAATCAAGTGGAACCAGCCCATGTTTATCATGGACGGAACTTTTATTATCGGCTTCTCCGCTGCCAAGGCTCACATTTCCATTGCACCCGAAACGATTACTATGGAGACTTTTGCCAAGGACATCAAGGAAGCCGGCTACGATGCGACTTCCAACCTCTTCAAAATTAAGGAAGACCAAGAAACCAACTGGGACCTACTCCGCAATATTATCGCCTTTAACATTGAAGATAAGAAGGGCTCTGACAAGTTTTGGAGATAGGTAAGCACTACTGGTTCTGTACAAATAGCATCAAAAAAAGCCAAGCTCACTTAGAGTTTGGCTTTTCGTATTGCTATTAGTTAAATGACACGTGGACGTGGTCGTAGTGGTTTTCTGTAATGCTTCCACGGTCTGGCATCAAGTTCCAAGTATAAGCTGGACCGTAGATACTGTCATAAGGTGCATAGAAACGTTGTTTCCAAATAATGTAAGAAATATTTCTCGCACCCATATTGGCAATGGCATATTCTGCTACTTGGTCACCAAGTGCTGAACTTTGCGGTACCATAAAGTCAATAGCCAAACCTTTACCGTGGTCGCCAGAATCACCAGGACGGTAACCTGAGAAAGAAGTAATACCGAAGGCACTAGCCACTTCTGCACGGAAGGCTGCTACCTGTGGTTGCAAGCCCACATCGTAAGAGCTAGTTGCTGCCTGTGTTTGCGCTGCTGCTTGGGCTTGGGCTTCCGCTGCCGCTTGAGCTTCTGCTGCCGCTTGAGCTTCTGCTGCCGCTTGGGCTTCTGCTGCCGCTTGAGCTTCTGCTGCTGCTTGGGCTTCCGCTGCCGCTTGAGCTTCTGCTGCTGCTTGAGCTTCTGCTGCCGCTTGAGCTTCTGCTGCTGCTTGGGCTTCTGCTGTCGCTTGAGCTTCTGCTGCCACTTGAGCTTCTGCTGCCGCTTGGGCTTCTGCTGCCGCTTGAGCTTCCGCTGTCGCTTGGGCTTCTGCTGCTGCTTGGGCTTCTGCTGCTGGTGCAACTGGAGCTACCGCATCGGCTGGCGTTTCTACTGCTGGTGCAGCTGGAGCAGCTGCCTCGGCTGGCGTTTCTACTGCTGGAGCAACTGGAGCAGCTGCCTCGGCTGGGGTTTCTACTGCTGGCGCTACTGGAGCAGCTGCCTCGGCTGGCGTTTCTACTGCTGGAGTAACTGGAGCAGCTACCTCGGCTGGCGTTTCTACTGCTGGCGCTACTGGAGCAGCTACCTCGGCTGGCGTTTCTACTGCTGGCGTAACTGGAGCTACTGCAGGAACTTCAGCCAAGTTTACAACTGTATTATCAACTGTTGCTTGATTGGTCGTCACATCAACTGTTGCTTGAACTGTTTCTGCTGGATTTTCCTGACTTGGTGTTTCAATTTCAATCTGAGTAACTTGATTATGTTGATCAAGAGTAGCTGTCAAAACTGTATCTGGGAAGATCAAGTTAATATCTGTGATTTGATTGATTTTCGCCAATAGATGCATATCAACATTCATAGCTGAAGCGATAGCACTGAGAGTATCACCATACTTAACCGTATAAGTCAACTGCCCCTCATTGCTTGTAATTTCAGTAATGATTTGCTCCACACTGCGCGGTGTCCACTCCAATGCGAGAACTTGTGGACTAACCATACCAGTTGTGAAAAGTGAAAGTGCCAAGCTTGAGGCGTACATCATTTTCTTATTCGTTTGCAAAAGGGAAGTTTTTCTCTTACGACGCATATGCTTTGGCTTTGTAACTCTTTTACGTTTCATCTTCTATTCCTTTTCTGATTTGATAGTTCTATCATACCGAATTCTTATGTGAAAAACAAGCGCCAAAAGGGCTTTTAAATAAACTGTATTGGCCATGTAATCTTAGGCATTTTCTGTTACACGGCTAATATATTTGTCACAGTTCTGTCATATTTCTCGCCAAGTTAAGCAACCCCAAAACACTTCTCTAGGCTTCTTCTGGATAGACCAAGCCCCATTCTTTACGGAGTTGAGTCATGATCTCCATGACATCTTGGGTGTAGGCTAGGTGCATGGTGTTTTCGATTCCCGCGACAGCTTTTTCCATATCTGCCACCTCGTAGGAGAGGGCCTTGGCTGTCTCACCAACTTCAATGACTTCTTGACTACCGTCTTCTGTGTAGGTGATGACTGCTTTCTGACCACGAGGATACTCGTAAAGTTCGATGTAGGCCTTGTCGTAGGCAATAGTGCCCCGTTTTGGCTGTTTGGCATGGAGGGTCAGGGCGATGGTCGCCATTTCTCCAGCATCATTGCTGAGCAAAATTCCTACCTGCTCGTCCACACCTGTCGGAGCCAGTTTGACCTGAGACAAAACCTGATTTGGCTTTTCCGTCATAAACCAGCGGACAAAGGACAAGGCGTAGACACCAATATCCAAGAGGGCACCACCTGCCAAGTTCTTATTGAAGAAGCGGTTGGTCATGTCGTATTCCTTGTAGCTGCCAAAGTTCATCTGAATCATCTTCAAAGCGCCCAGCTTGCCGCTAGCTACCACCTCGCTCAACTGACGATAGATTGGCATATGGAAAATGGTCATAGCTTCTGCCAAGATGACCTGATTTTCCTCCGCCAGTTGAATGGCTTCTGCCAATTCTTCTGAATTAAGCGTAATAGACTTTTCGCAGAGGACATGTTTGCCCGCTTTCAAGGCCTTTCTCAAATAGTTGATGTGGGTATTGTGGGGGGTAGAAATGTAGATAATGTCTACTTGAGGATCTTCAAAGACTTGATCGATTTCTTCATAAACCTTTTCAATCCCATATGTTTGCGCAAATTCCACACCCTTGTCATAGGTACGGTTGGCTACAGAGTAAAGATTTCCACCCATAGCCTGCAAGGCTTGCACCAATTCATTGGCGATTACACCTGTTCCCAAGGTCGCCCACTTGTACTGTACTTGTTCTTCCATCGTCTTCCTCACTTTCTCCTACTATTATAGTAAAAACCACCCTTTTCTGCACACTCTAGCCCTCATTTGTGATACAATAAGGACATGAATACTCTTGTACTACAGCCATCTGCCCAGCAGAAACAGGCCATGCTAGCCCACTACGACCGCTATCGTCAGGCCAGTAAAAATCCCTATATAGAAGCATTTTTCAAACTGACTGGAGCCAGCCTGTCCATCTATACTTCAGGAAAGGTCGTTTTTCAAGGGGAAATGGCAGAGCAGGAAGCAAGACGCTGGGGCTACGAGCCAGAAGCCTCTGACCAGACGAGCATGCCTGGTCAAAACCTGCCCATGATTGGAACAGATGAGGTTGGAAACGGGTCTTATTTTGGCGGTTTGGCAGTGGTTGCTAGTTTTGTCCGCCCAGAAGACCATGCCTTTCTCAAGTCGCTTGGTGTGGATGATTCCAAGAAAATGACAGACCAAAAAATCTGCCAAATCGCTCCTCTCTTAAAAGAGAAAATCCCCCACCAAGCTCTGCTATTGTCACCGAAAAAATACAACGAAGTCATCGAGCAAGGCTACAATGCGGTGTCTGTCAAGGTCGCCCTACACAATCAGGCTATTTTCCTACTCTTGCAAAAGGGTGTCCAGCCTGAAAAGATTGTCATTGATGCCTTCACTTCCAGTCAAAATTATCAAAAGTACTTGAAGAAGGAAGCCAATCAATTTGCCAACCCCGTCACTCTAGAAGAAAAGGCAGAGGGTAAGTATCTGGCAGTGGCAGTTTCTTCTATTATCGCTAGAGCTATGTTTTTGGACAATCTTGTCCAACTTGGCCAGCTAGTCGGCAGAAACCTACCCTCAGGGGCTGGAAGCAAGTCAGATCAGGTTGCAGCCAGCATCCTAAAAGACTATGGCATGGCTGGCCTCAACCAGACCGCCAAACTCCACTTTGCCAACACACAAAAAGCACAAAAGTTATTGAAATGAGGAACCAATATGGGAAAAGGACACACTACAAAACGATTGCCATTGATAGCTTTCCTAGCAGAATGGGGGACGCTCATCCTCTTTATGATTGCCCTATTTGCTAGTCGCTATTTTTTATGGGACCCTGTATCCGTTGATGGACACTCCATGGACCCTACGCTTCAACACCAAGAAAAATTGGTGATGCTCAAGACAACCGCTATCGACCGTTTTGACATTGTCGTGGCCAGCGAAACAGACAGCAATGGCAAGGAAAAACTGATTGTCAAACGGGTAGTCGGTATGCCAGGCGACACCATTCGCTATGAAAATGATGTTCTCTACATCAATGATCAGGAAGTTGACGAGCCCTACCTTGATGAATACCTAGCCGCCTTTCAAACAGACAAACTACAAGAAGAATATGCCTACAACAAACAATTCCAGGCCGTTGCCCAAGCTGCCCAGGCCTTTACACAGGATGCCAATGGCTCTGTGAATTTCACTGTTACCATTCCAGAGGGGCAATACTATCTTCTGGGAGATGACCGCCTCGTATCACTAGATAGCCGTAGCGTAGGAACCTTCTCACGAGAGAAAATCAAGGGAGAAGTCGTCTTCCGAATGTGGCCTCTCAATCGTATTGGAACTGTCGATTAACACAAACAAGTTTGGAGCTGACTGTTCCAAACTTCTTTTCATTATTTTAGGTACTATTTTCTATGAACGAAGTATATTTTACCGGCACCATTGACCGGATTATTTTTGAAAATCCTAGTAACTTTTACAAGATCCTCCTCCTTGAAATCGAGGAAACAGATGCAGACTATGACGACTACGACATTATTGTGACTGGAACCATAGCCGATGTCATCGAGGGAGAGGATTATCGTTTCTATGGCAATCTGGTCACCCATCCCAAATACGGACAGCAACTGCAAATTTCTCGCTACGAACGCAGCAAACCGACTGCTACTGGTCTGGTCAAGTATTTCTCTAGTGACCATTTCAAGGGAATTGGACGCAAAACGGCAGAAAAAATCGTTGAGCTCTATGGCGAAGATACCATTGATAAGATTTTAGCTGAACCTGAAAAATTGACCCAAATCACAGGCCTATCCAGCAAGAACAGGCAGGCATTTGTCGAAAAACTCCGACTTAACTATGGAACAGAAATGATCTTGGCAAAACTAGCCGAGTATGGCATTCCCAATAAATTAGCCTTTCAAATCCAAGACCAGTATAAAGAAAAAACGCTTCAAATCATTGAAGAAAATCCTTATCAACTGGTTGAAGACGTCCAAGGGCTCGGTTTCACCATTGCCGATAGGATTGCGGAAAACCTGGGAATTGCCAGTGATTCCCCCCAACGCTTTCGGGCAGGTATGCTCTTTAGCCTCATCCATCGTTCCATGGAAACAGGCGATACCTATGTAGAGGCTAGAGACTTACTAGAAGCAACCCTGGAACTGCTGGAAAAATCCCGCCATACAGAGCTGGACCCTGCCGCAGTTGCCCACGAGTTGACAGGACTGATTGCAGATGACAAGGTACAGCAAGAAGGCACAAAGATTTTTGACAACAGCCTCTACTTTGCCGAACATGGTATCCATAAAAACCTGACCCGCCTGATGGGGAAAAATGGCTTCAAACCCTTCCCACGCGCAGACGTTGAGGCTGCCATAGCAGAGCTGGAAACTATGTCTTCCCTGACCTATGATGACATTCAAAAAGAAGCCATCGTCCAAGCCATCACCAACCCGCTTTTCATTCTGACAGGCGGACCAGGAACAGGAAAAACAACGGTTATCAACGGTATTATCGCAGTCTATGCCATCCTGCATAAGATTGACCTGACACGCAACCGAGAAGAATGCCCTGTCCTCCTTGCCGCCCCAACTGGACGAGCAGCCAGACGGATGAATGAATTGACAGGTCTGCCTTCTGCCACCATCCACCGCCACCTCGGTCTGGTAGAAGGACAGGAAGAATCCTACCGCGATGATTATTTGGATGCCGACTTTATCATCGTGGATGAATTTTCTATGGTAGATACTTGGTTGGCAAACCAGCTCTTCCAGAACATCTCCTCCCAGACCCAAGTCCTGATTGTCGGCGATGCCGAGCAATTACCCTCTGTCAGTCCCGGCCAGGTCCTAGCTGACCTCTTAAAAATTGACAAGCTCCCCAGCATCACTCTAGAACGCATCTATCGTCAATCCGATGATTCGACCATTGTTACCCTAGCCAGCCAGATTCGCCAAGGGGCCTTGCCGAGCGATTTCCGTGAGAAAAAGGCTGATCGCTCCTATTTTGAAGCGCAAAACGAACAAATTCCAGCCCTGATTGAACGCATTGTCGGCGCAGCTATCAAGTCCGGTATCCCTGCAAACGAGGTCCAAATCCTCGCACCCATGTACCGTGGTGCCGCAGGCATTGACCAACTCAACACCATGACCCAGGCCCTGCTCAATCCCTTAGAAGACGGAGAACTGGAATTTCTCCACAACGAGCAGGCCTTCCGCCAAGGCGACCGAGTCATCCACCTAGTCAACGATGCCGAGGCCAATGTCTTCAATGGCGACTTGGGCTACATCACCGACCTCTTGCCTGCCAAGTACACCGACTCCAAGCAGGACGAGATAACTATCAACTTCGACGGTAGCGAGGTCACCTATCCACGCAATGAATGGTACAAGATTACCCTGGCCTATGCCATGTCCATCCACAAGTCCCAAGGCAGTGAGTTCCAGGTCGTTATCCTTCCCATCACCCGCACCAGCCACCGCATGCTCCAGCGCAACCTGGTCTACACCGCCATCACCCGCTCCAAGAGCAAGCTCATCCTCCTAGGTGAAATCTCCGCCTTCGACTATGCCGTCAAAAACGCTGGCACCCTCCGCAAAACCTATCTGGTCCCACGTTTCCAAGGGGAAATGGCAGAGCAGGACAGCAAGAAAAGCCTAACTGAAAACAACGAAAGCAAAACAGCCACAGCCAAGCAAACCCAGCCACCTGCTCAATCGGATAAGTCAAAACAAACAGAGCAAGTAACAAAAAACAGCCAGCAACTGTCCCTTCTTGACCAAGACCAGCCAGAAAAGACAAGTACCCAACCCAGAGAATACATTCTGACGGCGGACAACCTGTTAACCATCGACCCCATGATTGGTATTGATCAGGCAGATATTGAAGAATTTTTCAAGATTAAATGACAAAAAGATTTCTTTTATTACAAAAATATTACAAATATTACAAAACTATGTTGACAGACTTGTTTTTATTTGCTATACTCTATTTATAAATGGAATGTATAAACGGAGGTCATTCAAATGAAAAAGATATTCAACTACTCAGTATTGTTGCTTTCTGTAACCTGTCTCTTAACAGCTTGCACATCAAAAACGCAAGAGAGTAAATCAGAGACAGCTACAAGCAAAACTAGTCAATCAAGTACCAAGCAAACTAGCTCCTCCCAGCCTGCTAGTTCCCAAGAAACGACAACCGAAACCAGTTCATCAGTAGAGGCTAGTCAAGAAGCACAACAAACCCAGGAAACTCAGAGCTCTCAAGCCGAAGAAAGTGTCCTAAGTACTGAAACAACACACACTCAGCTCCTAACCCTACCAGCTACCACTATTCCAGATGGTCTAGTTGGAAAATGGCAAGGAAGCAGCCAACAAGCCCGTTATGTTGAGGTGACTGTCAGCCCTGACGGTACCTTTACTACTTACGAAGATTTTCGTCAAAGTGAAGATGAGGAAGGCGACTATCTTATCCACACCTACACAGGTCAAATCACAGACCTTGTAGAGTACAGCCCCAACCACTACCTCATCCGTGGTGCTGAAGGCGAAGGTTCTGCCCTTCTCCCAGGAATGACTGGACTTGGTGGACGTATTGCGCCAGGATTTATCCTAGAGGATGGACAGTACAAGGTCCTTATGTGGGGAAATCCTTTCGACCCATCTATAGAAGCCAAATATGACCTGGTATCAGAACCTCATGTATATGTGACCTTGGAGAAGGTAGAATAGTAGAGTACATGTCACATTATTAAAAAGCGAACAGAATTCTGTGCCCAGCAGGGATTCTGTTCGCTTTTTTTGCTTAACTGGATTCTTTCCCATCCCACTCATCAAATCGAGACAATGAGCGTAGCTTTTGAATTTCAATGAGTATTAGCCAAAATCCAATAAAATATAGTTACACCTCTTCAAAAACTACCTTTTCCAAAATTTCTGCAAATTGCTCGGACTGGACTTCTGGGAAATAGTTGAGGCAATTGGCTGTCGCAAAGGCTGCCGCTTCTCTCAAGAAGATTTCTGGGTCTTGTCCTTGACTGATGCCCTTGACTAGCAAACCCAAGTAGAAATCCCCTGCTGCAATCGGATTGCGTGTTTCTTTCTTAGGCGACTGGATTCGGAAAAACCGTTGACCAATTTTAGCCAGACTACCCTTGCCTCCCATGGTAATGATGATATTTTCATGCGGCGTGACTTCTTTTAATATCCGCAAAATATCCTCTGGACTTTCTTCATCCAGCTCTGGATAGATGTCCTTGAGCTCCTCATTATTGATTTTAATCAGGGCTGGACGTGCTTGATAAGCTGCACGTAAAGCCGGTCCACTGGTGTCCACTATGGTTAAAACCTCTGGGTATTTTTCTATAAACTGCTGAATGTAGTTGTCAGGCATGCCCTTCATCAGACTGCCTGAAAAGACTAGGATGTCGCCAGCCTGCAGGCTCTTTTCAATCTGCTGGGTAAATTGATTGAGCAGTTCCTCTGTCAGTTCAAAGCCTTTTTCATAGAAGAGCACCACATCACCTGTACTGGTTTCTACATAGATATTGCAGGTTCGAGTATTCTGGTCATTTTCAACCACCTGCAAATGATTTCCCTTTTGGACATTGAGGTCTTGGATATAGCGACCAATCTGCCCACCCAAAATGGTATGAATGGTATAGTCGGTCACGCCATTTTCACGCAGGGCATAGGCTACGTTGAAACTCTTGCCACCAGGATAATCCCTGACCTCCGTCGGACGGAGGGGAATGTTCTTTTCTATCTTCTCCACAAGCAGCGTGCGGTCTAGGGCTGGATTGGGACAAATCAAGTGAATCATAAAAGTCTCCTTTTTGTTTTTGTACATATTATTATACTATATAAAACAAAAATAAAAAAGATAATTCCAAGACGGAACTATCTTTTTTAGTCATTTTATCTTTTATGCAAATACAGAAATACGTTCCTGCTTGTAGCCACCTTTTTCAGCAATATCAACTAGAGCCACCGCATAGTCAGCATAGCTGATATAACTTTGACCTTGAGCATTGACTTGGAAAACCTCACCAGCCAAAGTGTAAGCACCTACTTTTTGACCTTCCGCATCAAAGTCAGCAGCCGGGCTGATATAGGTCCAGTTGATAGCTGTCGCCTGACGATAGAGGTCTAGACCAGCACCCATAGCCTCAGCGATTGGTAGGTATTCCGCAGGAAAATCTGGCGCATCCTTGAGCATAGCTGTTTGGCTCTCATCTAGATAGAGGCTACCTGCCCCACCAACTACCAAGAGACGCGTTGGGCTATCAGCAAGAATGGTTGCTAGATGCTCAGCCAATCGACTGTGACCTGGCAAGGTTTCTGGCGTCCAAGCACCAAAAGCATTGACTACTACATCAAATCCCGCCAAGTCTTCCTTGGTCAAATCCAAAGCGTCTTTTTGGATCACTTCTTGAGCTGCACTCTTATTTTCAGAACGAACAATAGCCGTCACCTGATGACCACGCTCTACTGCTTCCTTGGCAATAGCTTGACCTGCTTGACCGTTTGCTGCGATAATGGCGATTTTCATATTGTATACCTCACTTGTTTAGTTGTAATGTTTTTATTTACAATAATAGTATAAACTTGTTTAGTTGTAATGTCAAGTGTTACAACCAAAAAATTAAAAAAAATCACCACAAAGATGATTTTTCTTGAAATATGGCTACAATTCTGCTAATAAATCAGCTATGGTCGTTTGTTCCAACTCTCTTTCCAAAGCGGACTGGGCATTTTCCAAACGGCTATCTAGTAGGGGATGAATATTTCGGCCTACCTGACAGGCTGGATTTGGTTGCTCATGAAAGCCGAAGAGTTGGCCTTTTTCTCCAAACAACTCTACAGCCTGATAAACATGAAGGAGAGTAATCTGGTCTGGAGCCTGTGCCAAGCGGGCTCCACCAACCCCACGCGCCACCTGAACCAAGCCAGCCTCCTTAAGCTGAGCCAGAATATTGCGAATAATAACAGGATTGACACCCACACTGCCTGCAATGCTGGTACTGGTCTGTTTTTCCTTTTCTCCCTCCAAGGCCAGCAAGACCAACATATGACTGGCAATGGTAAATCTACTCGATATTTGCAATTTGATTATCTCCTTCCATGAAATTGGTAACGGTCACCCCTAATAAGCGGATACCTTTTTCAGCCTGCCCAACCTCGTCAAAAAGTTGACGGATTTCTCTTTCAATCACTTCTACTTGATCCGTTGTTTCTTCCAAACTATGCCGTTTTGTCAAGGTCGAAAAATCCCCATAACGAACCTTCAAGACAATGGTCCTGCCCTGTTTCCGATTTCGTTCCAAACTTGTTGCGACCCGTTGGCAGAGGCTGACCAGTTCTTTCATCACGATAGAGGAGCTTACGGTAGGTTCTTTCCTTTCCGATAGACTTGCGCACTCGGTTAGGTTTGACTGGACTATTTGAAATGCCCCTGGCCTTCCGATACAAATCATAACCAAAACGACCAAATGTATCAATCAAGACCATTTCTGGCACATCCAGCAAATCCTGCCCTGTGTAAACTCCCATCTCCTGCAGGCGTTCCACCGTTTTCTTGCCGACACCGTGGAATTTGTCAACAGGCAGGGAAGCCAGTACGCCAACCGCATCCTCTGGCAAAATCAAGGTCAAGCCGTGCGGCTTTTCCATATCTGAGGCAATTTTGGCTAAGAATTTATTGTAGGAAACACCTGCAGAGGCTGTCAAATGGAGTTCATTCCAGATGTCGTATTGGATCAGTTTGGCAATCTTGACAGCCGATGTCAGCCCCAGCTTATTTTCCGTCACATCCAGATAGGCCTCGTCAATGGACATGGGCTCAACTAGGTCCGTATAACGATGAAAAATCTCCCTGACCTGCCGCCCAACTTCCTGGTATTTTTCATAATTGCCAGAAATAAAAATCGCTTGAGGACAGCGTTCGTAGGCCTCCTTGGAGGACATGGCCGAGTGAATACCAAAGGCACGCGCCTCATAATTACAGGTAGACACGACTCCCCTACCGCCAGACAGCCGCGGATCCGCCCCAATGATAACAGGCTTGCCTTTCAAATCGGGATTATCCCTAACCTCGATAGCAGCAAAAAAAGCATCCATGTCTATATGAATAATTTTTCGAGATAAATCATTGATTAAGGGAAAAATTAACATGAAGACTCCTTTCTGCTAGATTTGCAATTCAGAATATTATACACCATTTCACAAAAACTTTCATATTTCATAAACCAAGGACCTGATTTTTATTAGGTTTTAGGCCAATGAAAACACACCTGTATTTTCGACTTGTTTTCATAAATTTTGAAAGTTTTTTCAATCCACTTTCAAGCATTTTTATCTTGTGGAAAGTGTTTCCAAATGGTATAATAAAGGCATGTTGGTGTTATACCAAAATGTATTAAAGGAGAATCCTCATGTCAACAAAAGTTAAAACTAAGAATGTTGCTGAAGACATTTTCGCTCAAGCCTGGGAAGGCTTTAAAGGTGTAGACTGGCAAGAAAAAGCTAGTGTGACACGTTTCGTTCAAGCTAACTACACTCCTTATGATGGAGATGAGAGCTTCCTTGCAGGTCCAACTGAGCGTTCACTTCATATCAAAAAAATCATTGAAGAAACAAAAGCTGGTTACGAAGATACTCGTTTCCCAATGGACGTAGATCGTGCTACATCTATTGCTGACATCCCAGCTGGTTTCATCGATAAAGAAAACGAACTCATCTTCGGTATCCAAAACGATGAACTCTTCAAATTGAACTTCATGCCACGTGGTGGTATCCGTATGGCTGAAACAACACTTATTGAGAACGGCTATACTCCAGACCCACTTCTTCATGAAATCTATACAAAACACGCTACAACTGTAAACGACGGTATCTTCCGTGCTTACACAGCTGACATCCGCCGTGCTCGCCACTCACACCACGTTTCTGGTCTTCCAGATGCTTACTCACGTGGCCGTATCATCGGTATGTACGCTCGTTTGGCTCTTTACGGAGCAGACTACTTGATGGAAGAAAAAGTAGCTGACTGGAACGCGATTACTGAAATCGACGAAGAATCAATCCGTCTTCGCGAAGAAATCAACATGCAGTACCAAGCCCTTCAACAAGTTGTACGCTTGGGTGACAACTACGGTGTTGACGTTCGTAAACCAGCGATGAACACCAAAGAAGCTATCCAATGGACAAACATTGCTTTCATGGCTGTTGCTCGTGTGATTAACGGTGCGGCAACTTCTCTTGGTCGTGTGCCTATCGTTCTTGACATCTACGCAGAACGTGACTTGGCTCGCGGTACATTTACTGAATCAGAAATCCAAGAATTCGTTGATGACTTCGTATTGAAACTCCGTACAGTGAAATTCGCTCGTACAAAAGCCTTCGACGAAATCTACTCTGGTGACCCTACTTTCCTTACAACATCTATGGCAGGTATGGGTAACGATGGCCGTCACCGTGTTACTAAGATGGACTACCGTTTCTTGAACACACTTGACAACATCGGTAACTCTCCAGAACCAAACTTAACAGTTCTTTGGTCTGACCAACTTCCATACGCATTCCGTCGCTACTGTATGGCAATGAGCCACAAACACTCTTCTATCCAATATGAAGGTGTAACTACAATGGCCAAAGACGGTTATGGTGAAATGTCATGTATCTCTTGCTGTGTGTCACCACTTGACCCAGAAAGCGAAGACAAACGCCACAACATCCAATACTTCGGTGCTCGTGTAAACGTCCTTAAAGCTCTTCTTTCAAGCTGGAACAACGGTTACGACGATGTTCACAAAGACTACAAGGTATTTGACGGCGTTGAGCCAAACACTTCTGAAGTCTTCGACTATGACCAAGTTGTGAAAAACTTCGAAATCGCTCTTGACTGGTTGACTGATACTTATGTAGATGCCATGAACATCATCCACTACATGACGGACAAGTACAACTACGAAGCTGTTCAAATGGCCTTCTTGCCAACTCACCTTCGTGCAAACATGGGCTTCGGTATCTGTGGTTTCGCAAACACCGTTGACTCATTGTCAGCTATCAAGTACGCACAGGTTAAACCAATCCGTGACGAAGACGGCTTCATCTACGACTACGAAGTAACGGGTGACTTCCCACGCTACGGTGAGGATGATGACCGCGTAGATGACATCGCAAAATGGCTCATGGAAGCATTCTTCTCACGTTTGAACAAACACAAACTCTACAAGAATGCAGAAGCAACTGTGTCTATCTTGACCATCACTTCAAACGTTGCTTACTCTAAACAAACTGGTAACTCTCCAGTTCACCGTGGTGTATTCCTCAACGAAGATGGCTCTGTCAACACTTCTAAAGTAGAATTCTTCCCACCAGGTGCTAACCCAACTTCTAAATCACGTGGCGGTTGGTTGCAAAACTTGAATACTCTTTCTAAACTTAACTTCAAACATGCCAACGACGGTATCTCATTGACAACTCAGGTTTCTCCAAAAGCTCTTGGTAAGACCTTCGATGAGCAAGTTGCAAACTTGGTAACCATCCTTGACGGATACTTCGAGCAAGGTGGTCAGCACGTTAACTTGAACGTTATGGACTTGAACGATGTTTATGACAAGATTATGGCAGGTGAAGATGTTATCGTTCGTATCTCTGGATACTGCGTAAACACTAAATACCTCACTAAAGAGCAAAAAACTGAATTGACACAACGTGTCTTCCACGAAGTTCTTTCAATGGACGACCACGCTGCTGAAGTTTCAGGTCAAGCTTAATCAAACAAACACAAAAGGACTTGCACACGCAGGTCCTTTTTGGTATGTCAAAAAATCTTCTAAGTTTTGCGGAAGGATAGAAGGAAATTCGGAAGGATGTATAGAGGATTTTCGGAAGGATACAGAGCCGGTTCATAAAAAAATCCTCCTGAAATCCGATTCAAGAGGAGATGGTTTATCATCTTAGTTATTGTAAATGTAGGTGATTTCACCTGGTGTATCCGTTGGATTGAACCAGCCACGGAAATTATCCACCCACTGCTGTCCACGGTAGTTGGCTTCGAGAACTTGGATTTGTCCTTCTTCATTGACAGCTGTCACATAGGCAACGTGTCCTAAATCACCATCATTCCAGGAAATAATAGCCCCGACTTCTGGCACAGTCCCCGTGCGGAAACCATCACGCGCCGCATTGGCTCCCCAAGTCGCCGCATCGCCCCACCAGTCACCTGCCCAAGAAGCGACTTTCTGTACGCCCCAAGTACATTGACCAACAGGATAGTTGATACCAGGCTCATATTCATAACCAGGAAGATAGTAGCTATCGCTACTTGTATCGACAGCTTGACCCCAAATGGTTTCTGTCAATTTCAAAATCTGACCAGGATGTAGGGCTGTTTCTAAGGTCAACTGGTTTTGCTCTAGCAACTCATAAATGTTCAATGAAAAAGCATCTGCGATTCCATAAAGGGAATCTCCCTCTTGAACAACATAGTCAGACTGACCTGCACTAGCTTCTACAACCTCTGCTTCAACATGAGCTTGACCTGGCAATTCTAAGGCTTGACCCGGTGTGATTAGACCTAGAAGGTCCAATCCGTTGGCTTCCGCTAATTGATATGGATCTAGGCCATACTGGTCTGCAATCGAGTAGAGTGAATCTCCCTCCGCCACAATATGACTGTTTGCTTGCACACTATAGGTAGCCATAAGAGTAGTTACCAGACCTGCTAATAACAAGGACGACTGACAAATATACTTTTTCATTTTACACCTCCAATTCATATTCTCATTTTACCAATATTTTCACCGAAAAAAAATGTCAAATTGGTTACAAATTGCTAACGGTTTCTTCTCTAGCTTTATCCCTCAAACTATCTGGGTATCTTACAACTATCCCTATCTAATTCTCCCCGTCCAAGACCTGCCGTATCAGGGCCATGACCTGATTTCGATCCAATTTCCATTGGACACGAACGTCCTTTTCAAAAGTCCGATTAGAAAGGAAAATCGCAGCCTTCTGCAAGGGACGATTGTACATGATAAAGGTTCCCGTATAGCCTGTGTGGGACAACCAATCCCCCTTCTTGTCCCAGGCCAGCGACCGCTTGCGCTTGTCATCAAAACCATAGTCCTGGGTCAAGTCTGCCGCAAAGTCCTCTGTCAGATAGTGCTCTAAGAAGATTTCCAAATCCCTGACCGTCGAAAAGAGACCCGCACTACCCGCATGGTGCCCTAAGACACGCGCCTTGGGGTCATGCACCACACCTGCCGTGACCCCACGCACCGTCGGCACCGCCTGACTGACAGGACCATAAGAGGTTTGGGACATGCCAAAGGGCTCTAAAACATCCTGTCTGATTAGCTGGTCCAGACTAGCTCCACCAAGTTCCTCCAGCAAAAAGCCCAGCAAGAGAAAATTGATGTCTGTGTAGAGAAATTCTTTCTTGTCCGTTACAGTAATCTTCAAAATCGCTTCCTTGAGCTGGGCGGCATCCAGACTATCACGATTGGGAATGAAAGGGTCGATACCACTAGTATGGGTCAATAATTGCCGAATGGTGACCTTACTATCCGCAAAGGCTGGATAATAGGACTGCAAGGTCCTATCTAGCTCCAAAGCTCCGCTATTAACCAGAAAAGTCGCAAGAGTCCCTACTCCAACCACCTTGGAAACAGAAGCCAAGTCATAGGTCAAACCTGCCTCAACTGGCATCTGACCATCCTGGGTCCCCAGATAGTACTCCTGCCACCGCCCCTTAGAAAAAAGAGCCAGACTGGCACCAGGATAGACTCCTTGCTCAATCTGCTCTGAAATCTTATCTAAAATTGCTTGTCTCATTTTTCAAACCACAATTCAATACCGCTTGGGTCAACCGTTTGGATAAAGCTTTCTTTTTTGTCTTTGAAGAAGGGACCTTCCAAGTGGCTTTCCAAATTTGCCCAGTCAAAATCCTGCTCAATAGGGAAACGCAAGCTATCCAAATCCCAAACCTGTTCTGCTGGAGTGACTAGGTCCTCCCCTTCTGCTCCCACAAAACGCAAAAAGGCCTGGTTAGGTAGAATAGCCTCATAAAAATCCTGACTGACACTTGCTTGAGGGGTATTGATCCAAACAGACTCCACCACAAAAGCCGTCAAACCTGCAAAATCAGCTTGACCAGTAAAATGCACGGGCGGAAGAATTGCTGTCAACTCCTCAACAGCTTGTTCAGCATGAAGTAAGAAGGTATCTCCCTCTGGAGAGATAGCCTCAAAACCAAAACCATTTTTCCCTTTGTAGAGCTTGGTGAACACAGTTCCTCGAGCCAGCAAGGCTTCAATCTCATGAGCCTCTTCGACCTTGATGACCAGTTTATTTAATTTTTTAAGTCCCTTAACCGCACGGGTACGATTGCCCGGCGATTCCATCAACACCAATTTTGTTGCTGAACTAGATTTATCTCCAAAATCAGCAAAGGGACCATCTTCTAATTGTACTGTCATTCCCAGTTGTTCTTCTAGGAAGACTTGATTGAGCCCGCGATTATTCACTCTTAAAACGGGTACAATCACATCATTTTTTCTCAACACGATAATTCTTCTTTCTCAATAATACTAGAATATTGTATAAAAAAAATCACTATTTTACAACTAATTATACTGTCATTTTCTACATAGATATACGAATATTCTTTTGACAAATCTTAGACAAAGCCACCTTTATCCGATATAATAGTTACTATAGATTATGCACAGAAAAAGAGGAAAATACATGCGTTTTAACCAATTTTCTTTCATTCCAAAAGAACAAACTCTTGCCCTAGAGGAGCTAACAGCCCTTGGTTTTGAACTACAGACCGATTTTAGTCCCAAGAAGAATCTAGATGTCTTTGTCAGAAGATGCCATTTCCTGACTGCCAATACAGACTTTGCCCTGTCCAACATGATCGCAGATTGGGATACAGACCTGCTGACCTTCTTCCAGTCTGACCGTGAGTTGACTGACCAGATTTTCTATCAAGTCGCTTTTCAGTTGCTGGGCTTTGTGCCTGGTGTGGATTATACAGATGTCATGGACTTCGCGGAGAAAAGCAACTTCCCGATTGTCTATGGGGACATTATAGACAACCTCTACCAGTTGCTGGCTACTCGCACCAAGTCTGGAAATACCTTAATTGACCAACTGGTTAGCGATGATTTCATTCCAGAAGATAACAACTACCACTTCTTCAACGGCAAATCCTTGGCAACCTTTTCAACCAAAAACCTCATTCGTGAGGTGGTCTATGTGGAAACGCCTGTCGATACGGCTGGGACTGGCCAGACTGATATTGTCAAGCTGTCTATTCTCCGTCCTCACTTTGACGGAAAAATCCCTGCGGTCATTACCAACAGTCCTTATCATCAAGGAGTTAACGATGTAGCTAGCGACAAGGCCCTGCACAAGATGGAAGGGGAGTTGACGGAAAAACCAGCTGGCACCATTCAAGTTAGTCAAACTAAGATTAACAAACTAGACTTGGACCAACGAGAGCTACCTGTCAGTCCTGCCACTGAAAAACTGGGCCACATCACTTCCTATTCCCTCAACGACTACTTCCTCTCTCGCGGCTTTGCCAGCCTTCATGTGTCTGGTGTCGGCACGCTGGGCTCGACGGGCTACATGACATCTGGCGACTACCAGCAGGTGGAGGGCTATAAAGCGGTGATTGACTGGCTGAACGGCCGCACCAAGGCCTACACAGACCACACTCGCTCGCTAGAAGTCAAGGCTGATTGGGCCAATGGTAAGGTAGCGACGACGGGACTATCTTATCTGGGAACCATGTCCAATGCCTTGGCAACAACTGGCGTGGACGGATTGGAAGTCGTCATCGCAGAAGCGGGAATTTCCTCTTGGTATGACTACTACCGTGAAAACGGGCTGGTGACCAGCCCTGGCGGTTATCCAGGAGAGGACTTGGATAGCTTGACCGCCCTGACCTACTCGAAAAGTCTGCAAGCAGGGGACTTCCTCCGTAGCAAAGAAGCCTACGAAAAAGGACTGGTGGCAGAACGTGCTGCCCTGGACCGCACCAGCGGTGACTACAACCAATACTGGCAGGACCGCAACTACCTGCTCCAGGCTGACAAGGTCAAGTGTGAGGTGGTCTTTACCCACGGCTCACAGGACTGGAATGTCAAGCCAATCCACGTCTGGAATATGTTCCATGCCCTGCCAAGTCACATCAAAAAGCACCTCTTCTTCCACAACGGTGCCCACGTGTATATGAACAACTGGCAATCCATCGACTTCCGTGAATCCATGAACGCCCTACTCAGTCAAAAACTGCTGGGCTACGAGAACAACTACCAACTGCCAACGGTCATCTGGCAGGACAACAGCGGTGAACAAACTTGGACGACTTTGGACACCTTTGGCGGTGAAAACGAGGCTGTCTTGCCACTGGGAACTGGAAGCCAGACCATCTCCAATCAGTATGCCCAAGAAGATTTTGACCGCTACGGCAAGGCATATCAAAGTTTCCACCAAGACCTCTATGCAGGCAAGGCCAACCAAATCAGCATGGAACTGCCTATAACAGAGGACCTCCTAATTAACGGACAGGTCACGCTGAAACTCCGTGTAGCTTCTAGTGTAGCCAAAGGCCTCTTATCTGCTCAGCTATTGGACAAAGGGAGCAAAAAACGCCTAGCCCCAATCCCAACACCCAAAACACGATTAAGTCTGGACAACGGTCGCTACCATGCCCAAGAAAATCTGGTGGAGTTGCCTTATGTGGAGATGCCGCAACGCTTGGTGACCAAGGGCTTTATGAACCTGCAGAACCGCACCGACCTAATGACTGTCGAGGAAGTGGTGCCTGGACAGTGGATGAATCTGACCTGGAAACTACAACCGACTATCTACCAGCTGAAAAAAGGCGATGTCTTGGAGCTGATTCTCTACACGACAGACTTTGAATGCACTATTCGGGACAATAGTAACTGGACTATTTCGATTGATTTGGAGCATTCAACCATCCATCTTCCAAGACCATAAGACAAGAAAACGAGCTGCACCTGCAACTCGTTTTTGTTACTCAAGGAAAATCAAAATCAGACTACCTCCAAAGATTCGGGGAATCTTTGGAGGTAGGAAATAGAGAGAACGAAGTTCGCTACAAAAAGGTTTGGGGAACCTTTAGTGGTTGGAAATAAAGCGAACAAAGTTCGTGTCAGCACGATGTCAATCCCTGCTATTTTCATTTATGGATAGCAGGCTGGCAACCTCCACTGGAGGTTGCCACTCATCAAGTCAAGTCAACAACGTCTGAATTTGATTTTCGAAGAGTATGACTGCCTATTTTTCTAAAGGATGGATAATCACACCCTGTACCACACGGTTGACGGTACCTGTTGGTGATGGTGTATCTGGTAAATTTTTGCATTTGATAGCTGCCATGATAGATACTGTTTGGGCAAAGATGATGTAAGGGAAGGTTAGGAAGACATCTGGTAAATCTGCTCCGCCTTCTGCCAAGACAAAGTTGGCTGCTTCTGTACCTGCTAGCTTATCAGCCGACAAGGCAACAATCCGCTCTGCTATGCCATCACCATGAACTTCATTAAGCAAGTCCATATCGTACTGGCGTGTGTAGGCGTCGTTTGAGGCAAAGAGGAAAATCAAGGTCTTTTCATTGATGAAGGATTTTGGTCCATGACGGAAACCGAGTGGTGACTCATACATGGTCGCAATCTTGCCTGCTGTCAATTCCAGAATTTTCAACTGAGCTTCGTGGGCAAGGCCATAGAAACCACCTGAACCCAGATAAATCACCCGCTCAAAATCAAGGTCAATCAATTCTTGTACATAATCCTCACGGTCCAAGACATCTTGACCCAGACGGGCAATGGTCTCAACCCAAGCAGCTTTTTCTTCTTGGCTGGCTGGAGAGAAGACGAGGAGGGCTGTCAGAGCCATACAGCTGTAAGAGCCTGTCATGGCAAAGCCTTTGTCATTTGAACCCGCCGGTTGCAAGAGTAGGAGATTTTCCGCATCCCCCTCAGCCGCAAGAGCCAATTTGCCCTCTGGTGCACAGGTAATGGTCACTTGGTAGAGTTGATTAGCGATTTGTTTAGCTACTTCTACTGCTGCCACACTTTCAGGTGAATTACCTGAACGGGCAAAGGATACCAATACTGTTGGCACATCAGATTGCAGATAATCATATGGACGACCAACCAATTCAACCGTACCAATGGCAGAAAAACGAATGTGTTTCAAGTCATTGACTTGGTTGAGGTAGTTGGCAATACTTTGACCAACAAAGTCTGAAGTCCCTGCACCAGTGAAAATCACATGAACAAAGTCATGCTTGTCCTTGATGGCTGTTAAGAAGGTTTCAATCTTCTCCAACTGGTCAAGATACAGTTGATGAGCCTCTCTCCACAAGCCAGGCTGTTGGTAAATCTCAGTCGCTGTGATAATAGCTCCCAATTTTTCTAATTCTTCTTTTGCTAAACGGAACATAGCTCCTCCTTGTTTTCTGGTTATAACCAGTTTTTCTTTTATTATACAAGAAAGTGCTTACAAAGTCAAATTAAAATAGATTGATATATTCAATTTGTGCGATTGTGGATTGTATTCTTACAACCTCGCTATGTAGCTCTCGAAGCTTAAATCGGTCAATATTTTGTGGATTATGGTTCTCGCTTAAATACTCCTCCAGTTTTTGTAACAAACTAGGATTTGCTTTTAGAAGTTAGCTTTTTAAAAACAGGTTCAATTAAATAATTGGCTTTTATATTTTGTATATACAAGGTATAATGTATCTACATGATAAGGAGGTATATACAATGAACGTTCTACTACGCAAAACAGGTAACAGCACTGTTATCACTATCCCAAACGCTATAAAAGAAGCACTTGGTGCTGAAATTGGCGAAGAAATCGAATTTGTCACTTCAGGAAATAACATCATCATCCGTAAAGCTGAACCAAAATTTGATTTTGACAAAGAATTAGAAAAAGCTATGAACCAATACGATGAATTATTGAAAGAGCTGGTGGATAAATGAAATATCTCTCCGCTGAGGACATTATCAAAATCAATGTCATGGTTATAGGAAAATATTCTCCAAAGGAACCAGTCGGAATAGCTGACCCCAATAGTTTGCAGATGATTGTCGAACAACCAAAGCAAGAAATTTTTGGAAAAAAACTGTATCCAGATATCTATAGCAAATCAGCTATTATCTGGATAAATTTAATCAAAAAATACCCATTCTATAATGCCAACAAGCGAACAGCTGTGATGGCATTGCATATGTTTCTGGCAATGAATGGTTTTCAGTCCAATCTCTCACTAAACGATGGTCTGGAAAAAACGATTGAGATTGCTACGTTTCAAGGCGACTTCGAGGAATTAAAAGACAGGATTTTCCAGTTTTTGAAAGAAGAAAATAGGGTATATAAAAAATAGAAACTGTCATTGAGAGTATGGAGGAACTCGACCCAGTCAAAAAGAGTTCGTCAACAATTTCTCGTTTCAAGTTGTTGAGCTTTAACGGGCTATCCCCAGACCGTTAAAGCCAATCAACCACTGCGCTGAGATATTGACACGAACTCTGAGAAGTGGCCCTAAACTTAAGTCCAGCCTCGATCTCCTTTTACCTTCTATCCTTTCGGATAACCCAAGCAATTATTCCCACTAACATGACGATCATTAACCAATATTGAATAAAGAAATCAATTAGTGGTTTCACAATTCCCCAAATAAATAATAAAAATTGATATCCTAAGATTAGTAAAATTATTCCTCCAATTAGATAAAATACCCAAGAATAATCATTTCTCGATTCTTGAAAGTGATTTATCTGGTGTTGATCATCTCTATCAAATGATCCTTGTGAATAACTTCTAAACTGTATTCTATCTATCAAGAACGCTTCCAAATCACCATAGTCTTCGTATCTAGGATATGTTCGCACAAAGTCTTCAATATCTTTTCTTGTTACTTCATATCCATATTTCTTAAAAAATCCTGACTTTTTCGAAAAAATTCCCCGATTATTCCCTTCAAACTGGTATCCTCTTGTAATCTGAGAAACCTGCCTACCATCATCTATACCTAACATGCTAGCAATCTTTACCATATTGCCTTGTCCCTCTACGAGGTAATAGTATAATACATCTACTTTCCTCGCGATAGGAGTATTATTAAAATACTGAATTTCATTTTCTGTCAGTCCCAATACAATATCTCCTTTTTTATTATTCAGAATGCAACTCCTTAAAAGTCACACCTTTCTCATTTTTCCAAACGACATTTCCGTTTTGGCTAGCTCCAGCAACAAACGATGCTGCTGCAGAGATACTCGAAAACTCAATATCTGCTATCAATACATTTCCATTGATCCTATCCGCATATTGTTGCCTTGCTTTAATAGTACCTTGTGGACAAGAGGGTACTATTTCTGGATTGACCTGACTACCTTTTTGAACCGTAAAGCCATTAGAAGAAAGAAAACCAGTAGCTTGATAGCCCTTGTAGTTCATTGAAAATATATCACTGTTTCTAGTATTCTCTTGTGACACCCCCTCTATCTGTTGTTCAATATCAGGAAGCTCTAGTTTCTCTATATCAAACGTGTGTATCAATTTCCCATGTTCAAAGATTTCATACTCACTATCACAACTATAAGTTCCCATATTGATTACTACAGCCTCATCATTAGTAACTAATCGCTGATTACGCCATGCTCCAACACTCGGACGCCAATTTTCCTCTTCTAAAGCTACTCCTCTATGATTTATCTCATAGAAAGTCCAATCATCACTATGGTATGCAGTAAATCCATCAAAATAAGTAACTTTATCGTTAATTAAAGCCTTGGTCAACAGAGCCTCTCTACGACTATTATCAATCGTTCTGTAATAAAAATCATCTCCCTTTCGACATAAGAACATCCCAGTTTGGGAACAGAAATAAATCAAACGTTCCCCTTCGTGCAATAGAAACTCTTCTAAGGATTTTGTCTTTAGATTTAACAGGAAAGGTTTATCACAGCTTGTCATATACTTAGAGCCATCGTAAGAATCCATTTGGAAGCAGTGTAACATTACAAAAAGATAATCACTACTTGCAACAAAAGCCGCGTCTTCTGTTCTACCTATCCAACCTGCGTAGGGAGTTGGACCTGTAATATAGAAATCATTCAAATAAATGTAGTCAAAGAGAATTTCAACCTCACCTGTACTGACTTCCAAACGTTTAATAGGATAGTTATATTTTGTAACCTCAAAAGGCAAATGTTCCCTATAATCATAAGTCATTGCCTTGTCATATTCTATATCTGGTTCTGTTTCAAATATCTCGGAAAGTACCTTTCCGTTTTCATTACTCTGGACAAAGTAGAAATACGGACCATTGATATAAGCACGTTCAAAACCTGCCTTTCCTAAAACATCACTAAAATCTGTGACCTGAAATGTATCATGGGTAACGTGCAATAATAAAAGACGATTGTAGATAAACACCCCATAAGAATTGACAAAAAGTCTAATATCCCATTCTGATCGAACATGAAATTTAGAAAGATCTAAAATAGCCTTTAAATTACCAGTATTATAATTCAAGACACAAAGTATGAGATCTTTTACAAGGAATAAATCTCCATCATAGGGATACATAAAATTTATTTGATAATCATTGGACCCATTCTTTATAAAATATTCAGTCCCTAAACTTTCTCTAAGCCATTCGGTATTTTCATTTACCTTACGCATCTATTCATCCTCTCTTGTTTACATTGAGCAACTCTCTTGAAGTGAGGCTCTTTTTTTACAAATGCAAGCTAATTTTAACTGGAATTGATATTCCCAATGAAAGCATCTATTCCTACACTTTCAATTCACCTAAAGTTTGACCAGCTTGTGTTTTCCACAATTTATTCCCACTTAGACTAGCTCCTCCGACAAAGCAAGCAGCTTGGGAAGGGCTCGTAAATAAAATATCCTCCGAAAGACAACCATTGGATATGCTTTCTGCATGGAATTCTCTTAAGCGTTTAATGGAATCGGACACAGAATTTGCCATTTGAGGTGAAATCTGACTACCTGAGAACACCAAAAATCCTTCATTTGTCAAGCTACCTTTGGCAGTGTAGCCATTATAGGTCATCGTTAGAGAAATAGAGTTATCTGATTCGGTCTCTTGAACAAGGGTTTTATCGAAAGCTTTAGCAACCGTTTCAAAGGCTTTATAACCAAGAACCCCTGTCAAAATAATAGCTTGCTCGATGAAATCCTCTAGCTCAGCAACTTTTTCCTCAGTCACATTACCTATTGTTGGTTCAACCTTATTTTTTACTGCAAATCGTTTTGCATTTTTTGCCAAATTGTAAAAACGATTTTCTAAATAAGAGATTTCTGTCGGACCAAAGGTATTGTCTGTGGTTGTTAAAATAATTGCATCCTTAAAAAATGACTTTTCTTCATTTCGCATATGCTCCTTTAATCTACCTAAAGTCGCTTGCTGATTTTTACGCTCTCCAGCTTGCCCAACATAAACTAAAGGACGTTGGCTTTCTTCTTCCTCACCAAATAAGAAATAGATCCCTGAGTAACTCAACTCTGCTCTGTCGACACTATCTTCTAAATCTAGTTTTGGAATTTTCAAAGCTACCCCAGTATGATTAGCTAAAGAAGCCTTCACGCGCCCTGTCATTGTCCCATCTATTAAAAATAAAGTAACAACTTTTGAAGTACCCATAACATTCCCCTATCGTTTCTTAACCGGTTTATATAAGTACAATCCTCCATAATCATCAACATCCACTTTATAACCCGCTTTACGTAACTCCGTAGCAGTTTTGGCTGCAATTTTTTTCTTATCATCATCTGAGTATTGATAATGTGGTGGTAATTTCTTAGCCAACGCTGTAGAATGTAGCACATCCGAAGTTTGCCACTTATGGAAGTAAACTTTGAATTTTTTCGGATGCCATAATCCGCTACCATCAAATACAGTCGTTTTTGATGCTTTCTTAAACTCCTCAACTGCATATTTCTTATAATTTCTATGTAGTTGATCTTTTTGAGCTGTTGTTAAGACTAATTTACTAAAGTGAACTTTTGCTGAAGCAACGGAATAATAGTGAGTCATAAATAACCTCCAAATTGATAGTCCTGAAACATAAAATAGCAAATAAACTATTGCATTCTATAAAACTATTTTATCAGTTGAAACAGTTTTTTACAACTGTTTTGACAAATAACAGTCATATATAGTGGTTTTGTTATCTAATAATACCTGTATGATAGACCATAAGAGGTACTTTCATGGATAATAAACTACAAGACTATATTTCCAAAAGGATTCGCTTATTGCGCATTCAAGAAGGAATGACCCAGATGGAGCTAGAAGAAAAAGCTAATCTCGGCTATAACTACATATATAAATTAGAGAATAAAGCAAATAACATTACTCTATCGACACTATCAAAAATCATGGAGGCTTTGAAGGTCGATATCCCAACTTTTTTTGATGTTGAATTTTCCACGGATCCTGAAATTGAAGAATTGATCCTACTCATGACTGATTTACCTAAGAAAAAGCGCTCAGAAGTAATCCAAGCAATCAATACTCTTGTGAAAACACTAAAATAGAAAAAACTCATTCGATTGCTTAGCCGAATAAGATATCACTACAACAAACTCACCTTACCAAATTTCCTTTTTTAATGTTATAATAAATCCATAAGATTTTTTAAGGAGAATAGTTATTATGATGAATATGCAGCAAATGATGAAGCAGGCTCAGAAGCTTCAAAAGCAAATGGAGAAGAGCCAGGCTGAGTTGGCAGCTACTCAATTTACTGGTAGCTCAGTGCAGGATTTGGTTACGGCTACTTTTACTGGTGATAAGAAATTGGTTTCTATCGATTTCAAGCCTGAGGTTGTGGATGCTGATGACCTTGAAACCTTGCAGGACATGACTATCCAAGCAGTCAATGATGCTCTTGCAAAAGTTGACGATGCCACTCAGAAGAAACTTGGTGCCTTTGCAGGTAAATTACCATTTTAAGACAGAAAAGACGCGATTGGGCTAGGCCCTCGCGTCTTTGTTTATTCAAAATTATAGAGTAAGGACTGCAACTGCAAAAGGTAATGATCAGAATAACGATGATCCGTTTGCAAGTCCTTCAGCAGTTGCTTTAATTCTGTCATATTGTCTGTGATAATGCCGTCCACCTGTAATAAAACCATCTGCGTCATGGTATCCGTATCGTTGGGTGTCCAAGCATAGACAGACTTCCCTTTTAGCCAAGACTTGACCATAAAGTTCTGGTCTAAGGAGGTAAATTCCATGGTATAACCATCTGCGACGGTTGTCGGATAGATAGAGTTGAATGGTAGGATAAAAAAGGAGACCAGATTTTTACTGTATTCTTTGACTTGGATAATGGTTCTATAGTCCAAGGACTGAATTTGGTGGCCCTTGGCAAGGAGGCGTTGGCCATATTTCTTCAGGAAATTTTTGGTCAACTGTGGCGAGTCGGCATTCGTCACCTTAATCTCCACCAACAATTTTTGCCCTAGCTCATCCGCCTTATCCAGATAGGTATCAAAAGAAGGGACAGGAGCTGTCATCCCGTTTTCAGATGCAGTCATGGCCGTCAACTCTGCTAGGCTATAATCATGTGTACCTCCGGGATTGCCCGTCAAAGCCATCAGGTCTGTATCGTGCATGACCACAAACTGGCCGTCCTTGGTTTCCTGAATGTCCATCTCGATATAATCTGGCTGGAGCTGAGAGGTTTTCTCCAAGGCCTCGATAGAGTTCTGCACCGCATTTCCATTGTCAACACCGCGGTGGGAGATAGTCACAGGCAGGTTCTCATAAGGATAGTAGAGCGTCATGGCTCCCTGAACGCCAAAGACCAGACTGGAGACTCCTAGAATAGCTAGACGCAGACGATGACGCAGGCGTTTCCGTCGATAGGAGGGCAGTTTTTTGCCGGTCAATAGGCTGACAAATCCCAGCATAAAGAGGGCAACCACCCCATAATAAGACAGTTTTAATACGATATAGGAGAAGACCGCTAGTCCAAAGGAGAGTTGAGGAAAGGGTTTTTCTAGGAACAATTGCAGAGCATAGAGCAAGATGCCAATCACCGCAAAGAGGAGGACTGGAGAGGTCACTAGCCAGAAAAGCCGCAAAAGGGAAGTCATCTGCTGGCGCCCCTTGGTCCTTTCCCAAGAATAGGCGATGCATTCTTTGACGCTTCGGTGTTCAAAATAAATCTTTGGCAGGGCGTACATGAATCGGGTTGCTAGCCAAAAGAAGAAGAAAACCGAAAGGAAAATCAAGATGGCCAGCCACAAGGTGTTAGAAAAATAATCAATCAAAAATTGTGGCACAACAATCTTATTGAAGTAGTAAATATTTAAAATCCGTCGTAAAAAGGGCAGGAGGATGACCGAATAAAAGAGCAGAAAGAGGACCTTGGGAAGGCTACTATGGCGGATGATAGCCAGCATGCTATCTCGCACATCCCACAAATAATCTGGTAGATGTTTGACCTTTTCATCCAAAAGCTGCCAAACACCCGTAAAGAGCAAGGCGAGTTCTAAGTAGGCTATGGCGATATTGGCAAAAAAGAGTAAGATAAATAGACCCGTCACCAACAAGTTCTCTGTAACTACCGCAAAGAGATTGGTCGGTGAGAGATAGGCATGGTCTGTCATGGCTAACAAGCTCTCCGAAAGCCAGGAATTGAGGGGTATCCAGACAAATTCCATAAAGGCAAAGAGGGTAAAAAAGAGCAGTAAAATCTTATCTAAATTGTAATAAACTTTCTGAAATGTACGTCGTATCTTTTTCATATATCTAGTTTCCCATATTCTACTAGGAATTGCAAGCATTCATCAAATATGCTAGACTAGAAAAATAAAGGAGGTTCTCATGATTAGGATTTCACCAATGACTGATACTCAATGAAAATTAAAAATAGCCTAGGAAACGAAGCCGACGATAGAACTGGGGTTCATCAAGGCAAGTTGACAACGGATAATTTTGATTTTCGAAGAGTATGAAGATTATTTACATACACTTTGGACTATTGGCCACCGTCAAGCCGCACCTCGCTGGAAGGAGTTTGCGGCCCCCTACTTTGATGACTACCAAGCCTGCGCCACTTTTGAAGAGTTTCAAGCATTGGAACTCTACCAGTGGCTACAAAAAGATTGCGTCAGAGCAATCCTGGTGGATTAGCTGCCTATCGGCTTTGTGAGCTATTATCGTCATTTAGTTTTTCTTTTATTACTTCGTTAACTCGCCTTGCCTAACTCCAGTTATGCCTGCGGCTCGTTGCCTAGTACTAAAAGTAAACTAAAAGACTATACTGGGAGTGCCAGCAAACACGCTGGCTCGAAATCGGGATTGAAATCTATGACGATAAGGTCTGGGGCAAAGGATATGGCACAGCTGCTCTCCAACTCTGGATTGATACCATTTTCCAACAATTTGCAGAATTAGAACACATCGGGCTCACTACCTGGTCTGGCAACAAGGGCATGATGAGAACCGCAGAAAAATTAGGCATGACCAAAGAAGCCCACATCCGCAAGGTTCGATACTGGCAAGGGCATTACCATGATTCTATCAAATATGGGATGTTAAGAGACGAATGGCTAGAGCACAAGAAAAAATCAAGTTCCTAAGAGCTTGATTTTTCGTTTTATCTACCTTCCAAACAAACGTGCAAAGAAGCCTTTTCTCTGTACTCCTTCTGCCTGAGCCTTGACCTCTTCCAACTCTAGCTTGAGGACATCCTTATCTGCCATGGCTTTGAGAGTTAGTTGCTGCTGCTGGTCAAGTTGCTTGTCCTTCTCAGCAATCTGGATATCCTTGACCCGCAACTGTTCATCCTTTTCAGCCAGTTGCTTGTCCTTGGCCTTTAGTTGACTGTATAGACGGATAATCTCAGAGTTTTTCTCATCCACCAAGATTTCCATCATTTCACGGTGCTTCACCTCATCGCTAATCGGCTCATCTTCAAAAATGGTTGTCTTATAGATTTTTTCTAGCTCAATCAAACCTGCACGATTGACAACCGTTACACCCTTATCATTTTTATCTACAAATTCTTCTGGAAGTGCTTTTACGCGATTGTTCATAGCCTGACGGCTCACTCCCAAAATCTCAGCTAATTCGCTGACTGTTTTTTCGATTCCCATAATATCCTCAGTAATTAGAACCCATATGCACAGTTCAGCACTTCTATCTAAGGCTCGTCTTTAGCTACTCATCGTTCGTTTTTTTCAAAATACAGTCAATATTCCCTCAAAAAACTGCCCTGATCAGCTAAAACTATCTCTCAAATCAAAGCGCTTTACTGCCAATATAAGCTATTAGATTTCTCATAGTTTGTATCATTAAAATATTATCACAAAGCCTATGTTCTGTCAAATTATGGGGAATTTTCAAGAAAAGGGGAGTTCTCTTGTGAAGCCATTCTTTTCACTCACTTGTTTGAACCAGTGACCCGATTTTTTGATGGTGCGCTTCTGGGTTTCAAGATTAAGGGAAATGAGACCATATCTATTTTTATAAGCATTTAACCAAGACCAGCAATCAATAAAGGTCCAGACCATATAGCCTGTACAATTAGCCCCCTCAGCAATCCCTCTATGAAGCTGTATTAAATGGTCCTGTATGAAGGCAATGCGGTAGTCATCCTGAATGACACCATTTTCTTCAAAAACATCCTCACCTTCAACTCCCATTCCATTCTCAGTGACCAACCATTCAATATTCCCATAGTTTTCCTGAATATTTTTAGCAATATCATATAGCCCCTCTTCATAAATCTCCCAACCCCTGTGAGGATTGATTTTCTTGTCAGGCTTATCATAGGGGACAAAGTATTTGGATAGGAAGGAAGCTCCACTCTCCCCGGCTTCTTCTGAAGGAGCCTGCACGCGCAAGGGCTGGTAATAATTTACCCCCAGGAAGTCAACCCTATTTTCTTTGATAATGGTCAATTCCTCCTCTGTGGTTTCTGGACGTAAACCGTGTTTTTCAATAATGTCAACCAGTTCCCTCGGGTATTGCCCCAAAACGGACGGATCCAAAAAGCTTCGCGTTTGAAAAAGCTCAGCAATCCGCGCCGCCTGTAAATCCTCTGGGCTCTGACTTCTTGGATAGGCAGGAGTAAGATTGAGAACAATAGAGATTTTGTGGTCTGGATGTAGTTGGTGACAGGCCCGAACTGCCAAAGAACTGGCCAACTGAGTATGGTAAGCTACAGCCACAGCTGCCTTTGCATCTACCTTACAAGGATAATGGTAGCTTCCTAGATAACCACATTCTACTGGAACAATAGGCTCGTTAAAGGTAATCCAGCGATCCACCAAGTCTCCAAAAAGACTGAAGCATTGACTAGCATAGGTCTCATAGGCCCTAACGATTTCCTTATTTTCCCATCCACCCTTTTCCTGCAAGGCATAGGGCAAATCAAAATGATACAGATTGACCAAAAGCTTTATCCCACGCTCTCGAATACCTGTAAATACAGCCCTATAAAAGGCCACAGCTTGGGGATTAACCTCACCAATGCCATCTGGAATCAGGCGTGACCACTGTATAGAAGTCCGAAAAATACTATGACCCGTTTCCACTAACAAATCCAAATCCGACTGGAAATGTTCATAAAAAGTGGATGTTTGTTTTGGACCTACTTGGTGATGAAAAAGCTCAGGTTCCTGATGATACCAGTAATCCCAGTTGTTCCACCCCTTTCCATCACCAGCTACTGTTCCCTCACTTTGTGGACCAGAGGTGGACGACCCCCACAAGAACCCTGCTGGAAAACCATACTCCGCTTGCTTACCTGCCATGTTGCTACCTACTTTCCTTTCACTTGCAGATGAGATATTGTCATTTGACTATACCTAATAAAAACTAGATTTCCTCATTCTCATTATACCCCCTCCCCTTAGCAATCGTCCTCTGCTATCTCAAGGAAAAATTCCACAAATCATAGCAAAGCCCCTGCTAGCTCTCACTCAAAATATGGTACAATAAGAATATGAATACAGTAGATACCATTATTATCGGAGCGGGGCCTGCTGGCATGATGGCTGCTATTTCTTCTAGTTTTTATGGCAAGAAGACCCTCCTCCTTGAAAAAAACAAGCGTTTGGGCAAGAAACTATCTGGCACAGGCGGCGGACGTTGCAATGTGACCAACAACGGTACTTTGGAAGACCTACTGGCTGGCATTCCCGGCAATGGCCGCTTTCTTTACAGCGTCTTTTCCCAGTTTGACAACCACGATATCATGAATTTCTTTCAGGAAAACGGGGTCAAGCTCAAGGTCGAGGACCACGGCCGTGTCTTTCCGACCACCGATCGCTCCCAGACCATTATCAAGTGCCTGGAAATGAAGATGCTGGAAAATGGCGTGGACATCCGCACAGGTACGGAGGTGGTATCCGTCCGCAAGATGGACGACCTCTTCCATGTCAAGACCAGCGAGGAAACCTTTACGGCACCCCAGCTCATTGTCACCACCGGCGGCAAGACCTATCCTTCCACTGGCTCGACTGGCTTTGGCCACGACATTGCCCGCCACTTCAAGCTGGAAGTCACAGAGATTGAAGCCGCAGAAAGCCCTGTCCTGACCGACTTCCCCCACAAGAAGCTTCAAGGCATTTCCCTAGACGATGTCACCCTGACCTACGGCAAGCACGTCATCACCCACGACCTGCTCTTCACCCACTTTGGCCTGTCGGGACCCGCTGCTCTTCGTCTGTCTAGTTTTGTCAAAGGCGGCGAAACCGCATTTCTCGATGCTCTGCCGACCCATTCTGAACAGGACTTGTTTGAGCATTTAGAAGCCAACAGGGAAAAATCCGTCAAGAATGCCCTGCGAGAACTCATGCCAGACCGCCTAGCAGACTTTTTCGCTGAAGACTACGATAGCAAGGTCAAACAAGTTTCTCAAAAGGACCTGACTGAACTGGTCACCCTCCTCAAAGCCCTCCCTATCAAGATTACAGGCAAGATGTCTCTGGCCAAATCCTTTGTGACCAAGGGTGGCGTTGACCTCAAGGAAATCAATCCCAAAACCTTGGAAAGCAAGAAAGTCCCAGGTCTCCACTTTGCAGGAGAGGTCTTGGACATCAACGCCCATACAGGTGGCTTTAACATTACCTACTGTCTAGCAACTGGCTGGGTGGCAGGGAGTTTGCATTACTAGTTTTTACATCACATTCAAGCAAAAATTTGCTTGAATTTTTTTGTTTATTGTTGTATGATGAAGTCATAACAATATAACAAGAGGAGATTGGCTATGCAACTGAAACTGTCTTCTATTTCTAAAAAATTTGATCATAAGATTATTCTGAAGGATGCCAGCTTTCAATTTGAACAAGGCAAGATTTACGGCTTGCTAGGGCGGAACGGAGCTGGTAAGACAACCTTGTTTAACTGCATTGCCCGTAATATGACCTTAGACAGTGGCAGTATCCAGTTTGTAGAGGGGGAAGAAACTCTTGACTACGATAATACAGACATCGGTTTTACCCAGACCTATCCACAATTACCTGCTTTTATGACGGCCTATGAGTTTGTCCGTTTCTATATGGACATTCACAAGGATAAACTCAAATCTCCTCGCAGTCCAGAAGAATGGCTGAACTTGGTCGGTATCGGAGAAGAAGACCAGCACCGCCTGCTCAAGGATTTTTCCCACGGTATGCAGAACAAGGTCCAGTTGCTCCTGTCCTTGATTGTCCAGCCACCTGTTCTGCTCTTGGATGAACCCCTGACTTCCTTTGACCCTGTGGCTGCTCACGAGTTTAAGCAGCTAATTCGGGAGGCTAAGAAGGATTCTGTCATTATCTTTTCTACCCACATTTTGCAGCTGGCCCAGGACCTCTGTGATGAGATTGTTTTGCTCCATCACCAGGAATTGCAGGCTGTTTCAAGCGACAAACTCCACGACCCTGACTTTGAACAGGAAGTGGTTGCCTTGCTGACAGCAGATTAGGAGGAGCATATGAAAACCATTCTACCTTATTTTTGGTATCGGGAAAAGTATACTCTCCATCGCTCCGTCAACGGATTTTTCTACTATCTACGGAAACTGCCACTTGTTGGAAAGAGCATTCCAGAGAGTATTTTCAAGTCTTACAGCTTTAAGTCTGGTCTCTTTTTGATCCTGCACATCCTCTCCATCCCCAGTCGCTTTTTGACCAAGGGCTTCTGGTTGGTTTTTCATTTCTATCATGCTTCTTTCTGGATGAATATCTTGGCCAGTGAGGAATTTACCTTTTGGAATATCCTTCCAGGGACTTGGCTTCTAGGATTTGTGTTCTGGTTTCTGTTTGTCGGACTAAACTATCGTTTTAGCAAGGGCTTAGACCCGGTTATCTCGAAAGCAGATAGAGAATTTATGCAGAACTTCGGTCTATCACAATCTACCTTTTTGCAAAGTCAACTCTTTGTAGAACCTATTATCACCAGTCTGTTCTACCTGCCTGCCCTGCTGATTTTTTCTAGCCTATCAGGAAATTGGCTCTATCTGCCTCTAGGATTACTGACCATTCCAGCAGGAAGTTTTACTGGACAGGCTCTCAATCGAGCACTATTCAACAGAGGTATTTTGGCACGTCGAAACTCTTGGCAATCCTGGGTTATCTTGGGTACTGGTCTAGTAGCTATTGCCAGTCTTATCCTTTTCCGCAATCATCTGTCGCCCATCTTTTTACTGCCTGTGCTTGTCTGTCAGGTCTTGCTGATTTGGTTTGGCTATCGTTATTTGAAACAACAGACCAACCATCTGGACTATCTTTCCTACTGCATGGACCAATCCTTGCAGTTGGACAAGAAAATTGTTGAGATGACCAAGGGCAATGAATATACTCGCCAGGGTTTGCAGATGCAGGCAAAACTCAATATGGAAACTGGAAAAGACCTGTCCCTCCTGTCTGGTATGACCTACCTAAACGCTCTGCTATTTGACCGCTACCGCTCCATCCTCACTAAAAAATTGCTCTTCCGCTTGGGGTGTCTTTTGGCCATTGTCCTCTTTCTTGAAGGAATCCGTTGGTTTTCAAAGGAGGATATAGAAATAAGCAATGCCAACTACATCGAGGGACTTCCATTTGCTTTCATGGTCATGTATGTGGCCTCCATGGGCAAGGCTGTCGCACAGATGGTCTTTGTTAATTGCGACATTTCCATGCTCCACTATCCATTTTACCGCGAAGCAAAAACCATTATTGCAGGCTTTCATTATCGTTTTCTACAAACTGTAAAATTAAATGCTGCCTTCTCTGGATCTCTACTATTGGCCCTCATCATCTTTACTAGAGCACAGCTGCCTATTGAAACCTATCTCCTAACTGCTCTACTTTTGTTAAGTCTAACAGCCCTCTTTTCCTTCCACGACCTTTTTATCTACTACATCCTCCAGCCCTTTACAAAGGATATGGAAGTGGTCAATCCAGTCTATAAATTCCTCAGTGGCGCTCTCTATTGGGTAGCCTATCTCAACACCCAGCTAGATCTAGGCAGTCACTTGTACATCCTACTCATTTCTCTGGCTATGATTGCCTATGTCAGCATCGGTTACTGGATTTTATTGAAAAAAGCTCCGCAGACTTTTAGATTGAAAGCATAAAAACTGCCTTCCCATAACGGGAGGCAGTTTTCTTTTGCCAAAACGACCTTATCTTCCTCTGTAATTGGAATATTGGAGCCTTTGCGTTCAAACATTTTCAAGGCATAGGCTGGATAATGACCACGAACTTGAACATCACAGAAAAACCAACGGTCGTGCATAGCTTGATTTGCCAAGAGGACATCTTCTGGTCGAGAGGAGAATGGATAGACTGGTACCATGGCAATCATGTTTCCGATTTGGAAATCAGGATTGATGGATTTTCCGATAGCAACTGCCTTGGCAGAAGCCACAAGAGTGTGGTGACCACAGATATACATCGCCTCTTCGGGATTGTCATAGTCCCCAAAATGAGCACCAGAATTTGTCCAACCAAAAATATCATTTAAGAAATTCATTTGGTTATTGACCTCATTAATGGTCATCCAGTATTTGACCTTATTTTTGTAGCATTTGAAAACTACTTCGGCAAATTTGATAAATTGGTCAATCGTATCACGGCTCATAAAGCCACCATTTTTCTCGGCCAATTCATAGGGCATTTCAAAGTGAGATAAGGTAATAACAGGTTCGATACCGTATTTCAATAGCTCATCAAAGACATCATCGTAGAATTGCAGACCTTCTTCATTTGGCTCTGTCTCAAAGCCCGTTGGAAAAATCCGTGACCAAGCAATCGAGGTACGAAAAGCCTTGAAACCAAGGTCCGCAAATATGGCAATATATTCCTTATAGCGAAAGAACAAGACCAGATAAAATAAGTCAATCTGTATCTGATAAAAAATGGTATTCAATAAAAACTCCAAAAAACAGTTGTCAAAAGCAACTATTTTTGATATACTGTTAAAAAATTAATTTCATTTAGCAACTAAATGCCAGAGGTGTCTATTGGAAAATTTAATTATACAGCTACGACAGTTTAACCGCTCTTACCTACCTGCTTTTCATTTGCTAGGAAACAAATACCTAGGGGAACGCTACAATATTACTGAAGTTCGGATATTATTTGAAATCTATGAGAACTCAGGCTGTACCGCCTCTTTCATTAGCCATTCTCTCCAACTGGACAAGGGCTACATCAGTAAAATTCTCAAACAGTTTCAAACATCAGACTACATCATTAAAAAAATAAGCCAAATCGATGGACGGCAACACAGTCTATTTCTGACGAAAACAGGACTAGCTGCTGTTGAGTCATATATCAACAAAGCAAATCAGCAAATTACTGAACAATTGAGCCATTTGACCCCTCAACAACGTTCCGAATTTCAAGAAGCAATTGAAACACTTATCCCCCTCATAAAAGAAATGGAGAAGAAAAATGAACATTGAAACCTATAAACCTGAATACAAGGAAGCATTTATCGCTATGAACCTCGCCTGGATAGAAGAAATGTTTCAAGTAGAAGATGAAGATCGTATGGTCCTAGGAAGCATTGAAGAGCGTCTTGCAAATGGTGGGGAGATTTTCTTCGCCATTAATGATGAAGGCGAGATTATGGCATCTTGTATGGTTGCACCACTCCCATCTGGTGAGTGGGAAATTGAAAAATTTGCTGCCAAAAAAGAATTTGCTGGTCAAGGGGCTGGCAAAGCTTGTTTGCAAGCTTGCATGGATTTTATTAAGGAGAAACAGATTCAAAAAGTGATTATCGTTTCGAATCGAAAATGTGTGTCCGCCATCCATCTGTATAGAAAATTTGGTTTTATCGAAATTCCAGTTGACAAAAACAAATTCCCTTATGAACGTGCAGACATTGCTTTTGAACAATATTTCTAGTAACTTAAAAGAACAAGATCAAGCAGACAAAAAATCCTAGCACCAACTAGGATTTTTCTATTGCTTTACCAAATCCCAAGCATCACCTGCCAAACCAGTGTCAACACTGTCACTCCCAGCCAGCAAACTAGTCCGACAAAAAGAGCAGCTCTGCCATTTTTTACCAAGGCAAGTACATTGGTCCGCAAGCCAATGGCTGTCATGGCCATACAAATGAGAAACTTGGACAGGGTTTTGAGCGGAGTAAAAATGTCCGCACCCAATCCAAAGTGACCCGCGATTGTTGTCACTAGACTAGCTAGGATAAAGTAGAGAATGAAGGTTGGAAAACCTGCCAAGAGCGAACTCTTGTCTGCCTGAGTCCCCTTCCCTCGAGCCTGCCAAATTGCCAAAACCGACGTAATGGGAATAATGGCCAAGGTTCGCGTCAGCTTGACCATCACAGCCGTGTCCAAGGTCTGACTGCCCAGTCCGTAAAGACTGTCCCAGGTGGCTGCTGTTGCGGTGACCGACGAAGTATCATTGACCGCCGTTCCGGCGAACATTCCAAAGGCCTGACCCGAATCGGTCGAAAAACCAAGCCAGGTTGCCAAGGTCGGAAAGACCAGGGCCGCCAAGACATTAAAGAGGAAGATGACCGAGATCGCTTGTGCCACATCCTCATCATCCGCCTGGATAATGGGAGCCGTCGCCGCAATGGCAGAGCCACCACAGATAGAAGTCCCAACGCCAATCAAGGTCGCTAGATGAGATGAAATGGGCAAGATTTTCCACAGCAGAAATGCCAAAAACAAGGCAAAACTAATTGTTGACAGAATAATTGGTAGAGATTGGCGACCGACTGCCAGGACCGCTGATAAGTTTAGTCCAAAACCCAAGCAAATCACCGCATACTGCAAGATTTTCTTAGAGGTAAAGGTCAAGCCTGGCTGAAAGGCATTTTTCCTTGAAATGTAGGAATGCAGGCTCATCCCGATTAGAAGGGCAAAAACAGGTCCACCCACCAAAGGAAACAAGCCACCTAACCACTGTCCCACCAAAGCTAAGACCAGACAAAGTACCACACCTCTGGCATTTTCCTTAACCATAAGCCCCTCCTAGAAAATCAAGCGGAGAGCAGCTGTTGTCAAGACACCAACCACTACTGCGAGGAGGATATTTTTGGTCCTTAGGACCACCAAAAAGGTCGGAATGAGGGCCAGACTTTCGACAGGGAGAAGACTGGGAAGGAAGCCCACCTCTTCGTCCATGATGCTGGACAGGGTCAGGGCAAAAATAATGGTAATGGGCAGAAAGCTGAGGAACTTGACCATGCGGGGAGGCAGGGATTTGTTCTGCGTCAGGACAAAAGGCAGGACGCGTGGTACCCAGGTCACTAGGGCCGCCGCCAGAATAATCAATAGAATACTAGTTTTTATCATCAATCATCACCCCCACAAAACAGCCCAAAATCGTCGCCAAGAGCACAGCCACATAAGACGACACTAGCACAGACAGGCCGACATAGGCCAGACCAACCGCCAGCAAAATCAGGCCGATTTTTTTCAAAGGAATGGTCCGAGCCATAGCCTCCAACTGACCTGAGAAAATGCCGACAAACATAGCCACCAAGGCAAAATCCAAGCCAAACTGCTCGGGATTTGGAATCAAACCTCCGATGAGATTGCCCAGAGTGGTAAAGATAACCCAAGAAGCATAGCTAGCGAAGTTGTTACCGTACATCCAGCTAGGGGCAATCTGCTTGTCCTCAATATGCTTACGGAGCAACACCGCATAGGACTCATCCGTCACAAAAGAGCCAATCAGGATATTGGAGCCCAAACTGTTGCCCTGAAAAATGGTCGTCGTATGCAGGCACATGAGAAAATTCCGCAGGTTGACAAAGAAAACCGTCACTGCAATGGACACCAGAGGAGCCCCAGCCAAAATCATGGCACACATGACAAATTGGGCACTTCCTGCATAGACCAAAAGGCTCATCAGCCCCATTTCCACCGCAGAAATGCCGGAATTAACCGATACCACACCGCAGGCTAGGCCAATACTGGCATAGCCCAGAGCTGTGGGAATAGCATCCCGCAGACCCTCTCGAAAATCCTCTTTTTTCATCTTCTCTCCTTTAAATAGCAAGTTATAGTCGAATGAATTAGCTTTCAGACAAGGAACTGAGGCGCAGGTTGCTAGCACAGCCTAGTGGCTGTGCTAGGTTGGAGATATAACTTGCAAAGCAAGTCACTTCTGTAGAGTACGGCAAGCCGAAAGTGACGATGTATCAAAGCTAATTCAAATGACTATATATCACTCTAGTATAGAGGACAAGCCCCCCTCCGTCAACAGAAAAAGTCGCTTTCGCGACCCATCTTTCTTACAAATTCTCAAAAGCCAGACTTGGCTTAGCATTGAGGTCCCATCCAGCAAGTTTTTCCTTGTTGTACTCACTAACGGCTGCCAAGGCAATCATGCCCGCATTGTCACCGCAGAGGCGAAGCGGTGGAATGATAACCTCCACATCGGTAATTTCAGCAGCCAACCGCTCTCGTAAGCCCTGATTAGCTGCCACACCGCCCGCTACGACCAAGGTCTTGACAGGGTATTGCTCCAAGGCCTTCTTAGTCTTAGCCATAAGGATGTCCATGACACAGGCTTGAAAGGAAGCTGACAGGTCGGCATTGGACAAGGTTTCCCCTTTCTGCTGGGCATTGTGGTAGAGGTTGATAAAGGCGGATTTTAAACCAGAGAAAGAAAACTCCAGATTATCCTCCTTGATCATAGCCCGTGGGAAGTCATAAATGTCCTGCCCCTCATGTGCCAACTCATCGATGACACGACCAGCCGGATAGGGCAGACCCATGACCCGCCCCACCTTATCATAGGCCTCTCCGACCGCATCATCTCGCGTTTCACCGACAATCTTGTAGTCGCCTGCCTCTGACACATAGACCAACTCCGTATGTCCTCCACTGACCAAGAGAGCCAAGAGTGGAAATTCTAATTCCTTGACCGCACGCGCTGCCATCAAGTGCCCTGCCATGTGGTTGACAGGAATGAGTGGCAGACCATTAGCCCAAGCAAAGGCCTTGGCAGCCGAAATCCCGACTAGCAAGGCACCGACCAAGCCAGGCCCATAGGTCACCGCCACAGCCGTCAGGTCCTCTGCCGTCACCTCCGCCTCCAACAAGGCCTCCTCGATACAGGCCGTAATCACTTCCACATGGTGACGGCTGGCTACTTCAGGCACCACCCCACCAAACCGCTGGTGGCTGGCAATCTGGCTGGCAATGACATTGGACAAAAGCTCCGCATCATTTCGCAAAACAGCCACCGAGGTCTCGTCACAGGAGGTCTCAATCGCCAAAATCAATCTATCTTTCATCACGTTCTCTCTTCATCATCACCGCGTCCTCGACAGGATGGCGGTAGTAGTCTTTTCGTTTTCCTATTTTGGTAAAATGCTGGCGTGTATAGAGGGCCTGAGCGGCACTGTTAGACTCCCTCACTTCGAGGAAGATGTCCCCCTTCCAGTCCATCACAGCAGCCATCAGTTGACTGGCGATTCCCAACCTCTGAAAATCAGCCTTGACAGCAATCTGCAAGATTTCCATCTCATCCAGCACCGTCTGAACAGCTAAAAAGCCAACTAGCTCCTGCTCCTCATAGGCCAGATAGTAATCCTCATCCTGACTGGTCATGCTTGAAGCAATCTGTTCCAAGGTCCAAGGCGATTGCTCATAGACCGACTCCATAACTGACAAAACAGCCTCCGCCAGATTTTCCTGACCATCGTAGTGTTTAATCTCTATCATACACGCTTGATATAACTTTCTGAGCCAGCTTGGTTGTCCTTGAGCCAGTTTTCCTCTGCCTCTACCCGCTTGAGATAGTTAGGCTCAAAACTGGTGACATCTACTGCTGACAAGTCTTGACCAATCACCGCCAATTGATAGGCTGACGGCAGACTAGCTTGATACTGAGCAGTCGGTAGAGCTTGTTCGATTTGCTCCATAAAGTTTTCTACTTCTCCGACAAAGGTGATATTTTCCTTGCCAGCCAGGCTAGAAAGCAAGTCTTCAAAAGACCAGTACTTATCCGCCTCAACTGCTCTGCCATTTTCATAAAGACCTGCATAGACGCAGTTACGACGGGCATCAATGAGAGGCACCACCAGACCCGTCAGGCTAGGGGGAACCAGGGACTGAAGACTGGATAGCCCCACCAAGTCAATCTTGAGGGTGTAGGCCAGAGTCTTGGCAGTCGCCACCGCCACCCGCAGACCCGTGTAGGAGCCCGGCCCCTGAGCGACCACAATCCGATTCAGGTCTTTGGGCGTCCAGCCCACCTGCGCCACTAAAAAATCGATCACAGGCATGAGGCTGATGCTATGATTTTTCTTGACGGCCAGCAGGGTTTCCGCCTGCAAACGACCGTCCTCCACCAAGGCCACCGAAAGAGCCTGATTGGAGCTGTCCAAAGCTAGTATTTTCATCTTTTTCTCTTTCCTTACAATACTACCTTCTATTGTATGCTAACTTGGGGAATTTTTCAAATATAGAAAACCTCCTATGAGTATAGGAGGCAAAAAAATCTCATCAAAAATGAATACTACCGAAATATCCCAGTGTAACAAACAGCATCAACCAGATTGAAAATACAATTTGAAAGAGGGACGTTACGACGACAAATCCTTTTTGTAGCTTGGAAGTAGCCTTAGCAAAGTACCTTGTCGAAAAATAGACTTGAACTCCAACAATAAGGACAACGAACACAATTGAAATTAATTCCATCTAACACCTCACATTTGAGTCGGCAAAATTAACAAGGCAAGAATAACCAGTAACACGTCCGTTACAACGATGTACCGCATATAAGCACCCCGCACCTCACTCTCTTTTCTCGCGGTGAGTATCCCTAGGATTGTCTGGAAAACAAGAAGACCTATCAGAGATAGAGAGAGCACTGTGTAGCTGTTATTTACCAAAGCTTGATGCGTTTCATAACCAGCCAACAATGGAGACTGCTTGCTCTTCACAGACCGTGCACTAAAAAAGTCATCTAGTTGCTTGGTGATTTCTGCATCGGTTTGTCCGACGGAGAGCAAGTGGGCAATTGTCCCCGAAACAAAGGCCGTGCTAAAAGAGGAACCCTCGCTTCGTACAATCCTGTTTTCCATTGACAGCGTTTCTTGAGAGTACGGTGCGTAGTAAGCAATCTCTTCCTGCGGATTCAATAACGTAAAAAATTCATTGTAGGTACCTACGGAGACAACCCCTTCAATCGTCAAAAGAGGGTTTAGGGCCTCTACCTTTTTCAAATCATAAGCTGGGACAACCATATAGCCACCTTGTTGAAGGTAGGCTTCAACCACATCTTCCAATTCTTTACTTGGATTGGTCACCACCATACTCAGATTCACAACATCAACATGATCTTCAATAGCCTGCTGAACAGCTTTGACAAGGTAGTCATTTTTTATCGTCCCGTCATCATCCGTTACCTTGTAGGAAAACAATCTTGCTTCCGGGCTCAATCCCAGCGTTAGCACATGATTATTCTTAGCACCAATGATACTGGCAATCTTTGTCCCGTGACCAATGGTATCAAAGACAGAGGTTGAAGTGGAAAAAACTTGCATATCCTCAACATAAAACTCATCTACCGCTTCTTCCCTTATACCAGAGTCAATGATAGCAACTCTGACCTCCTGAGTCGGCTTTGCTGTCGGATCAATGTTGGGATAATAACGCGATGTTCCCCAACCTGTATGCTGGTGGTTAAGTGGAAAACCCGAAAATTGACCAAGTGGATTGGAAACCAGCCCCTCTCTAAATACCACCGCACAAACCAAGGCAAGAAGACAACTAACAAGCCCAAACAGTCTTAGTATTTTTTGAATCAACCTGCAACTCCTTCTAATTTTATACAAACACATTTATTAATGTCTATGCCAATATGGACTGTGACCAATCCTAGGAGAACAATTTCTATATAAATCCGCTCTACAGTAACGCAAATTGGGATTCTTAATGATAGATTCATAAACACATTGGCTAACAACTGCCATAGCTATGTTACAATCTGAGGTAATAAAATTTTGGTATCCCCAACCATTATTATCTAAACAGTATGGAAGACCACCGCCTGAAAGAATTGCATCTGAATTTTCTGCGGTCTTATCAATATATACCATTGATAACGGTACCTTCATATCAGAATGATTGTAATCCATAGTGGCTTCAATCATACCTTTAATACTCTCCACCTCATCAGGAGTCGCATTCGGAAAAGCCTCATTTGGTAGATCTAAGATTTCTTCAAAACTATATAGAGGCTCCGTCTGTGCTGCAACCTCTATTTGTTGCTCCACAATCAACTGACCTTCAGCCATTTCACTAATAACAACAGCCTCAGAATGGTCTCCGTGACTAGAGTGGTCTCCATGAGACTCAGCAAACACTAAAGAAGCTGGAAAAACCAATGAAAACAGCATAGTAACTGCTAAGAACTTCTTTTTCATAAGACTACTCCTATCTTTTTATAGTACATCTACATTGTATCATCTTCAAAACGAAATAAAGTCCACTTACAAATCTGTAAGTCAATTTTTTAAACTTACAAATATGTAAGTCATTTTAACAAATAAAATGTTGTGCTATACTAAAAAGAAAAAGAGGTGCGTTCTATGAAAAAGAATATATCAATTATTGTACTCGCTTTGTTGCTATCAATTCCAATCGTTATTGACCCATTATCCAATCCTGTCCCCATTCTCCTAACTTCTTATTTTTAAGACTCAAATCTTAAAAAATGAACCCGGATAATCGAAGCTGTCTGATCATCTATCAATTCCTGTATAGATTGAATGTAGGTTTCGATTATCTCTTTTTCTTTGTCTGAACGACCATTTTCGATATAGTCCAATAGCAGACGATAATAGCGAGCCATTATCTTTACAAAGGTATCTTTAAAACTAATCATAGACTCCATTTTATCTAAGTAATAGGAAACTTGAGAGTATATTCCTCTATCAAATAATTCCGAAATCGTATTGAGTAACGTAGATTTTATAAGTTCCTGATGTTTCCTAAGTTTATTAAAAGATTTTTCTTCCTTACATAAGTCATGAGCAAAATACAATAACATCCGATTATTCAACAACATCTGTGCATTCATAAATAGATAAAGCTCAAAACTTGTCCACTCCTCAATAGCGAAGAGATAGTCTGCCAAATATTGCCTATCTTCTTCTTCAACATTATCTATCCCTTCTAAAGCGACTATAGCGACCTTGATAACAATAGCATTAAGCCGAGAGTAAAGTTCTCCTTCATCTGCTAACAAATCTGATGTTAATAAAGCTTTCAAAGCTTCTTTGTCCTGCTGGTAATACAAATCTGAAATCAGATTAGCCAGCTCAATATGGGGCGCTTCTTTATATCCATGGTATTTGTAAGTAAATTCTTCCATGGTCATGTTAATACCCTCGACAGCCACGATTAACTTATCCGCTGCCAACATGGATTTTCCCGATTCAAAGCGTGACAACTGTGCTGCTGTAAAGTCTCCTCTGACAACATCCTTTTGCTTAACCAAGCGAGAATTTCGGAGTTCCCTGTAAAATTCGCCTAAACTCATTTGTGGTACTGTACCCATGACTCATCCCCTTTCTTGATGCATTAAAATTCCACTTCCATTTATTATAATATCCAAATATATTTTTGTCAATTTTGCTTATTATTCTGCCAAATGACTGCTTGTTTCTGAAAATCATGACACTTTTCCATTTTCCTACCAAACCCTTTTACCATCAGCATATTTTATGGTATAATGAAGAGTAACATCTAGACTGAATAAATTGACAACTCGAGAAAATTGAATAGAAAATACCAAGCAGAATAGCTGTTTGGGACTTTTTTCATAGTTGCCAGTCAAAAAGAAAGGAACTATACTACACATGATTTATAAAGTATTTTACCAAGAAACAAAAGTCAGCCCACGCCGTGAGCAGACACAAGCCCTCTATGTCGAAGTTGACGCAACTTCTGAATTGGAAGGTCGCATCAAAGTCAAAGAATTGGTTGAAGCAAAATTCCCAGCCTACAACGTTGAATTCGTTGACCTACTCTCTGACAAACACCTCGAATACGAAAAAGAGCACGCAGATTTCAAACTTACGGAGTTCTAATTTATGTCATCAGTCAATCTAAAACCTCATGAAGTTGGCGTTTTCGCCATCGGTGGTTTGGGAGAAATCGGGAAAAATACCTACGGTATCGAGTACAAGGATGAAATTCTCATCGTCGATGCGGGTATCAAGTTCCCTGAAGATGACCTTTTGGGTATCGACTACGTTATCCCTGACTACTCCTATATCGTTGAAAATCTAGACCGCGTCAAAGGTCTGGTTATTACCCACGGTCACGAAGACCACATCGGTGGTATCCCCTTCTTGCTCAAACAAGCCAATGTCCCAATCTATGCAGGTCCTTTGGCCCTCGCCCTTATTCGCGGAAAACTGGAAGAACACGGACTGCTTCGTGATGCAACCTTGCATGAAATCAACCACAATACTGAGTTGACCTTCAAGCACCTCAAGGTCAGCTTCTTCCGCACCACCCACTCTATCCCAGAACCTCTCGGTATCGTCATTGACACCCCGCAAGGGAAAATCGTCTGTACCGGTGACTTCAAGTTCGACTTCACCCCTGTTGGTGAGCCAGCTGACTTACATCGCATGGCAGCCTTGGGTGAAGAAGGCGTTCTCTGCCTCCTCTCCGACTCTACCAACGCCGAAGTTCCAACCTTTACCAACTCGGAAAAAGTGGTCGGTCAGTCCATCATGAAACTGATCGAAGGCATTCACGGACGCATCATCTTTGCTTCCTTTGCCTCCAACATCTTCCGTCTGCAACAGGCGGCTGATGCAGCAGTCAAGACTGGTCGCAAAATTGCTGTCTTTGGACGTTCTATGGAGAAGGCCATTGTTAACGGTATCGAGCTCGGCTACATCAAGGTTCCAAAAGACACCTTTATCGAACCAAATGAGATCAAAGAATATCCTGCCAGCGAGATTATGATTCTCTGTACAGGTAGCCAGGGTGAGCCAATGGCTGCCCTCTCCCGCATTGCCCACGGTACTCACCGTCAGGTTCAACTCCAGCCGGGCGACACGGTTATTTTCTCGTCCAGTCCTATTCCGGGAAATACCACAGGTGTTAACAAGCTCATCAATATCTTGATTGAAGCCGGTGTCGATGTTATTCACGGCAAAATCAACAACATCCATACCTCTGGACACGGTGGCCAGCAAGAACAAAAACTCATGCTCCGCCTGATCAAGCCAAAATACTTCATGCCTGTCCATGGCGAATACCGCATGCAAAAAATCCACGCCAGTCTAGCAGTGGATACAGGTGTACCAAAAGACAACATCTTCATCATGGAAAACGGCGATGTCCTAGCACTGACCAAGGATTCTGCGCGATTGGCTGGCAAGTTCAACGCCCAAGACATCTACGTGGACGGAAACCGCATCGGTGAAATCGGAGCAGCTGTACTTAAAGACCGCCGAGACCTCTCAGAAGACGGCGTTGTTCTAGCTGTCGCAACTGTTGACTTCAAGTCCAAGATGATTCTAGCAGGACCTGACATCCTCAGCCGAGGCTTCATCTATATGCGCGAATCTGGCGATCTGATCCGCGAAAGCCAACGCGTTCTCTTCAACGCTATCCGCATCGCTATGCGTAATAAAGATGCCAATATCCAGACAGTCAATGGCGCTATCGTCAATGCCCTACGACCATTCCTATACGAAAAAACAGAGCGTGAACCAATTATCATTCCAATGATTTTAACGCCTGATCACTAAGAAAGAAGCCTCGGCAACTGCCGAGGCTTCACTTGTTTTCCAATAGGAATACCTTACAACCACTTGATAAAATGATATTTGGAAATTCCTTTTTTCGGCACATCTGTTAGATGAGCATAAATAGAATATCCAGCCTTCAGATAAAAATCCTTAGCCTGATAGGACTTAGTTGACAGTGTGATACTCTTTACTCCATTTTGTCTAGCTTCATTTTCCAAACGAATCAGCAAACGCCTCCCCAATCCTTGACCTTGCTTGTGTTTGACAACCACCAAAGCCTTTACATGAATCGTTTCCAAGGTCTGCTGGGCCTGCAAGACAGCTACTAATTGACCTGCTTCCTCTTCTACCAACACAATCTCCTGCTGACTAGGAGCAAGGTCTTGCCCTTCTCCAAAAACCGCTCTATACTGTTCATCAAATACAGCTTTTACAAATTCATCCATCCACATCGCCTCCAATTTTTTTAATCTATATAAGGGTAGTCTTTTTCAAGTTCGTGAACAAAGGACCCGTCGGGGGCCTAATTCGCTATCTGGTTTTTAAGCTCATGAAAAATGGTCCAAGTGCCATTACTCGCTCTCGAATTTCTAAAGTTCGTGAACAAAGGACCCGTCGGGGTCCCAATTCGCTATCTGGTTTTCAAGCTCATGAAAAAATGGTCCAAGCGCCATTACTCGCTCTCAAATTTCTAAAGCTCGTGAACAAAGGACCCGTCGGGGGCCTAATTCGCTCCCTTGTTTTCAAGCTCATGAAAAAATGGTCTAAGCGCCATTACTCACTCTCTAATTTCTAAGCTCGTGAACAAAGGACCCGTCGGGGTCCTAATTCGCTATCTAGTTTTCAAGCTCATGAAAAAATGGTCCACCGGACCATTTTTTTCAATACATATCCAAATAGTTGTCGATTTCCCATTGAGAAACGTATGTTGCGTAACTTGCCCACTCGATTTTCTTAGCTTCTACAAAGTTAGTGTAGATGTGTTCGCCCAGGGCTGCTCGAACGACTTCATCTTTACGAAGTGCCTTCAAAGCATTGTGAAGAGTTGATGGTAGGTCTGTAATACCAGCTTCACGGCGTTCTTCGTCTGACATTGCATAGATGTTGGTTTCAACTGGTGCTGGAGCCTCAATCTTGTTTTCAACACCCTCTAGACCTACTTCTAAAAGCACAGCCATTGCTAAATATGGGTTAGCAGTTGGGTCAACTGAGCGCAATTCCAAACGAGTTCCCATACCACGAGAAGCTGGAACACGAACCAATGGAGAACGGTTTTTACCAGCCCAAGCGATGTAAACAGGAGCTTCAAAACCTGGAACCAAACGCTTGTAGGAGTTTACAGTTGGGTTTGTGATAGCAGTATAGTTGTAAGCATGCTTGATCAAACCACCCAAGAAGTGATAGGCTGTTTCTGACAATTGCATACCACGTGGATCTTCTGGATCAAAGAAGGCATTGTTTCCATCCTTGTCAAAGAGTGACATATTACAGTGCATACCTGAACCAGCGATACCATATTTTGGCTTAGCCATAAAGGTTGCATACATTCCATGTTTACGGGCAATTGTTTTAACAACTAACTTGAAAAGCTGAATCTTATCACAAGCACTCAAAACATCATCGTATTTGAAGTCGATCTCATGCTGACCAACGGCACACTCATGGTGACTTGCTTCTACTTCAAAGCCCATTTGAGTAAGGACATTCACAATTTCACGACGTGTATTATCTGCTAAATCTGTTGGAGCAAGGTCAAAATAGCCACCTTTGTCGTTCACTTCAAGAGTTGGATTTCCTTGCTCATCCATCTTGAAGAGGAAGAATTCTGGCTCTGGACCCAAATTGAATGAAGAAAATCCAAGTTCTTCCATGTGGCGAAGGGCTTTTTTCAAATTTCCACGAGGGTCGCCTGCAAATGGCTCACCTGAAGTTGAATAAACATCACAAATCAAACCCGCTACTGAACCATTTTCATCACCCCAAGGAAAGATTGTCCAAGTATTCAAGTCTGGGTAAAGATACATATCTGATTCATTGATACGTACAAATCCTTCGATTGATGAACCATCAAACATAACCTTGTTTGATAATACTTTATCAACCTGCTCATCAGTTGCTGGAATCTCTACGTTTTTCATCACTCCCATAATATCTGTGAACATCAGACGCAGGAAGGTAACGTTTTTCTCTTTAATATCGCGTTTGATATCTGCCACTGTGAATGCCATTAGTTTTCTCCTCTATTTAAAAAGTAATTACGATGAACGGAAAATGGAACTAGGACTTGAAAAGCGTCCTTGACGACTGAATTCATCATGTAAGATACGACGTACATCTTCGTCCGTCAAGGTTTTCTGTTGTTTTTGAACCTTAGCTTTCGCTTCACGATTTGCATATTCCTTCTTAATCGCAGCTATATTCAAACCTTCAGCTAGAAAATCCTTGATTTCAAGAAGTAAGTCCATATCATTTAGAGAATACAAGCGACGATTGCCCTCATTACGATCGGGCTTAATCAAGCCATGATCTTCATAGTAACGAATCTGACGAGCCGTTAGGTCTGTCAATTTCATAACACTGCCAATTGGAAAAATGGCCAAGGAACGACGGAACTCTTTTTCTCTCATAATGAACTCCTTTCTGCAGACTATTATAGGAGAATTTTGACCATGGGTCAAGCGATTATGTTATATCTTCTAACATCTTTTCTTTTGGAAACGTTTTTTTATCAAATTAACATCGTAATTTACCAAAATCGCTATAAAAACACCCACAAAGGTTTCAAAAACACGAACAAAGACATACTGAATGGTATCACCTGCTGGAATTGATAAAGAAATAATCAACAGGGCCGACACCGCACCGATAATGCCAGCCTTATTATTCATAGCTACATTAGTCATAATAGTCAGCATGACAAAGATAGGCACAAAGACCGCAGTTACCCAGAACTGATCAGAAAATAACCTATCTAGTAAAAAGAAAATCAAGGCGTAGAAACCACCTATCGAATTGCCTAAAACACGAGAGGTACCAAAATGGACACTCTGGTCAAAGTCCTCACGCAGGCTAAAGACCGTTGTCAAGGCTGCAATCTGAATACCTTCCCAACCCAGATAACCAAAAAGCAAAATAACCAGAAAAACAGCTAGACCAGATTTAAAGGTCCGCATTCCTAATCGAAATTTTTTGGGATCAAACTTATATTTTTCAAACATATCTCTATTCTAACATGATTTTATGGAAAATGGGGTCATTATCCCAAGAAAGGCAGAAAAGAGTTGGTCACCCAACTCTTTTCGTCGTAAGTTTTTACTTTTCAGTCAATGCCGCAAGACCAGGCAATACTTTACCTTCTAACAACTCCATAGATGCACCACCACCTGTTGAAATCCATGAGAACTTGTCTGCACGGCCAAGGTTGATAGCTGCTGCTGCTGAGTCACCACCACCGATGATTGATTTCACGCCTGGTTGTTTCACGATAGCGTCCATTACACCGATTGTACCAGCTTGGAAGTCTGGGTTTTCAAATACACCCATAGGACCGTTCCAAACAACTGTTTTCGCACCAGTCAAAGCTTCGTCAAACTTAGCAATTGACTTAGGACCGATGTCAAGACCAAGGAAGCCTTCTGAAACTGCTTCGCCTTCTGTGTCGCGAACTTCAGTGTAGCCAGCAAATGCGTTAGCTTCTTTTGAATCAACTGGCAAGATCAATTTACCGTTAGCTTTTTCAAGAAGTGCTTTTGCCACATCAAGCTTGTCTTCTTCTACAAGTGAGTTACCGATTTCGATACCTTGAGCTTTGTAGAATGTGTAAGTCATACCACCACCGATAAGAACTTTGTCAGCTTTTTCAAGAAGGTTTTCGATAACACCGATCTTATCAGATACTTTTGAACCACCAAGGATTGCCACGAATGGACGTTCTGGAGTTTCAACAGCTTCTTGGATGTATGCAATTTCGTTTTCCAAAAGGAAACCAGCTACAGCTTTTTCTACGTTTGCTGAGATACCAACGTTTGATGCGTGTGCACGGTGTGCAGTACCAAATGCGTCGTTAACGAAGATACCATCACCAAGTGAAGCCCAGTATTTACCAAGTTCTTCGTCGTTTTTAGATTCTTTCTTACCATCAACATCTTCGAAACGAGTGTTTTCAACAAGGAGAACTTGTCCATCTTCCAAAGCGTTGATTGCTGCTTCCAATTCAGCACCACGAGTAGCGCCAGCGATGAAAGCAACCTCTTGACCCAATTTAGCTGCCAAGTCAGCCGCTACAGGAGCCAATGATTTACCTTCTTTGTCAGCTTCTTCTTTCACACGACCAAGGTGAGAGAAAAGAATTGCACGTCCACCTTGCTCAAGAATATACTTGATTGTTGGAAGAGCTGCTGTAATACGGTTATCGTTAGTGATAACGCCATCTTTCAAAGGCACGTTGAAGTCCACACGGACAAGAACTTTTTTGCCTTTCAATTCTACATCTTTAACAGTCAATTTTGCCATTAGATAAGAACTCCTTAATTTAAATTTACCCTACCATTGTACCATATTTTCTGTATTTTTTCTCTCATAAAGATAGTTTTTTCACAAATCTACAAAAAGAACGAATGAAAAAAAGAGGCCGAAGCCTCTTTGATTTTCACTAAGGATTATTTAGCGATTTTTGCGAAGTACTCTCTATTCTACGCCTAGCTGTTGAAGAATATATTTTGAATCTATTAAATCAAAATACTTATCCTGAGTAGTAAAATACATCATTATCGCTACTCCCAAAGCCAGAATCAGTAGAGTATAAACCAATTTTATTTTCATCATATCCTATTCTCCTATTCCTTTGTGTAGCCACTAGCCTCATAAACCCTATCTATCGCCCGACCATTTCTGCTTGTATATAATGTAGAATTAATTCCACTACTTTCAATATCCCATATTCCCCACTCATAAATTTCATCACCATTGACATTTTGCAAGAATACTTCAACTTTATTCAAATATACTCTTATCCGTCCGATTTTTCCTGTACGAGATAAGTAATTAACATTACCATCTTCAGAAATTTTGATAAACTTATCATAATCAATACCCCCATGACCATCATACTCATAGAAAGTATTTCCAATTATATAGTTTCTAACAATTTCAGGCGCTTTTGTTTCATATTCTAACATCATATCACGGTCATGACTAACTAAATAAGTCGTACCTGGTGTAAACTGAGCATTGAAATAACCTGTCAGGAATTCCATCGGTTCTAGCTTCAAAGCTTTCTGACGATTTTCTAGACTAGTTAAATCTCCTTTCAAAATGCGAGTTACTTCCTTTGCTTCTATCAGTTCAGAGTTTGAAAGTGAATACGATTCTAACCGAGATAGTTGTGAAAGAGCTTCGCCATAATTCTTGTTTTCAACAGCACCAACAAAAGTAGCAACATCGGCTTTGTATTGTTCCGTTTTCTTCTGTATAGCGAAAATTTGGTAGACAAACCATAATAGAGCCACGATTAGCAAACCCATAATAACTGCATGTATATTTTTCCTCATCGACACACCTATTTTCCTACTATTGCTTTTCAAATACAATCATCTTCCCTGAAAAATCGACCTCTAAATCTCCATTTTCTAATTTTTCATAGGTTCCTGAAATCGATTTGCTATCTGAAAGATCGATATCTATCTCTTGCCCCTGCAAATCTACACTGCCAGTAATGTCACTATCCACAATACCAACACTGGCTTCACCAGTAATAGTTTCACCATCGATTTCAAGGTCGAGCTCGAAACCATAGGCATTGGCAATATAACGTCCATCTACATTATTGATAGTTTCTACAACAACTTCCTCAGCCTTACTGCAAGCAACCAAGAAAAAAGTTCCCAAAACCAATACTGTAGCCGATAAATACTTTTTCATAATTATTTCTCCTTTAAATAAGTTTCTAAACAACGTTTTATATCTTCGAGAATATCTAAGTATAACTCCTTATATCTCATAACATCCTCTTCTTCTAGATCACCTCTATGAATAGAAAGGTAGTGATCCGATAGTTGCAAACAATACTTGCGAAACCTGAGTATCTGTTCTGTCTTATAGTCAGACAGGAGAGCCTCTGATTTTTGAACAAGCAACTCTACCAATTCTTCAACAATATACGGATTGCTTTCAAAAATATCCTGCAAAGGCATTGAACCTGAATAGGTAATAAGTGTCTTGAGCATGTCCAAATAAAGCATATTCTTTTGAGAACGACTTTCCTGCATCCGTAATTGATTTAATTGTTTATCAAATACCTCCGGACCTTCCTCATATAGAATATAATCATTCCATCCCTCAATTAGCTCTAATTTTTCTTCCATCACTTCTATAGAAGAATTAAAACTGTCAATGATTTCCAGAAAAGATACTTCTTTCTCAAAACTTTTTGCTTTTAGATACTGATAAAGACTTCCTACAATGGTCAGACCTCCAATAATCGTGACAATATCTGATGCTATTGATAACATATGTTTCCTAAAACCTCCCATTCTCCTTCAGGAGCCCAAATTCGTCAAAACCAGTATCCTCAGACCAGCCGAAAACATTTATGGTCGTAAAATATCCCTTATTCTCAATACCAAACGAAACATCAAACTCCACTCCGTACTTCTTCTTGATATGAGCCAATTCCTCATCCGTTAATGCTCGACCGTTTTCTTTTATGTAGCTCTCCAACTCTGTATCTGTCGGATCAGTAACTTTATTATTAGCAATCTGCCACAGCCCCTTAGCTGTTTTCCGAATACTCGAGCCATACATTTGTAAAAAGTCGGATAAGGTGACTTCCTCTATCAAGACTTCCTCAATTGCCCATTTCTCAATCGGTTGTTCCCAAATGTCATAAACATCTTTGGATTTTGTGAATTCAGATTTTGGAGTATAACTTGTCTTAAAGGGACCATCTCTAAAACTATGTGCATGATAATGGGAATAGCTAACCAGTTTCTCCTTGTCAAACAGTAAAAAATTAGGAGTAAACACTGCATTTGTTTCATCAATCGTCAGCACATCTTGCGGAACATATTCATTATGGCGGAAAACTGCTTCTCTCCGAAGCTTCTGGAACATAGATTTTAAGAGATCAACTTTACCATCACTATCTATATATAAGCCATTTGATAATATCTCTAGCCCCATCAGCGTATCATCATCTATAGTATCTTTATACCGATAAAATCGAACATAACCATGCTCCTCTACAAGAATACCTATTTCTAATCCAACCGTTTCTTCCTGCTTATAGCGAAGCTCTCCATTCTTATCCAAATATGTTTCAGTAAGTCGCTCCCCCTTACTAATTATTTCATAGGTACCGTCAGGATTAACTCTTACTTGAACTTCATGCCCATTCTCAAGCCCTTTATAAACACCTACTAAATTAGCAATGTTTCTCGGTAGTCGATAGGACTTACCATCTTCTAACACTACTGAACTAGTATCAATCTTTAAGGGAGCATTTTTCACTTCCTCACTGATACGTGGAGTTAACCGATAATTTTCATATTGTGAATAGGCAAATGACAAACAAGCCAATGCTGCAACAAGTAACAAAATAAAACGAACCGACTTGGAATGTAGTTTAAAAAATTTTTTCATAACTTTCTCCGTGTTACTATTAGGTTAAGTATTGACTGGTAAGTCAATACTTGTTATGCATAGTATAACAAGCTTTTCTGTACAAAACATGGTTATATATGTTCTTTGTGTAAAAAAAAAAGAGGCCGAAGCCTCTTTGATTTTCACTAAGGATTATTTAGCGATTTTTGCGAAGTACTCAAGAGTACGAACAAGTTGTGCAGTGTAAGACATTTCGTTGTCGTACCATGAAACAACTTTAACCAATTGCTCACCATCAACGTCAAGAACTTTAGTTTGAGTTGCATCGAACAATGAACCGAATGAGATACCTACGATATCTGAAGAAACGATTTGATCTTCAGTGTAACCGTATGATTCAGTAGCAGCAGCTTTCATAGCAGCGTTTACTTCTTCAGCAGTAACTTTCTTGTTAAGAGTTGCAACCAATTCAGTTACAGAACCTGTTGGAACTGGAACACGTTGTGCAGCACCGTCAAGTTTACCGTTCAATTCTGGGATTACCAAGCCGATAGCTTTAGCAGCACCAGTTGAGTTAGGAACGATGTTCGCAGCAGCAGCACGAGCACGACGAAGGTCACCACCACGGTGTGGTCCGTCAAGAACCATTTGGTCACCAGTGTAACCGTGGATTGTAGTCATCAAACCTTTTTGAACGCCAAATGCATCGTGAAGAGCTTTAGCCATTGGTGCCAAACAGTTTGTAGTACATGAAGCACCTGAGATAACTGTTTCAGTACCATCAAGGATATCGTGGTTAGTGTTGAAAACGATAGTCTTAACATCGTTACCACCAGGAGCAGTGATAACAACTTTCTTAGCACCATTTTCGTGGATGTGTTGCTCAGCAGCAGTTTTTGAAGTGAAGAAACCAGTTGCTTCAAGAACGATTTCTACGCCGTCAGCAGCCCAGTCAATTTTTCCTGGCTCACGCTCAGCAGAAACTTTAACGAATTTACCGTTAACTTCGAAACCACCGTCTTTAACTTCAACAGTACCGTCGAAACGACCTTGAGTTGTGTCGTATTTCAACAAGTGTGCAAGCATTACTGGGTCTGTAAGGTCGTTGATACGAGTAACTTCAACACCTTCTACGTTTTGGATACGACGGAAAGCAAGACGACCGATACGTCCGAAACCGTTAATACCAACTTTAACTACCATGAATGATTTCCTCCTTATGAAAATCGAGTTCTTTATTTTAAAAGGCAAGCCTTTTAATCCTTTTGTGAAAATATTAACTTGTAAGCCTACAAGCATCTTTTCAACGTTTTTATTATATAACTTATTCAATAAAAAAGCAAGAATTTCATATAGTTTCATTGTTAATATTGTCGGAACTGCACGGAATTTCTGAAAACTTACTGATGCAATTGGATAAAACCTATAAAATTTGATACAATCATAAGTAATGTTTTAGAAAGTTATTACTCCTATGCCGACAAAATACTCAAAAATTCGCCAGAAACACTTATCCAAAAGAAAACATCGGTCTAAATTTCAAAAAGCCATCCTCAGCATTCTCACTCCTTTATTCAGTTTAGGATTATGGTATGGATTAAATACAATCAGCATATCTATCCAGCCAGTCATCTCAAATATTTTTCCCAGTCATGTGCAAATGAACTATAGCCTATTTTTCGCTTTTCTTTACAGTAGTTTAATCCTTGCGCTCACACTTACCTTGTGGTTCTGGTGGAAAATACTCTTTAACGAAAAATTTACTTGGTGGAAGCCCTCTTCACTCCTTTTCATCTTCCTTCCAGTTGTGCCGGTCTTCTTATTAGCCCGATATGAAGCTTCCTTTCATACCCCAAAAGCGCCACTCATTATTTCTCATCGCGCTTTAAACGACCACCACGCTATCGAAAATACCGTTGAAGCACTGCAATTAGCAAGTAAGAGCCAGCCAGACTACATCGAAATCGATCTTTGGGAAACTGCTGATTTAGAATTCGTTGCTTTTCATGACCCAACTTTGATTAATTGGGCTGGTGTAGACTATCGTCCCCATGATCTTACTTTGGCAAACTTAACAGAAACCATCATAACAGATGCGGCTGGACATACTGCTCAAATCGCAAGTTTTGACCAAATTCTAACTGAAGCCAGAACACAAAATCAGAAACTCTTAATTGATTTTAAAACTTCTGCACAAGATAGTCCCAAAATGGTAGACAATTTTATGAAGAAATACCAAGCAAGCTTTGAAGAGGAGGGGCATCAGCTTCAGTCTGCTGACTCTCATTTCATAAACGCTATTCTAAAGTATGCTCCAAAATTTGAAACCTACTTATTGATGAGCGCACCTCCGGAAATTGAATTACCTAACCTGACTGGCTATAGTGTTCCCTTAGATCAACTCACTGATGATTTACTTAATTATATTCGCAAATCAGGAAAATCTTTCTACGTATGGACTGTCAATACTCCTGAAGGAGTACAACAAGCAGACACCATAGAAGTAGATGGTATCATCACCGACTACCCAACTCGTACACAAACAGTATTATCCAGCCTTTCACAAGCCAACAAATACACAAAACTGTATCAAGAACAATTACAATATTTTAAAATATTCCCCATCCAAGAACAATGATTTTATATCTAATAGGGATGGGAAAACGTCTACTTGATTATTTGCTTTCCACTTGGTTTGTCCGACTTCCACTTGCACAGTTCAGCCCTAGACTGTTGGAGGTGATTTTTAGTGAACTACAACATCTTCTCAGCCACCAGTTTAACTGGTGGTTTTCATTTTGTTCTTGACGAAAAAGAGATAGAAGGTATGAAAAAAGCCCGCTCTTTCGAGCAGGCTTGGGCAATCAATTAAGCGTTGCCGCCGTTTTTCTTGATGATTTCATCTTGTACAGATTTTGGTACATCTTCGTAGTGGTCAAATACCATCATGAAAGTACCGCGACCTTGTGTTGCTGAACGAAGTACAGTTGCGTAACCGAACATTTCAGCAAGTGGCACATAAGCACGAACGATTTGTGTGTTACCACGAGCTTCCATACCGTCAACGCGACCACGACGTGCAGTAACGTGACCCATAACGTCACCAAGGTTATCTTCTGGTGCAGTGATGGTTACAAGCATCATTGGCTCAAGGATAGTTGGTTGAGCTGATTTAGCAGCTTCTTTAAGGGCAAGAGATGCTGCCACTTTGAAGGCTGTTTCAGATGAGTCGACATCGTGGTATGAACCATCGTAAAGCTTAGCTTTAACGTCAACGATTGGGTAACCAGCAAGAACACCGTTCGCCATAGATTCTACGAGACCTTTTTCAACCGCTGGAATGAATTCACGTGGAACCACACCACCGACGATAGCGTTCTCGAACTCGAAACCTTTACCTTCTTCGTTTGGTGTGAATTCGATCCAAACGTCACCGAATTGACCTTTACCACCAGACTGGCGTTTGAAGAAACCACGAGCTTGTGTAGAAGCGCGGAATGTTTCACGGTATGATACTTGAGGAGCACCTACGTTTGCTTCAACTTTGAATTCACGACGCATACGGTCAACAAGGACATCCAAGTGCAACTCACCCATACCAGAGATAACTGTTTCACCAGTTTCAACGTTTGTTTCAACGCGGAAGGTTGGGTCTTCTTCAGCCAATTTAGAAAGGGCAATACCCATCTTGTCTTGGTCAGCTTTAGACTTAGGCTCAACCATCAATTGAATAACTGGTTCTGGAACGTGGATTGACTCAAGGATTACTTTTGCTTTTTCATCTGTCAATGAGTCACCAGTTGTAGTATCTTTCAAACCAACCGCAGCTGCGATATCACCAGCATATACAGTTTCAATTTCTTGACGGCTGTTTGCGTGCATTTGAAGGATACGTCCGATACGCTCACGTTTACCTTTAGAAGTGTTCATTACGTATGAACCACTGTTAAGTACACCTGAGTAAACACGGAAGAATGTCAAACGACCTACGAATGGGTCAGTCATGATCTTGAAGGCAAGAGCTGCAAATGGCTCTTCATCAGAAGCATGACGCTCTTCTTCAGCATCTGTATCTGGGTTGATACCTTTGATAGCAGGGATATCAACTGGGCTTGGAAGGTAGTCAATAACCGCATCAAGCATCAATTGAACACCTTTGTTCTTGAAGGCTGAACCACACAATACTGGGAAGAATTCAACGTTGATAGTCGCTTTACGGATACCAGCTTTCAATTCTTCGTTAGTGATTTCTTCACCTTCAAGGTATTTCATCATCAATTCTTCATCAGTTTCAGCAACTGCTTCAACCAATTTTTCACGGTATTCTTGAGCTTGCTCAAGGTATTCAGCTGGGATATCTTCTTCAAGAATATCTGTACCAAGGTCGTTAGTATAGATTTCAGCTTTCATCTTGATCAAGTCGATGATACCACGGAACTCATCTTCAGAACCGATTGGCAATTGAATTGGGTGTGCATTTGCTTGAAGACGATCGTGAAGTGTGCTTACTGAGTAAAGGAAGTCCGCACCGATTTTATCCATTTTGTTAGCAAATACGATACGTGGAACTCCGTATTCAGTTGCTTGACGCCATACTGTTTCAGTTTGTGGCTCAACACCTGATTGTGAGTCAAGAACGGTAACCGCACCATCAAGAACGCGAAGTGAACGTTGTACTTCGATTGTGAAGTCCACGTGTCCTGGTGTGTCGATGATGTTTACACGGTGGTTATTCCATTGAGCTGTTGTCGCAGCAGATGTGATTGTGATACCACGCTCTTGCTCTTGCTCCATCCAGTCCATTTGTGATGCACCTTCGTGAGTTTCACCGATTTTGTGGATTTTACCAGTGTAGTAAAGAATACGCTCAGTTGTCGTCGTTTTACCCGCGTCAACGTGCGCCATGATACCGATATTACGAGTTTTTTCTAATGAAAATTCGCGTGCCATGAGGTTTGTTCTCCTATATTTTTAGATTTCTATTCTGATTATACCATATTTTAAGAAAAGCGAGTGGGCAAGTCCCACCCGCTTGATTTCTTACTAATGGTGTGAAGTGGACGAGGTCATCCTCAATCCGGTTTGTGATGATTGAACGAGAAGTTTGTACCATAATCTCAATTGATTTATGTAGAACTGACTTGACGTCCTCACATCCTAATTGAACTCGGGCTACAACTCGCTGACAAAAAGATGAACCTCATTGATTGCACAGCAATCTGCTTCGCTTCCCTATTTTGTCTAGGAGTTGCTTGACGCCCTCGTATCTTAATCTTAGTTGAATTTTAGCTACAAATGTCTGCTAAAAAGAGACGCAATTGTTTTGGCTTTAGCCAATTACAAGTGTGGCTACCTTTAGGTGTAAAACCTCCTAGAAACCGAAGTTTCTTCGTCGATTTTCCTATTTTGGCTAGCATTTGTTTAACGCTAAAACATCCTATCTTACCAGCGGAAGTGTGCGAATGCGCGGTTTGCTTCTGCCATTTTGTGGGTGTCTTCACGTTTCTTAACAGCTGCACCAGTGTTGTTTGCTGCATCCATGATTTCTTTCGCAAGGCGATCGATCATAGTGTGCTCACCACGGTTACGAGCGATTGTTACCAACCAACGAAGACCAAGTGTTGTACGACGCTCTGGACGAACTTCAACTGGAACTTGGTAGTTAGAACCACCAACACGGCGTGCACGTACTTCAAGTACAGGCATGATGTTTTCCATTGCTGTTTCAAATACTTCAAGTGCATCGTTACCAGTTGCTTCTTTGATTTGATCAAAGGCACCGTAAACGATTGATGCAGCAGTACCACGTTTACCGTCCAACATAACACGGTTGATCAAACGAGTTACCAATTTTGAGTTATACAATGGATCTGGCAATACTTCGCGCTTAGGCGCTTGATTTTTACGACTCATTTATATTTCCCCCTTCTTAGCCTTTTGGACGTTTAGTACCGTATTTAGAACGGCCTTGCTTACGATCGTTTACACCAGCAGTATCTAGTGCACCACGAACGATATGGTAACGTACCCCTGGAAGGTCTTTTACACGTCCACCACGAAGAAGAACCACACTGTGTTCTTGCAAGTTGTGACCGATACCTGGGATGTAAGCAGTAACTTCGATAAGGTTGCTCAAACGTACACGAGCAAATTTACGAAGGGCTGAGTTAGGTTTTTTAGGTGTCATTGTTCCGACACGAGTTGCAACACCGCGTTTTTGTGGTGATGAAACATTTGTTTGAACTTTTTTACGGCTGTTGTAACCAACGTTCAAAGCTGGTGATTTAGATTTTTCTACTTTAGACTTACGTGGTTTACGTACCAACTGGTTAATTGTAGGCATCTACATTCTCCTGTATATATTTTTTATTTTTGGTGATAGGGCATTGGTGACAACCCCTATCTGTGTGTACTTTTGCAACATTTGTCAGCACGTCCCTGTACACTCTTGAGAGACCAAAAGTAAAAAGTACCGTCTAATATAGTACCACATCCCAAACCTATTGTCAAATAGATGTGATTGAAATTTTCAAGAAAAACACAGCCTTTCGACTGTGTTTCTTTTCATCTAATTAGTAACCCATTCCCATTCCATCCATACCTTGTGGCATAGCTGGAGCGGCTGGTTCTGGTTTGTTAGCAACAACTGCTTCTGTCGTCAAAATCAAGCTGGCTACAGAAGCTGCATTTTGAAGGGCTGAACGTGTTACTTTAACAGGATCAATGATACCTGCATCCATCATGTTGACCCATTCGCCTGTCGCTGCGTTAAAGCCAATGCCCAGTTCTGAATTCTTCAGTTTATCAATGATAACTGAACCTTCATAACCTGCGTTATAAGCAATCTGACGAACTGGTTCTTCCAAGGCACGAAGGACAATATTGCGCCCTGTCTCATCGTCGCCTTTCAACTGTAATTTCGCTACGCTATCGATAACATTGACAAGAGCTGTACCACCACCGGCTACGATTCCTTCTTCAACTGCGGCACGAGTTGCGTTGAGGGCATCTTCGATACGGAGTTTCATTTCTTTCAACTCAGTTTCCGTTGCGGCACCTACTTTAATCACTGCGACACCGCCAGACAATTTTGCCAAACGCTCTTGCAATTTTTCACGGTCAAATTCTGAAGTTGTTCCCTCAATTTGTGACTTGATTACGGCGACACGGTTGGCAATGGCTTCTGGATTGCCAGCACCTTCAACAATAGTTGTACCATCCTTGTCAACCACAACCTTGGCAGCTTGACCAAGGGCTTCAATAGTCGCATCTTTCAAGTCCAAACCAAGGTCTTCAGTAATAACTGTACCACCTGTCAAGATTGCGATGTCTTCCAACATAGCTTTACGACGGTCGCCAAAGCCTGGCGCCTTAACAGCAACAACGTTGAAAGTACCACGAATCTTGTTGAGAACAAGGGTAGGAAGTGCTTCACCATCCACATCGTCAGCAATAATCAAGAGAGGACGACTAGTCTGAAGAATGCTTTCCAAGAGTGGCAAAATATCTTGGATGTGAGAAATTTTCTTATCTGTAATCAAGATAAATGGATTTTCAAGCTCCGCGACCATCTTCTCATTATCTGTTACCATGTATTGTGACAGATAACCACGGTCGAATTGCATACCTTCAACCACATCCAGCTCAGTTTCCATACCGCGAGATTCTTCGATAGTGATTACGCCGTCTGTTCCCACGCGCTCCATGGCTTCGGAAATGTATTCACCCACTTTTTCAGATCGTGAAGACACCGCTGCTACCTGAGCAATTTCAGCTTTATTGGATACTGGGCTTGCTTGTGCTTTCAAGGCTTCAACCGCAGTCGCAACCGCGGCTTCAATCCCACGACGGATACCAATTGGGTTGGCACCTGCAGTTACGTTTTTCAAGCCTTCGCGAACAATCGCTTGGGTCAACACAGTTGCAGTAGTTGTCCCATCACCAGCGATGTCATTGGTTTTTGACGCTACTTCGGATACCAGCTTGGCACCCATATTTTCAAAGTGATCTTCCAATTCGATTTCTTTGGCAATGGTCACACCGTCGTTGGTAATGAGTGGTGAGCCATAAGCTTTTTCCAAGACAACATTGCGACCTTTTGGACCCAAGGTTACTTTGACTGTGTCCGCCAGAATATCGACACCACGGACCATGCTTTCACGTGCATCTGCTGCAAATTTGATTTCTTTTGCCATTTTTCTACCTCTATTCTACGATTGCCAAAATGTCTGCTTCACGGATGATGTGAACGTTCTGATCACCGTCTTTGACTTCTACACCAGCATGCGCATCAATCAATACTGTATCGCCCACTGCAACCGCTGGGGCAACCAAGTCACCATTCAAGGTGCGAATTCCTTGGCCAACTGCAAGGACACTTGCTTCTTTTGTCTTTTCTTGGCTTGCACCCGCAAGGACAAAGCCACCAACTGTTTGTTCTTTTTCTTCAATTTTTACGACGATACGATCGCCCAATGGTTTCAACATGGTATTACCTCCTGGTCTTTTTAGCACTCTATACCTATGAGTGCTAACTCACATTTCCTATTGTATCACTTGGTCAAAAATAGTCAAGAGAATTCTATTTTAATTTTCCTAAAATCCGTCGCAGGTCTGAGGAAACAAAACCTGTTAATTATAGCAAAACTATGCTATACTATTATTAAAAAGTTAAGGGGTATTCATGAAATTTTTTAGAGAGCTAAAAACAGATTACCTCGAAAGCCGATTTTCCGTTCAAGAAAGTTTTGCTGAATGGTTTTTAAAGCGTAAATTAGGTTTTTGGGGCAAAATCATTTGCGCATATCTACTCTGGCTAGTCTGGTTACTTCTCTTTTCCCACCCTCACTACATCATCTTTTTCTTTTATGGAGTTATCCTGTTTTCTCTGATTATCATACTGGTAGAATGGTGGAAATATAGAAAATAAGTAGCAAAAAACACCAACTTTCGTCGGTGTTTTTTAAGGAGATATGAAAAATATTTAGGATTGACTTTAGTATAGCCTACTTTTCAACATTCTCCATCGGTCTTGGGACCGATATTAAAACGGCAATTCCTCCTCTTCTAGAACCAAGTCAGCTAGGTCATCGCCAGTATTATTTTCTCGCATGGCACGTTGGGCACGGCTTTCTAGTAATTGGAAAGATTGGCCTAGAATCTCTGTCACATAGTGATTGCTGCCATCTTTTTCATATTTACGGGTCCGCAACTCACCGTCAATAGAAACCAGACTGCCCTTGCTACCATAGGAAACAAGTGTTTCCGCCAGTTTGCCCCAGAAAATAACATTGAGAAAATCTGCTTCCCGTTCACCATTTTCCGTCTTAAAACGGCGGTTGACCGCGACGGTCACACGAGTCAGGTTTTTCCCGTTAGGTGTTTGAGTGAGTTCAGGTTGGGCCGTCAAGCGACCGATTAAAATAACTTTATTATACATTTTATATCCTCCTACTTATCTATTCGTAGGAAAAATGATAAAATGATGAAAAAGGAGAAAATAGATGAAAAATATCCTTACCTCAAAGCTCCAATCTACCCAACCTTATACCAATCAGGAACTAGCTTGGTTGCTGAAAAACATCGGTCATCCCGATTCTGATATTCGTGACAAATTGGTCTACGCTACCTTTTGTCATATCTTGCTAAACGGTTTGATTACACGAGAACAAGCACAGGAATTACTTCAACGTTCACAGGACACCAAGCCATTTTCCCTAGAAGCTTCCACACTAAAACGAAGTTTTACTTGCTTGCTTTACTGTCTTTTGCTGTCTGTCGATAATGATTCTGAGTCTATTTATCATGCTTTTTTAAATGACGAGGACCGCGAACTACTTTTTCAACAGGCCTTGGATTATTTAGCGATTGAAAATGACTGGTCTGGCTACGATGAAAAACTCGGTTGGATCCATACCGTTGCCCACGGAGCAGATTTTCTTCTGGCCGCAAGCTGTCATGATCAATTTCCCGCTGAAAAAAGCAAAGAAGTCTGGCAAACTATTGTCACTTGTCTGACCAGACAAAGTAAAGTTTTCTCAGCTGGCGAGGAAATCCGTCTGGCACAAATTCCTGTATATTTACTACTGAATGAAAAAGTAACCAGCCAAGAGCTGACGGAATGGATTAGCAAGCTGGACTTTCCAAATCAAGAACCAGTAGACTACTTCCGGTGGCTCAATCTCCAACATTTTCTGTCTAGTCTTTACTTCCAACTTAGGTCACATCAAGCATCGACCGAAGAAATCGAAAAGGCTATTGAAGGAAAAATTGAACCAGCATAAAAGAATTGGCCACTGACCAATTCTTCTTTTTCTATCCCTTCCAGTGTTTAGCTGGATCAAGTGCTTCTCCGACCACTGCGTTATCGTCCAATTCGATAATGCCACGGACTTGTGGTGCGTTTGGCAGAGCCAATTCACGTGGACTGCACATCATACCAAAGCTATCCTCGCCACGCAACTTCCCTGGGAAAATCAGGCTACCGCTCGGCATCATTGCCCCCGGAAGAGCCACAATGGTTTTCAGACCTTGGGCAGCATTTGGGGCACCGACTACGATTTGAACGGTTTTGTCGCCAACATTGACCTGGCAGATATTGAGGTGGTCGCTGTCTGGATGCGGAACCAATTCCACAATCTGACCGACTACGAATTTCGGACTATTGTCGTTGACCAAGCTTTCAGTAAAACCTTCTTTTGCTAATGCAGCATTCAAGGTCGCAACTTGCTCGTCTGTCATGAAAACCTGACCATTTCCAGCAAGCTCAACCAAACTTGAGGCTTCAAAGATATTCCAAGCGACTGTTTGACCCGTTTCCGCTAAGAAGACACGTGCTACCTTGCCCTTGCGTTCAAATTGAACAGCCTGTCCCTTGTCCTCCGCAACAATCACCATCAGAACATCGCCGACCTGTTCCTTATTATATGTAAAAATCATTTCTTTTTCATTTCTCCTTTATGCAAATAGACCGGTCAAGCCCTTCCATAGATTTTCAAAGAAGGCTCCGATTTTTTCTAAAATCCCTGAATCTTGTAAATTCTTATAGGCTTCTGAAATTTGTTTCTCCGCCTCTTGCTTGAACTGGTTGAGCTGGGCAGCAACTTCAGCCGAATCAATAGCAGAGGTTTCCTGATAAGCTTTGGCAAATGTGACTAGCTTAGAAATTTCATCTGCTGTGATGACATTTTCCAAACCGTTTTGGGCCAAAACATCATTGATGATGGTGTTGATGTCAGCCTCAGAAGCCACCTGACCATTGGATTGCTTGTAATCCGCAAGAGCTGTTTTGATTTCTGCTACTGCCTTATCCAAGGCTGAACTATCAAAATTGGCGTCACCTGTGTGAGCTGTCGCTACTTCATTAACAGTTGTTAATTCTTGCTGGGCTACCTCTGTCCGAGCGGTATCAACTGTTTCACCATTGGCTGTAAGAGCCTTGTAAACACCCGTAAGAGCAGACTCTCCCGTCACCTGAATCGGTGCTGCAACGTCGATCAAGACATCTGTCGCGCCGGCAGTAATGGCCGCATTGGCATACTGCGTTTCAGTAATCAAGGTGATGTTCTGCGGTGTCTTAATATCCACCACTACCCCTTTTCCAGCGTCCTGCTTTTGCACCAAGACAGACGAGTAAAGAGAGGCAGTATCTGTACCAGATGTACCTAAAAACTGATCCATGTCGGCACCGACAACAACCTGACGACTGACATTAGCGATATCCGAAATACCAAATAGATTGTTAACCTCTGTCGCCTGCGCATCTGACAAACCGCCACCGTAGACCAGTGTTGGCTTACCCCATTTTTCATTGATGACATCCGTCTGTATTTCCGCTTGAACTAGCGGAGCCAAACTCAAACTCAAGCCCAGCACCACAGGTGCTAGCAGGATTTTTCCTAATGATTTCTTCATGTTTTTTCCTTTCTTTTGGGAATAGCAGAGCTTCTCTACTAATTTATCTACCCAGTCCAGATAAGAAGTTCATGATTTCTTCCTTGGTCTTGCGATTCTTATCTACAAAACGACCGATTTCCTTCCCATTTTCCAAAACAACCAGACTTGGAATGCCTAAAATAGCCCATTCCTGTGCCAAAGACATAAAGTCATCTCGATCCAGTTGCACAAAACGGAAATCCGGAAAAGCCTCTTCGATAGCTGGCAAATGCGGTTTGATATAGTGGCAATCTCCACACCAAGTCGTCACAAATAGAAAAACAGTTGGCTTGCCATCTTCAATCAAGGCAGCCACTTCTTCAAAATTTGTTGGAAAAATCATCTTTCTTCCTCCCTGTACTGAATAGAACCTTGGGTATTTTCAAATAAAAACACCTGTCCTGCCTCCATCACAACCCCGCCAATAAGCTGGTCACGAGTTGAGGCTGTTTCATCCACATAGACCGTGGCAATCTCTCCTAAATCAGCGAAAAAGTCACGCACCTCCTGCAAGGCCTGTGCTTTTTTACGGTCTTCTTGGATTTTACGGTAAAATTGAGCACTAGCGGTGAGCACACCTGCCCCCAATAAGCCTGCTAGCAAGGCTTTCTTTTTCTTTTTCATGTTGACTATTTTATCATATTTCTCCGGATTTTTCCCAAAAATGCCATTGGACTTGTGACAGCTGAGAAGAACTCTCACTGCTTGACAAAAGACTAAAAAATAGATAGAATGGTCTTACAGTGAGAAGTTCGATAATACATCGGCAATCAAAAAGCCCCCAACGTTCCCAGCGTTGAGGGTTTTCTTTTGGAGCGAGACAGAACAAAGGAGTTCGTTGTCTCGCCCACGCACAGTTGATTAGGTCAGATTTGGAGTGTGAAACACGAACAAATCTACCAATCAACCACTGCGCTGAGATGTTGACACAAACTCTAAGTCATAAATCCCACTCTATTGTCACGATTGTTGAGCCAATACTCAAAGAGTATCAACACAAGACCTGATACAATAGGTGCAACGAACAATGTGAGAAGTTCGAACAACAAGGCAATCACCTCCTCTCTATTTTGAGGGGCATTTCTATCCTAGCAAATTTCAAGCATTCTTGTCAATACTATCCATATTTTTCTATATTTTCAAGACAAGTCTAGCTCTTCGTGATAAAATAGTAGTAATCATGTCATGGAGGAAGAAGAATGACTCTTTTTGAAAAAATTAAAGAAGTTACAGAATTGCAAAGCTTACCGGGATTTGAAGGACAGGTTCGCAACCACATCCGCCAAAAAATCTCGCCACATGTAGACCGCATCGAAACAGATGGACTAGGTGGAATTTTTGGCATCAAGGATACGGCTGTTGAAAATGCTCCTCGTATCCTAGTGGCCGCCCACATGGATGAAGTCGGCTTTATGATTAGCCAAATCAAGCCTGACGGTACTTTCCGTGTTGTTGAGTTAGGTGGCTGGAATCCTCTGGTTGTTTCTAGCCAAGCCTTCACTCTTCAGTTGCAGGACGGTCGTACCATTCCAGCCATCTCAGGCTCAGTACCACCTCACCTTTCACGGGGGGCTAACGCTCCTGGCATGCCTGCCATTGCTGATATTATTTTCGATGCTGGTTTTGCAAATTATGACGAGGCTTGGGCGTTCGGCGTTCGTCCGGGGGATATCCTCGTTCCCAAAAATGAAACTATCCTTACTGCCAACGGAAAAAATGTTATTTCTAAGGCTTGGGACAACCGCTTCGGTGTTCTTATGGTGACTGAATTGCTGGAAAGCCTATCCGGTCAAGCATTACCAAATCAGTTGATTGCTGGGGCCAATGTGCAAGAAGAGGTTGGTCTTCGTGGTGCTCATGCCTCTACAACCAAGTTCAATCCAGACATTTTCCTTGCTGTTGATTGCTCACCAGCTGGAGATATTTATGGCGACCAAGGAAAAATTGGTGACGGAACCCTGCTACGTTTTTACGACCCAGGTCATATCATGTTAAAAAACATGAAAGACTTCCTCCTCTCAACTGCCGAAGAAGCAGGTGTCAAATTCCAATACTACTGTGGTAAAGGTGGAACAGATGCTGGTGCAGCCCACTTGAAAAATCATGGTGTTCCATCAACAACTATCGGTGTCTGCGCTCGCTACATCCATTCACATCAAACTCTCTACAGCATGGATGACTTCTTGGAAGCTCAAGCCTTCTTGCAAGCCATCGTGAAAAAATTAGACCGCTCAACAGTGGACTTGATTAAGAATTACTAAAAGAAAAGGCTTGGCTAGGTATAATCCCAGCAAGGCCTTTTTCTATATAAGTTCTTCTAAAATATACTTTCTCACATGGGTAATGAAATAAAGCGAGCCTGTAATCAGGTAGAGTTTTTGGGGATTGTCCAAGTCCGCCTGCTCCAACCACTCCTGATAGGTCTGAACTCGTTCATAGCCTGACGGATAATCTTCTAACTGTACCGCTCTAAAATCGTCAAAGGTTGTCACGCTAACAGGTCCAAATTGGCTAAGCTGGGACAACATCTGGTCCACAGGCTTGGTATTGATGGCTGCAAAGAGGATTTCAATATCTCTGTCAGCATACTTTTCTTCCAAGAGCTGGGCCAGGACGGCGATGCTTTCATTATTGTGGGCACCGTCAATCATGAGGTTGGGCCTTATCAACTCTAAACGGCCTGGCCAGATGGCTTGGGACAAGCCCTGGCTGATGGTTTCATTGGTAATTGTTGGAAAATGAGGGCTGATGAGCTGGGCAGTTGTCACTGCCAAGGCTGCGTTGACCTCTTGGTGACGACCCTGCATCTGTAGTCTCAAATCCTCAATTCGGTCGAAGGGGCTTGAAACTGCAAAGCCTGCTCTGCTATTTTCCAAAAGAATCTCCCGCCCCACCGCATAGGTCGGACTCTGAAGCTGACGAGCCTGCTCCTCAAAAACTGCCTCCACTTCTTGCAAATCGGTCGCATAGACGAGCGGAACCCCCTCACGCAAGACGGCAACCTTGTGACGGGCGATGGCTGCGTAGGTCTCTCCCAAAAAAATCTGATGGTCCAAGCCAATGGAGGGACAAACTACCGCTAGAGGATTAAGGACATTAGTCGCATCCTGCAAACCGCCCATGCCTGCCTCCACCAAGAGAATGTCGGGGCGTTGGTAGTGGGCAAAATAGACAAACATGGCCACCACTACAATCTCAAACTCCGAGATGGCATCCAGTCCAGCCGTCTGGTCCAAGTCCTCAATCAAGGGTTGCAAGTCTGTCACAATCCTCGCAAAATCCTCCTCCGAAATCATCTCTTGCTCAAAGACAATCTGCTCTCGAAAATCAATGATAGACGGTGAGGTAAAGCGGCCGACGGTGTAATCCGAAGACCGTAAAATAGACTGTAGGGCATTGAGGGTTGAGCCCTTGCCATTTGTACCAACAAAGTGAACGGTCGGCACTTGAAACTGGGGATTACCCAAGCGTTCCAAAAGCCAATTGACACGTTCAACACCGTTTTCTAAATCTGATGCAGGGCGATTCGATAGCCACTGCCTAATTTCTTGATAATCCATGATTCCCTCTCTACAAAAGCAGCAACAGGGGGATGACCTGTTGCTTGATAGTTTCTTATTTAAGGCCCATTAACCTAGCCAATTCAGGTATTTTTTGTAAACTTGGCAAGACAAGCATGGTCACGACAATGCGTAATGGAATTTCAAAAATAGCTTTTATGAAACGACTGCTATACAGGGCGATCCACGGTGTTCCAAAATGGAAATGGAGGGCAATCGGTGTCATGATAAAGGAAATCACAACCTGAATCAAGACAACACCCCCTGCAACATAGAGCCAATCAGCCTTGTTCTTGGTGTCTAGCGGTTTTCGATAGAAGAACCAGCCGTAGATAAATGCCGACACCGCCTCAATCAAAATCCAAGTAAAGAGGACCGTTTGCCCGCTAAACAAGACAAATACTGGGTCTGAAATCGCCGCAAATACAGCTGCCCAAACCGGACCAGCAATCGCTCCCAAAATAGCATTTGGGATAAAGGTAAACTGGACCTGCAAGGTATCTGAAAGACGAATAGAGAAATAGTTCTCCACAATCATGACCAAGGCAAGGGTCACAGCAATAGCAGCCAACAGCTGCACCGTTAGTTTTGGAATTTTCTTTTCCATAAAAATACTCCTTTTTCAAAAAATGGAGCTGTCGTATGTATTCGACAGCGGATGCAATGGTTTACCGCGCTACTCTCAGCCAGGACCAATGTTCCGACTAAAACAGACATCAACCCCAACCAAAAGCTAGCTTCGTTATGTGGCAACATCCCATCCACATACACTTAACGCAAACCATCTACTCTGTGCAAATTTCTTTGCTAGTCTATTGTACCATAATTTATCTAGGCTGACCAATCGCTTCTAACTATAACAGGATATGTGAAAAAACTATACGACAAAAGGCCAGTAACTAGTACCGACCTCTCTACATTTTCTTATTTCAAACGCTCTACGTCGCGAGCAATCACCAATTCTTCATCTGTTGGGACAACTAAGACTTTAACACGTGATTCTGGAGTTGAGATATCTCCTTCTGCACCGCGGACGTTCTTCGCTGGATCCAATTCCATACCGAACCAAGTCAAGCCATTTACAACAGCTTCGCGAACAAGCGTAGAGTTCTCACCGATACCTGCTGTAAAGACAAGGGCATCTGCACCATTCAAGACAGCGAAGTATTGACCAATGAATTTTTGTAGACGGTTGACAAGCATATTGAAAGCAAGGGTACATTTTTCATCACCTGCAGCCACTCCAGCTTCAATATCACGCATATCGCTTGATTTCTCGGCAATACCAAGAATACCAGATTGCTTGTTCAAGACATTGATCACATCTGCCGCGTCTTTTAATTCCTCTACATTTTCAATCAAGTAAGGGATAATCGCCGGGTCAATATCACCTGAACGGGTACCCATCATAGGACCTGCAAGTGGTGTGAAGCCCATTGATGTATCAACAGATTTACCACCGTCAATCGCTGAAATCGAAATACCATTTCCGATGTGGGCAGTAATCACTTTAGTTTCTTCCAGTGGTTTGCCTAGCAATTTGGCTGCTTCACGTGAAACATAGAAGTGAGAAGTCCCGTGAGCTCCGTACTTACGAACTTGGTTCTCTTCATAGTATTTGTTTGCGATTGGGTAACGGTAAGCTACCTCTGGCATTGTCGAATGGAAGGCCGTATCAAAGACAGCCACACTTGTCACTTCAGGCAAGATATCCTTGAAGGCACGAATACCAGCAGCATTGGCAGGGTTATGAAGTGGAGCAAGACTAGATAGGTCTTCAATTTGTTGCAATACTTCATCTGTAATAACAACTGAATCATTGAAAATTTCACCACCAGCTACCACACGATGACCAACACCTGTGATTTCTGAGAAATCGGCAATAATATTGTGTTTGAGCAAGTCTTCCAACAAAATTTTTACTGCTTGCACATGATCCGCAATATCCAAAACCTGTTCAGCTTTCTGATCACCAAATTTTACTGTGACAATTGAATCTTTCAAACCGATACGCTCAACAATACCCTTTGCCAAGACAGTTTCTTCTGGCATTTGATAGAGTTGCCATTTTAAACTTGAGCTACCAGCGTTAATTGCAATTGTTTTTGACATAATATTCCCCTTTAAAAGCGTTTTCCTTATTAGTATAACAGATTTTCACCTAAATTGCATTCTCTTGCTTCCAATTTTTGAAATTGACCATGAACTTCTGAATGGCTTCTGGTTCTTGCAAACTCTGCAAGGGATAGACAAAGGGTGCTAGTGGTCTAGCGGCTTTCTTCTGCAAGACAAAAATAGACTTGGCCATAGCAGCCTTTCCAAAGAGACTTGGGGGCAGGGCAATCATGGCAACGATATTGGCCTCTTCCTGTAGCCAGCCTTTCAACAAATCACTTTGTGGACTAGTCAATAAATCATTTGGAGCCAGCAAAATCGCAAAGCCATCTTTTTCCAGATACTTAAGGGACTGTTCCATGAGCAAATGATGGGCGTAGGTATGCTCTTTCTGGCTAGCGACCTGATAGCGACTAGCAATCTGATCATCTGGATAGTAGCCAATCGGTAAATCCGCGATAATAACCTTGCTTTCCTTCAAAATCTGCGGACGTACCGCATCTCCCTGGGCAAAAGAAATATCTGCCTGCATGACATCTGCCATACTGGCTGACAGATCAATCAAGAGGTCATCCACTTCGATTCCTAAGTAATCCAAGTCTTTCTGGCTGGCATTGAGAATGGTCTGAGCCAGGTTACCTGTTCCCGAACCGATTTCCAAGACTGTTACTTTTGGAGTAGCTACTAGTTGGTCCACCAGGAAAGAGAGAATAAAGCCGATAGAGTCTGGTGTAAACTGGTGATTGTACTGCATAGGTTCTGTCTGATTGGCCTTGATGAGTAGGAATTGGAAGGCACGACGCCATTCTTCCTTGGTTAAGTTCAAGTTTTTTAAGGCCTGGTTGTTGCGGACAATCAAGTCTGTTTCATGCTGACCAGCTAGATAAGCCGCATTTTGCTCAATCATGGCATCATAGATATTGGTGCCCAGCTGGTTTTGGATAGTCTGTACGTTTTCTAATAGCAGGTCGTAAGCCTGTTCGATCTTTTCAAAATTCATACTCCTATCTTATCAAAAATTCACCAACTTTGCACCAAAAAGGGAACGGCTACTCGATTACTCTCTCTTAATCACAACAAAAAAAGGGCTCTATAATTTCTGTAGTGGGTAAATCCACTGTAGAGATTATGGAGCCTTTTTGAGTATAGAAAAAAGTCCCATATGCCCTATAATGAAAAGCGACGAAACTCACATTAGA
>NZ_POIZ01000048.1 GCF_002960425.1 Streptococcus suis
ATGACCCTGTTCGCCTATGCTCGCCAGGTATTCTCTGGTCGAAAAATCGTTCAAATGAATGAAGAAGTTATCCCCATGAAATGGCTGAGTCAGGATACCTATGTCTGTTATCGAACCATAAATAGTTTTCGGGCTAGCACACACGCCAATCAGCTCATCAAATCTGCCTTCATCTACTTCACTCTCCTCCTCAGAGAGAATGGATTGATTGAAGATGAGGCTCTCTTCATTGACGGGAC
>NZ_POIZ01000049.1 GCF_002960425.1 Streptococcus suis
AGAACCCTCGACTTAACAAGACACCTCTACTTTATCATCTTGAGAATGAAAAAAGTAGTGACTACTCTCTCCCGTCGGAGATTTCTTCACTACTAATCTTAGTATGTTTTTGTCCAGCAAACAATAGGAGAGAATACAGCCAGTAGAGTTCAAAACAACTTTGAAACCATCTCGTTTTTAATGAAAAAACTAGCCAGCAGTCAGGCATTTGTTCGATTAGAAGATACTTTTTATTTAAGAGATGCGATTATCTCAGGTCTTGCCTGCTTTGAACTGGTAGAATATTATGACGATGCCCCTATCTATATTGATTGTCTTCGTGGAATAATGGAAGAGACGCAAGATTATCAAAAGAAACCTCTCTTGTTTATGCTGGAATGGAAAACGGCTTTGAAATTGGAGGGGAATTATGAAAAAGCTGAAAAAGTTTACCAGTCAGCCAAATTGTTTGCTCAGGTCATTGGAAATGACTATCTGGCACAGAAATTAGCAGAGGAGTGGCAAGAAGATTTGAAAAAATATTTGTAACTCTAATTTATCGGTGACATGAATGTCATCGCTGAAAGACCTAAAAGATGAGATTGTTCGTCTTTTAGGTCTTTTTCTATCTCTTTATTACTTTTTAGGGTTTGAAGAGTATTTTTTGATGACATTGCTGTCATTGGTGATTTTGTAGAAAGTAGATATACTCATAATGTAAATAAAATTAAAGGAGTTAAGAAAGTATGTTTGGCTATTTCAAAATTTTGGATATTTCAGGTTGGTGGATAAAGAGAGGATAGAAAATGAGATGTATTTTTGAAAAGGTGTATATTCCGTGATAGGAAGTTAGACCTAAAAAATAAACAATAAAACAGAAAAAAACAAAAGGAGAAAATTAAAATGAAAAAGACACTTAAAAAATTTGCACTCATTGCAGGACTTGCAGCAACAATTGGCGGAACAGCAGTAGCTTCAGCGGCTGTACAGTATCCTGGTGGAGGAGTTTGGACGTACGGAGCAGCAAATGGTGGCGCCTATTCAAACTATTATCACAGCAGTCGCTACCATAGTTCAACAGTTGTAAGTAGATGGACTGGTGCCTCAAGTAAAGGGTATGCACAGGCAGGACAGACCTCTCGTGCATGGATTAGTACAAAACGTGGAGAGCAAGCAGCTTTCTATTACAACTATTAACATAGTACATTTTGCTTGGGACTACTTTCTGTAGTTTCCAAGCAATTCTTTGGAGGAGACGATGAAACGTTTATTTATTCTAGTATCGACCGTATTGGTAGCGATTTACCTGGGTATTTCTTTGGCTGGTCAGGTTAGTCTTGTAGAGTTTGGCTCTTACAAGGCAGTGGATGTCATCGGGAAAGATACCAATAGACAGACAGCCAATCGTGACCAGGTGACAGAGGTCTTGACCGACTTGGCAGATGAGCATAAGAGTGTGATTGCTAGACGGATTGTCGAGCCTAATGCTTCTGGGGAAACCAGTTTTACCTACGCTATCTATGGTAGCGGACAGGTTCCAGAAGGTTTGACCGTTTCCTCCAAGGAAAGTGCTGAAACCAGCGACTTGGTCAGTTCTTATCTGATTGTTTCAGGTGATTTGGACAACCAAGTCTTGAAAGAAAGTTTGGAATCACTGGGTTACAGTGGCATGGTCCATCATGGTTATTCTCTTTTTAGCATCTTCCTGTCCACAGTCGTTTCAGAAGTGGCCATACTGAGCTTCTTTGTCTTTCTCTTGACCTTCATGGCTCTCACCTTAATCTATCGGATTAAGACTTTACGATTTGCAGGGATTCGTCTGATTTCTGGTCAAGATTTTTTACAGGTGGTGGCTCGACCTTTATGGGAGGATGTCCGTCAGATTACGGTAGCTACATTGGTGGGGGCTATAATCGGACTTCTTATTCTCTATCTTCAAGCTGGATTTTTACCATCTATCTTGCAGGTCTTCTTCCTGGGACTTTTCCTCTATGCACTGGCTCTTGCTAGTATTTCTGTCCTACTTAGCCTGGTGTATTTACTAGGGTTGAGGCACAATAGCTTGGTTGATTTGCTCAAGGGAAAACTTCCTCTCAAACGGATGTTGGCTATGATGATGGTTGGGCAACTGCTGGCTATTTTGGTAGTAGGTTTTAGCACTGGCCGTCTATTGCAGGGCTATCAGGAAATCCGCTTGCTGGAACAGGCTCAGGAAGAATGGGCATTGAGAGATGACTATTACAAATCTGTTTTTAGTTACAGCTCTGCTATGATGTCTGAAGAGGAAGTCGCCCAGCAGAATAAAAAGTGGCGGGAGTTTGCCAAGGGACAGCTAGAAGCTGGGTCGGCTCTATTTGTGAAAAGCAATGTAGACCAGTATCTCTTTGGTAGTGATGTGGATCCAGAGGGCAATCGCCTGACGGATTATAGTCCTCGTGGCAATGTCCTCTATGTAACGCCAGCATATCTGACCGAGCAGAAGGTGGCAGTGGATACCGCATTCTTGGAGAAGATGAATCACTTGAGCTTAGGGGAGTATGGCTTGATTTTGCCAGAGAGCTTACGACATCAAGCGAAGCAAGTAGAGGAGATGTTTCAGGCAGAATTAGAAGGATTTTCTCGTGAAAGCTTGGAAGCAGGTAGCCAGCAGTTATTTGATACCAAGCTCAGTCTGACCTATACAGATAGCGGTCACCAGCGCTTCCTCTATAATGACGGTGAGCGTAGCCAGCTTCAGTATCTGACAGATCCGATTATTGTTGTCTTAACTCCGAAGTCCACTGGTACAACTCCGATTTCCGATATGTTCTGGGGAACCAGTGTTGATGTGGGGATGAAGTTTAAGGACTATCAGGCTACGATTGAAGCTATGAAGGAGCAGGGGGTGTATAACTGGGTGTCATATTTGGTCAATCATCGTTTGACCTTTATGGGTGTCTTGAACACCAAGCGGACAGAGTTTTATTCGCTACTCATTGGCACTGTCTTGACTTTAGCAACGGCTATTTTGCTCTTTGATGCCATGAACTTGCTCTATTTTGAGCAATTCAGACGAGAAATTTTTATCAAGCGCTTGGCAGGAATGACCTTCCGTGAGCTTCATGGACACTATCTCTTGGGACAACTGGGGGTATTTGTAGTGGGTTTACTTGCATCAGTTTGGTTGACGAGTAATCTTGTTATGAGTACTTTGGCAGTGGGCTTGCTTGCTGTCAATGCCATGGTGATATTGAAACTGCAAGATAAAAAAGAACAGACTGCCAATGTCGCAGTATTGAAAGGACAATAAGATGATTGAGATTCAGGGATTGAAAAAGAGTTTTCAACAACGGGTGATTTTTTCTGATTTGAATATGAAGCTTGAAAAAGGGAAAATATATGCCTTGATTGGTAAAAGTGGCAGTGGCAAGACGACCTTGTTGAATATGCTGGCTAAGCTGGAAGCTGCTGATGGGGGGCGGATTATGTATCAGGGACAGGATTTGTCCACCTTATCTTCTCAGGTTTTCTTTCGGCAGGAGATGGGCTATCTGTTTCAACATTTTGGCTTGTTGGAAAATCAGTCCATCAGAGAGAATTTGGACTTGGGATTTGTTGGACAGAATTAAAAAATGACAAGCGTGTGATTGTCATTGCGACCCACAATCCTGCTATTTGGGAAAAGGCAGATGTGGTCATTGATATGAAGGAGATTGGACATGGATAAAAAGTTTCATTACTATAGAGTGCCAGAATATATGATCGGACGTAGAAAGATGGATATGCTGGTCATTGAAAATTTGACGGATAACTTGATGTTGTATCAAGTTCGGGTAAATGGGTATTTGCTGGACTTTGTTAGTGCAGAGGGGCGGGTAGTCAGACACTACAGGTTGAAGGATCTGCCCTTGGATGTGGAATTAACCGTAGCGGATGTGGAGGACGATGTGGATTTGACCTTACCGGAAAATCTGACCTACCGCCAATTTGATTTTTTCCAAAATATCGCCAACAAATAAAAGTATCTCCTCTAGGTTAGACTTAGAGGAGATTGTTCTTATTTCTTCTGCCTACGGACATAGAGCCAGTAGCTAATCCAGTAGTAGATGGTATAGAGCAGGGCAGCAACAAGGCTCCAAAAACCGATAGCACCCAAAATATTAGTGAGGTCAGGGGAGAGTAATTTTGCAAATAGATAAAAGAGTAGGTAGAGATAAAAGTATAGCCAGTAGTATTTTTTGAAATGTTTCATCACTGTTCCTCCTTGCCATTTTTCTTTATTATAGCATTTTAATATATATTTTTCAACTTGTTCACAAAATCACATTGACAAAGCATGGTTTTTGGAGTAGAATAAGACTAAAATTAGGAGGTGCTTATATGAAAAGACCAATTCATCTGTATGTTTTTGTGATACTATCCAGTATTGCCAGTATCTTGAGGCTATTCAGTTCCTTTGTTTCGACCTTTAACGAGGAGCAACTTCGTTCGTCTATGCAGGGGGCTGTTGGGATTGATGTGGAAGAGTTAATTCTTGTTTCGCGCGAAACAGCCAATCTTCAGAATGGTATGATTCAAAAGATAGTAGCGGTGGTCTTGTTTGGGCTACTGATTGCGGTCATTGTTTTCCTATTCATGAAGAAAAATGAGCTGGCTTCCTATCTCTACATTGGCTATCTCTTCTCAACCTTGTTGCTGAATACCTATAACTACCTCGCAAGTAAAGGGATTGCGCAACTCTACTCAGATGCAGCCTTTCGTGATGTGACAGCAGCAACTATGTTAGGGGGCTACATTATCAATATTGTCTTATTTGCTATTTATTTTGGTGTGACGGTGTTCTTCCATTTACGTAAGCCAAAGGAACAGCCAAGTACAGCCATCAACGCTACCGATATTTAGTCATTAAAAAAACTGCATGGTTCATAGTGACCCTGCAGTTTCTTTGTTTTTATGGAATGGCAATATAGCGACGGGCTCCGGAATAGCTGACATAGCTAATCCATTGACGGCCTTCGGCTGTGATGATTCGATCATAGCGGACACTTTGTCCGATGTCATAGTGGAATAAGATAGGTGAAGCAAGGCTCGGACTATTACGGATGGCTAGTCTGGATTTAAAAATATAAGTTCCAGAAGAAGGTAGGTAGCTGGTAGGTATGGATGTAGTAGAAAGTTGAGTTGTTGTACTTCCTATAAAGTCAATCTGATTTGCAGCATCTGTGAAATAGACGTGGATATGGTATTTTCCGCTATCATTTTTATGCTTGCTAGCTAGGACCTTCACCTTGTAGCTGCCATCACTTTGTCGTTGAGCAGGATACCAAATGAGATCATCTTGACCTCCTCGATCGGACCAAACCGGCACAGATACGGCTGTAATTTCTTTAGGAGATCTTGCCCCAGTTATAAGTACCTCAAAACTACCTTCTGCTTGATTGATATTTGTAATCTGGATAGTTCCCTGAGGTTTGGTAGGAGTTGTTCCAATAGGCTGCTGAGGTGTAGGGCTTGCTTGTACCTGCTTGATAGGAATGTAGCGTCGTTGACCACTATAGCTGAGGTAACTAATCCATTGGTAGCCATCAGCTGTCAGAACCCTATCGTAGCGTACGCTCTCGCCAGCATAATAGTAATCCAAAGTTGAGCTAGATTGCTTGGCTTGGGCCTTGATTGGTGCTTGCTGGGTAAAGGTATAGGTGCCGCTATTTGCTAAGCCAGTTGCCTGAGTGGCTGCAGGGCTGGTCTGACTGACAGGAGAGCCAGCCAAATCCTTGAAGTGAATATAGCCGCTGACGGAGTTTTTATGAATCAGTCGTCGACTGTAAGTGAAGCGAGGACTGTAGTTGTATTCTTCGATTTCAACCATATCCCCTTGGATACTGCTTACCCAAGCAACGTGCATGGGAGAGGTCCACCAAGCCACTGCTCCCACTGCAGGATTCATATCGACACGATAGCCTTCACGTTGAGCTCGGTAGCCCCAGGCATCCGCATTGCCATAAGCTGGCGGAATTTCAAAACCATTGACTTTGCTCAGGCGAAAGGCTACAAAAGAAGTACATTGGCGGGTGTAGAGCCTCCAGGGATCAATAGCATCAACAGCTGTGTAAGGGTAGTCATCTCCCAAGGCACTTGTGGAGCTAGAACGTGTGCTGGCGGTACGGGTTTGAGAGCTTATACGATTTCTGTTGGTATTGGCTTGGGTTTGTGTAGTGCTTCTTTGGGAAATAGCAGAGCTGGTTGAAGCTGTTCGAGTGCTAGCTTGTTGGTTGTTATTTGTCTGCCTAGTTTGGTTATGGCTTTCCTGTGAAACAGATGGAGCCTGTTGGGAACTTGCTGGACTAGTTTGACTGGTTGATGGAATGCCTCCTTGGGCTTGCTGGCTTGATGAGGAAGGTGTTCCTGTTTCAATCTTTTCTGGAGAGATTTGCCCGGTCTGTTCAGGGCTGATAGGACTAGTAGTAGGATTGGTACTTGTTTGATTGGTTTTAGCTTGGTTTGTTTCTGTTTGGGTGACTGTTTGACTGACTTGACGTTCTGCTTCTTGTCCAGTAGAACTGCTTGTTGTGGTCTGGACGGTAGCTAAGCCTGCGCTTGTACTTGTTTCTGTTCCTGTGTTGGCACTAGCGACTGGTCCCGTTGCCAAACAAGCGTAGGCTAGTAGGACGGAGGCAGCGCCTAGAGAATAGGTGCGGATAGAAAAGCGTGGTTGGTTTGTTGAAAGTGCTTGTTGTGTCATTCAGACTCCTTTGAAAAAAATATTTTGTAGAGGTCTTAGAACCTGTATTCACAAGTAAAGTGCTTTTAGATAAGAGATCGTTTTTTGCTAATCAAGGCAGTTTTTTGAGGGAATACTGACTGTATTTTGAAAAAAACGAACGATGAGTAGCTGGAAAACTAGCCTTAGGTGAACGTGCTGAACTGTGAATACAGGTTCTTACTCCCCCTCGCTAAATCTATTCGCACTTGTCTGATAATTTTTGAGAATTTTTATTTATTTCCTGGAGCATATTAGTTATCAACAAGGAAAAATCCTCAACCTGTAAGATTGAGGATAGAATGCTATTACATTTTTTCAGGTGCTTTTACGCCGAGCAGACGTAGGGCTTCTTTAAGGACGACACCAGTTGTGTAGGCAAGAGCCAAACGGCTGTCACGCTCTGGGCTTTCGTCCAAGATACGTGTGTGGGCGTAGTACTTGTTGAAGGCTTGAGCTAGGTTGATCGCGTATTTAGCGATGAGGGATGGGTCAAATTTGTCACCAGCACGTTCTACAACGTTTGAGAAGTTTTGGATGTGCTTGATGATGTCCCAGCTTTCTGCGTCAGCCAGTTTGTAGTCATTTTCTGCGCTTGGGATAAAGTTTGCTTTGCGCAGGATAGACTGGATGCGGGCGTATGCGTATTGCACATAAGGACCTGTCTCACCTTCAAAGGAAACCATGGCTTCCAGGTCAAAGTCGTAGCCGTTGTCACGGTCGGTTTTGAGGTCGTAGAACTTAACAGCGCCGACACCAACTGCGTGTGCCACTTCTTCCTTGTTTTCAAGGTCAGGGTTTTTGGCTTCAATTTGGGTAAGGGCACGTGAAATGGCTTCGTCAAGAGTTGGCTCGAGCAGGATGATATTTCCTTTACGAGTGGAGAGTTTTTTCTTGTCCTTGGTCACCAAACCGAAGGTGATGTGGGTCATATCGTCGCTCCAGTCGAAGCCCATTTCTTTCAAGACAGCCTTGAGCTGTTTGAAGTGGTTGATTTGCTCCTGACCGACGACGTAGATGCTTTTCACGAAGTCGTAGGTGCGCTTGCGGTACATAGCTGTCGCCATGTCGCGCGTGATGTACAGGGTTGCACCGTCTGTCTTCATGATGAGGGCTGGTGGAAGGTTATAGCTTTCAAGGTCAACGATTTTTGCACCTTTTGACTCTTGGAGAAGTCCTTTTTCTTCTAAGATTTGGATACCTTCGTCCATCTTATCATTGTAGAAGGCCTCACCGTTATAACTGTCAAAGGTTACATCCAGCTTGTCGTAGATGCGGTTGAATTCGACCAAGCTTTCATCACGGAACCATTGCCATAATTCCAAGGCTTCTTTGTCGCCATCTTCCAATTTTTTGAACCATTGACGTGCTTCTTCGTCCAACTCAGGTTTTTCTTCCGCTTCAGCATTGATACGCACATAGAGTTTGAGGAGTTCTGAAATTGGGTCTGCTTCGACTGCAGCCTTATCACCCCAAAGTTTGTAGGCAACAATCAACATACCGAACTGTTTGCCCCAGTCACCCAAGTGGTTGATGCGGATAGGTTTGTAGCCAAGTTTTTCGTGGATATTGGCAAGGGCATCGCCGATAACGGTTGAACGCAAATGTCCAACTGAGAAAGGTTTGGCAATGTTTGGGCTAGACATATCGATGGTAACATTGCGTCCCTGACCGATGTTGAGTTGACCGTATTGGTCTTTCTGCGTAATGACATCTGTCAAGACTTGGTGGGAAATAGCAGCCTTGTCCAAGAAGAAGTTGACATAAGGACCTGTTGCAAGGACTTTCTCAAAGCCAGTTGTATCCAGTTTTTCAACGATATCCGCTGCGATAGCCTGAGGAGCTTTTCGTTCTACTTTTGCCAAGGAGAAGGCTGGGAAGGCGATGTCGCCCATTTCTGATGATTTTGGTTTTTCTAGCAGATTGTAGATGGTTTCCACTTCCAAATTCGGAAGGACGGCAGCCAGTCTTTCTGCAATGACTTGTTTTTGGTTCATATTAGGATTTCCTCCAAAGTTATTGATTCTATTTTATCACATTTCTAGGCTAATAGCGGTGAAAAGTGTTATAATATTTTTATAAATATACATTCTGAGGTAAGATGATGAATAAAGCAGGGCGACATGAATTGATAAAAAACATGATTCGTCAGGAAAAGATTGGACGCCAAACCGATATTCAGAAAGGTTTGGAAAGTCAGGGAATCGTGGTCACTCAGACAACCTTGTCACGTGATTTACGTGAGTTGGGCGTCATTAAAATTTATGAGAATGGTCGTTCTTTCTATTCTCTGGCGGTTGAAGAAGAGGGAGCGAATTTTGTTGAATTATTGGCTCAATATGCCTACAAGGTGGATAGGGCTAGTTTTATTCTAGTTCTTCATTCTGACTTGGGAGAAGCAGCTTTGATGGCTAATATTATCGATGCTGAAAAGCCATCGTCTATCCTAGGAACCTTGGCTGGCGCTGATACGCTTTTGGTGATTTGTCGAGATGAAGAAGCAGCTAAGCAGGTTGAAGCTGAGATAAATCATTATTTGGTATAGAATTGAGAGGAAGAATGGCAGTAGAGAAAATTTCTCCAGGCATGCAGCAGTATCTGGATATCAAGGCAAACTATCCAGATGCTTTTTTGCTGTTTCGCATGGGTGACTTTTACGAATTATTTTATGAAGATGCAGTAGAGGCTGCGCAGATTTTGGAATTGTCCTTGACCAGTCGGAATAAAAATGCGGAAAATCCCATTCCCATGGCGGGTGTTCCCTATCATGCGGCCCAGCAGTACATTGATACGCTTGTTGAATTAGGGCACAAGGTGGCTATTGCCGAGCAGATGGAGGATCCTAAGCAAGCAGTCGGTGTGGTCAAGCGCGAAGTGGTGCAGGTCATCACGCCGGGAACAGTCATGGATTCCACAAAAATGGGAGCCGACAGCAACTACCTGGTCACCATTGACCGTCAGGGCGTACAATTTGCCCTTTCCTACATGGATGTGTCAACAGGTCAGTTTTTTGTGACTAGTTTGGATGATTTTACCAGTCTTTGCGGTGAAATCCGCAATTTACGGGCACGTGAATTGGTCATCGGCTATGCTCTGTCGGAGGAAGAGGAGCAGGTTTTCTCGAATCAGATGAACTTGTTGCTATCTTTTGAGGATGAGGTGACGGAGGATGTTCAGCTGATTGACAACTCGCTGACGGATTTGGAAAAGGCTGCGGCAGGCAAACTCCTCAGCTACCTGCACCGGACACAGATGCGGGACTTGAGCCACTTGCAGAAGGTGGTCCACTATGAAATTAAGGACTATCTGCAAATGGACTATGCCACCAAATCTAGCCTGGACCTGCTTGAAAATGGCCGAACTGGCAAGAAACATGGCAGCTTGTACTGGTTGCTGGACGAGACCAAGACAGCCATGGGCATGCGGCTCTTGCGGGCTTGGATTGACAGACCCTTGATTGACCTCAAGCGGATTGAGAGCCGACAGGCTGTCGTGCAGGTTTTTCTGGATTATTTCTTTGAGCGGAGCGACTTGGTGGAGGCCTTGAAGGGTGTTTATGACATCGAACGCTTGGCCAGTCGGGTGTCTTTTGGCAAGACCTTGCCCAAGGACCTCTTGCAACTTTCACAGACTTTGGGAAATGTCCCTGCGATTAAGAATATCCTGCAACAAATGGACCAGCCTGCTCTGGCTAGCTTGGTAGCTGGATTGGACCCAATTCCAGAACTGCATGCTCTCATCAGCTCTGCTATTGACCCAGAGGCCCAAGGGGCTATTACAGACGGTAATATCATTCGCACGGGCTTTGATGAAACCCTGGACCAGTACCGTCTGGTCATGCGTGAGGGGGCGGGCTGGATTGCGGAGATTGAGGCCAAGGAGCGTGAAGCATCTGGTATCAATAATCTCAAGATTGATTACAACAAAAAGGACGGTTACTATTTCCATGTGACCAATTCCAATCTGGGCAATGTGCCAGAGCATTTCTTCCGCAAGGCGACCTTGAAAAATTCGGAGCGCTATGGTACGGAAGAACTGGCCAAAATCGAAGGGCAGATGTTGGAGGCGCGTGATAAGTCGGCTAACCTGGAGTATGAGATTTTCATGCGGATTCGTCAGGAGGTTGAGAAGTACATCGGTCGCTTGCAGAAGTTAGCTCGGACCATTGCAACTATTGATGTCTTGCAGGCCTTTGCAGTTGTGGCGGAGCAGCAACATTTGGTTTGTCCACGCTTTACAGATCAAAGAGAATTGACCATTGACCGTGGTCGTCATGCGGTGGTGGAGAAGGTCATGGGCAAGCAGACTTACATTCCCAACTCTATTCACTTGAATACCGATACGCATATGCAACTGATTACTGGTCCAAACATGAGTGGTAAGTCTACCTATATGCGGCAGTTGGCGGTTATTGTCATTCTGGCGCAGATGGGTTCTTATGTGCCTGCTGATCAGGCTGTATTGCCGATTTTCGATGCTATTTTCACCCGTATTGGGGCGGCAGACGACTTAGTCAGCGGTCAATCGACCTTCATGGTCGAAATGATGGAGGCCAATAAGGCGGTCCGTCTGGCGACAGATCGGTCGCTCATCCTCTTTGATGAACTTGGACGGGGAACGGCCACCTATGACGGTATGGCTCTGGCCCAGTCTATCATCGAGTACATCCACGACAAGATTGGTGCCAAGACTCTCTTTGCCACCCACTATCACGAGTTGACAGACCTTAGCCAGACCTTGGAACACCTAGAGAATGTCCATGTATCGACCTTGGAGAAGGACGGCCAAGTCACCTTCCTCCACAAGATTGCCCAAGGCCCAGCTGACAAGTCCTACGGGATTCACGTGGCTAAGATTGCTGGAATGCCAGAGGAGCTATTGGAGCGGGCAGATCGGATTTTGCAGACGCTTGAAAACCAAGCCCCTACTGCACCAGCCAACCCAGCTCCGACAGTTGTGGAAGAGCAGTCAGGTCAACTTAATCTCTTCGCAGACACGCCTTCTCACCCAGTCCTCGATGAACTGGAAAAACTAGACATCTACAATATGACCCCAATGGAAGTCATGATGAGGGTGGCAGAATTGAAGAAGAGACTATAAGACAATGAAAGTCAGGACAACCGTTCTGACTTTTTTGCCGTTTAGGGCAGGAAATCGACCACATGGCCAAAAGCCCTTGAAACCAGTAAAGAAATGGTGTTTAATAAGGACAGAGGGAAAGAGAAAGGAGAGCAGATGAAAGTAAAATTAGCTATATCACCAGAAATTTTGGAAGATTTTGTGACCATTGAGGCTCAAGCTATGTCTGAGCAGATTACACAGTTGGTGGCCTATGTTAAAAACCTAGACAAGCAGACATCTAGGCTGACAGTCAAAAAAGGGGAGCAGGTATATCTTTTGGAGTATGATGAGATAGTCAGACTCTACTTAGAAGACAAGGTTTTACAAGTGGAAACGGTGGGAGATTCCTTTACTTCCAACCTACGCTTGTATCAGGTTAAGGAGGAACTGCCTGCCAACTTTTTGCAGATTTCCCAGTCGGAAATCATTCACATCAAGCAACTGGACCACCTCAAGTTGACAGCCAATGGTCTGGTCAAACTAGTCATGAAAAATGGCTCTGTCACCTACTCGTCCCGTCGTTATTTAAAAGTTATCAAAGAAAGGTTAGGACTATGAAAAAATACATCTTATCAGCCAGTTTAGGCCTTACAATTGGAACCATTATCTCTATCATCACATCGGCTGTCTTTGGACAGGGAGCTTATCTTCCGCTCAATCCTTTTTCAACCATGGGGGCTTACTACCTAAGCAATTTTAATCAGGTAACCGTCATGTTAATCTGTGTGCTGATTTGGGCAGCAATCGGTCTCTTGTTTCAACTGGCAGAAAAGATTTTTGAACAGGATTGGAGCCTTTTGCGAATGACAGCGACACATTTTTGCATCACAGCTTTAGGCTTCACACCGCTGGGCATTTTGGCTGGTTGGTTTCCGCTCAATTTTGCCTCTCTCCTCTTCTTCTGGTTTATCTTTGTCTTGGTCTACGCTTCTCTCTTTTTCCTAAACTATCGGAAAATGGAGCGGCAGATTAAGGACATCAACGGTCGTTTGTAGTATAATAGCACTATCATTTAGTTGGAGTGTTTTATGAAAATTATTTTGACGATTATCTATAGTTTGGGGGTAGTGTGGAATACTCTCTATATTGCCTATAATGTCGGTAAACTTCCTTTGTTAAATTTGCTTTGGCCTGCTGTGATTTTAGTGGCCTGTGCTATTAACCTGTACTTCTTATGGACTAGAAAACAAGAGTCAGAATAGGCTCTTGTTTTCATTTGCTTTTCAGAAACAATATCTATATTTTGTGTAAAATTTTAAATTTTATATTTTTTGGCACAAGATATTGATTTTTAATTTGTGAAATGTTACACTAGTAGCAGTGAAAAATGGAGGCCAGTCAGATGAATGTGCGAGAAAACGACTTAGAAACCTTGGATTTGGTTGTCTTGAAACGAGATGGTCGGACGGTGTCTTTTGATGAACAGAAGATTTTTTCTGCTCTTTCGCGGGCCAATCAGGAGTTAGAACACCCAGTGTCAGAGGCTGGTTTGCAGCTGGTTTTAGAGGCAAGCTTGCAAGAGATTGGACGCCGTTTTACAGGCGATATCCAAATTTATGAAATCCAGACTATTGTGGAGCAGGAGTTGCTCAAGGCTCATTTGTATGAGTTGGCAGAGCGGTATATTCAGTACCGGACCCAGCGAGATTTTCGTCGACACCAGGCGACCGATATTAACTTTGAAATTCACAAGTTGCTGAGCAAGGATCAGGCCTTGGTCAATGAAAATGCCAACAAGGATGCCGATGTTTTCAATACCCAGCGGGATTTGACAGCGGGGATTGTTGGAAAATCTATTGGGCTCAAGCTCTTGCCTGCCCATGTGGCCAATGCTCACCAAAAAGGTGATATTCATTATCATGACTTGGATTACAGTCCTTATACTCCCATGACCAACTGTTGCTTGATTGATTTCAAGGGGATGTTGGCTCAGGGCTTCAAGATAGGAAATGCGGATGTAGAAAGTCCCAAGTCGATTCAGACGGCTACGGCACAGATTTCGCAGATTATTGCCAATGTATCCTCGAGTCAATATGGTGGTTGCTCAGCTGACCGCATTGATGAGGTGCTAGCTCCCTATGCGGAACTCAATTACCAGAAGCATTTGAAGGAAGCAACAGACTGGGTTTTGCCAGACAAGCAGGAAGACTATGCGCGTGCCAAGACTCAAAAGGATATCTACGATGCCATGCAGTCTTTGGAGTATGAGATTAACACCCTTTTTACTTCCAATGGGCAAACACCTTTTACTTCGCTTGGTTTTGGCCTCGGAACTTCCTGGTTTGAACGGGAAATTCAAAAGGCTATTCTCAATATTCGTATCAAAGGTCTGGGGCGCGAAGGTCGGACAGCTATCTTTCCTAAGTTGATTTTTACAGTCAAGCGGGGCTTGAACTTGGAGCCTGATTCGCCCAACTATGACATCAAGCAGCTGGCAGTAGAATGTGCAACCAAGCGGATGTATCCAGATATGCTGTCTTATGACAAGATTGTTGAGTTGACAGGTTCCTTCAAGGTACCAATGGGCTGCCGTTCTTTCTTGCAGGGCTGGCAGGATGAAAATGGGCAGGATGTGACATCTGGTCGTATGAATTTGGGTGTCGTGACCGTCAATTTGCCACGGATTGCTCTCGAAAGTGGTGGTAGTCAGGAAAAATTCTGGGAAATCTTTGCAGAGCGGATGGCCATTGCCAAGGATGCCTTGGTCTATCGTGTGGAACGAGTAAAAGAGGCGATACCTGCCAATGCACCGATTTTGTATCAATATGGGGCATTCGGCAAATGTTTGGCTAAGACAGACGCAGTAGATGAAGTCTTTAAAAATCGTCGAGCAACCGTATCTTTGGGCTACATTGGTTTATATGAAGTCGCAACAGTTTTCTACGGTGGTCAGTGGGAGACCAACCCAGAGGCAAAAGATTTTACGGTGGATATTATCAAGAAAATGAAAGCCTTGGTTGAAGATTGGTCGGATGAATATGGTTATCATTTCTCAGTATATTCGACACCATCTGAAAGTCTGACAGACCGCTTCTGCCGGTTGGATACGGAGAAGTTTGGTCTGGTTGAAAATATCACCGACAAGCAGTATTACACTAACTCTTTCCACTATGATGTACGGAAAAATCCGACTCCCTTTGAAAAACTGGACTTTGAAAAGGTCTATGTGGAGGCAGGTGCCAGCGGTGGCTTTATCCACTACTGTGAATACCCTGTTTTGCAACAAAATCCAAAGGCCTTGGAGGCTGTTTGGGACTATGCCTATGACCGTGTGGGTTATTTGGGGACCAATACTCCGATTGATCATTGCTACGCCTGTGATTTTGAGGGGGACTTCGAGCCGACAGAGCGTGGTTTCAAGTGTCCAAACTGTGGCAATAGCGACCCCAAAACAGTTGACGTGGTCAAGCGGACCTGTGGTTACTTAGGCAATCCGCAGGCCAGACCCATGGTTAAGGGTCGCCACAAGGAAATTATTTCCCGTGTCAAACACATGAATGGGTCTAGTTTATAAAGAATGGACACGAGGGCTTCCGTAGTTTTGAGGAACTACGGAAGTTTGTTATAATAGGGGGAAACAATTAATAGCTCTGCTATTTCATCGTCATCCAGTTTATCTTTTATTACGTCGACGTATGGGGAAACTTCGTTTCCTTATCTCCAACTTCAAATAATCCACGATTATTTGAACTCGCTTTGCCGTACTTTGCGTAAGTGACTTGCTTTCGCAAGTCTCATTTCCAGCCTTGTACGGTCTGCTTGACTGCACAAGTTGCCTACAGCTTTTGAGGCGAACGCGGTTCGCCCTATTTCCAGCCTTCAAAGGTTCCCCAAACCTTTGAAGCGAGTACTAAAAGTAAACTGAACGACTACATAAAAAGGAGAAAACAATGGGAAAATACCAATTAGACGACAAGGGCAAGGCCTTGGTGGCACGTTATCATGAGAAGAATTCCAATGTGAAACAGGACAAGAAGGCGCGTGTGCAGGAATTGCTCAAACAAGCCAAGAATAAGAAAAAATAATATGGATTTTACAGATATCAGCATTCTCCATACCAATGATATGCATTCCTATGTGGAGAATTTTCCAAAGAAGGCGCAGCTGATTGCGGATATTCGAGCTCGTAATGAGCAAAAAAGGGTTCCGACCTTTGTCTTTGACAGCGGCGATCTTTTTTCGGGCAATATCTTTTTCAATATGTACCGAGGGGTCAAAGAAATCGAGCTAATGAATCAAATCGGTTGCCAGGCCATGACCTTGGGCAATCATGAATTTGATCATGGAGATGAGTTGCTTAGTCGCTTGGATGACTTTGCCCAGTTTCCAATTGTGTCTTCCAATCTCTGCTACCGTGACGAGGAGGCGGCTGATGAATTGGTACCGCTTGAGGATGTCCTTGAATTTGATATGAATGGGAAAAAACTCTATGTCCTCGGTTTGACTACCTTGGAAACCCAAGAGGTTGCGTCACCGTCGGAGAATGTGATTTTTGAAGACCATAGACAAGCTCTGCGGCGATTGGTGGATCAGATTGTGAGTCAGAATCCATCGGCTCATCTGGTCTTACTTAGCCACCTGGGCTATGATGAAGATGTGAATTTGGCCAAGGATTTCCCTGAACTCAACGTGATTTTGGGTGGGCATACTCACACAATCTTGAAAGAACCAACTCAAGTAGGGAGCGTCAGCATTTGCCAGGCTGGTCAATACGGTCGCTTTGTTGGTCATCTGTCCCTGCGGTGTTTTGCAGATGGGCGACATGAAGTCCTTGTCTATGACTTGATTGAGGTGGAGAAACTGACCCAAGAAGACAGGGCGGTCAAGGCCATTATCGACCAGATGAAGTCGGAACGGGACGCGGCTTTTTCCCAACCGATAGCGACTTTACCTCAGGCACTAGACGGAGAGCGGGATAGCATTCGTCAAGGCCTGTCCAGTCTAGCTCCTGTCATCTGTCAGGCTCTTTTTGAGCGGGCAGGCCAGTTGGGCTTGCAGGCGGACGGTGCGGTCATCAACGGCTTCGGCATTCGGGCTTCCTTGTCGGCGGGTCCGATTTACTACTCGGATTTGGTCAAGGTCCTGCCCTTTTCCAAACGCGTCCTCCTGGTTGCTATCAAGGGCAGTGATTTGGTGGCTAGCTTGCAGACCGGCCTCCACCCTCAGATGTGGGGGATTATCCCAGACGGTGAGGGTTTTATGGTCAATGGCAGAGCAGTCGAGCCAGACAAGGTCTATCAGATCGTGACCAACTCTTTTGTCTGGAGCGGCAAAGACAACTATGACGATTTTCACAAAGCAGAAATTATACAGGACTTGGGACTGGATATTGACATCATTAGCGAATTTTTCAAGAGACAATATGGAGGCTAGTATGGAACTAAGAAGACCAACTGTGGCGGATAAGGAAACGATTTTGGATATGTTGGCCGAATTTGAAGCCGCAGGCTCTGCTATGGATGGAGGCTTTATCTCCAAAGATGTGGACTTTGAAGACTGGATTTTGCGAAACCAAGACTATGAGGCAGGGCTCAATCTGCCAGACGGTTTTGTCCCTTCCATTCAATATGTGTCGTTTGACCAGACGGGTCGAGCCCTTGGTTTTCTCAGTCTACGCCTACGGCTCAACGATTTCCTGCTCAATAAAGGCGGTCATATTGGTTATTCCATTCGCCCGAGCCAGCGTGGCAAGGGCTATGCCAAGGTGCAACTGCGACTTGGTTTGCAGGAAGCTGCAACCAAAAATATTTCCAAGGTCCTCGTGACCTGCTCGACAGACAATCAAGCCAGTCGCCGTACGATTGTGGCTTGTGGCGGTAGCCTAGAAGACACCCGCGAAGGAGTAGAACGTTACTGGATTGGATGAGAAAGGAGGTAGCTATGGGTGAACAGACTTGGAACAATCCCAAGCCAGGTGAGTGGAAGAGTGAAGAACTCAGCCAGGGACGGATTATGGACTACAAGGCCTTTAACTTTGTGGACGGTGAAGGCGTTCGCTGCTCCCTCTATGTCAGCGGCTGCCTCTTTCACTGTCCCGGTTGTTACAACGTCGCCACCTGGTCCTTCAAGGCCGGCATTCCCTACACCAAGGAACTGGAAGACCGCATCTTAGCAGACTTGGCCCAACCCTATGTACAGGGCCTGACCCTCCTGGGTGGTGAGCCCTTTCTTAATACAGGAACGGTCCTCCCTCTCGTCAAGCGGGTTCGGACGGAATTGCCAGACAAGGACATTTGGTCCTGGACAGGCTACACATGGGAAGAATTGATGCTGGAAACGTCAGACAAATTAGAACTGCTCAGCCAGTTGGACATTCTCGTAGACGGCCGCTATGACAAAAGCAAACGCAACCTCATGTTGCAATTCCGAGGCTCCTCTAATCAACGCATCATTGATGTCCAGCAGTCATTGCAGGAAAATCGAGTGATTTTATGGGATAAATTAAAAAAATGACCCGTACAGTTCTCATGTACGGGCTTATTGTCCCCTGAAAACCACTAGCTATGCTAGTGGTTCAGTAGAGCTTCTAGCGAGGTATTAAAAAATCCTCCCAAAGTGATAAGATAGAAGTGGTTTCCCCGCCACTACATCACATCAAATAGGAGGTACCTCATGAGAGAGGATAATGAAAGTTTATCACATACTCGCTGGAATTGTAAATATCATCTAGTTTTTGCGCCTAAATATCGTCGTCAAATTATTTACGGCAAGTAAAAGGCTAGTATCGGAAAGATTATCCGAGATTTGTGTGAACGAAAAGGCGTCACTATCCATGAAGCTAATGCTTGCCCTAATCACATCCACATGTTAGTTATGGGAATAGAAAGTTTTGGTGTAGAGGCTACTATGTGGATATGGTAGGACGCAATCAAAAAGTGATAGCAAAATACATACAGAACCAATTACAAGAAGATAGGGTAGCGGACCAGCTCACTTTGTTTGAAACGGTTGACCCATTTACAGGGGAAACCAACAGGAAAAAACCTGATGGATGTCTTGCCCAGCCTCTGCTCGGGAAAGTGGTGCGCGAGGAAGCGATTTTAGTGGGCCTTTGGCCCTGGCCGGAACAAGCGGCTTATAGCCGCAGAACAAACTACCAGTTTGACTAGTGGTTTTGATTGTCATTTAGTTTCTCTTTTATTACTTCGGCGATTGGAGGCATTTGTTCAGCCTCCTTTTGTAAGCACACCGAGATTAGAGAACGCTTTCTTTTTTTATTTTTACATGTTATAATATCATTATAAAAGGTTCAGGAGGTGGAGTGATAGAGTATAAATAGGTTGGCAGACCAAACATTTGAATAAACAAAGGGATGATACATGGAGGTACCTATGCATTATAAGATAATGAGAAGTATTGCGTTTTTAATATTGTTAATTGGCACAATCATAGTAGAATCGGAAAATTTCTCACCTTTAACAATCAGTCAGCCAGTTTATGCTACAGAGAGTATATCTAAGTTTGAAAGTCAAGGAGGATCAGAGTATGAAGAAGGTACTTTTCGTCTAACATTAAAGGTTGGCGAAAGTGGGCAAATTCGTCGTCCTCAAGATTCCCCCTTAAAAGATTTCAACTATTCTTTTGATATGAAAGTGGAGGATTCCTCTATTCTTTCGTTTGATAGCCAAGGTAATTGGACAGCTCATAAAGCTGGAATAACGAAGGTTTATCCAAGTTTTCCTAATGAATCTAGTGAACATTTGAAGGAATTTGAAGAAGAGTTAGTCATAAATCCAGTTGAACTATATGTTAATGAGATTTCAGTTGTTTGGGAAGTTACAGTAGAAGAAAGTGAGCAGGGGCTAGAATCAAGTTCAAGGAGGTCATTGATTGAGAACGATGCTGTAGAATCTCTTTCGGAGACAACGCCTTCTTCAATGGAATCTTCTGTGAGAGTATCTGATACTAATGAAGTTGACGGTTCAAATGCTCCAACTATGATTTTCGGTTCAGATAATATGATTCCTATTGAAAATACCACAGTAAATCCATATAGAAAAGTTGTAGCTGTATATAAAGTAGTAAATGGTTTGGCCACTTGGAATGGAAGTGGTGTTATGATTGCTCCAAACAAGGTATTGACAGCAGCTCATGTAGTTCGAGACTTTAGAACAAATGAGACGTATGACCAAATAATGGTTGCTCCTGCATAAAATGGTAATAAATATCCGTACAATAAGTTTACTGGTTCTACCTATCATTTTTTTACTGGTTATTTAGATGATGCTACATTAGGTTATACACGTACAAAAGCTAATGAAGATATTGCAGTAGTGACTTTGGATAGTTCGATTGCTTCTGTAGGTTTTCTCCCAGTAACCTCTATCTTAGCTATTAACGATGATATCACAGTTATTGGTTATCCTCAGGATAGAGGAGTGGTTATGCACAAATCAGGAGGAAAAGTTAAAAGTATTGATGGAAAGATAATAGGTTATCAAAATGATACGCTCTCTGGAAATAGTGGGGGTCCAGTACTGGATAGACAAAATCGAATTGTCGCAATCAATGTTGCTGAGCCTAAAATAGAAGGTGAATACACAGAAGAATATTTACAAAAGTATGGTGCTAATACAGGTAGAAAAATTGATCAGGATGCGCTGTGCTTGATTGATGTTGCACTTCATAATAGAAAGACTGGTGATGGTATATCAGCCTCTGTACCAACCTACCGCCTATATAATGATGGTTTGAAATACCATCTATATACAAAAGATAAGAACGAAGTAGATATTTTAAGTAGCCGTGGTTGGATATATGAGGGTGTTTCTTGGAGAACAGATACATCAGGTGTCCCGATTTACCGTTTATACCATTCTGGTCTTAAGAAACATTTATTAACTAAGGATGTTAGAGAAAGAGATGTTTTAGTGAGAAGTGGCTGGATATATGAGGGTGTTATCTTCCATTCTTCTGGTAAGCGTCCAGTTTATCGTTTGTATAATTCAGGACTAAAAGTTCATCTCTATACTTCAGATAAAAATGAGTACAATGTCTTAAGCATACATGGTTGGAAGCAAGAAGGAGTTGCATGGAATGTTGAATAGGGCAGGAGAAATAAATATGAAATTAAGAACAATTATTTTATTGCTAGTAGGAATTTTTTACTTAGTAGGATTATCGCCGATGAATGCAACATCTATTTTTGCCAATGAACAGACCTATGACTATCTTCCTTCTGAAATATATTTTGATAGGAATACAATTCCAAAGGGAAATTTAGTTGTTGGAGATTCAGGACAAATTCGTCCGAATCAAAATAGTATATTTAAAGATTTTGAGTATGCTTTTAAGTATAAGTTGAGCGATTTTGGTGTAATAAGCATAGATGAGAAAGGGAATTGGCAGGCTATCGGACCTGGTCAAGTTACCTTATGGGTTCATGGTCGATCTGAGTACAATGAAAGCCCAGAATTTGAAGCGGAACTTGATAAGCATGGAATGGTGCGTGTTAATGCTGGAATTTATCCCACTGTCGTACCTGATTATGTTAAGACTCATATTATAGTAACAGAGAATCCCCTAAGTACAGAGGTTTACCGCCTATACAATCCAAATCTTAAAGTCCATCTTTATACTCAGGATAGCAATGAATACAATGTATTAGCTACACGAGGTTGGGAGCAGGAGGGAGTTGCATGGTTATCACACAATACGGAGGGAGAACCTGTTTTTCGTCTCTATCATCCTGGATTAAAAGTTCATCTATACACACGTGATGTGAATGAATTTGCTGTTTTAGTCAGTCGAGGCTGGAACCAAGAAGGTATAGCTTATCGTTCCAAAGGGGATAAAGAAATTTATCGTCTTTATCACGAAGGGGTTAAGAAACACCTCTACACCACAAATGAAGTAGAAATAGATATCCTTTCAACACGCGGCTGGCGTTATGAAGGCATTGCCTGGTATGGAAGCTAATAAATTGAAGAGGTTGGGCAAAAACTAGCCAGTAAATAAAAAACACAGATAGATTCAAGCTAATTTTGATGAAATCTAGCCGAACTATTTGTGTTTTTTATTTTTGTCTCTATTATCTTGGGCTAATTTCGTAGCCAATTTCGTTAAATTCATGCACATTAGGAGGAATTCTATCTCAGTTTCAACCACCTTTTGACCTCTGACATGCACTCTGCGCACGCCAAAAACACCCTTCATCCTATCAAATACAGGTTCGACATCCACCTTGCGTTTGGCATAAATGCGGGCTCTGTTGTTTATACATTTTCATGCCTTTCTAGTTGTTTTGTCGTTATTATAATTATAAAGCATGAAATGGAAAACGAGCAACTCCTAATTGGAATTGCTCGTTTTTTATATGTGAGCGACTAGTTTTTGCCCAGCCTCTTTTTCTTTGTGTTAGAGTTTATTGATAAACAAAACGAGAAAAAGCCTTGATAAATCAAGACTTTCCTCATATCAACCAATCCTCCCTGTAGGGATCGAACCTACGACCCACGGATTAAGAGTCCGCTGCTCTGCCAGCTGAGCTAAGGAAGGGCAAAATAAAAATGCTGTATTGGTACCGGTTATTCATGAATTGTATTGATCCCGCACGCTAGAAGCAGGTGGGTGACGTGTTTCTGACTTAGTTGCTTCTGGGTGTACCAGCCTGCATACTGCCAAAAGATCTTTGTCTCCCTAGTAATACAAAAATAGTCGGTCAACACATAGGTATGAATTCGTATACCACAGCAGTTCTTATTTATGATTTAATATTACCACATTTTTAAAAAAAATCAAGAGAAAATCGGCAAAAAATGAAAACGTTATCAACTTTTTTTCTTGTTTTGTTTTAGCTGCTTGATTTTTTCTTGGGTCATGCCCAAGGCACGCTCGTATTTTCCGGTGTCGTTGGCGGTGAAGTAGTCCGCAGCCAGTAACTTATCGGGCAGGTATTGCTGGTCCACCCATTTTTCAGGATAGGCATGGGGATACTGGTAACCAATGGCATTTCCTAGCTCCTTACTACCAGCATAATGGCCGTCCCGCAGGTGATTTGGAATAGGTAGATGACCGTTTTTCCGTAAATCAGCCAGAGCTGCATCCATAGCCAGATAGGCAGAATTGGACTTGGGAGAAAGGGCCAAATCAATGACCACATTGGCAATCAAAATGCGTGCCTCTGGAAAACCGATTTTCTGGGCAGCTTCAAGGGCAGTCACCGTATGAATCTGAGCCTCTGGATTGGCCAAGCCAATGTCTTCGTAGGCAATGACCGTCAAGCGACGAGCCAGACTAGGCAGGTCTTCCGCCTCAATCAAACGAGCGGCGTAGTGGAGGCTGGCATTGACATCGCTACCCCGAATGGATTTTTGCAGGGCTGAGAGAATGTCGTAGTGGGCATCGCCGTTCTTGTCCATACTGATGTAGGATTTTTGCAGGCTATTTTCCACAGCGTCCAGATCAATGTGACGACTGCCCTCACTTTCCTTGGTCGAAAGTACAGCTAGTTCCAGTGAATTGTAGGCAGCCCGAAGGTCCCCGTTGGTCGCATTTGCCAGAAAGTCCAGAGCCTCAGGCTCAATGGTGACTGGGAAGTCAAAACCACGTTCGCTGTCAGTCAGAGCCAGTTCTAAGGCCTGTCGGATGTGGCTGGTTTCCAATGGCTGCAATTCAAAAATCTGCACCCGACTACGAATGGCGGGTAAAATAGAGAAAAATGGATTTTCTGTTGTCGCCCCAATCATGATGATATTGCCATTTTCCAAAAGAGGAAGCAGGAAGTCCTGCTTGGTCTTGTTGAGGCGGTGGATTTCATCGAGCAGGAGGACCAGACCACCAGAAAACTTAGCCTCTTCAGCGATTTCCTGCAGGCGTTTTTGGTTGTCGGTCGTAGCATTAAAAGTCCGAAAGGCATACTTGGTCGTACCAGCAATTGCGGATGCAATCGAGGTCTTGCCAATCCCTGGCGGACCGTAGAGAATCATGGACGACAGCATATTGGCATCAATCATGCGACGGATAATCTTTCCAGGACCGACCAGGTGCTCCTGACCGATGACCTCATCAATGGATTTTGGCCGCATACGAAGGGCGAGATTGGCTGGCATAGGCTTCCTTTCAGTGCATTTATGGTATAATCATTATACTACAATTTTAGGATTTGGAGAGAAACGAAGATGACGGAGTTGACGGTGGGTGTTTTGGAAGAATACTTGCGTGACCACTATGGGACGAGAGTTCCAGAGCAAAGTCTCTTTATGAAATTAGTGGAGGAAATTGGTGAAGTGGCAGAGCTACTGAATCAACGTGCAGGCCGCAAGATGATGGATGGCGAAGACGACAGCTCTGCTCGTTTGGCAGAAGAATTAGCTGACGTTATTCACTATGCTGTAGCCTTGGCAGCGGTGAATCAACTAGATTTAACCAAGTCCATTTTGGAGAAAGACAAGCGGGCTTCCGTCAAATATGGTCGAGAAATAAATTTATTGGAGTTTATAGAAAAGAGGAAATAGAATGGCAAAACACGGCTTTTTAGATGTGCTGGAAGCGGCACTGGACAAACATTTTACTTATGATTACGAGCTCAACTGGGACAAGAAAAATCATGCTGTTGAGTTGGCTTTCATCTTAGAAGCACAAAATGCGGCTGGGATTGAAACGGTGGACGACGAAGGCAATGCGTCTTCTGAGGATATTTTTCTAGAGGAGTATATCCTTTTCTACAACCAGGACAAGTCTCGCTTTGACGAGGAAGACTACCTGGTCGCTCTGCCATTTGACGCCAAGAAGGGCTTTTCGGCAGAGTTTTTGACCTACTTCGCAGGTTTTCTCAAGGACACCGCCGACCAAGGTTTAGATGACCTCATGGACTTCTTGGCGGACCCAGAAGCCCAAGAATTTGCCATTTCTTGGGACGGTGAAGCCTTTGAAAAAGGCAGAGCAGACCTGGTGGAGGGGGAGTTTTACCCATATCCGAGGTATTGAGATGGTATATGAAATTGGAAATATTGCTCCGCTGCTACTTGTCTCAGAACTGAATCGATCACGAGTTTTTTACGAAAATCTACTACAATTGACAGTTGTTTACGAATCGTTCGAGAAAGGTCTTGTCTGTTATGCTTTTGGCTCCAATAATACCATTATTTTACGGATTCGTCAGGGAACAAAGGAAGAACTGGAGAAAATGGCTGCACCACTTGGTCAAGGGGCTGAATTTGTTTTAAATGTTGGACGCGGTTATCAATATGCCATAGGACCTTTTGAAAAGGCCAGCTATCCTTATAGTTGGGATGGTTGTGTCGTAGCGTTTGACCCAGATGGATATAAGTGGAGTTTAGTAGGATGAAATTCAAAAAAATAATAGATTGATTCGTAGTAAGAAAGGTTAAAACAAACATGAACTCATGGCAAGAATTAACGATTCACGTGCATCGTGATGCAGAAGAAGCAGTTTCAAATCTGATGATTGAAACGGGCAGTCAGGGGGTGGCCATTAGCGACTCCGCTGACTATGTGGGACAGGAGGACCGTTTCGGTGAACTCTATCCCGAGGTGGAGCAGTCAGATATGATTGCGATTACGGCCTATTATCCTGACACTGTGGATATTGAGGAAGTTAAGGCAGACTTGGTGACTCGCTTGGCGGATTTGACAGGCTTTGGCTTGGAAACGGGTCAGGTCAGCCTAGAAAGTCAGGAACTGGCGGAGGAAGACTGGGCGGACAACTGGAAGAAATACTATGAGCCAGCCCGCATTACCCACGATTTGACCATTGTGCCGTCTTGGACCGACTATGAGGCGACTGCTGGTGAGAAGATTATCCGCCTGGATCCAGGTATGGCTTTCGGTACGGGAACTCACCCGACGACTAAGATGAGCCTCTTTGCCTTGGAGCAGACTCTGCGTGGTGGCGAAACAGTCATCGATGTCGGCACAGGCTCAGGCGTCCTCTCCATTGCCAGTTCCCTATTGGGTGCCAAGGAGATTTACGCTTATGACTTGGATGAAGTGGCGGTGCGTGTGGCCCAGGAAAACATTGACCTCAACGCCCACACCAGCAATATCCATGTCGCAGCAGGTGACCTGCTTCGTGGCGTTGACATTGAAGCGGAAGTCATCGTTGCCAACATCTTGGCGGATATTCTCATTCATCTGACCGAGGATGCCTACCGTCTGGTCAAGGACGAGGGCTACTTGATTATGAGCGGTATCATTGCGGATAAGTGGGACATGGTGCGAGCATCTGCGGAGGCGGCCGGCTTCTTCCTTGAGACCCACATGATTCAGGGCGAGTGGAATTGCTGTATCTTCAAGAAAACAGCTGACCGCTCAGGTGTGATTGGAGGCTAGGATGCAGCAGTATTTTGTCAATGGCAGAGCACCGCAGGGCGTTTTCCAGATTACCGATAAGGATACTGCCAAGCACATGTTTTCTGTCATGCGTTTGCAGGCAGACGACCAGATTGTCCTGGTCTTTGACGACGGGATAAAACGCATGGCACGGGTAGTAGACAGCCAGAGCCAATCTGTTGAGATCATCGAAGAATTGGTAGATAATGTTGAATTACCCGTTTCCGTTACCATTGCCATGGGCTTTCCCAAGGGAGATAAGTTAGAATTTGTCGCCCAAAAGGCAACGGAATTAGGCATGACAGCCCTCTGGGCCTTTCCAGCTGACTGGTCTGTGGTCAAATGGGACGGCAAAAAATTAGCCAAAAAAGCAGAAAAGCTAGAAAAAATCGCCCAAGGCGCAGCCGAACAAAGCAAACGCAATCGCATTCCAGCAATTCGCTTGTTTGAGAAAAAATCGGATTTTCTAGCCCAGTTGGCAGGCTTTGACCAGATTATCTTAGCCTACGAAGAGGCTGCCAAAGAAGGCGAACAAGCTAACCTAGTGAAAATCTTGTCTGGTTTAGAAGCTGGTCAATCAGTTTTAGTCATCGTCGGTCCAGAAGGTGGTGTGTCGCCTGAGGAAGTAGTTGCATTTGAAGGAGAAGGAGCGGTCAAGACAGGTCTTGGTCCTCGTATCTTACGAGCAGAGACGGCTCCACTCTACGCCCTTTCTGCCATTAGCTACGCGACGGAATTGTTGAGGTAGTCCATGTTTGCCTTAGGAACCATTATCAATACAGTGGCCATTGCCCTAGCAGGTGTGCTAGAGTCTTGGTTTGGTCATTTACTGAAAGAACGGCATCAGTCAGGATTAACGGTGGCGAGCGGGCTAGCTGTCTTATTTTTAGGAATTTCAGGTAGTTTAGAAGGACTGTTGACAGTAGTTGACGGTCAACTCAAAAGTCAAAATAGCATACTTTTGGTCCTTAGTCTGGCCTTGGGGACCTTGATTGGGGAAGTGCTCCATATCGAAGGCTGGTTTGAAAGGCTGGGTGTTTGGCTCCGCGAAAAATCAGGAAACAGCCAAGATGGTCAATTCTTAGATGCTTTCCTGACAGCTTCTTTGACCGTTTGTATCGGTGCCATGGCCATACTAGGAGCCATCCAAGATGGCTTGACGGGTGATTATCGTTTGTTGGCCGTTAAGAGTATTTTGGACTTTATTATCATTTTGATTATGACCTCGAGTTTGGGCAAGGGAGCAGGCTTTTCAGCAGTGCCAGTCTTTCTTTTTCAAGGATCGGTCACTCTTTTGGCGCGCTTGATTGAGCCTCTGATGACGGATCAGGCCCTGGCCAATCTCTCCTTTATCGGCTCCGCCCTCATCTTCTGTGTCGGTGTCAATATCATTTGGGACAAAAAGATTCGCGTGGCCAACATGTTGCCAGCTATTCTCATTGCGGTGATTTGGAGCTATTTTGCATAAGAAAAACCAGGATTTCCCTGGTTTTTACTGTCTTCGTTCAAACTGCAAGAGGCTGACCTGCCCCAAGCCCTTCCAAACCTCCTCGACTTGCCCGACCTGGTGAAAGTCATTTTTCAAGAGCACTTGCTGAGAAGCTTGGTTTTCCGGTAGGACAAAGGCGAGGATTGTTGTTATCGGACATTCTTTTAGTAGGAAATGGCAGAGCAGGCTGACTGCTTGGCTGGCCAGACCTTGATTCCAGAAGGCATGATGAAGCCGATAGCCAATGGTCACCGACGCTGCCCGTTTCTTGTAGTCAAAAACTTCCAAAACGCCAATCAATTTCCCTTGGTGCTCCAGCCCCAAGAACAAACGTTTTTTCTTATCAAAATCCCTCTGAAAATGCCCAATGCGTTTGCGGAGGGTTTCTTTGTTTTGCGTGGAAGTGTTGGGTGTCATCTGAAAGTGAATGGGATTGGAGTAGATTTCCCAAAGGTCATCGAGGTCTGACTCATAGATAGCACGTAATCGAAACGCTGAATGTTCAATAAATGGAATAGTGTCGAATAGTTTAGGGCTGATGTTCATGGATGTAGTATACTGGAAAAGCCAGACTTTAGCAAACTCTTACCGCTTCCCTTTTTCTTTTTCAGTGAAAATGGTAAAATAGGAGGAAATAGTTGGGGAGAGAAGTAAATGAAGGAAATTAATTTTACAGGAGAAGAGGTCGTTGGGCTAACTGCCACCTATCTTCCAGCCGAAGATGTTGCCTTTGTTCAGAAAGCTTTGAACTATGCTACTGAGGCTCACAAACTTCAATTTCGTAAATCAGGCGAACCTTACATTGTTCACCCCATTCAAGTAGCGGGAATTTTGGCAGGACTTAAGCTTGATGCTGTCACTGTTGCCTGTGGCTTCTTGCATGATGTGGTTGAGGATACGGAAGTTACCTTGGATGAGATGGAGGCTGAATTTGGTCCAGAGGTTCGCCATATAGTCGGTGGTGTGACCAAGCTGGGTAAGGTCGAGTACAAGTCTCATGAGGAGCAGCTAGCTGAAAACCACCGCAATATGCTGATTGCCATGTCCCAAGACATGCGGGTTATTCTGGTGAAGCTGGCAGATCGTCTCCACAATATGCGGACCCTCAAGCACTTGCGCAAGGACAAGCAGGAACGAATTTCACGTGAAACGATGGAAATCTATGCGCCGCTTGCCCACCGACTTGGTATTTCTTCTATCAAGTGGGAATTGGAAGATATGTCCTTCCGCTACTTGAATGAAGTTGAGTTTTACAAGATTACCCACATGATGAGGGAAAAGCGTCGTGAACGGGAAGAGTTGGTCAATGAAGTTGTTGACAAGTTGCGCGAATATACAGAAGAACGCCACCTACATGGTCAGATTTACGGTAGACCCAAGCACATCTACTCTATCTATCGGAAGATGCATGACAAGAAAAAACGCTTTGATGAGCTGTACGACCTGACTGCTATCCGTTGTTTGATGGATACCCCAAGCGATGTCTATGCCATGCTAGGCTACATTCATGAATTATGGAAGCCGATGCCCGGCCGATTCAAGGACTACATTGCTAGTCCAAAAGCCAATGGCTACCAGTCCATCCATACGACTGTTTATGGGCCAAAGGGACCGATTGAGTTCCAGATTCGGACAGTGGAAATGCATCAGGTGGCAGAGTACGGGGTGGCGGCTCACTGGGCCTACAAGCGTGGTGGCAAGGCAACTGCCAGCGAGAAAGAACTGCGCTGGATTAACAACCTGATTGAACTCCAAGAAGGAGCCGGAGATGCCCAATCTTTCGTCGATTCTGTCAAGGACGATATTTTTACAGAGCGTATTTACGTTTTCACACCAGATGGTGCAGTGCGTGAATTGCCTAAGGACTCCGTACCGATTGACTTCGCCTATGAAATTCACACCAAGGTAGGTGAGCGGGCGACAGGCGCCAAGGTCAACGGCCGTATGGTGCCTCTGACGACCAAGCTTAAGACAGGTGATCAGGTGGAAATCATCACCTCTGCCAACTCTTTCGGTCCAAGTCGTGACTGGGTCAACCTAGTTAAAACCCACAAGGCCCGCAACAAAATCAAGCAGTTCTTCAAGAATCAGGACAAGGAACTATCTATTTCCAAGGGGCGGGAGATGCTTCAGAACCTACTCCAAGAAAATGGCTACGTTCCCAACCAATACCTGGACCGTCGTCACATGGACGAGGTCTTGCAAAAGACTAGTTACAAAACGGATGAAGCCTTATATGCAGCGGTTGGTTTTGGAGAAGTTTCTGCCGTGTCAATCTTTAACCGTCTGACAGAGAAAGAACGCCGAGAAGCTGAGAGGGCTAAGGCCAAGGCTGTTGCGGATGAATTGGTCAACGGTGGCGAAGTCAAACACGACAACAAAGATAGTTTGAAAATCCGTCACGAAGGTGGTGTGGTCATTGAAGGGGCGTCAGGCTTGCTGATACGGATTGCCAAATGTTGTAATCCAGTACCTGGCGATGAAATTGTCGGCTACATCACCAAGGGGCGTGGGGTAGCTGTTCACCGTGTAGACTGTATGAACCTCAAGAGCCAAGAAAACTACGATGTCCGTCTGATTGATGTCGGTTGGGAGGATGAAAATTCGACCAAGGAATACATGGCAAACATTGACATCTACGGGCTCAACCGTTCCGGTCTCCTCAACGATGTCCTCAAGGTTTTGACAAATGCCAGCAAGAACATTTCTTCGGTCAATGCCCAGCCAACCAAAGATATGAAGTTTGCAACTATCCACGTTTCCTTTGGTATTTCCAACCTAGCAACCTTGACCAGTCTGGTGGACAAGATCAAGTCGGTGCCAGAAGTTTACTCAGTGAAAAGGACCAACGGATAAGATGAAAATTGTATTACAACGTGTATCACAGGCCAGTGTGGCCATCGAAGGAAGCATTCATGGGCAAATTGATCAAGGGCTCTTGCTCCTAGTCGGTGTGGGGCCAGATGATAGTCAGGACGATCTAGATTATGCTGTTCGTAAAATTGTCAATATGCGGATATTTGCAGATGAAGCAGGCAAGATGAATAAGTCTGTCCAAGATATAGCGGGCAAGATTTTATCCATTTCCCAATTTACTCTTTTTGCGGATACAAAAAAAGGTAATCGCCCTGCCTTTACAGGAGCGGCAGCTCCTGCCCTAGCCAGCCAACTCTACGATGCCTTTAACCAGGCCTTGTCGGCCTTTGTGCCCGTTGAAGTGGGCGTGTTTGGGGCAGACATGGCGGTCAGCCTGGTCAATGATGGGCCGGTGACCATTGTGTTAGATACCAAAAATCGCTAGACCTCTATACTTTTTGTGTCTATTTTGATATACTAAAAGTGAATTAGATGTGGAGGTGTGTCATGAAAAACTTACTGACCAATCATTTTTTCTACCTAGTGGTAGCATTTACCTTGATTTTGGTGATTTACTTTAGTGGAATTGACAAACGCTGGATTATTCTGGCAAGTTTTCTCTATTTCATTCCTTCGCAGATTTTATACCGTCGCCGCCTTAAAGAGCGGCTACAAGAAGACCAGCCCAAGTAGGCTGGTTTTTTGATGTGTAAATTGGACTACAATTCTTTATTAAATATGCTATAATAGTTTTTGCAGAAAAGTAAAGACGGTGGCTCTAATTTCTGAAAGGTAGGTGGGAGCGGTACAGAACTCAACTAGTAGAAAATGAGTTCGTCTTACCGCCCCCGCACAGTTGATTAGGTCAGATTTGGAGTGCGAAGCACGAACAAATCTGCCAATCAACCACTGCGCTGAGATGTTGACGCGAATTAAGAGAAGTGGAATGGAACTTTTTGTTCTACTCTGAAAATCATCAAAATCTAACAGAAAGGCTAGCCCAAGCCAGCTGGTAAGTGAACTTACTCATCTGGCAACGACAAATCCTATAAGATTTGTCTAGGGCTCGCACTAGCTCGAGTTTTGAAAAATATCGTTTCAAAACTCTCACGTCGAAAGTCTTAGCTTGTCAACCTTTGAGTGGCTAACACTCATGTTTGTAGCTGGTACAGTCATCCAGTTTTTCTTTTATTACTTCGACGAGCGAGGAAACGTACTTTCCTTATTTCCAACTTCAAAGACTCCACTGGAGTCTTTGAACTCGCTTTGCCGTACTCTGCAGGGGTAACTTGCTTTCGCAAGTGCTTTCTACAACCTTGTACAGTCACTCGACTGTACAAGCTGTCTGCAGCTCGTTGCCTAGTACTAAAAGTAAACTGAATGACTATTTTCTTTTATCGCTCTCGTGATGTTAGTGCTTGAGTTGGTAAAAACGACAAAAAAAATAACCGTCTATAACTTTGGCAGGTTAACGGTTATTTAATACAAATAATCTGCCACCGTCTTAAACGGTTCTGCAAGGGGTAGTTGTTTCTGGCAACTACCTTTTTCTATGTTTATTATACATCGGTGGGTCTATCAAGTCAAGTTGGACATTTATCTTTTGCTGAAATATGCTATAATAATGATTATTACTTACAAAAAATGTAGGAGATTTCTATGCTTAATATTTTTGTATTAGAAGATGATTTTTTTCAGCAGAGTAGGCTAGAAAATGCTATTAGGCGGTGTGTTGAAGAAACGTCAGTAAGGTATAAATTCCTAGAAGTTTTTGGTAAACCAAATCAATTATTGGAATCAATCGAGGAAGCAGGCAATCACCAATTTTTCTTTTTAGATATTGAAATAAAAGGCGAAGAAAAGAAAGGAATGGAAATCGCTAAAGAAATCCGTGCTCGCGATCCTTATGCTGTTATTGTCTTTGTAACAACTCATTCAGAATTTATGCCGGTAACGTATCGTTATCGAGTCTCTGCTTTAGATTTTATAGATAAAGGCCTAGAGGATAGTGACTTTCAAAAGGCAGTATCAGATGTGTTAGTGCATGCTTTTGAAAATATTGATCATACTATAGCTGAAAATTCTTTTGTATACAAAACTGAAACTGCTCATATTCAAGTTCCTTTTAGCGACATCCTTTATTTTGAAACATCATCAACGATTCATAAAGTTATTTTAAAAACGAAAACAGGTCAGACTGAGTTTTATGGGAAGGTATCCGATATAGCTAAAGTTGATGAACGACTTTACCAAGCACATCGTTCTTGTGTAGTGAATCCATTAAATATAACAAGATTGGACAGAACAAATCACATTGCCTACTTCGAGAATGGAGATTCTTGTTTTGTTTCTCGGATGAAGCAGAAGGAGCTTGCAGATTTGTTGGAGATTGATTGATGAATATTTTTATATCTCCATTTTATGACACCATTTTCTTTATTGACATGCTGATTCGTTTGATGATTCTTCAACAAATCAGTGGTTTATTTTTAAGCAAGAAGAAAAAATGTTTGATAGCTTCTTGCTTAACTGTCAGTCAGATAGTTTTATATGATATCTATTCTTTGTTAGAACCTTTTTCATTTTTAGTTGTCATTCCTTTTTTAAAAACAAATTGGAACAAGACGCAAAAAATATTTTATGGATTATTACCATTTGTGATAGGGGATATGTTTCAAAGGATAATTGCTCTTTATTTGAGATTCCTATTCCAACTTGACTACTCTGCCATGAGTTTAAATCTAGTATTTAATGTAGTTCTAACATTACTACTTATACCGTTTTATCTATTATTTTTAAAGGGATTGGGAATTGAGGCTAAGGATTTAAAAGTAGATACTGTAGATAAGGAATTGAGAAAAATATTTTGGTGGTTTAATGTTTCATTTATAACATACTTTTTACTTGTAAGAACAACCACTCAAGCTGAAATATGGAGTAAGAGAGGTATGATTTCGATAGATTGGAATCCATACTATATCCGTACTAATATTTTGTTGATTTACTTTGTAATATTTACGGTTAGTTTATTATATTTGAACTATCAGAAGAAAGAAATACAAGATAGAGAAATTCAGGCTTTGAAGGACAAACAATTAACTGACTTAGGTCGCTATAGCCGTCATGTTGAATCACTTTATAAAGAAATTCGAAGTTTCCGACATGACTACACTAATATTCTTATTAGTCTGAATGAAGCAATTAAGGAAGAGGATATTGTTGCGATTCGAACGATTTATAGTGAGGTTATTGCAGATTCTGATAGAAAATTCTATGATGGAAAGTACGATATAGCTAGATTATCCAATATACAAAATCCTGCTGTGAAGAGTTTGCTGTCATCTAAGATGTTGGAGGCACAAAAAAAAGGTATTGCAATTTCTGTGGAAGTAGATGCTGAAATTGAACCACCTGCTTTAGAGTTGATAGAATTCATAACGATTCTGTCTATTTTATTAGATAATGCTATCGATGCTGCAGAGCAGTGTGTAAATGGAAATATTGTATTTGCCTACTTCCAGGAATATGACAGAAAAATTATCGTTGTAGAAAATACTACGGTTGAAGATAAAGTATCTACAAGTCATATTTTTGAATATGGTCATTCTACAAAAGGAGATAATCGAGGAATTGGCTTGGCTAATGTAAAAACTATCTTAGATAACTATCCTAAATTTTCTATATCAACGAACAGTAGCAATCATCGATTTGTTCAGGAGTTGGTGTTTTTGGAATAAGATTTATAGATGTAAGTCCAGTCGAAAGGCTGGATTTTTTTGCATTTTCTCGAAAAAATGGTCATTCATTACAAAATATCGACAGTTCATGACATGGATGAAAAAATTGGGCTGATTTGGCTTATACTAAATGTGTAAAAAATAAGAACAAGGAAACTATTTTAAAAGGAGGTCGTTAACATGCAAAGCGAGAATAGAAACACTAAATATGTGATGAATGTAATAAAAAATACAATCTACCTATCTATGTTTGCAGTACTTGTTTTGGATTTGATTATGGAAGGTAAAATAAATTTTGAATACATTTTAAGCTGGGGATTATTGTTATATTTTATTGATGACTGATAGTTTCACATGTTTTGACAGTAAATAGTAAATGCAATTTTGGTTGCGATTTACTTAGCGTATCGTAGGAGGAATAATTTTATGATTTGGCTTATTAAACTTCTATTGGTTGTTGTAATTTCCATTCCTGTAACAAGTATTTTACAGCCTTTTCACAACCATTACTTAAATGGAGTCACGGTTGGGGTCATTTCCGTCATTGTGTCCCATTTAGTGGATAAATATGGGAAAGGTGGGGATGAAGTATGAGTAAAGAGCTGAAAAGGATGTTGAAACTCGGGACACTTTTCCTTGCCTTATTTATCTTTAATATGTTTTTTCTTAAATGGTTGTCTGTTATAGGATTTGTTATTCATTTTAGCGAAATTAGTTATTTGGTTCCACCGCTGTTTTCAGTCATCGTTCTATCGATGATTGAAAAAAAGAGAAGCATGAAAACGACTTAATGAAAAAATGGTCATTCATTACAAAATATCGACAGTTCATGACATGGCTGAAAAAATCGGGCTGAGTTGGCTTATACTAAGAGTGTAAAAAACAAAAAGGAGACACGAGCATGAATACTTTAAAAACAATTGTTAAACACCGTCATTTCCGCTCCCTACTTGTAGGACTCGGAGCAGGTGCTATCATTTGTCTATGGGGAGTGTATTATGGAATGATTTACCTACTCAGTTATCTTGTCATTAGAGGGGTGATTTATATGTTTAAAAAATAAGTAGGAAAATAAGATGAAAATGATGAAAACTATTTTAGCGGTACTATTCTATTTTTGTTTAGACTATGTAATGAGAGAGTGTCTCGGCTTTGGTAGCCTTGGTTACTGGGCTCTATCCGTTCCAAACTTTTTGCTTCTAGTGATGTTGCTCAAACGTAACTATCAGGAACACAAGCAAGTACACTGAAGTTGACTGGCTGGCTTGAAAGGAAACTGGTTATGGATAATCTAAAAATAATCAAAATCGGAAATTATGCCAGTATTGCAATTGACCTATTCGTTTTTTTGATGTAGTTGGTTTCAGTTAGATCTGACGGAAAGGTTTTATTGCCAATCATGCTGATATTAACATTGCTTCACGCTTTGGTGATAGGGACAAGCTACTATTTTTTAAAGAAACGTGGCATGTCGTACAGGATGCCTGTACATCAAAGATACCTCATTTTAGGGGTAGCTCTTGCATCTGCTATACTATTTATGGAGTCTATGATAATGGGAGAAGTGAGCAGATTATTTCTTTTGCTAATCAATGGATGCCTGGTATTGGTTTGTCCTATTGCGAGATTGGTCAACAATACTACTGTTAATTAGGTTCATAGGATGACACCTCGAATAGTCATTTGGGGTGTTTTCGTTTGGTAGAAGATATTCAAAAAGGCTATCAGTCCTTGCCTTTTGAACAGTTTATTCAGCTGAGGTATTTAAATCAATGTTGGAGGCTGATGTTGACTAAATCGCATCAAGTCAATGCTTCTAGTCAGTTTGTACGAGATACAAAGGAGGCCATTTTCTGCAAGAAGATATTAGGGACTTATGAATCGACACCTGAGAGATTTAGAGTGGAATTCTCGGAGGTTATTGATTACAAGCATTGTAAATGCCTTTGTGGATAACTGATGTTTTATGTTTATGAATAAATAGTTTGAAATTTGTCTAAAATCTGCTATACTAAGTTAGAAAGATGTAGTGCAAAGCACACCAAAGCCCTCAGAAATTGCAGTTCCTGAGGGCTTTTTTACGTTCTCTAGTTTGAGAGATTAACGGGTGTGGTTTGGGCTAGCTGTGGTCGTTGTACTTGCTATCTAGCCACTTGCAAATGCAGTATGCAGCTACATTTGCCATAACAGCAAGTAAGAGCTCTAAGATGTAATGCAAAGCTATTCACCCCCTTTCACGAACTCCTATTGAAGAACGCAATCGGTTTCCGACAGCAATATTATTTTATCATAATTTTTTGTTTTTTTATGTAGAAATCATAATTCAAACTATTTTAGTTGATTTTACAATCTGTCACTTTCAACTCCAGTCAAAAGGCTGGAGTGTATGCTTTTTCTCGAAAAAAATGGTCATTCATTACAAAATAGCGACCGTTCATGACATGGATAAAAAAATCGGGCTGAGTTAGCTTATACTAAGAGTGTAAAAAATAAGAACAAGGAGAAATGAGATGACAGTGAAAAAGAAAATTGCTATGACAGAAGAACAATTGCTACATGTCGCTATGATAGTCTATACCTTGTATGTGCTGTACTTACTTGTCACCAAGAATTTTGTACCACGCTTCATAACTCCCTATGGACTGTATCTATTTGTTCTCGTTGAAGAAAAATTAGAGAAATTTTGCAAAAAACTATATCACAACTTAATGAATCGATAAAAAATGGTCATTCATTACAAAATAACGACCGTTCATGACATGGATGAAAAATTTGGGCTGAGTTGGCTTATACTAAGAGTGTAAAAAATAAGAACAAGGAGAAACAAAGATGAAAGAGAAAAAGGAACTTGTTATTACAGGGAAACACGTATTACACACAACAATGATTGTCTATACCTTCTTTATTGGATTTGCATTCATTAGACAGGATCTTGAGTTGCCGATGTTGATACCATACGGATTCTATCTACTTGCTCTTATTCTTGAAAAAATGGAAAAAAGTGGCAAATCGTTATTTGAAATCAGAATTGAACGTTAAGGAAAATGATAGTGAGGAGAAATGAAGATGAAGAATAAAAAATTTTATGCAGTGCTGATTGCTATTGCACTATGTTTGGTGTTTAAGATTAGTGCGAACGTGTCAGGCGATAGCCTTAAAGATTTTTTCAATGTTTTGGCAGTTAGTATCCCAGGTTCAATCATTACTTTTACTGCTTTAACGAATAAGGAACAAAACAAGGAAAAGTAAGTTTGTAAAGAAAACAAGAACAAGGAGAAAATATATGACTAAATTTAAAACAATGGATAAAATCAAAACCATAATTAGTATTCTAATCATTAGTTATGCAATTCTATGTATCTTAGCAGATGTATCTATAATCAATTTTGATATAGAATTATATATTCCACCTACATACGCTATCATATATTCCGCTACCTTTTTGAGCTTTACGGGAAGGAGAAATAAAAATGGAAAACAAACATCAAATGATGACTATCAAAGAAAGAATAAAATTATGCAGTTCTTGCAAGGGCTTGTTGAAGGAATTTTGGTCACTGCCGTTCTTATTCACCTAGTGGCTTGGCTTGTTCTTGGAAAAACAGTAGATGTTTTCTCATCTAATTTCTATCCAATGCTCTTTATTGCATTGTATTTTCTAATGAAAGTGAATAAGACTAAAAAGGAGGACTAGCTTATGAAACGTGTTAAAAATATTTTAAAATTTATTGGTTTGATTCTTGTCATCGTTGCGATTAACATAACTCCGATGCGATTTATTGCCATACAGGATTCGATGTCAGGTGCCATGCAGTGGGTTTCTGGCATTGGCTATCTGGTCATTGCGACAGCTATTGTGGTGTGGACTTGGAAACGGTATAAGAAAGGTCTACCTGACCAGCAAAAACGGTTCACATTTACTTGGAAAGATTTTGGGTTTGCTCTGCTATTTTTCTTAGCGGGACGGGTTGTCGGTATTGGCGGAACGCTATTGACCCAGTTGGTTACTGGCAATGCCACCACGGCCAACGATGCAGCACTTTTGGCTACAAATGAGCAATTGGCGAAGATGTTTCCGCTATACTTTATTGCCTTTCATATTGCAATAGGCGTTTTTGCTCCTTTTATGGAAGAGCTTGTTTTCAGAGGTTTGTTTAGCAGATATTTCTTCAAAGAAAATCAAAAATGGCTAAAATTGATAATCAGTTCAGCAGTCTTTGCTCTTCTTCATGCGATTCATCCAATTGAGTTGCCACTTTACTTCTTGCTTGGGGCAGTCTTCTATTTGGCTTACGCTCGCCGTGGCAATATTGTGGATGCGATTCTTGTTCATATATTGAACAATAGCCTACTGGTTATCTTCTCCATTATTGGTTATTTGTTGGTACTGTTTGGTTAGTGATGGTAAAGGAGTTTAGTTATGACAATGATAGAAAAATTAGATAAAAAATACCAAGAATTTGAAACAGCTTATGAGTCTTCCTCGTTTGCAATGAAATTCTTAGTCTGGGTAGGAATAGCTATGACCTTGATGACTCTTGGTTCAGTTCTTGTGCCAGCGATTTATTCTGCAGGGCAAGATTTCGGTGCCTTCCTATATTCTGTTTTTGGATGAGGGAGTGGTAGAAAATAAAATGAAAAAGAGGCTGGGCAAAAACTAGCCAATAAATAAAAAACACAGACAGATTGAGCTGATTTTGATGAAATCCAGCCGTACTGTCTGTGTTTTTCTTTTTATCTCTATTATCTTGGACTAATTTCTTAGCCAATTTCGTTAGATTCATGCTCATTAGGAGGAAGCCTATCTCGGTTTCAACCACTTTTTGACCTCTGACATGGACTCTGCGTACGCCAAAAACACCCTTCATCCTACCAAATACAGGTTCGACATCCACCTTGCGTTTGGCATAAATGCGGGCTCCCTCTTTACTTGTCAATTCCTCTTTGACTAAGTTCTAGTG
>NZ_POIZ01000005.1 GCF_002960425.1 Streptococcus suis
TTCTAGTTGTTTTGTGGTTATTATAATTATAAAGCATGAAATGGAAAACGAGCAACTCCTAATTGGAATTGCTCGTTTTTTTATATGCGAGAAGCTAGTTTTTGCCCAGCCTCGTTCTGATAAACCAAATCGATGGAGCCACTTGAATACTCGTTCCTCATCTACTGCTCTCCCAAGCGTGATATTGTACCAGATACTATCTTGAAAAAGATTGACTTTTTGAGGTACAAAGCTGATATAGGATTGGACGGTTTCGTAAGACAGGTTCGACAGGGCTTGGTCGTTTAAGTAAATTCCTGAAACCCTCTCTTTTGTATTTTGCGTCAGTAGATGGACCAGGGTTGACTTACCCACACCACTCTCTCCTTGAATCAAGTATTTCTTGCCGGCATCAAATTGTAGATGAAGGTGGTTGAACAAGCTACCATGATCCACTCGGTAGTCAAGACCTTCTATACGTAGAGTTGAGAAATTTGGATTTCCGCTAACTTCAGCAAAGTCAACAGTATCCTTCCCTACCAAATCTTTTCGGATTGTTCGAACAGAGGTCATATCTGAGATAGAAGAAGCAATCAGTCCGACTGGTGAAATTAGCTCTAGCGAAATGCTATAAATGGCAACAAGGGCACCCAAACTCATCTGCCCTCTTAAAACCTTTTGTCCGCCGATAAAGAGAATGATCATTGTCGTCAGGTAAAAAAAGAATCCTGAGCCTATATTGACCACAGCCGTTAGAAAGGCGCGCTTATCTTCTTGAGTATTTATCTGCTGGTATTGCTGATTTATTTTTTTGTAAAATTGCTGACCAAGACCATTGTTTTTGACAAGTAATAAATTGCCCAGCAAATCCTGAAGTTTGGACTGGTAAGAAACTTTCTCTAGTGAGATAGCTTCTTCTACCTTGGTTCGATAGCTATTAACCAAATACGGAATGCCTACAGGAATAGTCGACACCAACAAAATCGCAAGAGATACTTGAATGTCCAGAGAAAACAAGGCGATACTAGCAATCAGAAAAGACACCAGACCTTGATAAAGCGAAAAGAAGGTATCGTAGTAAAGTTCGGTAACCCTTTCGATGTCGTTATTGATTTTAGAAACATAGCCACTGACCTCTGATTGACTAAGGAGACTTCTTCCAGTTAGAATGCGACCAACCAGCGTAGCTTGAATCTTATAAGAAATCTGATTTAGAAAACGTTGATTGCTAATCTGCCTCACCAATTCCGCCGCCAGTAAAAGTAGAACGACGCCCACTATCAACAGGATGCTGTCGTAAAAAGCAAGACTGTCTTTCGCAGTTAGGCTATCAATAATATTAGATATATGGTAGTTAAAAAAGATATTTAAGGCCGCCACAATGGTAATACAAATCACGGTCAACATAAAGTGTAATTTCTTCACAGTAGTTCTCCCTCAATATCTTTAGTATACCATATCCAAGTATTTTGTGAAATTGACAACATATATGTAATGGAAATTTTTTCGCATGATAGCAAAAGGTTGACCTAGGCCAACCTTCTTCATATTATTTTTCATTCTCAACCGCTGCTGTGACAAAGGCTGTGTAAAGCCCTTCTGGGCGGTTTGGTCGAGATTGGAGTTCTGGATGATACTGACAGGCCACAAAGAACTTATTCTCAGGGATTTCGACAATCTCAACCAAGCGGTTATCTGGTGATACACCTGAGAAAACAAAGCCAGCTGCTTCAAATTGTTGACGGAAGTCATTATTAAACTCGTAACGGTGGCGGTGGCGACGTTGGACAACTTCTTGATTGTCATAAGCTGCAGCTGCCTTCGAGCCACGTTTGAGTTTGCTTGGATAGAGTCCCAGACGGAGCGTTCCGCCCAAGTCTTCCACGCCAATTTGATCACGCATGATGTCGATAATCGGATACTTGGTTTCAGGATCTAGCTCAAAACTATTGGCTCCTTCTAATCCAAGAACGTGGCGAGCAAATTCCACACAGGTCAACTGCATGCCCAAGCAGACACCCAACATAGGCACATCATTCTCACGTGCATAGCGAATGGCTTGAATTTTCCCTTCTGTACCACGCTGACCAAAGCCACCAGGTACGATGATGCCTTGGGCTTGTCCAAGTCGGTCAGCAACATTTTCTGCCGTCAGGTCATTGGCATTGACCCAATCCAACTCAATCGCAGCATCGTTGGCATAGCCAGAGTGTTTCAAGGCTTCTACAACTGAAATATAGGCATCTTGGAGCTCGACGTATTTACCAACAAGGGCAATCTTAACTGTTTTCTTGAGATTGAGAACCTTGTCAACCATGGCAGACCAGTCTGTCATATCTGCTGGTGGCACATCTAATTTCAAATGGTCACAGACAATCTGGTCCATATTTTGTGCCTGCATATTGAGCGGGATTTGATAGAGGTGTTCAACGTCCAAGGATTCAATGACCGCTTCTGGCGCCACGTCACAGAATTGAGCCAACTTATTTTTAATTCCTTGACCAGCTGGCTGTTCTGTCCGAATCACCAACATATTTGGCTGGATGCCAAGTCCACGCAGTTCTTTGACCGAATGCTGGGTCGGCTTGGTCTTCATTTCTCCTGCTGCCTTGAGATATGGCAAGAGAGTGGTATGGATGTACATAACATTATCTGAGCCGACATCTGCCTTCATCTGACGTAGGGCTTCAAGGAAGGGCAGGCTTTCAATATCACCAACCGTACCCCCTACTTCTGTGATAATGACATCCGCATCTGTCGTACGAGCTGCTCGCTTGATTTTATCCTTTAGCGCATCCGTGATATGTGGAATGACCTGAACAGTTGCTCCCAGGTACTCACCTTTGCGTTCTTTACGAAGGACTTCGCTGTAAATTTTACCAGTTGTGACGTTGGAATATTTGTTGAGATTGATGTCGATGAAACGCTCATAGTGACCAAGGTCCAAGTCTGTTTCTGCACCATCATCTGTCACAAATACTTCCCCATGTTGATAAGGACTCATGGTTCCTGGGTCAATGTTGATGTAGGGATCAAATTTTTGGATAGTAACTTTCAATCCTCTATTTTTTAAGAGGCGGCCCAAACTCGCTGCCACAATCCCCTTACCAATCGATGACACAACGCCACCTGTTACAAAAATATATTTTGTCATGCAAACTCCTCCTCTGCTGTCTTCTTAATGACGGGGTGTTTTTTAACCATCTTGAAGAAAAAACAAAAATAGCTCCCTATTGACTAGGGAGCTCCGACCTCAAAAGAGGTGCCCGATATTATCTTATCGTAATTTAATGGTCTTGTCAAATACAATTTTATATGACTACTCGTCAATACCTTCCTCATCTGAATAGTCATCATCCACCTCACCCAGATCAACTTGTTCATCATCCAATTCATCATCCGTGATAATTTCGTTGATTTCAGAGTCGTATGATTCTACTTCATCCTTTTCATCATCAGGATTTTCATCATCATATTCAGAAGAAGATCTGTCAGAGTAATCATCCTCATCTTCTGGATCATCATGACCGTAATCGATAGCATCTTCATCACCATCCATGAAGGCATTAACACGTTTTTTCTTACGTTTTGGTGCATCTTCATCATCTTCTTCAAGAGTAATCACTTCTTCATCGATTTCATCGATGGCATACCAAGAACGTAGTCCCCATTTGTTTTCACCAAGTGGAATAAAGCTGCCATCCACATTCAAATCTGAATAAAAGGTTGGTAAAGCTGCACGAATGTCGCTGTTTGATTTTTCAAGGTAGTTTTGAATTTCATTGACCAAGTCGTTGAAATACATTTCATTGTCGCGTCCACGTTCTTCTAAAATAGCACGCGCTACTTCAATCATGGAAAGTTCGCTTTTTTCTTGTCCTGCAAATACGTTTAATTCCAAGGCTCTTCTCCTTTTTTGTCTTTCCTTTCTATTTTACGCTAAAACTGCTAATTAGTCAAAGATAAGTAAGAATTTTTATAAAAGAAAGGTCCAACTAGAAAAACTAATTGAACCTCATTTTTCAACACTCGACCAAGCCAAGTGTCGTAATCTACATTATTTTACAGTTGCAGTGCTTGTAATCACTTCTACAGCTTTCTTCACAGCGATGTCGTGCTTAAGCATTTCTGGTGAAAGCAAGCTACGAACTTGTGCCACTTCCATACGGTAAGTAGCTGCCAAGTCTTCGATTTCTTTTTCGATTTCAGCGTCAGTTGCTTCGAAACCTTCAGCTTTCGCTACTGCTTCAACAACCAAGTTTGTCTTCGTACGTTTTTCAGCATCTGCTTCGTATTGTTTATGAAGGTCTTCACGAGTTGTACCAGTGATTTGGAAGTACATATCTGGTGAGATCCCTTGTTGTTGCATACCACCCAAGAATTCATTGATTGCACGGTGAACTTCTTCGTGGATCATTTCTTCTGGCAATTCAACGATTTCAGCGTTTTCTACAGCCAATTCAAGAGCTGCTGCTTCAACTGCATCGTCAAAGGCAACTTCTTTTGCTGCTTCCAATTCTTTACGGTACTTAGCTTTCAACTCATCAAGTGTTTCTACTTCTTCATCGATGTCTTTTGCCAATTCGTCATCCAAAGCTGGAACTTCTTTTGCTTTTACTTCGTGGATTTTTGTCACGAAGAGGGCTGGTTTACCAGCAAGGTCAGCTGCTTGATAGTCTTCTGGGAAAGTCACTTCAACGTTTACTTCTTCACCAGCTGCGTGGCCTACCAATTGTGCTTCGAAACCTGGGATGAATTGACCTGAACCAAGTCCAAGTGAGAAGTTCTCGCCTTTACCGCCGTCAAATTCAACGCCGTCGATTGAACCTACAAAGTCGATAACAACTGTGTCGCCTTCCGCTGCTGGGCCTTCTTTGATAACCAATTCAGCCAAGTTGTTGCGTTCGCGTTCGATTTTTGCATCTACTTCTTCGTCAGATACTTCTTTAGTTGCTTCTACTGAAACTGCCAAGTTTTTGTAGTCACCCAATTTTACTTCAGGTTTTGTCACAACTTCAGCAGTGATTGTCCAGTCTTGACCTTTTTCCATAGATACAACGTCAATTTTTGGTTGTGCAACGACTTCAAGACCAGCTTCAGCTACAGCTGCTTCATATGCTGCTGGTAAAAGGGCGTTTACTACATCTTGGTAAAGTGCTTCTTCACCAAATTTTTGGTTGAAAACGGCACGTGGCAAGTGACCTTTACGGAAACCTGGAAGATTGATATCTTTCTTAACTTTGTTGAAAACGCGGTCCAATTCTGGTTTGATTGCATCTTGACCGATTGTGAAAGTCAAAACGCCGCGGTTTGTTTCTTTTGCTTCAAATGATACAGACATTCTGTCATTCTCCTTAAAATTTTATTGCATACTCTTCATTATACCACAAATGACAGGGATTTCAACGATTTTATAATGGACTTTCGGGAAATGGCAGAGCTGGAAGCTAATCTTCTAATCTGGTTGTTGTCCATCATGGGCCTGCCACTTGCAGTCTGTCAAGCTCATTTCGGAAAAGACGGCTTCAAAAGAAGAATCTTCTGGCGAGCAGGCATAGATTCCAAAATGGATTTTTCCACCGCCTTCATGTAAGTGGCAAATCCGCATCTGCTCAAAATGGACACCATCTTTGGAGTTTTCAATGCAGAAATCACTACCCCGTCGGCTCAAACGGTAATAGATAGACTTGACAGAAGCGGGTATCTCCTGAGTTGCCCAGTCTGAAAAACCGTGATTGGTCACGACACTGCCCAAGTGCTGAAAGTCTTCATTTTCATACTCAATCGAGCCCTTAATCCAGTTTTCCGAATCCTGATAGACCACGACACCACACTGGTCAAAGCGGGTGTGACTATTGGAAAAATCTGTCTTAACAGTGAAGGAGAAATACTCTTCCTCCGTATCCATCAAGAGCAGGGGCGCATTGTCATTGACAAAATGATAATAAGTCTTCTGCCACAAATCCGTGTAGGCTTGGGTTGTGATTCTGATTTCCTTATCTGAAATCTGGTAGTTTTCTGGCTCTCGCACCCAGTAAAAATCTTTTGTGTTCATTTGATTTCCTTTCGTTGTAGATTATTATACAGACAAAAGATAAGGAAGACAAGTAACTCAATCAACTCTTTCAAAAGCAGGCTAAGGTGATTTTGGGGACGTTGCAGGCCTTGTATCATCAAGAGTAATAGGGACTATTTCTCCAAAAAGTCTATCAAGGCTGTTGAAAAGGCCTCTGCATTTTGGAAGATAGATCCGTGACCCGCATTTGGATAGATGATGAGTTGACTGTTTTTGATTTTCTCATGCATGATATAAGAGTTCTCAGTCGGAACTTGCATATCCTTGTCACCGTTGACGATCAGCGTTGGTTGCGTGATAAAGGCCATATCTTCTTGAGGATCTCTCCCCCAACGTTTGATAGCCTTCAGCTGTGTTAAAAATCCTGGGACATTCATGTCCTTGTCTGCATAGTCGGCTTTTCTTTCTCCCATACGACCCAAAACTTTTTCAGCTTCCAGGCGACCCGCTTCATCGTGGTTGTAGAAGATGTAGCGTTTTGGATCCACGCGCTCCAGACCTGCCTTCAGCATATAGCGGAAGGTTTTTCCTGTCACCTTATCGACTTCTACACCACCACGAGGACCTGTTCCTGCTAGAATCAAGCGGTTAACCATTTGGCTATCGAGACGAACGATTTCTTGGGCGATAAAACCACCCATAGAAAGACCAAGCAGGTTAATTTTCGTATGCCCCAAAGCCTTGATAATAGCATGAGCCTGCTCTGCCATTCCTGGAATAGTAGGTGCTACCTTGCCTTGACTGGCTCCGACCCCAGGCAAATCAAGGACGATGACATGTTCTTTTTCAGCTAGTAAGTCTAGCAATTTTGGATCCCAGTTGTCCAAGGTTGCGGCCAAATGGACCAACATGACCAAGGGCAGTTTAGACTTGCCCTTACCTAGTTCACGGTAGGCAATCTGATTGCCAGCGACAGTAATGTACTGATTTTTAGTTGTGATATAAGACATAAGTACTCCTACTATTCAAAACTGAGGACAGTTTTTCCTCGTGAACGACCATTTGCGACCTTGTCCAAGGCTGCGTTGACTTCTTCAAATGGATAAACGGTGTCGATAGACGGTTTGATTTCTAACTTGCTGAAAATGTCTGCTACCTCTTGCAACTGTTGACCATTGCTTTCTACGAAGATGAAATGGTAGTGTACTCCGTAGCTTTCCGCCATTTTATCAAACTTGCGACCAACCAAGCCAAGCAGGACTTGTTTCCATTTTGGCAGGTTCATCCGTTTGGCAAAGGCACCGTTTGGCATGGCACGGAGGGAAACCAGCTGACCACCTTTTTTCATGATCGACATTTGTTTTTCGGTTTCTGCACCACCAAGTGTGTCCAGTACATAGTCGATTTGGGAGAGGGTTTTAGTGTAATCTTCTGTCTTGTAGTCGATAAACTGGTCGGCACCCAACGCCAATACCCGCTCTGCATTTGCCCCATCACCGTTGGTAATAACCGTCAAACCCTTGGCTTTAGCAATGGGAATAGCCATCCCGCCGACACCGCCTGTCCCGCCTGAGATGAAAATGGTCTTGCCAGCCTCTGCACCCATGAGGTCCAGTGCCTGCATAATGGTCAGGGCAGTCAGGGGAACGGCAGCCGCTTCCACGTCTGTCAGATAGGCAGGAACTTTAGCAAGGGCAGCAGCCTCTACCGCCACATACTCGGCAAAGGCACCGATATTGTCGAGAGGAAGACGACCAAAGACACGGTCACCAACTGCAAAATTAGTCACACTTGAGCCGACTTCTGCAACCAAACCAACGACTTCATTACCCGCTGTTTGTGGCAATTTGTAAGGCACAATCAACTTGACTTCACCACGAGAAATCATGTTGTCCAAGGGATTGACACCTGCTGCTGTCACTTTGACAAGGACTTGGTTTGGTTTGATGTCTGGCTTAGCAATGTCTGTTAGCTTAAGTACGATATTGTTTTTGTTATAAGATGTGTGTTGTGCTGCTTTCATGGTTTACTCCTTTTCGTTGTCTACTTGTATCAGATACAAGTCTAAGTTGTGCAAAATAGAAACTGACTTGTGAAAGTCAGTTCAGATTGAAGACAAACACTTAAGAGGCGTTTGTCTTTTTCTGTTTATTGGTCTGATAGTCGGTCTTTTTGCCAGAATCGTGGCTATTTGTACAATATAAAAAGGCTTCCCT
>NZ_POIZ01000050.1 GCF_002960425.1 Streptococcus suis
TTGGTTCCTTTTACTTGGTGACGAAGCTCGCCGGTTTTCTCTTTTAATTTTAACCATTGATAGATGGTGTTGCGTGAAATTTGGAAAATAGCAGATGCTTCGGTGATACTGCCTGTTTTCTCACAGTATGCGAGAACTTTTTTTACGAAAATCTAATGAATATGCCATAAATACATAAAATCATAAATGTACTGGTTTTGTTTCAATTAGCTATATTTCAACACGCCGTACGCATGAAGAAAATGCATGTAACTGTTTTCTAGCTACATGCATTTTTCCAAAAATATTTTCACGATATTTTTGTAATTGCTTTGATTTATCCTCGTTATCACCTACATTATAACAGAATTTCATGATGAAAATATAACTTTTTATGAAAATTAGTTATCTAAAAACGAAATTTTCTTCATACGTTTGGCGTGATATTTCAAGAACTTAGTCAAAGAGGAACTGACAAGTAAAGAGGGAGCCTGCATTTATGCCAAACGCAAGGTGGATGTCAAACCTGTATTTGGTAGGATGAAGGGTGTTTTTGGCGTGCGCAGAGTGCATGTCAGAGGTCAAAAGGTGGTTGAAACAGAGATAAGTGGCTCATTTGGACTAACCTCATGTATGTTTCGTCACTTACAGTATAGTCCATTTGGGCTTTTTATTGTAGTTTGAAATGAACTAGCGCCACTGATTAAAATTATCTAATTTTTTACTGTAAATAAGAAGCTAAAATTTCATCTTGACTAAAAAAACATCAACTTTTTTATTATCTGGTGACTTGCTGCTTTCTAAGACATACTTCTGGCCATTTCTTTCAACAAATAAAATAAGTTCTGTTCCTGCTTCATTCACATAGCAATCCTTGAGGATATACAGTTCTCCTTCTCCGATCACATAACCATAAAACTGGATTGATATTGGATTACCGTTCAAAAATACGGACTTAAGTAATTCATCAGGCACTGAGTAACCGTAATATTTTTGCTGTGTAGCTGGAGTCCCTTAAAGATAACGTATACTTTTTTTCTTGGCATAAGTTTCTATTAAGTCAGAAGTTTCCAAAGTGGAAATATCCCTTACTTGTCTTTCTTCCTCCAACAAGTCATGCAACACCATTTCGATTAACTCTTTGTCTGAGGAAAATTCTTGTTTGAGTTCCTCTGCTTTCATTACCATTGCAGAAAATGTTGTTTGAACGCTTTGTTGCTGTTCTTGAGGTAAAGATTCAATATAATGACGTTGTTCATCTCGAGATTGAATAAGAATACTACGATAATAACTTTCCGATTTCGAATAGGTTATATCAGATTCCTCTGATTTTTTTGAGATTGCTCAATTTTCCTAATAGTTGATGAAGTAGAACTACCATTATTTGATGTAATATTTGTTTTTTCAAAATTACATGCAGACAAGAATACCAGTAAACCTGCTGTTAAAATGAAAAATCTTTTCATGAGCGAATCCTTTCTGGATATTAATTTATCCTTAGTATACAAGTAATTACTCTATTTTTCCAGTAGGAAGAGTATGAGAGACAGCAGTATTATTTTTTAAATCAGGAAGAACAGAGACTTTCATTCCCTTTACTGATTCCCCATGTCCCCACCATGCGTCTACGGAAATAAATTCTTCTCCCCCCTTGGCATCTCAACTACCTCAACTGAGGTACTTCCCCACCATACAAGAAAAAGCCTTGCAATCAAGGCTTTTCATTATCCCTTTCGTTCAAAGGTTTCTAATATTTCACCAGCAGAGCAACACACTCTATATGATGTGTGTTTGGGAGTTCAAAGGTCCAGTGGACCTTTGAAGCAGTATGCTTGAAAACAGGAGAGCATACTGGACAAACTAGTTGCGTTTTACTAATAATCCCACTACTTCTATGTGATGTGTGTTGGGGAGTTCAAAGGTCCAGTGGACCTTTGAAGCAGTATGCTTGAAAACAGGAGAGCATACTGGACAAGCTAATTGCGTTTTTCTAATAAGCCGACTACTTCTATGTGATGCGTATTGGGAAATAAATCAGTTGGCCGCACCTTCGTCAATTTGTACCCCAATTCCTCATAAAGCTTGATATCACGCGCCATGGTCGCCACATTACAAGAGATGTAGACGATTTTCTCTGGGTCTACAGAGCTACTTGCCTTGATGAAGCTCTCTGTCAAGCCTTTTCTCGGAGGATCGACAAAGATGACTGTCGGTTTAATGCCATCTGCCACCCATTTTTTCATTGCAGATTCGGCACTATCACAAACATAGGTCGCATTGTCAATCCCATTTCGAGCAGCATTTTTCTGGCTATCAAGGACAGCCTTTTCAACGACCTCTACACCATAAACATGCTTCACTTGTTTGGCGAAAGACAGGCCAATGGTCCCAATACCTGAATAAGCATCAATGACAATATCATCTGCCGACAATTCTGCGAAATCAATGGCAGTCTGATAGAGTTTTTCAGCCATTTCTGTATTGACTTGATAGAATGACGGAGCTGAAATCTCAAATTCATTGCCCAACATGGTGTCGACAATGGTTTCACTGCCATGCAACAGCCGGAATTCTTGTCCAAAAATCGCATTGGTATTCTGATCATTGATATTCTGGATGATAGAAACCAAATTTGGAAACTGGCTCGTCAAACGTTCAATAAGGGTTTCAACACGGAAAATCTTTGGTCTAGTTGTGACCAAAATCAGCATCAACTGGCCAGAATAATGACCACGACGGACGATGATATTGCGAATCAGGCCTGTCTGCTCTTTTTCATCATAGGGCTTGAGATCCAGTTTACGTAGCTGATCACGGGTAAATGCGATGACCTGATCAATCTCTGGATGCTGGATATAAAAATCTTCAATCGGAACCAAATCATGCGAATTCTTACGGAAAAAGCCCGTTTCCAACTGGCCATTGACCCGGCGAACTGGAACTGCTGCCTTATTACGATAGGCAAGAGGGCTGTCCATACCAAGAGTATTTTCTACTTCTATTTCTGAAATGCCCGCAATCTTGCGTAGACTATTTTCAACTTGCTTTTTCTTAAATTTAAGCTGGGCTGGGTAGTTCAAATGCCCCAAGTCTGCAATACCCGTTCTCAGATAGGTCAAATCCAGGTCTTGATTACGGTCTGGTGAGAGGCTCTGCCATTCTTCCACCTTGCCAAAACCAATATTTTTCTTGAGTTTCAAAATTCGCATGGAAATCTTCTCACCTGGAAGGGCATTATCAACGAAAAAGACCATGCCATCTAATTTAGCAACACCCTGGCCCTCATGTGTCAGGTCCACCACTTCTACTTCAACAATATCATTTTTCTTAAACATAGTTACTACTTTCTAATTTTGGACATGAAAAAGGCTGGGCAAAAAGCCCAGGGCCACTTCTCAGAGTTCGCGTCAACATCTCAGCGCAGTGGTTGATTGGCAGATTTGTTCGTGTATTACACTCCAAATCTGACCATTACGACTGTTGCGAACAAAGTTCGCTTCATCTCCAACCTCCAAAGGTTCCCCGAACCTTTGGAGCTATGCGGGGGTGGGAGTGAAACAGTCTGGGAATAGACTGTTTCAGCTCAACAACTAGAAATAAATACTTGTTGACGAACTCTTTTTGAGCTAGTCGAGTTCTTTCCCACTCCCTCTAGTATATCACATTTTTATCGCAAGCCCAAATCAGCTAAACGTTGCTGGTATTTTTCAAAGTCGACACGTAGGGCCATACCTCCGTACATATCGTAATCATCAATCCAATCCCCATTTTCAGGAATGGTGATTCGTTCGATTCCATTGGCTGCATCCATAACAACTCCTGGCCCATGGAAGAGCATAAAGGCTTGAGGAACTGTTGTCGGGGTCATTGCCACTACTTTACCAAGTGCTTCAGCTCCTGAAAAAAGCTTCAGAGGATTTTTTGCTTGGGTCATGACTGCAGCCAGAACTTGTTGTTGGCGCTTGGTACGACCAAAATCTCCCTCATCATCTGAGCGATAACGAGCATAGTTGAGTAAGGTTTTTCCATCCATCTGCTGTGGACCGACCTGAATGGTTTGATAAGGTGGTGCATTTTCCTCCAGCTGCAAATCATTTGGTGCTTCCACCGAGCTGACAGTTTCACCATCAATGGTTGAAAATTGTGCATCAATGGTCACACCCTCTGGAAAGAGCGTGTCAATAGTCGTTGCAAATGTTGCAAAATCAACCATGGCATAGTAGTCAATATCAATACCAAAATTGTTTTTTAAAGCCTTGCGAACTTCCTCTGCTCCCTGCTGATTATCTTGTTCTCCAAGGGTATAGGCGGTATTCAATTTATACTCATACCCCTCAATGTCGACCAAGGTATCCCGCATAAAGCTAACCAATTTCACCTTATTGTCACTATTGTTAATATTTAAGACCATAATGGTATCTGTTCGTGTTTCCCCCGAACTCTCACCAACACGACCATCCGTACCCAAAATCAAAATATTGGTACCATTGGCAGAGCTGACCCCATTAAATACTTCAGCAGTTGGTTGCTCAGTTACACTATTCAAGCCTTTAAAAAAACTAAAGCCTACAGCAAAAACAAATAATAGAAGGACTAAGGCTAGGACACTGAAAATCCGCTTTACTCCCCATTTTTTCCTCTGTTTTGGCTTCTTTGGCATTTTAGGAAGATCGTCCACTACTTCTAGCCGTGTTCTAGTTTGCTTTGTCTTCCTGCTTCTTCTCGACCTAGACTCTGGGTAAATCGGAAGAAGATCGTCTTCCTGCTCGATTTCTTCTTGAAACCCATCTTCTTCCCTATCTTCAATGATATGTCTAGGAGTTTCAACAGCAGTCTTTTTTGGCTGACCATGGCGAATACGGAGTTCCTTCTTATAGAGAAGATAATCCAGCTCTTGCCGTTCCTTGTCATTTAAATAATGGATATTTTTATGTAAATAATCCAACCTCAACTCTTCATGGTGGGTTAAGATTCCTTTGTTTTTCCTCATACGTTCATCTTCATCCTAACTGGCAACATATACTTGATAATTACCTAGTATTTTACATGATATTCCCAAACTCGTCAATTCTTCAAGGGAATAGGACAGTAGGTCCTCGGATTGATTTTCAAGGTCTAAAATGAAAAAATACTCTCCCAAGGCTGTTTTCAAAGGACGACTTTCAATTTTTGTCAAGCTAATCCCTCGCCATGAAAAGACAGACATGGCTTTATATAGAGCACCTGGCAAATTATCAGGTAGGGTCAAGGCAAGGCTGGCTTTTTTAGTCCCCTCCTGTAAGGCCAAAATCGGTGCTTCTGTCCCTAAAATCCAAAAGCGTGTAAAATTCTCACTCATTTCCTGTATATCCTTGGCAATGACTTCCAAGCCATATTCCTCTGCTGCTGCTTGTGGCGCAATAGCCGCAAAAGGCTGGTCTGGATGCTCTGCGACAAAGCGTGCTGCATAGGCTGTGCTGGCTGTCACCTCTATCCGAGCTTGAGGAAAATGTTCCAAGATATACTTCTTACCTTGCGCAATGGCTTGTGGGTGAGAATAGATAACCTCAATCGTCTTATCCGCACTGCTCGCCAAAAGTTGCTGGGCAATGGGCTGAACGATTTCTGCAACCGCATGGATTTCTGCCTGATGAAAGAGGTAATCAATGGTTTCATGCACACTTCCCTCAATAGAATTTTCTACTGGAATCACAGAATAAGCAACCTGCCCTGTTTCATAGGCTTTAATCACTTCTGTAATGGTCCCAAAAGCTTGTAAATCGGCATTTGGAAAGGCCTGTTGGGCAACCTGATGCGTAAAGGAACCACGAGGTCCTAAGTAAGCTACTTGCATAGAATTTTCCTTGCTACTTGTTCTGGACTTAGATCATCTGTATCGATGACAGTATCTGCCAATCCTTGATAGAGGGACATTCGCTCTTGATAAATGGTTTCAAATTCGTCCTTGCTATGTTGTAAAAAGAGGGGACGTTTGGATTGATTATCCTGGCTAATTCGCCCATAGGCAACTTCAAACGATGCAGTCAATAAGACATTATTTTCCTTATTTTCTTGCAACAACTGACGATTTTCTTCGGATTTGACCACCCCGCCGCCTGTTGACACGAGACAATCGGCTGGCAAGGTCAACAATTCTTTCAAGACTTCTGTCTCAAATTGACGAAAGGCTGCTTCACCCTCCAGACTGAAATAATCTGCGATGGACATGCCAATTCGTTCCTCAATAATCTGATCCATGTCGTAGACAGGTAAATCCAGCAAATTTGCAGTGGTGGTTTTTCCAACTCCCATAAATCCAAGTAAAACGATTGGCATAGCTTCTCCTAGTCTATCAAACTATTTAAGTGGTCAAAGAAGGCTGGGTAACTCGTGTTAATCGCTTCCGCTCTTTCCAACTCCACTTCTCCATCCTGAGCCAAAAGGGCCGCGATAGCTGCCATCATCCCAATACGGTGGTCACCGAAGGTATTGACCGTCGCACCGTGTAAGGCAGTCGGACCATGAATAATCATACCATCTGCGGTCGGCTCAATGTTTGCCCCCATACTATTGAGGGCATCTGCTACCACTTGAATACGGTCTGTTTCCTTGACCTTGAGTTCCTCAGCATCTCGAATTACTGTCGTGCCATTTGCTTGAGTCGCTAAAAGCGCAATAATCGGCAATTCATCAATCAAGCGTGGAATGAGGTCGCCAGCAATCTCTGTCCCTTGCAAGTCAGAAGTTTCCACCGTAATGGTCGCAGATTTTGCAATCTCATCAATATCTGACAAGGTCATCTGACCACCCATGGCCTTGATAACATCTAAAATCCCAGTACGCGTTTCATTGATACCGACATTCTCCAAAACAATCTTGGAATTTGGCACCACCAGACCAGCTACTAACCAAAAGGCCGCACTTGAAATATCACCAGGCACTGTAATCTCCTGAGCCGTAAATTCCTGGCCACCTTGGATACGGATTTCCTTACCATTGACATCCAGCTGACCGCCAAACTGGACAATCATATCTTCCGTGTGATTACGGGTCAACTCTTTCTCGATGATGATACTCTCCCCTTCAGCCTGCAAGCCTGCAAATAGCAGAGCAGACTTGACTTGAGCTGATGCTACAGGCAGTTGGTAATGGATTGCTTGTAAATTCTTGCTGCCCTTGATGACCAGAGGTGGCAAATCACGCTCGGTCTGACCAGAAATTTCCACACCCATTTGACTAAGCGGAATGGTCACTCGATCCATCGGACGCTTGGATAGAGAATCGTCACCAAACATGGTCGCTTCAAAGTCCTGCCCCGCCAAAACACCTGAAATCAAGCGAATAGAGGTGCCTGAGTTGCCCATGTCTAAGGAATTTTGGGGTGCTTGAAGACCATCGAAACCAACACCATGGACCTCCACCACATCGCCCTTGTCTTCAATTTTGACACCTAGATCACGAAAGACCTGCATGGTGGATAAGACATCCTCACCACGTAAAATATCATAGACCTTAGTAACACCTTTGGAGATGGAGCCAAAAATAATGGAACGGTGACTGATAGACTTATCACCTGGTACTCGGATAGTTCCTTGTAAATTTTCTACATTAACTCTCAATTTCATGACTTTACCTCAAAATAGTATTAGTTTCATTCTACCACATTTACAAAATATTTTCAGATTTTTTTGACAATTTATTGACAATAGCTGAAAATAATATATCTTTTATGTTAAATTTTCAGAATTTACTGTAAATTATACTTGGAATACCATATCTTTGTTTAAAAATCTTAAAAATAATGGTATAATTGAAAAAATCTAGTTACGAAAGAGGACAATCTATTGTTTACAGCAACCAGTGAAAAAATTGATATCAATCAAGTACGAGAACATTCTAAACTCTCTCCAGAAACGCTTGCCAAAAAACAAGCCCGTGACCGTGAGCTTGAGGCGATTTTAAAAGGCGAGGATGACCGACTTCTCTTGGTCATCGGCCCATGTTCATCTGACAATGAAGAGGCCGTCTTGGACTACGCACATCGCCTGGCTAAACTTCAAGAAGAAGTCAAAGATAAAATCTTTATGGTCATGCGGGTCTACACTGCCAAGCCACGTACAAATGGTGACGGCTACAAGGGCCTCATGCACCAACCAGATACAGATGCTGCGCCAAGTCTTATCAACGGAATTAAGGCTGTTCGTAATTTGCACTACCGCGTCATTACCGAAACTGGATTGACAACAGCAGATGAAATGCTTTATCCAGAAAACTTACCCCTAGTTGATGACTTGGTTTCCTACATCGCTATCGGAGCGCGTTCGGTGGAAAACCAACAACACCGGTTTGTTGCATCAGGTATCGACGTTCCAACTGGTCTCAAGAACCCGACATCCGGTAACCTCAAAGTCATGTTCAACGGTCTTTTTGCCGCACAGAAGAAACAATCATTCCTATTCAATAATACGGAAGTTGAAACATCTGGCAATCCACTTGCCCACGTTATTCTTCGTGGCGCAGTCGATGAAAACGGTAAATATTTACCAAACTACTACTACGATAATCTCTTGGAAACCATTGAACTCTATGACCAATTTGGCTTGAAAAATCCATTCATTATCATTGATACCAACCATGATAACTCAGGTAAGAACTACATGGAGCAGATCCGTATTGTTCGTCAAACCTTGATTAACCGTGATTGGAATGAATCCATCCGAAACTATGTTCGTGGATTTATGATTGAATCCTACATCGAAGACGGTCGCCAAGACAATCCAGATGTCTATGGAAAATCCATCACAGACCCTTGCTTAGGCTGGGAAAAAACACAAGAACTCATCCGAGAAATTTACAACAGATAGGAAAATACTATGGGAATCCACAAACGTAGCACCAGTTTAGACATTGATAAAGTAAAGGAACTTTCCAAGTTAGAAGGAGAATTTCTAGCTGCAAAAAATCAGCGCGATGAAGAACTGAAAAGAATTATCCGAGGTGAAGATGACCGTCTGCTCTTGGTTATCGGCCCTTGCTCATCAGATAATGAGGAGGCCGTTCTAGAATATGCACGTCGTCTCTCTAAGCTTCAAGAGGAAGTCAAAGATAAAATCTTCATGGTCATGCGGGTTTACACAGCTAAACCACGTACCAATGGGGAAGGCTATAAAGGACTGGTTCATCAGCCAGATACTTCTAAATTACCAGACCTCATTAACGGAATTGCAGCCGTTCGTAATTTGCATTACCGTGTCATTACTGAGACCGGACTCACAACTGCTGATGAAATGCTCTACTCTGCCAACTACCCTCTTGTGGAAGACTTGGTGTCCTACCATGCCATCGGGGCTCGTTCGGTTGAAGACCAAGAACACCGCTTTGTAGCTTCAGGTATTGACATGCCAACAGGCATGAAAAACCCAACTTCTGGCAACTTGACTGTCATGTTCAATGGTATCTACGCCGCACAAAACAAGCAGAATTTTATCTATCGCGATGCCGAAGTTGATACAGATGGAAACCCGCTTGCCCATGCCATCCTTCGTGGTGCCAATACCGAACAAGGAACCTATGAGCCAAACTACTACTACGATATTCTCTTGAAAACGATCAAACAGTATGAACAATTTGGCCTTCAAAATCCATTTATCGTCATTGATACCAACCACGATAATTCTGGTAAAAATTATCTGGAGCAAATCCGTATCGTCCGTCAGACCCTCATCAATAGGGCTTGGAATGAATCCATTCGCAAATATGTCCGTGGCTTCATGATTGAATCCTACTTGGAAGACGGCCGTCAAGATAGCCCTGAAGTGTTTGGCAAATCCATTACCGACCCTTGCTTGGGCTGGGATAAAACGGAAGACCTTATCCGTGAAATCTACCAGACCTTATAAACTCAACAATTAAAAAAATCAGATGAAAAATGGAGGAAACCTGTGACTATTGATGGATATACTCGCTTAGCTGCTGTTGTAGCCAAACCAATCAAACACTCTATTTCCCCCTTTATTCATAATCTGGCTTTTCAAGATACAGGTGTAAATGGAGTATATGTTGCTTGGGAAATTCCAAAGGAAGACTTGGCCGTTACGCTTGAAAATATCAAACGATATGATATGTTTGGTATCAATCTGTCAATGCCCTATAAACAGGCTGTCATCCCGTATCTCGATGACCTAACCCCAGCAGCTCGCTTGATTGGAGCTGTCAATACCGTTATTCATCAGGATGGAAAGCTAATAGGGCACAATACTGACGGCATTGGATTTTTCAAGAGCTTGGAAAAGCTAAAAGGATTTCAAGTAAAGAACAAACGCCTAACCATTCTTGGTGGTGGTGGTGCTTCTACCGCTATCATTGCTCAAGCTGCTCTAGATGGGGCCAAGGAAATTACTATTTTCTGCCGCAAACAAAGCTTGGAAAGAACACAGGCGAGTATTGCACCAATTGCTCAAGCTACTGGAGTGCCTATAAAGGTTCTAGTCAACGACAATAATCAGTTGATGCAAGAAGAAATTACCAAATCAGACTTGTTGGTAAACGGCACCAGTGTCGGTATGGACGGAGTTTCTCTACCTATCCCTGCCAACCTAGAATTCCCAGAGCAGCTCTTGGTTGCGGACATCATATACCAACCATTTGAAACACCTTTATTGAAGCTTGCCCAGTCACAAGGCAACCCTACTATTAACGGTTTGGGCATGCTTCTCTTCCAAGCAGCCGAAGCCTTCCAAGCCTGGACTGGTAAGGAAATGCCAACTGACTTGATTTGGGACCAATTAGTCCAAAAATACGACATCAAATAGAGAGGAAATCTGATGAAACTGACCGTCAATCTTCCCCACAATCCCTACGACATCCTCATTCAAAGAGGTAGTTTAACACAGACAGGTGCCTGGGTCAAAGAACTTTGGAAACCTCAGAAAATCGCCATTATCACAGATGATCATGTTGGTTCGCTTTATGCTGCCACCGTTCAAACTAGTCTGGAAACAGCTGGCTTTGAAACCATAATCTTTGCATTTCCAGAAGGTGAAGCATCAAAAAATCTTGACACTGTCAATCAAGCCTACGAATTTCTCGTAAAAAATGGCATGACACGCAGTGACGGAATTATTGCCCTGGGTGGCGGTGTCGTTGGTGATTTGGCTGGCTTTGTGGCATCAACTTACATGCGTGGCATTCATTTCCTACAAATCCCGACCAGCCTAACTGCCCAAGTCGATTCTTCTATCGGGGGAAAAACTGGCGTGAATACACCATTTGCCAAAAATATGGTAGGTACTTTCTGCCAGCCAGACGGTGTGCTCATTGACCCTGACACCCTCAAAACCCTAGGCAAACGTGAATTGATTGAAGGAATGGGTGAGGTTGTCAAATATGGCTTAATAGATGATGTGGAGCTCTGGGAAACCCTGGACCAACTAGATGGATCTGTCGAGAGCATTTTGGAACATGCTGACTATATCATCTACCACTCCTGCGAAGTTAAACGCAAGGTCGTAGTCGAGGATGAATTGGACAATGGTGTTCGACTGTTCTTAAACTTCGGTCACACCATTGGACATGCTATCGAAGCAACCGCTGGCTACGGTCAGGTCATGCACGGTGAAGCTGTTGCCATTGGTATGGTACAGATTGCACGCGCTTCCGAAAGAAAAAAACTCATGCCAGCTGGTATAACTGAAAAAATCATCGCCATGTGCGAAAAATTCGGCCTGCCAACAGCTCACCAACCTTGGAATGTAGACCAACTATACGCTGCCTTGACACGAGATAAAAAAGCACGAGGCAAATCTATCAAACTTGTCATCGTACCACAATTAGGCCAGGCAGCCATACACCAAATCCCAATGGAAGAAATGCTGGAATTTCTACAACTATAAGAAAAAAAGACTACTGACTTGAATAAATCAGTAGTCTTTTTCTTATAAAATCATTTCATCGTCAGTCAGCTTCTCACCGCTGTTTTTGTAGAAAAGGTCCATTAGATTTTGAACAGTTAGGTTCTTCTTCTCTTCACCTTCTACATCGACAACGATCTGACCACGGTGCAACATAACCAAACGATTTCCGTATTCGATGGCATTTTCCATGTTGTGCGTAATCATAAGGGCAGTTAATTGGTGGCTTTCAACGATTTTCTTGGTAAGCTCCATGACCATATCACTGGTTTTTGGATCAAGGGCTGCAGTGTGCTCATCCAAAAGCAGAACTTTTGGTTTCACCAGCGAAGCCATCATCAAGGTCAAGGCCTGACGTTGACCACCAGAGAGGAACTGCGTATCCACTTTCATACGGTTTTCCAAGCCCAAACCAAGCTCTTTCAAGGCTTCTTTGAAAATAGCACGTTCACTATCTTTCACACCCCAGCCAAGACCACGTGAAAGTCCACGACGGTAGGCAATGGCCATATTCTCTTCAATGGTCAAGCGAGAGGCTGTTCCCATTTTCGGATCTTGGAATACTCGACTAATGTCCTTAGAGCGTTTGGCAACTGATACATGCTTAATGGATTTACCTTCAAGCAAAATATCGCCCGAATCAACCGTCAAGGCACCTGCAAGTGAGTTCATGAAAGTCGATTTGCCTGCACCATTACCACCGATAATGGAGATGAAATCCCCTTCTTTTACATCTAAGTTCAACCCACGAAGGACATGGTTTTCATTGACTGTCCCTGCTTCGAAGGTCTTATGAATATTTTGTATTGATAAAATAGTCTTCATGACTTCCTCCTAAGCATTTCCGTTCAATTTTGGTCGACGAATGTTGAGCTTCTTCTGCAATTCTGGCACATAAAGGACTGTTGCCAAAAGAATAGCCGAGAAGAGTTTTACAAGGTCTGCATCCATGCCTGGAATTTCCAAAATTGCAAGGATAATCAAACGGTAAACAACTGCACCAAGTACAACGGATAACAATCTCCAACCCAAGCGCAAGTTGCGTAAAATTACTTCTGCAATAATAACAGAGGCCAGACCGATAACAATGGTACCTGTACCAGAGTTCAAATCCGCATAGCCATTGTTTTGTGTCAACAAGGCGCCACAGAGGGCAATCAGACCGTTTGACATCATGTAGCCATAGATTTTCATATTGTCAACGTTGATACCATTTGCCTCACTCATTGGGATATTGTCCCCTGTTGAACGAATAGCCAAACCAATTTGAGTATTCAACAAGAGAGTAAGCAGACCTACAACTGCTAGTACAAAGACAAGACCGATAACCAAGACTGCATTTGTTTTGGTTAGACCAAATTCCTGCAATTGAGTTACCAAGGTTTCTTGTTTTAGTAGGGCTACGTTGGCCTTACCCAAAATTTTCAAGTTGATAGAGTAAAGACCTGTCAAAGTGACGATACCTGTCAAAAGGGCTGGAATTTTGAGCTTTGTATGAAGCAAACCTGAAATCAATCCAGCTACCATACCTGCTAGCACTGCCATAAAAGTCGCCAGCAAGGGATTTACTCCATTAACAATCCCAGTTGCACAGACTGCAGCTCCGAGGGGATAAGACCCCTCCGCTGTCATATCTGCGATATCTAAAATACGAAATGTCAGGTAAACACCAATCGCCATGACCGACCAGAGCAGGCCTTGCGAAATGCTTGATAAAATAATATCCACAATTTTCTCCTTATTTGATAAAAATAAACTAGGTTCTATTTTACCACTTTTATTCTGTTACAGATAGTTTAGCCGTATCAATACCCAATTTCTTAGCCATTTCTTCGTTGACATGAAGGCTAACTGTTTCAGGATATTCTACAGCTGTTTCAGATACCTTAGCACCTTCAATAATCTTAATAGCCATTTTGGCAGTTTGACGACCGAGTGCCTCATAGTTTGTACCGTAGGTCAAAAGACCGCCTTCATCCACCATATCTGTTGAACCACCGATGACAGGAACATTATGTTCCACAGACAATTCACCAATCATAGTCATGGTTGAAGCAACTGTATTATCAGTTGGAACAAAAACAGCATCCACATCCTTCATCAAGCTAGTTGTCGCATCTTGGACCTCATTTGAAGAAGTAATTCCTTTGACAACAACCTTGTAACCAGCTTTTTCTAGTAATGCCTTGGCTTGTTCTACCTGAACTTCTGAGTTCCGTTCGCTAGTAGTGTACAAAATACCAACTGTCTTGGCATCTGGAACAGCTTGACCTAGCAATTCAACTTGTTTATCAATTGGTGCCTGGTCAGATGTACCCGTCAATAAGCCACCTGGTTTCTCGATTGTTTCAACCAAGTCGGCTGACAATGGATCTGTAACGGCTGTAAAGAGAATTGGTGTTTCCGTTGATACAGTCGCCAAACTTTGTGCTGATGGCGTTGCGATGGCTAGGACTAAATCATTTTCCCCAACCAATTGTTCTGAAATAGTTTGAAGGTTGGCTTGGTCACCTTGGGCATTTTGATAATCCAAGACCAATTTTTCACCTTCCTTGTAGCCATTTGCTTCCAATTCGGCCACAAAACCTTCACGCGCAGCTGTCAATGACTCATGCTCCATATACTGAAGGACACCAACTTTAACCGCTTCAGATGAGGCTTGTTCAGATGTAGATGAGCAAGCTGCAAGAGTTAACAAACCTACACTTGCCAATGAAATAGTTGCCAATTTTTTTACTAGCTTATTATACATATAATCCAATCTCCTAACTGTTTATTCTTCTAGTGATTTTATGGTTGCAGCATCGATACCAACAGCATTTGCCATTTCTTCGTTAACTGTAATCGCTGCTGAGTTTGGTTTTTCAACTGCTAAATCAGCAGGCTTTTCTCCTTCCAAAATCTTAACTGCCAATTCTCCAGCTTGCACACCGATTGCATGGTAGTCAACACCGTAGGTAAAGAGAGCTGCATCAATAACCGCTGCGTCAGATCCCATAGCTGGAACTTTTGCCTCTTTCAAAACATCGCCAATGGTTGAAGCTGTTGAGGCTACTGTGTTATCAGTTGGAAGGTAGATTGCATCCACTTTGCCAGCCAATGAAGTGATGGCTTGCTGAACATCGTTAGTTGAAGTAACAGTCGTCACTTCTACCTTAATCCCTTTTGCTTCAAGCGCTTTTTTTGCCTGATTAGCTTGAACTTCCGAGTTTACCTCGCTTGAATTGTAGAAAATACCAACTGTTTTTGCAGAGGGAACTACTTTGACTAACATATCAATTTGCCCCTCTACATCTGTCGCATCAATTGAGCCTGTCATGCTTCCTCCTGGGGCTTCCAAGGATTCCACCAAGCCTGCTTCAACTGGATCCGTTACAGCTGTAAATACGCCAGGAGTTTCAGCATCTGCGTTTAACATGGCCTGGGCAGCTGGTGTTGCAATGGCAAAGTTAAGGTCATTGTTACCAGCTAACTTTTGAACCATTGTCTGCAAATTGGCTTGATCACCTTGTGAATTTTGCAAATCAATTGTTAAGTTTTCACCTTCTTTGTAGCCTGCTTCTGCCAAGGCTTCCACAAAACCTTCACGGGCTGCAGTTAATGCCTCATGCTCGGCATACTGAATGATACCAACATTTACTGAACTATTGTCTGATGAACTTGAGCTACAAGCAGCCATGGTAATTGCTGATAAGAGTGTTACTGAACTAAGGATAATTTTTTTAAATCCCATGATTTATCTCCTTTTTATATATAAAAAATGAACAAGAAAGGACCGCTTAGACTACACTCTAAACGGTCCTATATTTCAACTGTATATGAAAACAGAAGGAATTACTGTGCCATTTAGATGTATCATCTATGAGGCACATGTCAAAACAACTACAGCCACATAGATACAAACTTTACGTTCCCGTGTTTGCATCCATGTTTACCATGTCTACAAACACTATCTAAAATAGCCGTAGAAATAAGTATGATTAGCTGAATGATTTTGACACATTAGTAACATTTCTGTTTTCCTTTCTAATTGATTTTTAATTCTTACTTATCTTAATTCATTTTCAAGCATTTGTCAACAAAAATTGCTTAAATTTTCAGATTTTTTAACTTTTTTCCGAAAATCTTTTAATAATTTCATGGAAAAGGGAGCGGGAAAGAACTCGACTGGTCAAAAAAAGAGTTCGTCAACAAGTCCTTATTTCCAGTTGTTGAGCTGAAACAGTCTATCCCCAGACTGTTTCACTCCCACCCCCGCATAGCTCCAACAGTCAGAGTAGTGACTGTTGGAGGTTGGAAATAGAGCGAACTTTGTTCGCAACAGTCGTAATGGTCAGATTTGGAGTGTGAAACACGAACAAATCTGCCAATCAACCACTGCGCTGAGATGTTGACACGAACCCTGAGAAACGAGGTTGAGCTTTTTGCCCAGCCTCAAAGTTTTTACCTGACTTCCACTTTTTCTGTCCAAGGATGAGCAGTAGTTGCCAGAACTTCATTAAGCTCTTCGACATTGCGACGACCTTGATCAGCCAACCAAGCTTTGGCTGCTTCTTCACCCTCGCTTGCAAAGATAGCTACTGCATCCTTCCAAGTCGCGCGTCCACAAAGAACACCATTAAAGCTTGAACCGGCTTCTTTAGCAAAGACAAGGGTTTCTTGGAAGAGTTTGGCAGATACACCCGCACTCAAATAGATGAATGGCAAGTGAGTACTGTCTGTCTGCTCCTTGAAGAAGGCCTTGGCTTCCTCAACTGTATAGACTGGCTCTTCATCTGTGTAGCCTTCTACAAAGTTCATGTTAACCGGTACTTCTACCTTAAGCACATCTGCATTGTAGCGTGGCTTACTGAATTCACGCATGGCACCATTGACCTTGTGTGGTTTGAGAGCTGCGTATTCACGAGAAGTGACATCCATATCGCTGGCATCGTAGGTCAAGATTTCCACAAAGTAAGGAATATCTTCTGCCATACACTCGCTACCAATGCGTTCTACCCATGCGTGTTTGATATCGTTGATTTCTGGCTTCTCATCTACATCATAGTAAAGCAAGATTTTCACGGCATCTGCACCCAATTCCTTGATGCGTTTTGCTGACCAGTTTGGCAAAAGGTCTGGCAAACGACCTGGTGTGGAAGCATCGTAACCTGTTTTTTCATAAGCTGCAATGAAACCGCAGTCTGCATGGCGCAATTCTGAAGCTGGAACACCATACTCAGCATCCAAAAGAATGGAACTTGCATAAGGTGTCAAGTCACTTGAGATAACTTTTTTGAAATCAATCAAAATATCATCTCCAAATTCGCCACTACCTGCTGCCGCAGCCAAGAGGCGTTTCAATGCACCACGTTGGTCAATAGCCAAGGCTGCAATGACTTGGTCGCTGTTTGATAAGCGGGTCATGTGGTCAAATTTAGCCTGAGAAAGTTGTAATTTTGTCATTAGATTCCTCCTGGAAAATAGTATTACCAATTAAGTTGCTGTTGATGTACAACTAGCAGTTTTGAAGCCTTTAACTAATTTTCAAATCGTTTCACACCGTCTAAGTAGGTTGCTTGCAATCTTCCTGCATCATCGACGACGATAAAGTCTGCTGCCCGTCCTTCTGCAATCTGACCACAAACATGATCAATGTTGACAGAGCGAGCTGGTGCTAGAGAAGCCATTCGAAGGGCATCCGGTAGGGAAACCAAGCCCCATTCAACCACATGCTGAACAGCCTGGATCAACTCTAGAATGGAACCTGCCAAACTACCATTGTGTTTGAGGCGAGCTGTGCCGTCTTTGACAATGACTTCAAATTCTCCTAGTCGAGAATTTCCTTCACCCATGCCTCCTGCTCGCATACAGTCCGTAATCAATACAGTTTCTTCTGCGCCACGCGCCTTGACAACAATTTCTGCTGCCGCTGGATGAACATGGTGACCATCACAAATCATTTCTGCGTACACATTTTTTAAGTTCAAGGCTGCGCCAACCATTCCTGGCTCACGATGATGTAGCCCACTCATGCCATTGTAAACATGGACGAAAATATTGGCTCCTGCATTTACAGCCGCTTCTGCTTGCGCATAGGTCGCATCACTATGAGCCAGAGCTGTGTGAATGGCCTTGCTGTTGGCAAACTCGATAAATTCTGTCACACCTTCCCTCTCTGGTGCAATGGCAATTTTATTGACCAGGCCCTTGGAGAGCTGGTGCCATTTATCCAATTTCTCAATAGATGGATCGCTCATATACTTGGGATTTTGGGCTCCCTTGTATTTTTCTGTAAAGAAGGGACCTTCTAAGAAAATTCCCTGAATCTTGGCACCTCTTTCCTGACCTGCATAGGTTCCGATGGTTTCACAGACTGCATCCAAATTTTCTGTGGAATCTGTCAGGGTTGTTGGAAGCCAAGAGGTCACCCCACAAGATAAGAGGCCTTCTGAAATGACCTTGATGCCTTCAAAATCATTGTCCATGACATCGTGGGATGCATAGCCATGAATGTGGGTATCCACCAAACCTGCTGCTAGATGATAGTCGGAATAGTCGATAATATCCCCTTCAGGCTTTTCTGTCAGAATTTTACCAAAGGTACCTATATCTGTTAGTTCGAGATAGGCATTCTCTACCTCAGTATCCTTCAAAATAATAGACTTAGCATATATATACTTAGACACGTCCTATCTCCTTAATTCAATATAATATTTCTGTATACTGGTTATAACCATATACTAATTGTAGTATATACCAATTTTTCCATAATGTCAAGTAATGTCCAATTTTTCAAACAAAAATACAGCCTTTCGGCTGTACTCTTTATAACAATTCATTCAAGGGTTTGAAAATAATACGTTCCAAATCAGCTACATAAGCTGCCAAATGCTGCTGTTTTGTAAAGTATTCAACCAAAATTGGATTGGCTTGAACTTTCTTATTGAAATCCAACATGGTTTTTTGATCTTCTTCTGTAGGAATATCACCCGCTTGTAATTTTTCCTGAATACCTTTTTGGAAAGCGATATAGCTCTCCAAAATTTCTTTGGCTTCAGGATTGCCTTCAACGGAAACTTTGACTGCCTCTACCGCCTTATATTCAGGCAGGTTACGGATAGCACGTTCCAATTCATTTGCAATATCATAGATATTTGTTGACATAAACTTTCTCCTTTAATCATGGTTAATTTGGTAGTTGGTCTGGATTCGCAATCGCTGCGAAGCCTCCTCCAAATTCTCTCTTGTTTTAAACGTAATTTGTAATATACCGTGTATATCTTCACGGTTCTCTTCATTGATACGGATATTGACAATGGAAATTCCACGTAGAACCTCCAAAACCTTCAAAATCGTATCTTCCTCATCAGGAACGCTAAGGAATAAATCATAAAAGGAATCCACACCGGCCCGCTTATGAATTTCCATAACCTTGCGAGTCTGACGTCCTTTTTCAAAGAATTCCCAAATAGCTTCTTTATCTCCAGACCTCAAGACAGTTGACACTTGACTTAATCTCTTTTGAAACTCCTCAATCCTATCCAAAATCGCTTCTGGATTGGTCATGAGAATGCTGGTCCACATCCCCGGCTCACTCTCAGCGATACGGGTCATATCCCGAAAACCACCCGCAGCAAAATTGTTGGTGAATGGATGATCACTTGCATAATCACCAGCCTGGTTCATAAGGCTAGATGCCAAGACATGCGGAAAATGGGAAATCTGGCTTGTTACCTTATCATGCTCTACCGCATCAATCTGGACAAAGCGGGCACCTGTTCCAGACAGTAAATCTGTCAATCTAGGAACAGCATCTACCTTGGTAGCCTGACAGGGGGTCATGATAAAATAGGCATTTTCAAACAAGTGTAAATCTGCAGCGGCAGCCCCTGACTTGTGACTACCCGCCATGGGATGTCCACCAAGGAAATTGATTTGTTTGGGAAGCAAAAATTTCTCAGCAGCATCTACAATAGCCGACTTGGTCGAACCCGTATCCGTAATCAAGACCGCCTCTTTCAGCTTCATGTGACTTAAGGCTTCTATCAAGTCAAGTGACACTTGAATGGGAACACAGAGTAATATCACATCTGCTTGACCAGCTAGTTCAGCTAGATTATCCGATAGCTCATCAACCATCTGTCTTTCCATTGCTATACTTGCTGATGCTTGATTGGGTTCATAACCTAAGATATGATAATCTGGGTGTTGTTTGCGGATACAGAGGGCTAGAGAGCTTCCGATCAGTCCTAGACCGACTATCAAAATAGTTTTTTTCATTGTCGACCTAGAAATTTCTAACATAATCACGGTGACTTGCTACTGCAGCCTTTAATTCTTCCATGTTATCAGAAGAGAATTTCTCTAAGATTTCTGTTGCAATGGTTGTAGCAACTACAGATTCCATAACCACACCAGCTGCTGGAAGAGCCGTTGGGTCAGAACGCTCCACAGTCGCCTTATAAGGCTCATGCGTGTCAATATCAACGGACATCAAAGGCTTATAGAGGGTTGGAATTGGTTTCATAACACCACGGATCACCAAGGGCTCACCATTTGTCATGCCACCTTCAAAACCGCCGAGATTGTTGGTTCTGCGTGTGTAGCCCTCTTGTTTAGACCACATAATTTCATCCATGACCTGACTACCTTTTAGGTAGCCTGCTTGGAAACCAACCCCGAACTCTGCTCCTTTAAAAGCATTGATAGAAACAACTGCCTGAGCCAGTTTAGCATCCAATTTCTTATCCCATTGAACATAGGAACCCAGACCAACAGGTACACCGCCAACAATGGTTTCGACAACACCACCAATGGTATCCCCATCACGCTTGATTTGGTCAATATAAGCCTTGATTTCCTCTTCACGCTCTTGGTTAACGATGGAAACTTCCGACTTGGCTGCACGTTCTTTAATTTCTGCAACAGTTAAGCCATCTGGAACATCAATTTCCTTACCACCGAAAACGACAACGTGGTTAGCTATTTCAATATCAAGCTCAGCCAAAATTCGCTTGGCAACAGCACCTACTGCCACACGCATGGTTGTTTCACGCGCACTGGAACGCTCCAAGGAATTTCGCAAATCATCAAAACGGTACTTTATTCCACCAACCAAGTCCGCATGACCTGGACGAGGATGTCTGATACGACGCTTGCTCTTGAGCTTGTCCTCAATATCTTCTACAGCCATAATATCCAACCACTTTTGGTGGTCTTTATTAGTGACATTAAGGGTAATTGGGGCCCCCGTGGTCTTACCATGACGAACACCGGCTGTAATCTCTACACGGTCTGTTTCAATCTGCATCCGGCTGCCGCGACCGTAACCACCTTGGCGACGTTTCAAGTCCGCATTGATATCTTCTGCAGTCAAAGGAAGACCAGCTGGAACTCCCTCGATGATGGCTGTTAAGCGTGGTCCATGGGACTCACCAGCTGTTAAATAACGCATATTTAATTCTCCAAAATTTCCAAAAACTTACGTGTATTGGCCAAAGACATCTGTCCTGGAGCCGATACTTCATCCAAACTTGCAAAGGTCCAACAAGAACCAGTAATTACCCCTGCAATCCGTGTGATTTTTCCTAGCTCACCCATGGCAATGGTCGCAAAGGTCTGTTCAGCATTTAAGGTCTTGAAGCCACGAGTATAGTTCATAACATCCAAGACATCCTGCTCACTCTTTGCCAAGACCGCCATTTTAACTACTGCTGGCGAAAGGCTGGTCAATTCAGACATGATTTCCAAATAGTTAGCAGGTGTTTCATCAAAATTATGATAACTCAAAACAAGATTTGGAAACTCCAACATCTGTTCAAAAACTGACTGGTAGGAATAATATTCAAAATCAATGTAGTCTGGCTGATAGAGGGCAGCCACTTCCTTAATCAAGTCCACATATTCCTGATCTGCCAAATCCAAATAGCCACCCTCACGGGTCGTTCGAACTGTAAAAATCACTTCCTTGCCATTGCATTTTTCAAAAATGGCAGGAGCTACTCTTAGAATATCCTCTTTTGGAAGGTAATCCGCTCTCCACTCAATGAGATCTGCTTCTGCTAATCTCCCCACATCAAGAGCCTCTACTTCTTCCAAATTTCTAGGCATAATAGGTACTACTATTCTCATTTTTCTACCCTTATCGTAAAGACCTTGAGGTAATTACTACTTTCATCATTTTTATTGATTGTAAAATCGGCTGGTAGGCGATAGGCTGCCAAATAGCCATGTTTTTGAGAACCAAACCCTTTCTCAATCTGCTGACGGAATTTCTCAACCGTAACATTGGCTGCATTGGTTGATGCAATGATTAGCCCATTTGGATTTAAAATCTCTAAGGACTGAGAAATTAGTTTGTGGTAATCCTTGGCTACCGAAAATGTCTGCTTTTTATTACGGGCAAAGCTGGGTGGGTCCAAGACAATGACATCATAAGTCAATCCCTTGCGCTTAGCATACTTGAAATATTCAAAGACATCCATGACCACAAAGTGATGATGATCTAATTCTATACCATTAACCTTAAAATGAGCTTTCGAAAGTTCACGCGATCGCTTGGCTAAGTCAACCGAAGTTGTTTCTATTGCTCCTCCCATAGCTGCAGCAACGGAGAAGGCTGCCGTATAAGAAAACATATTGAGCAGGGTTTTACCTGTCGCCAGACCATCCACCAGTGAACCGCGTACCTCATGTTGATCGAGGAAAATACCTGTCATCAAGCCGTCATTCATGAAAACTTGATAAGCAACACCATTCTCTAAGACGGTGAAATTTTCTGGTGCCTCTTGTCCGTAAAGAAAGGCTGACTCATAATCCACCCCTTTAAAGCGGATTTTCTCATAAGCCCCCTTCACCTCTGGAAACACCTCTTGAAAGGCAGAAACGATCTTTTCTTTGATAGAATAAACAAAGGTATTATACCACGAAAAGACGGCAAATTCATCATATAAATCAACCGTCAAACCACCAAAATCATCCCCATCTTGATTGAATAAGCGAAAGGCATTGGTCAAGTCTGACTGATAAAAATGATGTCGCTTTTGTCGTGCCTTATTAAATAGGTTCACAAAGTAGCTTTCTGTCAATTCTTCTTTGGAGTGACTGTATAACCAGCCAATCCCCTTGTTCTGCGGAGAAAGATAAGCCTTCCCTAAATGTTTGCCTGTTTCAGAAATTAGGTCAAAAAGCTTATCTTCTGTCACAGAAAATCCTGAAAAATCAGCACTATCTAGGAGTTGAATGCCCTTGTTGATCTTCTGCTCTGCAATTCGATTTACCCTTATTTTCATAAATTTATTATAACACGATTCTGCATATATGCCAAAAAAACTCCAAACTTTGAGGCTTATTTTAAAATTATGGTATAATGAACTGAGATTTAAAACCTGTATTCACAAGTGAAGTGATTATATAGAAGTGATCCTTTTTCGCTAATCAAGGCTGTTTTTTGAAAGAATACTGACTGTATGTTGAAAAAACTAAGGCTGACTAGCTGAAAAACTAGCCTTAGATGGAAGTGCTGAACTATGAATACAGGTTCTTAGAAAGGACCTTGAGGTTTATTTGTGAAAAAAATAATTGACCATGTCAAAGAGTATTCCAAAACTCGTTTTGGCTTCGTCCTCATCCTTCTAGTGATGTATTGGCTCAAAACTCTCTGGGCCTACTATGTTGATTTTAGCTTAGATTTACAAGGGATATTCCAGCATGTCATTGCCATTATCAACCCCTTGCCAATCGGCTTACTCTTAATAGGGCTAGCTCTCTATGCCAAACAGACAAAGCTGTTTTATGGACTAGCCAGTGGAATGTATTTCCTTCTCTTTGCCTGGCTATTTTCAAACGCTGTTTACTACCGAGAATTTTCAGACTATATTTCCATCTCAACCATGATGGCAACTTCTAGTGTTTCTGCTGGTCTTGGTGAGGCAGCTATTAAACTCTTCAGACCGTGGGATCTGGTCTATTTTTTGGACTTTATCGCTTTTGGTATCCTCCTCTATCGGAAAAATGTCAGTTGGGATAAACAGCCTTTCTATCCAAAGGCTAGCTTTGCTATTACAGCATTCTCTGCCCTGCTTTTCTCCATCAATCTATTTTTGGCCGAAGTTGATCGACCTGAATTGTTGACACGGGGGTTTTCAAACACCTATATCGTCAGAGCACTGGGCCTACCAGCCTTTCTAGGCTACAATGCCAACCAAGCCTATACTGCCCATAAGGATCGCTCGGGAGCCAATCCAAGTGACCTTGAACCTATTAAACAGTATGTTGAGGAACACTATGCCCAGCCCAACGATAGCTATTTCGGTATCGCCAAGGGGCGCAACGTCATCTATCTCCATCTTGAAAGTCTGCAACAATTTGTCATTGATTACAAGCTAAAGGTTAATGGAGCAGAATACGAGGTAACTCCCTTCCTCAATTCCCTCTATCATTCCAACTCTACTCTAGCTTTCTCTAATTTCTTCAATCAAGTAAAGGCAGGTAAAACATCCGATGCTGAAACCATGATTGAAACTTCCTTATTTGGATTAAACCAAGGTTCCTTTATGGTCCAGTATGGTGGAAGCAATACCCAGCAAGCAGCCCCTTATATCCTATCCCAAAACGGCGGCTATACATCTGCTGTCTTCCACGGAAATTCAGCTAGTTTTTGGAATAGAAATAACACCTACAAACAGTGGGGATATAACTATTTCTTTGACCAGTCCTACTTCTCTGAAGCCACTGAAGAAAACTCATTCCAATATGGTTTAAATGATAAAATCATGTTTGCGGATTCTATCAAATATTTAGAACGGATGCAGCAACCATTTTATGCCAAATTCATCACCGTATCCAACCACTATCCTTATACCACCAGCTTGATTGGCGATGAGAAAGGATTTCCCCTGGCTGATACGGATGATGAAACTATTAACGGCTATTTTGCAACTGCCAATTATTTGGATACTTCCATCAAGTCCTTCTTTGACTATTTGAAGGCAACTGGTCTCTACGAACATTCCGTTATTGTCCTCTACGGCGACCACTATGGCATCTCTAATTCGCGAAATCCAGATTTGGCTCCGCTCTTGAATAAGGACCCGCAAACGTGGACAGAATTTGATAATGCCATGCTCCAACGAGTTCCCTATATGATTGTCATCCCAGGCATGACCAACGGTGGAATCTTCCATACATTTGGAGGGGAGATTGACGCCCTACCAACACTGGAACACCTACTTGGTATAAAGGCAAATCAATTCTTACAAGTCGGGCAGGATTTATTGTCACCTCAAAACAAACAAATCGTGGCTCTCCGTACAGAAGGAAGCTTCATTACACCCAAATACACCAGCTACGCAGGAAAGATTTACTATACCGAAACAGGTATCGAAATTACCAATCCAGATGAAATAACCCAGAAAGAAATTGATGCCATCAAGGAAGCAGTCTCTGCCCAACTTGCTGCTAGTGATGCCATTCAAACTGGGGACCTCATTCGTTTCTTTGATAACGGCCTGCCTGCTTTAGATGCTAGCCAATACAACTACATTGATTCATTGGCTGCTGAGATTGCACTAGAAAACGAGCTTGGGGCTAAATCAACCAGCCTCTACAGCCAGAATGGAAACCAATCCACTGTTGACCTCTTCAAAGCACCAAGTTACCTAGAATTGAACGGCAGTTCCACAAGCAGTACAGCCAGTTCGGGTGCAGAAAGCAGTACGTCAACCAGTACTTCTTCCCAATAATCAAAAATATGCTGAACGAGACCTCCACCAAGGATATCTCGTCCAGCATATTTTTCTATAGCAATCCTTCTAATAGCCCACGCATGAACTCTTCAGATTTAAATTCTCCGATGTCAACGATGAACTAATTCAACTAATCAACCGGCATATATTTTGCGAGGTATTCTTCCACAAGCATCATATACTCTTTATAGACAGCATCGTCATTCTGTAAACCGTGGCCTGAATGCTCAGCGGTAAGAAACTGGTAATCAACACCATTTTCTTTCAAAGCTTTTTCTAATCGCACTGCTGCTTTATAAGGTTGCACCTTATCATGCTTGCCATAGATGACTACGCTTGGTACGGTTTCTTCCGTCACCCAGTGGACTGCTGAGATTTCATTGACAATCTCCTTGTAACTACCGTCCATAATCATCTCCTCTGTTACTTCTTGACCTGACGTGGCACTGACAAGCCCCGCAGCCGCCTCATGATTGGTATCTGCTCCATAAATGCCCCAATCTTCCATGTAAAAGCTAGAAGGGCCAACGCCACCGAAGGTCAAAACCACAGGAACAGGAGCTTCTTTGGCATCTCGATAAGCGTAAATCATAGCTAGAGCATGACCAGCTGAACCACCTGAAATAGCCATTTTGTCAATTGTATAGCCTTCATTTTTAGCCGCCTCAATCACATGAGGAATGCTGTCTTTGATTTCCTGAGCCTGAGAAGTAACACTTGCTCCATTCTCATCTGTCCGCAAGGTATAGTTGATGCCAGCTGCTACATAGCCCTTAGAAGCAAGCCATTGCAACATCTGCTGGTCGTCTTTTTTATCACCACTTGTAAATCCTCCTGCATGGAGATAGACAACCAGTCCATAAGATTTTTTACTAGTATCAGCAGGCAGATAGAGGTCAAACTTCTGTGCTTCTTCCTCTCCGTAGGACAAATCAGTCACCATTCTCCCCACCTGGTCAGACCATTCCACCGAATATTCTTTAGCCCAAGCAGGTTTCAAAAAGTGTTTTGAAGCCACACCAATAAGGACAGCTAAGACAAATACTAGAATACCTAAGCCCACAAATTTTCTCCTTCTCATAGGAAATTGCCTCCCCAAAGTGTTCCACCTAAGAGTAGGTTAAGAAAAATACGGACCAACAAGCGACCAATTAAAAATCCAACAACTGCGATAATCCCTAAGATAAGCCAACGTTTGATTGTCATTTTTACTCCTTGACATTTCAATTTATTTCATTTAAGATGTAACAAGTGTAACATTTAATTATTTCTTATGCAATAACAATGCAGCCATATGTAACAAATCAAAGGAGTTTGTATCATGTCAGCTAGTCACTATATTCAAGAAGCTTTACTGCAACTCATTCAACATAAGGAGTATGAAAAAATCACCATAACTGACATTGCAAAACGGGCTGGGGTAACCCGAATTAGCTTCTATCGAAATTTTGAAAGCAAGGATGCTATATTGGAGCTAGCCTTGAAATCTGCATTCCAAGCCTATCAAACAGAGCATGGAACCGACCTATCCTTCCCAACACTGTTTGCCTTTTTTCAGCTGAATAAACACTTGATTGACTGTCTTTTCAAAAGTGGGAAGGAAATTTTAATTGCACAACTCTTAACGGACAAGCAAAGCCTTTCTACATTACCGACTGAAGTTGCCTATTCCTATGCCTTTGTCGGCTATTCCATTCTAGGAGCCTGCACTGCTTGGTACCAACGGGGCATGGTGGACACTGCAGAAGAAATTACAAAGATTATGGACCAACAAAAAAGTAGCTAACTATCACAGTTAACTACTTTTTTCATTCTATACCAATCCTTCCAAGAGTCCACGCATGAACTCTTCGGATTTGAATTCTCCGATGTCATCGATTTTCTCACCGAAACCAATCAGCTTGACTGGAATATCTAGTTCCTGACGGATGGCAAGGACAACACCACCTTTTGCTGTACCGTCTAGCTTGGTCAAGACCAGGCCTGTCAATGGGGTAATTTTCGCAAATTCCTTGGCTTGACTAAGGGCGTTTTGACCTGTGGAGGCGTCCAGTGCTAAGAGGGTTTCATGCGGTGCATCAGGCAGAGTTCGTTTGATGATGCGACCGATTTTTTCCAGCTCTGCCATGAGGTTTTCTTTATTTTGCAAACGACCTGCTGTGTCAATCATGAGAATATCCACGCCTTCTGCCACGGCACGTTTTACCCCATCAAAGACCACGCTAGCTGGGTCTGACTTTTCTGGACCTGTGACCACTGGCACATCGACACGGCGCCCCCACTCGACCAGCTGGGCTACCGCACCCGCACGGAAGGTATCCGCCGCAACCAGCATGACCTTCTTGCCAGCCCGCTTGTATTTATAGGCCAACTTACCGATAGACGTCGTCTTCCCAACGCCGTTGACACCGACAAAGAGCATGACGGTCAAATCCTCTTGGAAATTGATCTGCTCGCTGAACTGGCCGTCTTTTTCGTAAATATCCACCAATTTTTCGATGATAACCCGACGGAGTTCATCTGTCTTCTTGGCATTTTGTAGCTTGGCTTCATAGCGGAGCTCCTCTGTCAGAGTAGAAGCAACTTGCACACCTACGTCTGACAAAATCAGCATTTCTTCCAACTCTTCGAAAAATTCTTCATCAACCGAACGGAAATTGGCAAAGAATTCATTGAGCCTTGCCCCAAAGCCTGTACGGGTCTTTTTCAAGGTCCGCTGGTACTTATCCTGCTCGCTCTCCTGCTCTACTGGAACAACTTCCTCAACAGGCTCTTCCTTGACCTTGGTTTGAATAGCAGGGTCAAAACCTTGTTCCTGCGCTTCCTTCACACGGGCCGCAGCGGCTTCTTTGGCCGCATAATACTGGGCCATCATGTCTAAGGTCCGTTGTTTATGAGCTTCTTGCTCGGCCGTCAAGTCAGACTCTGCTACATCAGACTGGAACAGTTCCTTTTCTTGACTAGCTGACTCAACTTCAATAGGTGCAGTATCTTCGCTAGAAGCCGACTGCTCTACTTCAATTTCTTCAACAACTTCTTCTCTAGGCTCTTCCTGAGCCGTTTGCCCAAATAATCGATCAAATAATCCCATACTAGTCCTCGTTCAATACATAGTGGTCCACTGCCCAGGCAATGCCATCTTCATCATTGGTCTTAGGCAAGACTACCTTGGCTGCCGCTTTAATTTCATCAGTCGCATTGGCCATGGCAACACCCAGGCCAGCCCATTCAATCATGGAAAGGTCATTGCCCTCATCGCCACAAGCCATAACTTCTGACTGGTTAATTCCAAGATAACCAATCAACTTGGCCAAGCCATTGGCCTTATGGACACCCTTAGGACTCCACTCGAGCAAGATATCACGCGATTTGAAAATCTCAAAACGCTCATGCAGTTCCGCAGGAATTTTTGGAATTTGTTCATCCAAAAAATCTGCTGCCACAGCTGATACTGCCTTGTTATAGATGACATCCTCTGGCAACTCCTCATCTGTCACTATAATTTTATTTAAGAGAGGATTGGCTGTTAGATAGAGGGACTCATGGGCTGCCGGTAGAGAATAGACATCCCCACCATAGACTGCATCCAGTGGCAAATCTAGCTCATTGGTCACCTGACGAATGGTGCGCACTTCCTCAATGGTAAAGCCAACCTTATCCAAAATCCGACCTGTATTTTCCTGAACCAGACCACCATTAAAGGTAATGGAGTACTGCCCCTCACCCAGCAAATCCAATTCCTCTAAGAAGGTGCCAATTGCTTGCAAGGGACGACCTGTCGTCAGAACTACATAAACTCCACGCTCACGCGCTGCCTGCAAGGCATTCTTATTTGCCTCTGAAATCCGTTTATCTGATGTCAGAAGCGTTCCATCTAAATCTAATGCAATCAACTTAATTGCCATTTACTAATTCCTCCATGTAGGCCAATACGGCCTCTTCGTTACAATGTCCAATCACCAAATCCGCTTGCGACTTGACCTCATCAATCGCATTTGCTGTTGCAACAGAAAATGCTGCCAGTTTCATCATTTCAAGGTCGTTTTGGTTGTCCCCAAAGGCAATCAAATCCTTTCCAGACAAGCCAAGGTGCTTACATAAATGAGAAAGACCAATTCCCTTATGCACACCTGATAAGATAATATCAATCGATGTAAAACCAGTAGTCACTGCCGTCAGTTGTTGAAAATGGTGGTTTATCCAGTCCTGTGCTTCAGCGCGAATTGCCTCATCGATATAAAGATTTAATTTAATGATGTCCTCAGAAATATCCTCAAAGCTCGGAAGCAAGACAATATCTTGGTAATAGTCAGATAGGACTTGATATAGCTCATCTTCCACCCTATCCAGCATATAGCAGGCCTTCAAACCAGATAGGGTAATATGTTGGGATTGAACATAGCCACTCTTAACCAGTTCATCCACTAAAGATAAATAGGTTTTTGGCTGAATGGGGTCATCCATATAAATCGTTTGATTTCTATAAAGAACGACCGCCCCATTTTCTGCAACCAGGGCAATATCATCTAAGAAATCCTCGAACAAAAGCTTTAAACCGGGCAGAGAGCGACCACTTGCCGCTACAAACAGATAGCCTTTGGTTTTAAATTGCTCAAGTAGGCGGCGGAAACGCTCCTTGTCAAAATGATGGTCCTCTCGTAGAAAGGTTCCATCCATGTCCGTAGCAATTATTTTATGATACATCATACCTCTTCCCCTCATTTCTTCCATTATACCATAGTTCCATCGAATTTCGAATCTTGTCTTACAATCTCTCATATGAAAATATTCCTTTGTTTAAGTTAAAAACCAGCGGTTCCCCACTGGTGTAATGTTAGGCTATGACTAAATCACTTACTCAGAAATCTTTGACCGACAGAGTTAGCAGTCTAAAAGACTCAGCAAGTGAAAATAAGTTTTAGTCCATAACCAAGTTTACGCACTGATTCGGTGCTTTTTATCTCTTTTGTTATTATATCAACCTTTAAACCGTTTTCTATACATATGTTTGTACTATCCATTCCTCATCTGTGCTTTTTTCATCATTCCATGTTAAACTTATAGGTAAGATTTAAGAACCTGTATTCACAGTTCCGTACTTACATCTAAGGATAGTTTATCAGCTACTCAGCCTTAGTTTTTTGCAAAATACAGTCAGTATTCTCTCAAAAAACTGCAACGATTAGTGACAAACAATCTCTTATATAAAAGCACTTTACTTGTTCTAGTTAGAAAGCACATTATTATGATTACCAAAGAATTCGACACTATTACCGCTATTTCCACCCCTCTCGGTGAGGGGGCCATTGGGATTGTCCGCCTGTCTGGGACGAATGCATTTGCCATTGCCAGCAAGGTTTTCAAGGGCAAGGACTTAGCAACGGTTCCCAGCCACAGCCTCAACTACGGCCACATTATCGATCCTGCGACGGGGCAAGTGCTGGACGAGGTTATGGTTGGAGCCATGCGTTCTCCAAAGACCTTCACCCGCGAAGATGTCATTGAGATTAACACCCACGGAGGCATCGCCGTTACCAACGAAATCCTCCAACTCCTAATTCGCCAAGGGGCTCGAATGGCTGAACCGGGCGAGTTTACCAAGCGGGCCTTCCTCAACGGTCGTGTGGATTTGACACAAGCTGAAGCCGTCATGGATGTCATCCGTGCCAAGACCGACAAGGCCATGCACAATGCCGTCCGCCAGCTTGACGGCTCCCTCTCCCAGCTCATCAACGACACCCGCCAGGAGATTCTCAACACACTGGCACAGGTCGAGGTCAACATCGACTACCCTGAGTACGACGACGTCGAGGAGGCGACGACAGAGCTGGTCCGTGAAAAGACCCTCCAGTTCCAAGCCCTGTTGGAAAATCTCCTCCGTACAGCCCGCCGTGGAAAAATCCTGCGTGAAGGCATCGCAACCGCTATTATCGGTCGTCCAAATGTGGGAAAATCCAGCCTGCTCAATAATCTTCTCCGCGAGGAAAAAGCCATCGTTACAGACATCGCTGGAACAACCCGCGACGTTATCGAAGAATACGTCAACATCAAAGGCGTCCCCCTCAAGCTGATTGACACCGCAGGTATCCGTGAAACAGACGACATCGTTGAAAAAATCGGTGTGGAACGGTCTAAAAAAGCCCTTGAGGAGGCCGACCTCATCCTGCTAGTCCTCAACGCATCCGAGCCACTGACCGAGCAAGATCGCAATCTCCTAGCCATTTCAGATTTGGCCAACCGTATCGTCCTGCTTAACAAGACCGACCTGGAAGAGCAGATTGAAGCAGACCAACTGCCTGAGGATATCATCCGCATTTCCGTCTTGAAAAACCAGAACATCGACCAAATCGAAGAAAAAATCAACCAGCTCTTCTTTGAAAATGCTGGTCTGGTCGAGCAAGATGCCACCTACCTCTCCAACTCCCGCCACATTTCCCTGATTGAGCAAGCCGTCCAAAGCCTACAAGCTGTCAACGACGGTCTGGAAATGGGCATGCCAGTCGACTTGTTACAGGTTGACCTGACACGCTGTTGGCAGATTTTAGGAGAAATCACAGGCGATGCTGCTCCAGATGAACTCATTACCCAACTCTTTAGCCAATTCTGTCTTGGAAAATAATATCCACTATCATGTAAGGAAACTTGCATGATATTTTTATTATATTAACACATAAATAATTGATTGTGTTTGCCATTTAGGATATACTAAAATAGAGAGGAGGTCTTTCTATGAAAAAACTGATACTTTCTATCTTCCTTCTATCCTGTCTGGTTTTTCCATTTCTCAGCTGGAAACTCTATGTCTACCAGCATAATAAAATAAGCTTAGATGAGAATGCTGATTTTTACTTGATTTATCCTGGAAAGGTCGAAGCCTTTCAGCTAAATGGTCAAGAACCTCAACTGCTTCATACCCAGAAAATGAATTCAGAAGGCTATTTTGGCTCTGGTAAAAATTATATCCTTGAAGATCGGTATTTAGTCTTTGCAAATGACCAACAAAAATTCATTAACGATAATCTGATATCCATTGATTTCAATACTGGCACTGTCTTGCGCAAGCCAAGTAAGTATAGTAGCTATATCAGCGGTACAGATGGACAAGACTTTTATACAGCAGGTCCTTATCACCACTTGGTCCAATTCGATAAGCAATTTGAAAACATTCAAACTCTTGTACTAAACGATGACTTCATTCCAAATGCTCCAGTCATGGCAGACCAGACTTCAGTCTATTTAACTGGATTTGTGAAAGATTTTTCTCAAAATGGAACAGAAGAAAATGTCCTAGTGGTGTTTGATAAGAAAGATTTTTCAAAACAAGAAGTTTTCGAATACGACAATACATTAGCAACAGGCGATGGACTCTTGGTCAATGGAGTCATCTATCTACCTAGTTTGGGAAAGAAAACAAGTTCCTATGAAGGTATCCAACAATCTTCTGAACTCCTGACCTTCGATACAAAAACAAAAACATTTTCGTCAGTAACGTTAGAACATCCCTCACCAAGCACCCTCCATGCTCTCAAGGATGAAAACCTTCTCCTCATTGAACATCAAAATGGCATGTTTAGCCCAATTTCTTTCACCATTTATCATACGCAGACTGGTGAGGAAAGCTACCATACCTTGAAGGACTTAAATCCTCGCCCTCACTACATTGACCACATTCGCCAAATTGACGATCAATATTTGATGATGATTTTGGCAAATCAACTTTTGATTTACAATATGAAGACTCAGAAAATTGTCAGCCAGACCACCTTGTCTGAAGACTATGTCTCAGCTGTCTGGATCAATCCATAAAAAGGCTAAAAAAAGAAAATAGCATAGTGAACTTTATAAGGAAAGTTGAAACTATGCTATTTTTAACTGTTCAAATTTTAGTCTCATACTCAATGAAAATCAAAAACAGACTTGGCGACGCAGATGCATATGAACTGAAGTTCATCAAATCAAGTTAACAACGTCTGATTTTGATTTTCGAAGAGTATTAAACCTCATTCATTATCTACAAAATATGTCTCAGCATCTGCTACTGCTTCCTTGACAAAGCTGTCATAAAAGGCAAGGTTAGGAATGCCATATTTGTTTAACAAGCTATCGACATAACTACTTCCTTCTGCATCTTTAACACTTCCTTTTTTCTCTTTGCCATCATACTGATGGGTGAAATTTCCTTGTAAGTCAATGAGGAGAGCACCATCATTTGCAAAAGAAATAGAGTAGCCACTTTCTGCAAAATACTGTCCAACCTGCCCCTTAGCTTCGCTTGCTTTCTCCTCACCCTCATATTTATCCGTCGCTAGGGTGTAATCCCCACTCTCGACAAAATAGATCACCATGCAGCCGCTTGGATAAGAGAGGCTATAGTGTTCTCCAAGGGGCGAAGCTGGGGTATGGAGAAACGCCGTCCCATCTTCAAAAGTAATGCTTGTACCTCCGCCTTCTGCTACTTCCTTAGAGACTACTTTCTGACTATGTTGGGAGGTAAATTTCTGTGCTTCTTCCTCATTGATTGTTTGCACTTGCTGACTCGAGTCAGTGCTGGTTTGTCCTTCCTTATACTTTACAGCACAGGCTGATAGGCATGCCAATAAGAGTAAAGAAGCACTTATTATAGTTACTCGACTCCGTTTCATCACAAGACCTCCTTGTAAACCTTTTCTTTTATTATATCATTATTTACACAAGTTGTCTATAAATTATAGGTGGATACAAGACTTGTTTTCTCTGATTTTCCACTTTGTCGTAAAACTGGTCAAATGCTTGGTAAATCGGTGTCAGGTCTTGCTTGATCTGGGCAAAGCCAATGGCAGAGCGGGGCAGGCGGATTTGGGGATAGAAGTCTAATGCTGTCTTGGTCAGTAGATTTTCTCCATGTCCATAAGCCTCTGCTTGCAGGGCAAGCCATTTGGGGGATTTGTAATAAAGCTGTTGAGCAATGTAGCGAGGCAAATCCTCATCCATTGGACAAGTCATGCTAGATAGGGTTTGCTTGGCAAATGGTAATCGTAATATATCCAGTAAGTTTCCCTGACCAAAGGGAAAGGCCTTGGTCAGACAATGCACCTTGCCCCGCAAGTCTTCATGAATGAGGTAACGAAGTCTTAACTCATTCTTCTCATCATCCAATTCCCAGAGGTGAAAGCCCATATTCATACTAAAGGAGAGAAACTGCTTGTGCAATTTGGTCAACCTATCCTTGAGCCACAAATCCTTGCCTAACAACCATAGAACCTGGTAACCAGCTTCATGATAAGCCTGTGTCCGTTCCTGCAAACGAGAAATCGGCAGACTGGAACATTGGACCTCTAAGGCGAGTCGCTTATTCACCAATAAATCTGCTAGTTGGTTAATCTCTGGTAGGTATTTTTCCAACTCAACCGGCTCCTTTTCTACCAGCCAACTGTAAAGCTCTGATTTGAGGGAGAGGTGCTGGGCAGATTCATTCTCCGTAAAAAACGGGCAGTCTTTCCGACTAACATGGGCAAAGTGTGGTCGTAGGATTTTACCAGAACGGTAGCGGACTGGACTAGAACACTGGGGACAATAAAAGTCTTCATCTCTCAAAGCCTGAAGTTCTAGGAGATTAAACAAGTGATTGGTTTTATTTTTTACGATAAACATATTTCCTCCTCATCCTATGTATTCGTAAAAGCAGTCAAGATGCTCATTCTATTTCAGTAGAAATCATTTCTACACATCATAATATATCATTTGTTTTCCTTATATTTTTTTGTTATAGTAGATACAAGAACAAATGGAGGCGCTTACTTATGACAAGGTTATCTTGTTTACTATTTGGAACTCCGACTATCTTAGTCAATCAAGCGGAAATCACACCATCCTATGCAAAAATCAGTGCCCTGATTTATTATCTTATGTTAAAAGGTGAAGCCAGTCGTGAAGAGGTAGCTACACTCTTGTGGGGGGATAAAAATTCCGAGAAGGCTAGAAAAAACTTACGGAATACTATTTATCAGACCAACAGAGAGCTAGGATGTGAAGCTATTGTCAGTCCCAGCAGGTCCATGCTTGCTATCAATCCCCATATTGCTATTGCCTGTGATGTGCAGCTATTCTTGTCAGACCCTGTTCACCAGCTCCATCTCTTCAAGGGAGAGTTTCTGGAAAATTTTTATATCAAGAATTGCCAAGAGTTTGACTTTTGGATAGAAAAAATCAAGTCCCAACTGGAAAAGACCTATCTGACAGCTTGTCAGCAGTTGCTGGAAAAACAAGAGCGCTTGTCTGACCTAGAGGGAGCTGAGCACCTCATCCTTCGGATGATTAGCATGGATGAGTTCAATGAAGAGCATTATCTTAGCTTGATGAAACTCTATTTGGAGGAAGGACAGACACGAAAGATTATTGAAACCTATCATCGCTTGGCACAACTATTGGATAAGGAGCTCGGAATCGGACCTGGTGAATCGATAAAAAACCTCTATTATCAAGTCGTCAGGGATTATGCAGAGAAAAAAGACTCCCAGCTAGCTCCCAAAACCGACTACTTTTTTGGAAGAATTGAAGAAATTCATGCTATCGAACATTTCCTAGCCGCTGTCTTAGAAACTGGTAGTCGTGCCTTTTTCCTCCATGGTGAAGTTGGCTCAGGAAAACGAAGCCTGGTCCGTCAAGTTTTGGCTAACCAGGACCAACGGTTTTCTATCATTCATATCAACTGTTTACCAGAGGACCTCTACAAGCCATACTCCATTTGGCGAAAGATAAGTCATAACTATCAATGGATTTTCCAAGAGACATTGGATACAAGACTGCCTTTGGAAGAAACAAGGAACCGTGAAGACTTGATTGATGGTTTGGAAAAGACCTGTCAGAAACGAGCTCTACTGTTCTTGATTGAGGATGCTCATTGGATGGATAAAGAGAGTTTACAAGTAGTGCTGGACTGTATTCATGCTCTTAGCCGTGCTCCTCTAGCATTTCTATTCACCAGAAACTTACGGCAAAATAAGGAAATGGATTATCTTGAGCATTACCTGTATAACCATCAGCTTGCAGAAAACCTTTATTTGAAAAATTTATCCCTCGCTGACAGTCAGGACTTTTTAAAAGAACTGAGCCAGCAGGATGCTCTTTCTAATTTAGAGCAGATTTACCATTTTAGTCAAGGCAATCTCTTTCTCCTTGACCAATACGCCCAGCAAATCAGGGAGGGATGTGAATTCCATCCTCTAACGGCAGCTATTCGGTCAAAAATGGCTTTGCAGGTCCATGCCCTTGATACAAAAGAAGAGGAGTTACTCAACTACCTTTCGACCTGTAGTGCTGGAAGTGATGTTAGTCTATTGGCTAATTTAATGGGGCTAAGCCATCATGAAATGGCTGTATTGGTTGATCAGCTAACCAGCAAATCCCTTATCCTGCAAAAAGAGGTTGATGATCGACTGGAAGTACAATTTCGTCAAGCTGTCTTAGGAGAATTTCTCTACGATCAGTTACCTCTATCAAAAAGAAGGATTTTGCATGAACAAATTGCCTTTCATCTCATCCAAAAATTACAACTTCAACCTAACAACAGCCTCTTATTGCTAAAGATTGCAAGGCATTTTACTGCTGCCAAGCAACCTCTGATGGCTCTGGAATATCGTTTACAACACTTAAATCTGGCAATCAAGTCACACTACGATCTTTTTCCTTTGGGCTCTAGTAAGGACCAACTAAGTGGGGGCAAGGAAGAAGAGAATGTGCTCTGGATCCAGGAACAGTTGGCTGAAGTTCGGGAAAACATGGCCCATCTCGAAAAGCTTTATGGCGACCAACGTCAATTCCAGCTTCTTCAAGTTCGATTTGAATTTTATGAAGGTCGCTACTATATCCGAATCGGTAATTACCAGAAGGGGGTTAGCAGTATCCGTAAGGTGATTGCCAGAGCCCACGCCCTCCATGAACAAGAATACCTACTAAAAGGCTATCGACAGTTTATCCATTACTGCATCCAGATTGAAAACATTAGTGACCTGGGCTACTATGCTGAATTAGGTCTGGAAACTGCTATAGAGGCTAATGATCACCAAGCCATCGGAATGTTTCTACGCTTTAAGGGACTTTTTAATCTCATGTTAGGGGATGAGGAGAAGGCTAGTCGTCTTCTCTACGAAGCCATTGATTGCTTTAGTCTGACAGCTTCTATGCGGAAGAAATACGCCATTCAGATTGCTGCTGCCCTGGATTACTTGGCGGAGATGGCTCAGATTCGCAGAGATTTTCTGACTGCCATCCACCTGCAAAAAGACGCTATCGAATTGATGCAAGACCAGGCTCCACAGTCATCTACTCTTAGTTTTTATATCGGCTTGGGGACTTCCTACTATCATCTGCAAGATTTTGACCAGGCTCATTCCATCTTTCAGGCGTCTATTCAAGAAGTCAATCAACAGATTTATCCTTGGAAGGAAGTGCAACTCAAGCTCTATTTGGCACTACTAGGTTGTCAGAAACAAGACTACACAGGTGTTCATGACCTGCTAGATAGGAAAGAAGCTTTGATTTCTCGCTATTCTAATCCAAGAGATAAGGGCATGATTTATTACCTAATGGCAAAATTAAAGAATGAAATGAGGGACAATCCCCTACTAGAAGCTACATTTGCTCAAAAATTAGACGAGGACTTGAGCCACTACTACCACATCGCCAAACAATTCCTGAACCCTTATCGCGACCGTTTACTTCTGGAAGATTTGGAGAATTTCATGAAAGCAAACTAAATAAGCTCAACTACAAATACAACCAAAAAGGAAGGACCTATTCAGTGATGGTCCTTCCTTTTTTCTAGTTATCCTAGGAAAAGTCTTTATTTTCTGTCGTGTGTTTGAACCAAAATCCGTGTCAGATAGAAGATAAGCGTTGCTGCTAAGTTGGCCGTATGGTTGTCTATATCATGAGGTGGAGATGTTTCAACAATATCGATACCAACAATTTTATCGCTAGCAGCCAAATACTGTAAAAGTAGAACGGCTAGGTTTGGGTCAATCCCAAGAGACTGAATGGCGCTGACACCTGGTGCAGATCCCACTGAAAAACAATCCATATCAATGGTCAGATGGATAGCCTGCTGACGCTGAATAAACTCATCTAGGTAAGAGCAAATTTTTTCATAGCCCATTACATAGAGATTTTGCCCGGTTAAAAAGGAAATATCTGCTGATTTAGCAACAAAGTCAAAGAGAAAGAGATTGGTATTGTGTTCTTGAATTCCTAAGGCTAAGTAAGGAAATTCGTAACCCCTTGTCCTACAATCATCATAAATCTGCCGAAAACCAGTACCAGAATTTGGACCTGTTTGGTCATAAGGACGAAGGTCAAAATGAGCGTCGAAATTGATAACAGCAATCGGCTCTTCCTGCTCTAAGCCAGCCTGCAGGCCCTTGTAATGTCCATAGGCCGTTTCATGTCCTCCACCCAGGACAATCGGAAAAAGGTTCAAGTCCAGCATCCGCTGAACAGCTGCAGCCAGACTGTCCTGCAATTCTGCCAAGCTACAATTAGGCCCATCTATATCCCCTACATCATAAATCTTGACTTCTTTGCCCAGATGCCACGGTAGTTTAGCCAATTGGGTTCGGATACTGCTAGCCCCCTCTACTGCTCCAACACGTCCATGATTGATATAAACACCCTTGTCACTCTTGAAACCAATAATCCCAAAATGCTTGCCCTCTAAGCGTTCAAGTGTTTGGTCATTGAGATCGATAAATTCCATCACCATGCCCCATTTGGCAGTATAGAGATCATCGTCAACCCCTCTTTGATAGTAGGAATAGGTTGTTGGATAATAGTTACTTAGCATGTTTTCTCCTAGTTATCATCTTCATCATCAAACTCTGACAGAATAGGAGGTCTTGTTCCTTGATAAGACCTCCTATTTAGTATAGCTATCTTATTACTTCCTGTCAAATTCTGATCAGGCTGGCTTAGTCATATTGGATAGTCAGAGAAACTGCCTCTTCCACTGCAGCCAAGAATTCCGGACTTTCAATCACAAGCGAAGCTTTATTGAGCTCGTCGTAGATTTCAATGTCTTTGTCATTTTCGATGAAGTCAACCTGCTGTCTAAAGACTGTATAGGCTGGCTTGGTTCCCTTACCAAGTTGAGTACTGTTCCCTTTCAAATCCAGAGCTTGACAAGCAGCCATGATTTCTGTTGCAAGGACACGGCGAGCATTTTTCAGTATTTCCCCTGCCTTACGGGCTGCAATTGTTCCCATGCTGACAAAGTCTTCTTGGTTTTCACAAGATGGAATAGAATCCACACTGGCTGGATGAGAAAGAACCTTGTTCTCGGATACTAGGGCCGCACAGGCATATTGGGTAATCATAAAGCCTGAATTACAGCCAGGGTGTTTAACCAAGAAGGACGGCAATTTGCTGAGCTGACTATTGACCAAACGTTCGACACGGCGTTCAGACACATTTCCGATTTCTGCAATCGCGATACCCAACAAATCAAATGGCTGAGCCATCGGTTCTCCGTGGAAGTTACCACCTGAAATAACGTGGCCATTCTTACAAATGATTGGATTATCCGTTACAGAGTTGATTTCAATCTCTACTTTTTCCTTGACATAGGCAATCGAATCCTTGCTCGCACCATGAATTTGTGGGATACAGCGTAAGGTATACGGATCCTGCACGCGCTGAATGGTCGCCACTGTCGTGTTACCACTGTCTTCTAAGAGATGACGAATATTTCTTGCCGTCGCAAGTTGACCACTTTGAGGACGGATAAGATGCAATTCTTCTTCAAATGGACTGGTAATACCATTATGAACTTCCAGTGAAAGTGCTCCAGCAATATCTGATAGTTTCAAAAGCTGGATAGCATCGTAAGTCACTAGGGCACCGATAGCTGTCAAGACTGTTGTGCCGTTGATCAAGGCTAAGCCCTCTTTTGCTGCTAGGTGAATGATGTCAATACCTGCTTGCTCCATAGCTTCCTTGCCTGAAAGTAACTGTCCCTTGTAATAGGCCTTACCCAAACCTAACATTGGTAAAACCATATGAGAAAGCGGAGCAAGGTCACCTGATGCTCCTAATGAGCCTTTTTCAGGAATAAATGGATGAACCCCCTTGTTCAACATCTCCAACAATTTTTCAACGGTTTCAAGCCGAATACCTGAATACCCTTTGACCAGAGAATTGATCCGAATCAGCATAATAGCACGAACCACATCCTCTGGTAGAGGATCCCCAAAACCGCTAGAATGGGTACGAATCAAATTTTCTTGCAGTTGGATAGTGTCTTCTGTAGGGATACTCACATTACAGAGGGAACCAAAACCAGTGGTCACCCCATAGACAACCCGCTTTTCCCTGACAATATCATCCACAATCTGACGAGAAGCCAGCACATCCGCCTTAGCCTCTTCTGAAATCAAGCACTGTTGACCAGCTCTGGCAACGGCTACAACATCTTCTAAAGACAAACTTTTTCCATCTAATACAAGTGGTTTTGTCATAACTTTCATCCTTTCGTTTTTCAGGAGTGTTCCATTACACTTTCTTTCGTCCATGCATGAAGAAGTAAATCGCACTCGAAATCAGTAAACCAATGGCTCCATATACAAAGTTCATTGGATTGTCACCCCAAATCATAATCAAACTGATGACTACAGCAATAGTTGGAATAACTGGACCAAATGGCAGACGGAAAACTACCTGTGCATTCGGCTCATCTTTGCGTAATTTATTAACAGCCAGAGCTGTTGGGATGTATTGGAAGAAACGGAAGACAACACTGAGGGTAGCAAGAATTTCAAATGAACCTGATAATAATAATATAACAGCAATGACACAAGAAATAATAATGGCTACAACTGGCGCATCATTGCCATTTTTTCGAGCAATGGCAGCTGGCAAAAGTCCCTCTTCTGCAATGGCAGCACCGAACCGTGGCACCATGATGGATTCACCCATGTTAAGACCGGTGATGGAAATGAGAGCCCCAATAGATACCAACCAGTAGCCAGCAGGACCGATCATCTTAACAAGAGCATCTTGCACAGGAGCCTTTGTATCCATTATACCAGAACCTAGCATAGCAATGGTACCACCAATAATGAGCATATACAAAATTGAAACAATACTAATGGAACCTAATATAGCTCGAGGAACATTTTTTTCTGGATTTCGCATCTCACCAGCTACGATAGAGAGGGTTTCAAAACCGATAAAGCCATAGAAAATATAGATGGCGGTACCTGAAATCGCTCCGAGCAAGGTTTGTCCTTCAGATAATTGAACAAAAGGACTAAAGTTAGACAAACCTTTAGGGATAAAGATAAGAGCACAAAGAGAGAAGAGAATAATCGGAATTAACTTGGCAATGGTTGCTGTAATGGTAAAGACTTTGGAGGTTCTCAAACCAGCAATGTTCATCAAGGACAAGAGAATGACCAAGCCGATACTAAGTGGAATATTCATTCCCTCAAAGGCTGGGAAAGTAATGATGAACATCTTAGCAAAACCTGCTGCCATAGCCGCCCAGGCAAACATGGTCACCATCCAGCCTAAGATGCCGACATTAAAACCAATAAAGTCACCAAAAGCACGTTTAGAATATTGAAAGGCACCGCCGTTTTTTCCAAAGTACCCTGCTACCTCAGCAAAACAGACCGCCAACATGATGGTCAAGATAGCCGTTCCTAGCATAACAGCGATGGAAGCTGGACCTAGGTCCCGATAAATATTTTGCGGCAAGAGAAAGATACCAGACCCAATAACAGCGTTAATACCGTATAAGGTCGCTCCTGTCAGAGAGAATTTAGCACTCTCCTGCGTCGATAACTGTGTCTGTTTGTTTTCCATGATATGATCTCCTAAATCTTCTTCTAGATCATGTTCCTACCTAGGTCAGTAGACCTAAGTTTAGCAATCAGTGCCTTAGGCTTTGGGCAAGCTTGACAAGCAGTTAGATGAAGGGATCGGGGAGGCAACTCTTTGGTCTCTACAACCAGCAATTCCTTTGCGGCTAGATGACCACTTCCCCACCCTTCTATATGGAAATCCAAATCGACTAAGGCATAAATATAGTCTTTTAGTTTACTTTTAGTACTAGGCAACGAGCCGCAGGCATAACTAGAGTTAGGCAAGGCGAGTTAACGAAGTAATAAAAGAAAAACTAAATGACGATAAATTGAAAATCATCCCCACACTCTACCACCCAGTTGTTCTCATCCATCACCTGTAAATCAGCTTGAACACTATCGTCAAATATTATATTAAAATCCTGTGCTTTTCCTAGGCATTGGATGGCTTGTTCCCCCTCAAACCGATGGATGTGATAAGGGGCCAGAGTCACTTGTTCACCGCTATTCATATCCTGCAAGACAATGGTTTTATCTAAGCTTAATAAAATGCGGTGATAAGAAGGTAGCGAGGTGAAGGTCGATTGTTCCGTGTCCATACTTGCTGTGGACAATCGAAATTGAAAATTTCTTTCACCATAGGAAGACTGAGTAGGAAAGAGATAGAGTTGAGTGGTTCGTCCACCTGACCAAGATGTTTCTTGGTAATCACTTGTTTTTAACTGTTCAACTTCTATCATCGATGGAAGTGCTGAACTGTGAATACCGGTTCTTATTTGTTCAACTTCTATCATCCTTCACCTCTCTTAGAATAGACCTGTGATATTGCCCTGGTTGTCAATATCAATTTTTTCACTCGCAGGGACCTTTGGCAAACCTGGCATGGTCATAATATTGCCCGTCAAGGCGACGATAAAGCCAGCACCTGCTGAAACTTTGACATTGCTAATAGTCACTGTAAAGTCTGTCGGAGCTCCTAGTAGATTAGGGTTATCTGAGAAGGAATACTGGGTCTTGGCCATACAGATTGGATAGGAACCAAAACCTAGTCTTTCCAGTTCAGCTATTTCTTTTTTAGCAACTGCTGAGAGTTTTACCCCTTGACCACCATAGACTTTTGTCACAATTTTATGTAGTTTGGTTTCAATACTGTCTTCTACATCATAGACAAATTGGAAATGATTTTCTTCTTGAGCAAGTTGGACAACTTTCTCTGCAAGTTGACGACCTCCTTGACCTCCATGCGCCCAAACATCAGACAGTACTACATCAACACCACGTTTGGCACAAGCAGTAGAAACTGCCTCTAATTCTGCCTCTGTATCTAGTGGGAATTTATTGATGGCAACAACCGCAGGTAAACCATAGACTTCCTGTATATTCTCCAGATGTTTTTCAAGGTTTGGTAATCCTGCAAGCACTGCTTCTACATTTTCTTGAGCCAGGTCAGACTTGGCAACTCCACCATGCATTTTAAGGGCTCGGATGGTCGCTACGAGTACGACTGCAGAAGGTCGTAAACCGCTTAGACGACACTTGATGTCAATGAATTTTTCAGCCCCTAAATCCGCCCCAAAGCCTGCTTCTGTCACCACATAATCTGCATATTTCAAGGCCAGTTTGGTCGCTAGGACACTGTTACAGCCATGAGCAATATTGGCAAATGGACCTCCGTGAATAAGGGCTGGGGAATGTTCAAGGGTTTGAACAAGGTTCGGATGAATAGCATCTTTCAGGAGTGCTGCCATTGCCCCAACTGCCTTAAGGTCCCCAGCTGTAACTGGTTGCCCTTGGAAATTATATCCGATAATGATTTTTTCCAGTCGTGCCTTCAAATCAGCTATATTTTCAGATAGGCATAAAATGGCCATAATCTCTGATGCAACGGTAATATCGTAGCCATCTTCCCTAGGTACTCCATTTACCTTTCCATGAAGACCGTCAACAATATGGCGAAGCTGGCGGTCATTCATGTCAACTACTCGCTTCCAGGTAATTCGACGGCTATCAATTCCCAAGGTATTCCCGTGGTGAATATGATTATCAATCAAGGCTGCGAGTAGGTTATTGGCTACACCGATGGCATGAAAATCTCCAGTAAAATGCAAGTTAATATCTTCCATTGGAACAACTTGGGCATAGCCACCTCCCGCTGCGCCACCTTTAACCCCAAAGACAGGTCCTAAAGACGGCTCACGCAGGGCGATAATAGCCTTTTTACCAATAGCAGATAAGGCATCAACCAAACCGACAGAAGTTGTTGTTTTGCCTTCCCCTGCTGGAGTAGGAGAAATAGCCGTTACCAAAATCAATTTCCCATCTGGTTGATCTTTCAAGGCTTCCAACTGACGACTGTCAATTTTAGCCTTGTATCTACCATATAACGATAAACTTTCTTCTGGAATACCTAAACGTTCTGCTACCTGTCCAATGGGTTCCATTTGGACGGAATTCGCAATGTCAATATCTGATAAAACCATAGTCCCTCCTTTACACAATACGAAGAATGTCTTCATATACTTGATCTGCTAGGTTAGAACCATCTTCTAACATCGTCTGGCCTTGTTGGCGGTAGGTTGCAACAAATTCCTCATCCTTGATACCAGATAGATTGATGAGAACATTGAGCCATGCCCCCTGCAAACCTGCCTTGAGCGAGAGGGCTGCTACCCCCAAATCACTGGCTGCATTGGTATTGGACTTGCCAACAGCAGTAGCCGTAACCTGAAGCGCCTGCAAAATTGTTTCCATCATGCCATACGGAGAGAGCGTTGCTGCCTTCAAGGCTGCCTGCATAGCCTGCCTGCGAGCTTCCTTGTCTTCCTCTGTTTCCTTAGGCATATCAAAGACAGCTGATACCTGATTAAAGGCTTCTGTGTCTTCGTCTATTGCCCGCAATAACCGCTCCTGCAAGTCACCAGCCACGGTATGAATTTCTTCAATAGTTGCTTGATAGTCCGCATACTTTTTCTTCCCAAGGGTCAACTCGCACACCATTTTTGTCAACGAAATACCATTGACAGCCGAGAGGGCTGCTGCTGAGCCTCCACCTGGTGCTGGGGCATCTGATCCCAGTAATTGAGCAAATTCTGTAAGGGTTAAATCCACTAATGCCATCGGTCGCACTCCTATCCTAACAAGTGATTTTCTAATACCTGCTTGCTGTAATCAAACTCTTCCAACTGCAAGTAGTACTCTGCCACATCAACCAAGGCTTTTGCAGGTGCCAAACCAACGATTTCAGAACCAATAATTGACACACCATATCTCTTAGCCTCAAAACGAATGGTTTCAAAGGTACGGTAGAGAGAACATTTTTCCAGGTTCACCATGTTCATCGAAACCTGGGCAATATTTCTTCCTTCTAGCATGACACCGATAGCCTTACAATACTTGTAACCTCCACCAGAACCACGGATAATTTTAGCAATCTTATTGGCAATCTCTAAATTGTCTGTATCCAGATTGACATTAAAAGCAACCAGAGGCATCCGAGCACCTACTGCCGTAACACCTGCTGTTGGATGAATTTTTCTTTCACCGAAATCAGGCGCCCAGTCTTCTTCCAATAATTTCTCAGGCATTCCTTCAAACTGACCCTTGCGGACCTTAGCTAGATTTTGTCTTTCTGGTCTACTTGCTGCTTCTTCATAGAGGAAGACTGGGATAGCCAATTCTTTATTGATACGCTCAGCCACTTTTTTAGCTAGTTGGACGCACTCTTCCATGCTGATGTCTTTTACAGGGACAAATGGAAGTACATCCGTCGCTCCCATCCTTGGATGTTCACCTGTATGCTTGGTCATATCAATTTTCTCACTAGCATATTTGACCAGTTGAAAAGCTCCTTCCTGAATACTTTCCTCATCCCCCACCAAAGTAAACACACTGCGGTTATGGCTTTGGTCCGAAGAATAATCTAGCAGGGTCACACCAGGGACGCTCTTAGCAGTTGCTACCAAGCCATCAATGATTTCCTGGTTCCGTCCCTCTGAAAAATTTGGAATACATTCTACAAGTTTTGCCATTTGAAAACCTCTTTCTTTTTATGATTGTTTAGACGATTGATTTACTTTTCAAACAATTTAGCAACAGAAGACTTAATCAAATCTTCATCAGTCAAATAAGGAATAGTGATATGGTCCCTACCTTGACGCATTTGATTGTATTCAATAGCCGTTTCAATCGCATGGTCATTACGAGCCCAGTTCCGACGCGCTACACCACCCATGGTATCCCAAGCGATAGCTGACTTAATAATCTCATCCACGCGCTCGCTTCCATCCAATACCAAACCAAATCCACCATTGATCGATTTACCGATACCAGTACCACCACCATTATGGAGGGCTACAAGGCTCATGCCACGCGCAGCATTGCCAGCATAGCACTGAACCGCCATATCGCAGGTCACATTTGAACCATCCTTGATATTGGAGGTTTCACGGAATGGAGAGTCGGTACCGGATACATCATGATGGTCACGACCCAGCATGACAGGACCGATTTTACCTTGACGGATGAGTTCATTGAACTTCAGCGCAATATTGACACGACCCATGCAATCTTGATACAGAATTCGTGCCTGGGTTCCTACGACCAACTGATTTTTCTCTGCGTCACGAATCCAGTTGTAATTATCACGATCTTGGTAACGACGTGTTGGATCGATAACATCCATAGCAGCCTTGTCTGTAACAATCAGGTCTTCATGCTTACCACTCAAGCAAACCCAACGGAATGGACCATAACCATAGTCGAAAAGCATCGGTCCCATAATATCTTCTACATAGGAAGGCCAGATAAAGCCATCTTTATCATCCAGACCGTTCTTAGAAATTTCTTTGATACCTGAGTCATAAACTGACTTCATAAAGGCATTACCATAATCAAAGAAGTAGGTTCCTCTTTCTGTCAAAGCCTTAATTGCCTGATAGTGACGTTCCAAGGTTTTATCCACTAGGCCAACAAAGCTTTCCTTATCCTCAGCAAGCAAGCGTGTACGCTCTTCAAAGCTAATACCAACTGGACAATAGCCTCCATCATAGACATTGTGACAAGAAGTTTGGTCTGAGAGAAGATCGACTGGAATATTCTTTTCAACCACATATTCTAAGAGGTCTACGATATTTCCATGGTAGGCGATTGAGGTAGATTGGCCTTTCTCTTTTGCATCCAATGCCAAATTCAAGGCTTCTTCTGGACTCTCAGCCAACTGACTAATCCAACCTTGTGAATGACGGGTTTCAATCCGTGACTGGTCAACTTCTGCAACAATAGCAACTGCCTTTGCAATTTCAGCAGCCTTACCTTGAGCCCCACTCATTCCACCCAAACCAGATGAAATAAAGAGCTTACCTCTTAGATCACCGTCGTCAGCCACACCCAATCTCAAGCGTCCCGCATTGAGAAGAGTATTGAAGGTACCATGAACAATTCCCTGAGGTCCAATATACATCCAGCCACCAGCTGTCATCTGACCGTAATTGGTCACACCCATTTCTTCAGCGATTTCCCAGTCCTTCATGTTGTCGTATTCTCCAACCAAAAGACCATTGGTAATAATGACACGCGGCGCTTCAGGTTTGGACTTGAATAGGCCGAGTGGATGACCTGATTCGACCACCAAGGTCTGTTCTTCTGTCATGACCTCCAAATACTTTTTAATCAAACAATACTGCATCCAGTTGGCACAAACAGAACCTGTTTCCCCATAAGTGACTAACTCGTAAGGATACAGGGCAATTTCAAAACTGAGGTTATTATCAATCATAACCTGCATAGCCTTAGCTGCTGTACAATTTCCCTTGTATTCATCAATCGGCTTGCCATAAATTCTTTCTTTTGGACGCCAACGATAGCCATAAATCCGCCCACGAGTTTTCAATTCTTCCAAGAACTCTGGTATAACTTCCTCATGGTATTTTTTAGGAATATACCGCAGGGCATTCTTCAAGGCAATCTCCGTCTGAGCCTGTGTCAACCTAAAGCCCCTATCTGGTGCTCGTCTAATGCCTTCCTCAAAGACGGTCTTTTCAGGCAAGACATCATCTAACTTAACGGTCATTGCTGCCGCAATATCTTTTTCTTCAAAATGTGACATACGTCTTCCTCCTTTTGAATCTAGTGCTTGATTCCTTCCCCAGAAATACACCCATCTCCGAGCAAGAATTCTCTATACATCCCTAGTTTACATTTTATCCGTCTATATAAAGTCTGTTAATATATTGTTGGTACAGGCTTTTTATTTTTTGAGAAAAAAGATACATTTTTGACAAAAATTTGACGGTTTTGTATTATCCTAGAGCTAAGAACAGCATACACAGGAGGTAGCTATATGTTCGCAGATAAAATATTGACGCATTTCAATCAAGTATTTTGTCCAGATGACCCAGGACACCCTTTATTCGGAAAGGAAATGGCAGAAGCCACTATCTTAGAAGACGGCTACATAGCCATCAAGGATGGAAAAATTCTCGCAACTGGGACTGGAGAGCCTCAAGCAGACTTAGTTGGCCCTGAAACGATTCTTCTTTCATGTCAAGGAAAGGTGGCTACCCCTGGACTGATCGATTGCCATACCCATCTGGTCTATGGAGGAAGTCGAGAGCATGAATTTGCTCAGAAACTAGCTGGCGTTTCTTATCTGGATATTCTGGCAAATGGTGGAGGTATTCTATCCACTGTCCGAGCGACCAGAAAGGCTGATTTTGATACCCTCTATCAGAAATCCTATAAACTATTGGACTATATGCTGGACCACGGTGTGACTACCGTAGAGGCTAAAAGTGGCTACGGACTGGACTGGGAAACAGAGAAAAGACAGCTAGAAGTGGTGCAAAAACTTCATGAGGACCACCCTATTGATTTGATTTCTACCTTTATGGCAGCCCATGCCATTCCAGAAGAATATAAGGGAAATAACCAAGCCTACTTGGACCTCATTATTGAAACCATGTTGCCACGAGTTAAAGAAGAAAACTTGGCAGAATTCTGTGACATCTTCTGTGAGCAAGGAGTTTTTACCGCTGAAGAAGCCCGTAGCCTGCTCACAAGAGCCAAGGACATGGGCTTTAAACTCCGTATCCATGCCGATGAAATTAAAAGCATTGGTGGGGTTGATTTGGCTGCCGAACTGGGAACAGTCAGTGCCGAGCACCTGATGGTGATTACTGACCAAGGCATTGATAAACTTAGTCAAGCCAAGGTGATTGGCAACCTCCTTCCAGCTACCACCTTTAGCCTGATGGAAGATACCTATGCACCCGCTCGGAAAATGCTGGATAAGGGCATGGCGATCACCCTTTCAACCGATAGTAATCCTGGCAGTTGCCCAACTGCCAACCTCCAATTTGTCATGCAACTGGGTAGCTTCATGATGCGTTTAACACCAGTTGAAATCTTGAATGCTGTGACCATCAACGCCGCCTATTCCGTAGATAGACAGACCCAGATTGGTAGTTTCCACCCTGGAAAAGATGCCGACATTAGCATTTTTGATGCACCCAATATCGACTTCCTCTTCTACTTCTTCGCAACCAATTTAACAGACCAAGTCTATAAAAAAGGCCTCTGTGTCAGAGGTTAAAACAATAAAGGAAGCCTCCTCATTTGGAAGCTTCCTTTTTAAATTTTCTTATCCAATCTGACTGCCGTTTGGCACAGATGGGTCTACTGTTAAGAGTGTCAAATTGCCGTCGTGTTCGGCTGATAGGATCATGCCCTGGCTGAGCAAGCCCATCATCTTACGCGGCTTGAGGTTGGCAACGATTTGGACTTTCTTACCGACCAACTCTTGCTCATTCGGATAGTACTTGGCGATACCAGACAGGATTTGGCGGTCTTGTCCATCACCTGCGTCCAGACGGAATTTGAGCAACTTGTCAGAGCCCTCCACCTTGGCCACTTCCTTGACTTCGGCCACGCGGATTTCCACCCTGTCAAAGTCCTCGAACTTGATCGCAGCTTTCTCGTTTTTGAGTTCCACGTCAGCTGGGTTCCACTCTTTTTCTTCCTCTTGGGAAATAGCAGAGCTACCACCCATTTGAGCTTGGATATAGGCGATTTCCTCTTCCATATCCAGACGTGGGAAGATAGGTGTACCTTTTGCGACCACTGTCAAACCAGCTGGAAGACCTGCAAAGTCAAGATTTTCAAGGTCAAATTCTGTTCCCAAACCAAGCTGTTCCATAATAGCATTTGAAGTGGTCATCATGAATGGCTGAATGAGGTGTGCCACCACACGAAGACCTGCCGTTAAGTGAGCCATCACCGCTGCCAACTTGTCACGGTCAGCTTCGTCTTTTGCCAAGACCCACGGTGCTGTTTCATCGATGTACTTGTTGGTACGGGAAATGATATTCCAGACCGCTTCCAAGGCGCGTGGATAGTCAACAGCTTCCATATACTTGTGGTAGCTTGCCAAGTTGTCAGCTACAACTGCCGCTAAGTCCGCATCAAAATCCGTCACGTTAGCAACAAAAGTTGGTACTTGACCGCCGAAATACTTGTTAATCATAGCAACCGTACGGTTGAGCAAGTTTCCAAGGTCGTTGGCCAGTTCATAGTTGATACGGCCAACGTAGTCTTCTGGTGTAAAGGTACCGTCAGAACCAACTGGCAGACTACGCATGAGGTAGTAACGAAGTGGATCCAAGCCAAAACGCTCGACCAACATTTCTGGATAAACTACATTGCCCTTAGACTTGGACATCTTGCCATCTTTCATGACAAACCAGCCATGAGCAACCAAGCGGTCTGGCAACTTCATATCCAACATCATGAGCATGATTGGCCAGTAAATGGAGTGGAAACGAAGAATGTCCTTACCAACCATGTGGTAGACTGTTCCATTCCAAAACTTGTCGTAGTTAACATGATCTTCTTGTCGATAGCCCAAAGCCGTCGCATAGTTGAGTAGGGCATCAATCCATACGTAAACAACGTGTTTAGGATTGGACGGAACAGGCACACCCCATGTAAATGAAGTACGCGATACTGCCAAATCTTCCAAGCCTGGCTCGATGAAGTTTTTCATAATCTCATTGAGGCGGCCGTCTGGCTGGATAAAGTCTGGGTGAGCATTGAAGAACTCAACCAATTTATCCTGATACTTGCTGAGGCGGAGGAAGTAAGACTCTTCTGATACCCAAGCAACCTCGTGACCGCTCGGAGCGATACCACCTGTGACCTTACCGTTTTCATCTCGGAAGACCTCTTCTAATTGACTCTCGGTGAAAAATTCCTCGTCCGATACGGAGAGATGGTG
>NZ_POIZ01000051.1 GCF_002960425.1 Streptococcus suis
TGACTAGCTGAAGCGATATTGTGAATGCACTTGAACAGAATCTTTCTAGCGTAGGGATTGCCACGCTTGGTAATGTGTTCCTTAGCGATGAAGTTTCCAGATTCATAGTGTCTGAGGTCAATACCGATAAAGGCATTGATTTGATTGGCAGACTGAAAACGGCGAATATCTCCCAGTTCGCCAATAATACTTGTTGCAGTAGTCTCAGCGATACCAGGAATAGAAAGTAGAATATCATACTCTGGTAATGGCTGAGCTAGTTCCACCATTTTGTCTAAGGCCGCTTGTCTCTGTTCAGAAAGTCTAAGTAATTCTTTTGCATAGTAACGAACCTCTTCCATGATTGGAGAATTTTTCTTAACAGCACAATAAGACTGATTGGCTAGTGCTGTCAGCTTCTCTGCTAAGTAAGCTACACGCTTGTCAGAAATCCGTTTTGAAGTGGACAGACGGATGCTCTTTGAGAGTTCATTCTTGCTTAACTCAAGCACCAAGTCCTTGCAAGGAAACGCAGTAACTAAGTTCCAGTATTGTTCCCCAGTTGGTGTTGATAAGATAGTTTCCAACTCTGGAAAAGTGACTTGTAAGACCTTGTGCAGACGATTTTTAGCTCGAACGATGTCCTCGGTTAAGTTCTGATAGAATCGACTGAGATCTCGCAGATCTTGATAGACTTCTTCTTGGACATAAGTGGGTTTACGATTCAGTACAAACTGAGACTGAGCCAGTTTTTCAGCGTCAATTTGATCTGTTTTCCGTACACGCAAGCTATCCAGTTGCTTCTTAGCTTCTAAGGGATTGAGCCGCGTATAAGCGTAGCTATGTTCATCCAGAAAAGCTTGAAGACGACGAGAATAGACGCCTGTTGCTTCAAAGATGATTTCTGGCTTGTGGACGGTTTTCAAATCGCCAAGTAGCCGAGAAAATCCAATGGCATCATTGGAAATGGTATAGCCATGAACCTTCTCACCGTTGACTAGAATAGCCACTTCTGAACTTACCTTACTCACGTCAATCCCGAAAACTGCACGCATGATATTACCTCTTTGTCTTGAATGATTCCTTGTTTTAGTGACGTCATTTTCAATACTCGACGTCTAGCGTCCCACATACTTTGATAACATTCTTCCTAAAACAGGTGTCTTGCCAGTTTTTGTCGCGACGTCTAGCGTCAAAAGAACCCTCGACTTAACAAGACACCTCTACTTTATCATCTTGAGAATGAAAAAAGTAGTGACTACTCTCTCCCGTCGGAGATTTCTTCACTACTAATCTTAGTATGTTTTTGTAATGGGCTGGAGAAGGCTGTGGCAGACAGTCACCAAGGTAATTTTTGCTAAATCTGGCAGGATAAAGGGAAGGACTGTCCAGGCTAAGGTATCTGACCAGCTCGCTCCTGAAACAAACTTAAAGACCAAACAGCCTAAAAGGAAGCAACTTGCTGTTCCGAGAAGGCAAGCTGAGAAAACAGTCACAGGTGAGGAAGTTGACTTGGTGAGGACAGAAGTAATAGCAGCATAGACTAGGAAGCCCCATAAAAAGCCGGCTGTTGGTCCGAAAAGAGCAGCGAATCCGCCTGAAAAACCAGCAAAGACGGGAAGGCCGATAGCGCCTAGAGTTAGATAAAGGGCTACACTTGCAAGGGCCTCTTTAGGCTTGTACAAACAAGCTACTAAGCCGATAGCCAAGGTCTGTAGAGTAAAGGGAACAGGTCCGATAGACAGGCTGACTTGTGACAGGGCAGCAATGATAGCTGTTCCGATAGCGATGTAAACAAGAGATTTCGTAGAATGGTTTGTCATTTTGTTATCCTTTTTATTTTTCTAGGTTAACAAAATTATAGACATTCTAGTCGTGAAAGTCAATGCTTCTGCCATCGGCTGTCACAGTGTTATAGTTTTTATTTATGGGAGTAGATAGAAAATATATATTAGTAGACTTACTTCTTTCATGTTAGAATAATAAAAAAAGAAAGCGAGAATTGCCATGTCAGAATTACTTGAAATTTACCAGACCCTTAAAGCAAAAACCTGGGTGGACTTGACCCATCAAATCAATGAGAATAGCCCGCATTTTCCAGCTCTTCCAGCCTTGGAGAAAAAGGTCTTGTTTACTCACAAGGACGGATTTTTTGTTGAACAATTTACGGTTGTCGGCCAATACGGTACCCATATCGATCCGCCTATCCACTTTGTAGAAGGGGCTCGCTATCTAGATGAAATTGACTTGAAAGACTTGCTCTTACCTCTCTATGTGATTGATAAGTCGGAGGCAGTTGCAGCCAATAATGACTACGAGATTAGCAAGCAAGATATTCTGGATTTTGAGGTTGAGCATGGTCCAATTGCACCTGAATCTTTTGTTGCTTTTCGTTCAGATTGGTCAAAACGTTGGCCAAGTCAGGATGCTGTGCGAAACTTGGATGACCAAGGGGTACAACATACACCAGGTTGGAGCCATGAAGCTCTAGAATATTTGATTGAGGAGCGCAAAGTAAAAGCAGTTGGACATGAAACCTTGGATACGGATTCTGGTCTATCTGCTGCCAAGCATGGTGGTAGCTTGCCAGAAGAATACTATCTCTTGTCCAAAGACATTTATCAGTTGGAAGTCTTGAATAATTTGGACCAGGTGCCAGCAACAGGAGCCCTGATTTCCATTGCTTTTCCGCATTGGGAAAAGGCTTCGGGGTCGCCAGTGCGTGCTATTGCGATTTTACCATAAGAAAAAAGCCAGACAGAGTGCTTACCTACACTTGTCTGGTCTTTTTTTCTTATACTCAATGAAAATCAAAAGCAGACTAGGCGATGCAGATGCAGAATCAAATCAAGTCAACAACGTTTGCTTTTGATTTTCGAAGAGTATTAACGCATGGTGACAAATTCTTCCGCCCCAGTCGGGTGGATGGCCACAACGGCATCAAATTCTTCCTTGGTTGCACCCATCTTAATGGCAACTGAGAAACCTTGGATCATTTCATCGACACCATAGCCAATTCCGTGTAAACCGACGACCTGTTCATTCTCGCCAACTGTGACTAACTTAAACTTAGCCATTTGTCGATTGGTTGCTAGGGCTGTGTACATGGAAGTAAAGGCCGAAGTATAGACTTTTACCTGTTCTTGACCGTATTGGGCGATGGCTTCTTCTTCGGTTAAGCCAACTGTTCCGATAGCAGGATGAGAAAAGACAACAGTTGGGATATTCGTATAATCCATTTTAGCAGTCGGTTTATTGTTGAAGAGGCGTTCGGCTAATAAGCGCCCAGCCTTGATGGCTACGGGTGTCAACTCTTTTTCGCCTGTCACATCACCAAGAGCATAGATGCCAGGGACGCCGGTTTCTTGGTATTCATCCACAGCGATATGGCCAGACGGTGTCAACTGAACACCTGCTGCTGCAAGATTGAGTTTGTCCACATTTGGTTTACGACCAATTGCCCAGAGAACCTGTTGGGCAGTATGTGTGCTACCGTCTTCAAAGGTAATTTGAATGAGACCGTCCTCTGTTTTTTCAAGGCTGACCGGTGTTTTTCCTGTATGGAGAGGAAGATTAGTCCGCTCCATTTCTTCCATAAGAGCTTGGATGATATAGCTATCGAAGTTGCGAAGAGGTCGATTGCCACGAACAAAGAGGTCAGTTTTGACCCCTAATCCGTGGAGAAGTCCAGCCATTTCCACAGCGATATAGCCGGCTCCAATAACTGCCACAGAAGTAGGTAATTCTTCCCAGACAAAGACATCATCAGATACAATACCAAGTTCATTTCCTGGAATGTTTGGCACAGCAGGTTGAGCACCGGTTGCAATGACGATGTGTTTGGCACGAATGAGCTCACCATTGACTTCCACCGTTTGAGCATCGACAAACTGGGCAAAACCTTTGATTACTTCAACGCCATTATTGTTAAAAGTATTTCCATAAGAAGTACGAGAACGTTCGATATAGGCTTCACGGTTTTTTCGCAAGGTAGCAAAATCAAATGTCACATCCTGGCTGGTAAAACCATACTCAGGTCCATAGTGATGAATAGCTTCAGCCACTTGAGAACCGTACCACATGATTTTTTTGGGAACACAGCCAAGGTTGACACAGGTTCCGCCAAGATGGCTCCCTTCGATCACAGCAGCCTTAGCCCCATAGATAGCAGCACGGTTCATAGTAGCAATACCGCCGCTGCCTCCACCAATGGCAATAATATCAAATTCTTTCATGAGTTCTTCTCCTCTAAATGATCATTATCTTCATTCTATCGTTTTTTTACTTATCAATCAAAAATCCGCTACGTTCTCTTACAAAATTGTAAGTAGGAAAAATACCGAACTTTTTGTAAAATGATTAAGAAAACACTTGCAAAAAAGCGTGTATTCGTGTATTATAAAGACAATACAAAATAAATATGTTTTGAATTAGAAAAGGAGTATCATATGTTAAAGACAAAGAAGGCTAAAATTGCTTTGTTTAGTGGTCTCGGTGTTGCGGCTATTGCCTTAATTGGTGGTGCCTTAGTATTTGGAGGTGTATTAGGTGGTTCCTCACCAACTTCTACAGAGCAAGTTGCGACCAGTTTGACCTATACAGTAGCTAAAGAGGGATCAATTGCTTCATCTACCCTCTTGACAGGAACCATCTCAGCTGCGGAAGAACAGTATGTTTACTATGATGCGTCCAAGGGTGATTTGAGTGAGGTCTTGGTTGAGCCAGGCACTCAAGTAGAAGTCGGAACTCCTTTGGTTAGTTATGATGCGACAGAATTACAGGCAGCCCTAGATACAGCTGTGCGTGGTCGGGATAAGATTGGGCGTCAGATTTATGATTTGAAAAATAACGGTCAAACTGTTCAGGCAACAGGTGACGCGGCGGCTGATGAAGCAGCCACTGCAGCAGCGCAACGCTCTGTAGATTCTCAATTAGCAGATTTGAATGATTCCTATGCTGATGCCCAAGCAGCTGTGGACAAGGCCTATACAGCATTGACAGAAGCAACTATTTACAGCACTGTCGCAGGTACAGTGGTTGAGGTCAATAAATCGGTTGCCAAAAGCTCGACAACTAGCCAGACCGTTGTTCATATCGTCAACCAAGGTAGCCTACAAGTTACAGGTAATTTAACAGAATATGATTTGGCTAATATTGCAGTTGACCAAGAAGTAAAATTGACCAGTAAGGTCTATCCAGATAAGACATGGACTGGTAAGATTACCTACATTTCTAACTATCCATCGACAGAACAAGCTACAAGTGCAGTAGCAGGTGCAGGTGGTGGTTCAGGTGCCAAGTATCCTTTCAAGGCTGCCTTAACCAGTGAATTGGGTGAATTGAAGCAAGGTTTTACTGTTAATATTGAAGTTGTTAATACTACCAACCATATTTTAATTCCTGTAACAGCAGTTGTTCCAGAAGGCGATAAAAACTTTGTATGGACAATTGTGGAAGGGAAGGCTAAAAAAGTAGAGGTTACCCTTGGAAATGCAGATGCTCTCAATCAAGAGGTGACAGCAGGTATTGCAGCAGGAGATCAGGTCATCACCATTCCAACTCCAGACCTTGAAGAAGGAAAAGAGGTTGAAGCCAATGAAGAACCAGCTAATTAGATTAACCAATATAAATAAATCCTATAAAAACGGTGACCAAGAACTTCGTGTCCTCAAAGATATTGATTTAGAGGTGGAAGAAGGTGAGTTTCTTGCTATAATGGGACCATCTGGTTCAGGGAAATCCACCCTGATGAATATTATCGGGCTTTTGGACCGTTCTACAACCGGTAACTATTGGTTGGAAGGTGAAGAAGTCAGTCAACTGTCTGAGAAGAAATTGGCCTCCGTCCGCAATGACCAGATTGGTTTCGTCTTCCAACAATTCTTCTTACTCTCTAAACTCAATGCCCTTCAAAATGTTGAGTTACCTTTGATTTATGCAGGGGTTCCAGCCAATCAACGGAAAAAATTAGCCAAACGTTATTTGGAAAAAGTGGAGTTGGCTGAGCGGATGACCCACCTGCCATCTGAGCTATCAGGTGGTCAGAAACAAAGGGTTGCCATTGCGCGTGCCTTGGTCAATACACCTGCTATTATCTTGGCGGATGAGCCAACAGGTGCCTTGGATACCAAGACAGGCGAGCAGATTATGGAACTCTTAACAGAGTTGAATAATGAAGGCAAGACTATTATCATGGTTACACACGAGCCTGAGATTGCAGCCTATGCCAAACGTAAAATCGTCCTACGCGATGGCATTATTACTGAAGATAGTAGAAGGGAGGAAGTCTAGATGGAAAATTGGAAATTTGCCCTCAAGTCTATCCTAGCCCACAAAATGCGTTCTCTCTTGACCATGTTAGGTATTATCATCGGTGTGGCTTCAGTTGTTATCATTGTAGCTTTAGGGACTGGGGTGTCTAAGAGATTCGAAAAGGCCTTGGCAGGCGATCAGAATAATGTTCAGGTCTATTTTACGCCTTATGTAGCTTCAGAAGGTGCTGCTTCAATGGGGATGCTTGGAAGCGTTGGTGGTGGTGAGCTATCCATGGAAGAAGAACCTGATTTGACAGATGCTATGTTAAAGGGACTTTTGGAAATCGATGGGCTTAGCGGCTACTATATTAGTTCTTCAAGCACCTCGACTGTAGCAGCAGGAAATACGCAAGCTGATAATGTCTTTATTACTGGCGTTAGTCAACCCTATTTTGACATAAAGGAATTAGAAATCTTGACTGGTCGTCGTTTCACAGCTAACGATTACAGCCAATTTTCCCGTATTATCATGTTGGATGTAGCTCTGGCAGAGAAACTCTTCGGTTCACAAGAATCGGCACTCAACCAAGTAGTGAGTGTCAATGCCAATTCTTACCTTGTAGTTGGTGTTTACAAAGATCCCAAAGCAGGTACTTCCCTCTATGGATTCAACTCTGGAGGAAATGCCATTATGACCAATACACAGCTGGCTGCTGAAATGGGGACTAAAGAAAATAGTGGTCTGTATGTTCATGTGGAAGATCTGAGCAGAGCTGCTGAGGTTGGACAGGCTGCAGCTGCCTATTTGACCAATATTACAGGTCTGAAGGAAGCTCGCTATGACATCTATGACATGTCCGCTATGTTGGATACCTATAGGACTGAAATGGCAGGGGTTACCATGTTTATCGGTTCCGTTGCAGGAATTTCACTTCTTGTAGGTGGTATCGGTGTTATGAACATTATGCTGGTATCTGTTACTGAGCGGACCCGTGAAATCGGTCTTCGTAAAGCTCTAGGAGCAACTCGTGGGAATATCCTTATGCAGTTCTTGATTGAAGCCATGGTATTGACTACCTTGGGTGGCGCTATTGGATTGATGATTGCTCAAACAATTGTATTTACTCTCAATACCACCAAAGCCATGGGACCAAATATGACGGCTGAAATTTCCCTTCCGGCTGTTCTAGGAAGTTTAGCCTTCTCAGCAGTAATTGGTATTGTCTTCGGTGTTCTACCAGCCAGCAAGGCTTCTAAGTTGGATCCGATTGAGGCCTTACGTTACGAATAAGATGTAAAACGATTAGGTTTTCCTAGTCGTTTTCTTTTTTGAGCAAATTGATTGACTTTATCACTAATTAGAGATAAAATAAACGCATCAATTAAGAAATAGTGATTTCAAAGGAGAACACATCATGGTAGAATTAGGTATTTCAACATTTGGCGAAACAACACCACTAGAAAAAACAGGTGAAACTTACAGTCACGACGAGCGGATTCGCCAGCTAGTCAAAGAAATCGAGCTAGCTGATGCGGTGGGTTTGGATGTCTATGGGATTGGGGAGCATCACCGAGAAGATTTTGCGGTTTCTGCACCTGAGATTGTGCTGGCAGCTGGTGCCGTCAATACCAAGCATATCAAGCTAACATCAGCAGTTTCCATCCTTTCCTCCATGGACCCTGTAAGGCTCTACCAGCAGTACACCACCATTGATGCTTTGTCAAATGGCAGAGCGGAAATCATGGCGGGTCGTGGTTCCTTTACGGAGTCATTTCCCTTGTTTGGCTATGACCTCAATGACTATGAAGAACTCTTCGATGAAAAGTTGGACATGCTTTTGGAAATCGACAAGGAAACCAATCTCAAGTGGGATGGGCATTTTACCCAGTCTGTCGATAACAAACCTGTCTATCCGCGTCCTGTACAGGAAGATTTTCCCATTTGGGTCGCAACAGGAGGAAATGTGGAGTCTACCATCAAGATTGCTCAAAAGGGGTTACCTATCGTATATGCAGTCATTGGTGCTGGTGCCCATCGCTTTAAACCTTTAGTCGATGCCTATCGAAAAGTTGCTCGTAACTCAGGTCACGATCCGAAGAAAACGAAAGTTGCAGCTCATTCTTGGGGTTGGATTGCAGACGACCATGACAAGGCTGTGGAAGAATACTATCATCCAACCAAAGTAATTACGGACAATATCGCTAAAGACCGCCCACATTGGAGCGAGATGACCAAGGCGCAGTATCTCTACTCCCTGACAGACGAAGGGGCAACCATCGTCGGAGATCCAAAACGAGTCGCTGAAAAAATTATTAAGACAATAGAAACACTTGACTTGGACCGATTCTTCCTCCATCTCCCAATCGGCTCCATGCCACACGAGGATGTCCTCCGTGCCATTGAACTCTACGGAAAAGAAGTCGCGCCAATTGTCCGAGAATACTTTGCTAAGAAAGAAGAAAATCAGTCCCAAGACTGATGAGATAGTTGATAGGATGAGTTATACTATATTCAATCCTAAATATTTTTCATAATCTCCTGAAAATCCTGACCACGTGGTTGGGATTTTTTGCATGCAAAAACACTCTTGGAATTTCCAAGAGTGTTTTAAGTAACGGTGTTAAACAGTTTGTAATTTTTATTTCATCTTCGGGAGTGAAAAGGTCTAGTAGACCTTTTCAGCCAATCGCTAAGAAACTGGAGAGCGATTGGTACATTCTAGTGAAAACCATACTAGCAAGCTATTCTTGCTTACTTCATAGTAGGGAGTGACAAGGTCTAGTAGACCTTGTCAGCCAATCGCTAAGAAACTGGAGAGCGATTGGAATATCCTAGTCCAGACAATACTAGAAGGTTACAGTTTCTTACTTCATTGTAGGGAGTGACAAGGTCTGGTAGAACTTGTCAGCTAATCTCTTATTTCATAGTCGGAAATAGGAGTACATCCCGAATAGTAGTGGTGTCTGTCAAGAGCATGCAGAGGCGGTCGATACCGATTCCTAAGCCGCCTGTTGGTGGCATACCGTATTCGAGGGCTTCGATGTAGTCGTAGTCAACGCCTGTCGCTTCGTCGTCACCGAGTTCTTTAGCTTTGGCTTGGGCTTCGAAGCGTTCCAATTGGTCGATTGGGTCGTTCAATTCTGTAAAGGCGTTTCCATATTCCTTGGTCATGATGAAGAGCTCGAAGCGGTCTGTGAAGCGTGGGTCTTCATCGTTTTTCTTAGCTAGTGGCGATACGGCTACTGGGTGACCATAGACAAAGGTTGGTTGGATAAGAGTTGCTTCAACGTATTCTTCAAAGAAGCTGTTGATGATTTGACCAACTTCTGTATGGTGTTTTTCCACAGGGACCTTATGCTCAGCTGCAAGGGCTTTTGCTTCCTCGAAGCTCATCTCTTGCCAGAAGTCCACGCCAGTTTGTTCCTTAATAGCATCGACCATGTGGATACGCTTGAATGGCTCGTGGATGTTAATGACAGTATCTTGGTAGGTCACAGGACCATCACCGACAACAGCCTTGGCAGTATGCTGGATAATTCCTTCGGTCAAGTCCATGATGTCCAAGTAATCCGCATAGGCTTGGTAAACCTCAATGGAAGTGAACTCAGGGTTGTGGGTCGCATCCATACCTTCGTTACGGAAGATACGGCCGATTTCATAAACGCGTTCCATACCGCCGACAATCAGGCGTTTGAGGTGGAGTTCTGTCGCGATACGAAGGACCATGTCAATGTTTTGGGCATTGTGGTGGGTGATGAATGGACGAGCCGCTGCACCACCAGCTTCGTTGTGAAGGACAGGTGTTTCCACTTCCAAGAAACCAAGTCCGTCAAGGTAACGGCGGATTTCTGAGATAATTTTTGAGCGGGTCACAAAGCGATCAAAGCTCTCACGGTTGGTAATCAAGTCCAAATAACGCTTGCGGTAGCGGGTTTCGATGTCAGTCAAACCGTGGAATTTTTCTGGCAATGGGCGGAGCGCTTTAGACAGGTGAGTTAATTTGCGAGCGTGGATAGACAACTCACCAACGTTTGTCTTGAAGACATCTCCCTCGACACCGATAAAGTCACCAAGGTCTGCTTTTTTGAAGATTTCATAATTTTCTTCGCCAACATCATCCTTACGAACGTAGATTTGAATCTGGCCTTCGCGGTCTTGAATGTGAGCAAAACCTGCTTTACCCTTACCACGCTTGGTCATAATACGGCCTGCGATGATAGCTGTTTGGCCCAATTCTTCCAAGTCTTCTTTTGATTTGTCTTCGTACTGGGCCTTCAATTCAGCTGAATTTGCAGAACGCTCAAAACGTTTTCCAAATGGGTCAATGCCTTGTTCAGCAAGGGCCGTCATTTTTTCACGACGGACAATCTGTTGGTCATTTAATTCTTCAAAATGTTCAGTTGACATAAAAATTTCATTCCTCCAAAGTCTGTTATTTCTATTTTATCATAGAATAGGCAAAAAATCAGCAAAAAAGAAAGCAAGAAACTGCTTTCTTAGTGAGATTTGTAGCTGGTATCATTCCAAGCTAATTCTGTAAAGTGTTCAAAGTCTGTCGTTTCCAAAATGGAAATGGAGGCATTGTCCAAACCACCTCTGTGACGCAGTTGGGCAGGTGAAAAACCAAGCAGGCGATGGATAGAAGCGGTTAGAAAGGCACCATGGCTGACGATGAGGATTGTTTCCATGTCTTGCCCTTTCAGCGATTGGACAAAGTCCACCATTCGTTGAGTTACCTGGCGAACGCTCTCAGCTTCAAATAGGTCATTATCAAAAAGAGCTAGATTATGTTTGAGAGCCCGTGCTTGCTTGGGATAGATAGAACGAAAAATCGACATCTTGCTTCCTTCTAGCGTTCCAAAATTCCATTCACGTAGTTGTGGCGTGGTTAGAACGGTTTGGCAATGGTGATTGGCTTTGGCAATTTCTACGGCAGTGCTATGTGCGCGCTGCAAATCACTAGAATAAATAGCATCAAAAGGCAGGTCTGCCAAGTGTTTTCCTAGCAATTCTAGCTCTTCAAAAGCTTGTGGCAAGAGAGCAGAATCTCCAGATGCACCTTGGAAACGGCCTTCCACATTCCACTCAGTCTTTCCATGACGGACAAAATAGATTTTCAAGCCTAGTTCCTCCCTTCAATCAAATCAGCAAAATCAGCTTTCACGAAATCAGCTAAAACCTGGCTATCGATTTTTATCGAACGACCAATTTCACCTGCTGAGACAATCAAGTGACCGAGTTCAAGGGCAGATTGGTCAATGTAGATTGGGAAGTTGTGCTTCTGACGAATACCCACGGGATTGTTGGCACCGTGAACATAGCCAGTTGTCTTTTCCAAGTCCTTTTGCGGGATCATGCTGACTTTTTTATTGCCAGAAATCTTGGCTAATTTTTTCTCAGATAGGTGCTCAGTGATTGGGACGATTCCGATGACAGGGCCCGTTTTATCTCCTGTTAGTGCCAGTGTTTTGTAAATTTCGTGTTCTTCAATTCCTGGTGGTAGTTGGCCATCGAGGGCATTTAAAACAAGGCTATCATGATCGATCTTAGCCTTGTCTAAAATTTGGTCCACCAAGGTTTTCTTTATTTTAACCTTTTTAGCCATTATTTATATTTTTCCTCAAGTTTGCTCATCCAAAGTCCCAACCATGCTCCTAAGACAAATAGCACAAGAGCAGCAATCCATGTCATAAAATTAGCTCCTGCATAAGAAATTGCCTCTTTATTTCCTGCTTGAGGGATTAAAATCAAGAGAGTTGAAGACGATACAATACCAATAATAAAGTGATAAACACGTGAATGGTAGACCTTCAGAGCATGGTCCATGGCTTTTGAAAAGGCAACCATTGCAAGAAGTCCACCGATAGCGATGGGGAGGAAGGTACCGAATAAATCAAGTGATTTGAACCCATTGAGCATTGGCGTGTAAATGCCCAAAATTAGCAAGAGGTTTGACGGGCTAAGTCCAGGGACTAGAATACCTAGCGCAATCAAGGCACCTGCCAAGACAAAACTTGCAAAGTTTGCTGGAAGAGTTCCTACAAGGCTATTTAAGTTATAGAGCAAGAGCCCAGATACCACAAAGGTACCAATCAACCAAGCCCAATCAAGGCTATCCCGTTGGCTTTTGAGTGTTGACTCCTTAACCAAGCTGGGAATGGTTCCGACGATTGCTCCAGCAAATGCCCACAAAACAGGCACTTGAAAATGCTGCAACAAAAATTCAACAGGGAATGAAAAGAGAGCTATCCCCAAAATACCACCGATTCCAACAGGTACAAAGAAAAGAAAGTTTTCCTTAAAATCCTTGTGAATATTGGCTAAAAATCCAATTAAGCGTTCGTAAATTCCAAGGATAGCAGCCAGCACTCCCCCAGAAACACCAGGTAAGATAAAGCCAAGGGCAATAATCATACCTTTAATAATTCTTGCAATCCAAGAAGCCATAATGTCCTCCAAATGTATTTATAATGTTCCCATTATAGCACAAACCAAGTGAAAATCTTCAAAAAGAGTGCCTGAAAGACAAAATCTCACAGGCACGATTTATTACATACGATAAAAACTTGGTCTAGCTTTATAGAGTAAAATGAGTAGGATACAAGCAATGATGGTCGAAGGAAGAATATAGCTGATATTGTAAGTAAAAGAATAGAGCCAGACAGGTGTACCAGCAGGGGCATAGTCAGCATAGAAAATAATTCCAGAGAGGAAGGTGGCAAGCAGTCGAATGCTGCCTCCTAGAAGACTCGCCAGACTAATGACAAGAGTGGCTTGTTTTAGCTCTTTTTGTTTGGTGAGGAAGGGAGCCAAGAATCCTGCTAATCCAATTCCTGCATAGGAGAGGGCATAGTCAAGAAAGACTTGGGAGATGTTTAGAAAATAACCGCCATAGAAGAGTTGAATAGTGCCTACAATCCCACCTGCAAGAATGCCTAGACTTAATCCATGACGTAGGGCAAGAAAAAGAATGGGCAACATAACGAGAGAAACAGAGCCACCTTGTGGCATGGTAAAGAGAGGGAGTTTGTCAAAGACCAGAGCGATGGCAGAGAAGATTGCGATTTCAGCTAATAGACGAATGTTTGATTGATACATAAAAAGCTCCTTTGTTTTTAATGAACAAAGGAGCAGGTCTGATACTGTTGATATCAGATACTTACACAATCCCTACGCTAGTCTTAACTAGATCAGGTTCGAGGATTTCGCAAAAGCGATCTCAGCCGAAGCACTCCTTTGTGGTAGATATTTAATTTTATTCAGGGACTGTGAACAGTTTTTGGTAGACCTGATTTGGATCCTTCAGGGTTGTGATAAGGTTAAGGTCTAAATGATTGGCAAAGCCATTGACGTAGCCTCGAGAGGTGTACTGATGAAGGTCGTAATCGAGATCGGTACTTGGCGCGGCGTTATAGTAGCCTGAGTCATCGCCGTAGGTAGGTATCCAGATGGCATCAAACTTATCAACCTTAATGCTGTGATCTTCCATGAAATAGGTTCCGATATAGATACCGATGTTCTTGGCGCCCAAGGTTTCTAGTTCCTTACGGAAGGCTTCGACCCCAGCATTCATATCGTCCATGGTATATTCTTCAACATCTAACCAATAAAAAGTGGGATTGTATTGGTTGGCAGCCTTATAGAAACTACGAGCCTCTTCTTTCATGTTTTCAATGCTGTTACCTGTCACATAGGCGTAAACTGCAACGGGGACATTTCGAGCTTGAAATTCTTTAATGTGGGTTGCATAGGATTTATCTAGACCATTCTTGTCAGTGGCGGTATTTTCATTTTTTGTATGTGAGCCACTTTGGATACGGACGATAGCACCTGAAATATTTTGACTCAGTGTATCATAGTCAATCTCTGATGGTCTTTGCCAGGCAGAAACATCGATGATTGGTTTCATTTCAAGGGGATTTGTGATATGGTAGCTAGGCTTGGTACCTGTGTTTTTAGAGCTAGCGCTAGTGCTTGATTGGGCTGTTACGGTTTCTTTTTTATTGGCAACATTTCCAAGAACACCAGTGATGGAAATGAGAATAAAAAAAGATAGGAAAAAACCAATAACAACCATTGGATTCAATTTCTTTCTCATCCCTATTATTTTATCTTAAATGGCAAAAAAAATCAAAAAAATAATATTGAAATGTGTGAAAAGCAGAGGCTCTTGACAGACTGGCTATAATAGGGTAGTCTAAACTTGTATGGATAAATATCATGATAGTGTGAAACGGCTGAGTCGAATTGTCTTATTGGTCGCTCTAGCCATTGTATTACGCCTTGCTTTTGGAGCATTTCCCAATATAAAACCTTTGACAGCCATTTTTCTGGTTGCTCTCTCCTATATGGGTTTGATGGATGCTTGGCTAGTCATGGCTCTGACTATGGTTGGTAGTGGTTTCTTATTTGGATTTGGTCCAGTAGTCCTGTGGCAAGTAGTGAGTTTTGGTCTTATTCAGTTGATTTGGTGGGGCTTGGTCAGACCTTTCATGCATAAGGACCGTTTTACTATCTGGCTACAGTCCTTGCTAGCTGCAGTCCTAGTCTATGTTTATGGGTTTGTCATCAGCATCTTATCTGCTTGGCAATTTGGCATAGCACCATTCATTTTTTGGCTCAACGGCTTGTTTTTTGACAGTCTTCATGCTGTTTCGACCTTCTTGTTTTATCCCATCATATACCATATTTTTAGGAGATTTTATAAATGAAACGGATCCTTCTGATTGTTACTTTTTTCTTGACAATGGTTCTAGCTGCCTGTCAAGCAAATCCTGTCGAGCAAGCTGAAACCAAGATTACAGTCACTTTGCAAATTACCAAAGACGGAAAAACAGCTAGCCAGGAAGTAGAGGCTGAGCAAGGTGATAGTGTTATGGATGTTTTGGAAGACAACCATCAAGTAGAAGAAGATAATGGCTTGGTGACAGCTATCGATGGGGTTAGTCAAAATCCAAGCACCAATACCTATTGGATGTATAAGGTCAATGACCAAATGGCTGACAAGGGAGCGGAAGAGCTGAAAGTGGCAGCTGGCGATAAGATTGAATTCTATCTGGAAACATTTGAATAGACAGGGGAAAGGGGCAACCCTTTTTCTTTTTGTCTGGTCAGCAGACTGCAATTCCGAATCTTGTCCCCTACTTTATGGACCATGCTGGGTAATTTAGTGTAAAGTATGCTATAATAGAACCCAGTACTCGAAAGAAGGTTGGATTAGAAATGAAGATTGACAAGCGGCACTTATTGAACTATTCCATTCTCATACCCTATCTCATCTTATCAGTGATAGGCTTGATTATCGTTTATTCAACAACCAGTGCCACGCAAATTATCAATGGGGGTAATCCTTTTAGAACGGTGATTAACCAGTCGCTGTTCTGGGGTGTCAGCCTCTTTGCTATCTATACGATTTACCGTATGAAATTAAGCTTCTTGAGAAGAAAGGCTGTTATTTACTCGGTTATTTTGTTTGAAGTATTTCTCTTAGCCATTTCTCGTTTGTTCCCGCCCATCAATGGTGCACATGGTTGGATTCCCTTACCTGGAGCGGGGAATTTACAGCCTGCCGAATACCTGAAGTTGATTATCATCTGGTATTTGGCCCATGAATTTGCCAAACAGCAGGCGGACATTCGGACCTATGACTACCAGGCCTTAATTAAAGGAAGTTGGATTCCACGAGAATTTACTGATTGGCGCGTGGTCAGCCTTCTCTTGTTAGCTATGGTGGCGACCTTGCCTGACTTGGGAAATGCTACCATTGTCGCTCTGATTATGGTTGTCATGATTAGTGTCAGCGGTATCGCTTATCGATGGTTTGTGACGGCGGTCTTGAGTATCATCGCTGTATCTGGCTTTGTTTTAGGAACTATATTTATTTTGGGTGTCGAAACAGTTGAGAAAATTCCTCTGTTTGGCTACATCGCCCGTCGTTTTGCAGCCTTTTTTGACCCCTTTGGAAATGCCACAGGTGCAGGTCTGCAGTTGACCCATTCCTTCTATGCCATGAGCAATGGTGGCTGGTTGGGTCGTGGTTTGGGTAACTCTATTGAGAAAAAGGGTTATCTACCAGAAGCCCAGACAGACTTTGTGTTTTCAATCGTTATAGAAGAACTTGGCTTTGTTGGAGCCAGCTTGATATTGGCCCTGCTTTTCTTCCTCATCATTCGCATCATCATTGTTGGTGTACGGGCTCGCAGTCCCTTTAACTCGATGATGGCCTTGGGGGTTGCAGGAATGCTTCTGATTCAGACATTTATCAATATTGGTGGGATTGCTGGTATTATTCCTGCGACGGGAGTTACTTTCCCCTTCTTATCACAAGGAGGGTCTAGCCTACTCATTATTTCGATTGGTATTGCATTTGTCCTTAATATTGATGCTAATGAGAAGAATAAATTGATTGAAGAAGAGCTTGAGCGCACAATCGGCTAAATAAAGGAAAGAGAGTAAATATGTCTATCCAAAAATTAGAAAACTATAATAACAAAGAAACCATTCAAGAAGAAATTGCGATTTTAACCACTATCCTTGAAGAAGTAGCGGCCCAGATGATGCCTCAGGAAACCTTCAAGAAAATCCTTGAATTGTCCCAGCTCTCTCGTGAGGATGATTACCAGGCCTTGATTGAGATTATTGGTCAATTAAATAACGAAGAATTAGCAGTTATTTCTCGTTACTTTGCCGTTCTTCCTCTCCTAATCAACATTTCAGAAGATGTGGATTTGGCCTATGAAATCAACCACCAGAACAACGTTGACCAAGATTACCTGGGGAAAATTTCAACGACGATTGATATGGTGGCCAAGCAGGAAAATGCAGCAGAAATCTTGGAGAAGCTCAATGTTGTTCCCGTCTTGACAGCCCATCCGACCCAGGTTCAACGTCAATCCATGTTGGATTTGACCAAACATATTCATGAATTGCTTCGCCGTTACCGTGATGTGAAAATGGGCTTGCTTAACAAGACCAAGTGGGAAGACCAACTTCGTTGCTACATCGAAATTATCATGCAGACAGATATGATTCGTGAGAAGAAGTTGAAGGTAACCAACGAAATCACCAACGTTATGGAATACTACAACTCTTCCTTTATCAAGGCCGTGACCAAGTTGCAAGGTGAGTATAAGCGATTGGCAGCTGAAAAAGGTATTGTGCTCAACAATCCTCGTCCCATTACCATGGGCATGTGGATTGGTGGTGACCGAGATGGCAATCCCTTCGTAACAGCAGAAACTCTGAAATTGTCAGCCTTGACCCAGTGTCAAGTCATCATGAATTACTATGATGAGCAACTCCATAAACTCTACCGTAATTTCTCTCTCTCGACTTCTATTGTGAAGGTTTCGACAGCTGTAAAAATCTTGGCTGAAAAATCAGAAGATAGTTCAGTTTACCGCGAAAATGAACCATATCGCCGTGCCTTCCATTATATTCAAATGAAATTGGCCAATACGCGCGATTATTTGGTGGATAATAAGCCGTCGGATGTTCGCTACGCCAATGTCACTGAATTTAAAGAAGATTTGCTTGCCATTAAACAGTCCTTGATTGACAATAAGGCAAGCGCCTTGATCAAGGGTGATTTTACAGAATTGCTGGAAGCAGTAGAAGCCTTTGGTTTCTATCTGGCAAGTATTGACATGCGCCAGGATTCTTCTATTCACGAGGCTAGTGTTGCAGAACTTTTGGCGTCGGCCCGCATTGTAGAAAATTATTCTAGTCTGTCTGAAGAAGCCAAATGTCATGTTCTTTTGAAACAGTTGGAAACAGATCCCCGTATTTTATCTGCTACCCATGTTCCCAAATCAGAGCAGTTACAAAAAGAATTGGCTATCTTTGCTGCAGCGCGGGAATTGAAAGATAAGCTGGGTGAGGAAATTATCAAACAGCACATTATCTCGCATTCTGAAAGTGTTTCTGACTTGTTAGAACTGGCCGTGCTCTTGAAAGAAGTTGGGCTGGTCGATATGGACAAGGCGCGTGTGCAGATTGTTCCACTTTTTGAAACCATTGAGGACTTGGATAATGCAGCTGCTACCATGCGCCAGTATCTACAACTTGATTTGGCAAAACGCTGGATTGCAGGCAACAAATACTACCAAGAAATCATGTTGGGCTACTCGGATTCCAATAAGGATGGAGGCTATCTTTCATCTGGTTGGACACTCTATAAGGCCCAGAACGAGTTAACTGAAATTGGTCGAGAATTTGGTGTTCATATTACCTTCTTCCACGGTCGTGGAGGGACAGTTGGCCGAGGTGGAGGTCCATCCTATGATGCCATCACTTCACAACCATTTGGTTCCATCAAAGACCGCCTTCGTCTGACAGAACAGGGGGAAGTAATTGGTAATAAATATGGCAACAAGGATGCTGCTTACTACAATTTGGAAATGCTGGTGTCAGCAACTCTTGACCGCATGATTACCCAAATGATTACCAATCCAAATGAGATTGATGGTTACCGTGAAACCATGGATGCCATTGTGGCGGATAGCTACTCGATCTATCGTGACTTAGTCTTTAACAATCCTCATTTCTACGATTACTTCTTTGCAGCAAGTCCAATTCGTGAGGTATCTAGTCTAAATATCGGTTCTCGTCCAGCTGCTCGTAAGACTATCACGGAAATTGGTGGACTTCGTGCCATTCCTTGGGTATTCTCATGGTCGCAAAACCGTGTCATGCTTCCTGGTTGGTACGGAGTAGGCTCCAGCTTTAAACGCTTTATTGACAAAGACCCAGCCAACTTAGCAAAATTACAGAAAATGTATGAAAGCTGGCCATTCTTCCGTTCACTCCTATCGAATGTTGACATGGTTCTGTCCAAATCCAACATGAACATTGCCTTTGAGTATGCGAAAATGTGTGAGAGCGAAGAAGTAAGAAATATCTTCCATATTATCTTAGATGAATGGCAGTTGACCAAGGATGTTATCCTGTCTATTGAGCAAAATGATGCCTTACTAGCAGAACTTCCTTTCCTCAAAGCCAGTCTAGACTACCGTATGCCATATTTCAACGTCCTCAACTATATTCAGATTGAACTGATTAACCGCCTTCGTCGTGGAGAACTCAGTAAGGAACAAGAAAACCTCATCCACATCACCATCAACGGTGTGGCGACAGGTTTACGAAATTCTGGTTAATCTTATTTAAGCAACTTCTTCGGAGGTTGCTTTTTTAATACGGTAAAGGATATAATATTTTTAAAAAATGTGTAACCAAATAGAATTCCATTCGTTATATTAGTGAAAGGAGGAGATGAGCATCAAATTAGATGAATATGAAAAAGAAGTCATCGGCATTGCCGAGGAGATTTCCTACTACCTGCAAAAATCAGGCGCCACATTTGCAGATAGTCAGGATATAGCCCAAGATGTACTAGTGAAAATCTTAGAAGCAGAACTTGTCCTTCCTTTTGACAAATTACGAGCCTGGCTTTATCGTTCGGCAGTTAGAGCCTACATCGACAAATACAGGAGGGACAAGCACTATCATGAAATTCTACAAAGGGAATTTTTTACTAGCGAGCAAGTATTGGTTTATGACCAGGATGGTTATGAAGAACTATATCAGGCAGTAGCAGACCTGCCAGCCAAGTATCAGCATGTCATTGACCTTTATTATTTTCAGGATATGAGTGTCAAAGAGATTGCCCATATCTTAGGATATAGTCAGAGTTTGGTGAAAATCAATCTTTACCGCGGTCGAAAACTTCTAGCAAAAAACTTAAAAGAGAAAGGGTATGAATATGAAAACTTTTGAAATTGCAACAAAGAAAAGTAAGAAAAAACACTTATGGAAAACGGTTGGTCTATCTATATTAGGGCTCTTGCTGATAACGGGAGCGACCTTGAAGACCTTACAGATTTTGACTGCCAATAATGGTGAAAAAATTTATCAAGAACACGAATTATTGTCACAAGTTGCCTATCCAAACATTGAATACTCAACCTACTATTATAAAGCGACCTCTCTATTTGCTGGAGCTGTCCATGCAGATCGCCACAAAGATTTGGCAGGGGTTCCAGTAGCATTTGGTGACTATGAATATCACTATGACTGGATGGGAACGTATTTGGATTTTTCTCAGGATGGTCCATCTTATAAAGGAAATATCGCCTATGATCGCCAAACTTGGTCAAAATTGCCACTCTTCTATAATACGGAGATGATCGACACAGATGACTTTGCAACTGTCCCTAGTCAAGAACTTTCTCTAGTGAAAGAAATGTCCAATCAGCTAGTAGAAGTTGCCATCACTTTTGACAAAAAATATAGTTTAGGCGAGTTGCAGACCATGTTACCCCAAAATTTGAAAAAGAATTGGTACTGGATTGGAACAGCTTCTAAGATGAACGCGGCAGATTTTCGCATGGATCAGTTGTTTGGTTTTCAAGGAGATGACTTAAAGGTTTATAAACCAGATGCTGATTTACCAGCAGAGGCGACTGCATGGAATCCTTTAACACCTATGAAAAAAATGGCTGAACAGTATAATCATTATTTAGGGGAATATGCACTTGTTACAGATATGCAAATCTTTTTAGACAAGTTTGATCATACCGACTTCACCAAACAAGAAGAGATTGACCAATTGGAGTTCGCAGGCATTATCCTAACAGGCAGAGCAGAAGACTTTGCCCAGCTAGAGGGCAAGGACTGGATTTATGCTTCGAGTATCGGAGCTTCTGTCCAAAACCAGCCTTATTATCAGTTAGAAATTCCATAATAGATGAATAACTACCTTGCTTGAATTGCTTTCAGACAAGGTTTTTCATTTATTTGGAAAAATTTTTAAAAAATTTTCTTTTTTCATGACTATTTACGAATAGTATAAGTAAGGGAAAGAATATTACTTTCTCAATACAAATATTACAAAAATGTTACAATTTTCGTTCAAAATATGACATATATAGTTATATTATAGGAGTGAAAAGGATAACAGAAAGGTAGGATATGATTTATGCGCCGCACAAGATTTGGTCAAGAAAAACAAAGTTTCTCTATTCGGAAGTATTCCTTGGGTGCTGCTTCAGTACTGATAGGAACTAGTTTGGTCTTTGGGCTACAGGATGTAAAGGCTGATGAGCAGGTAGGGACAGCTGCATCAAGTAACCTATCGCTGGTACAAGTAGGAGAGAGTAACCAGGCTGTTCAGCTAAAGTCTGAACCAGCTCAGCTTGTAGATGAGACACAAAAGGTTGCTAGCCAGACAGAGGGACAGGCGTCTGGTGTGGAGAGCAGTCATACTCTGACTTCGGAAAGTCAAGTTTCTCCAGTAGCTTCAAGTCAAGAAAAGCCTAGCACTACTACCAGTCAGGAACCCTCCCCACAGGAAACTTCGGTAGTAGAGGCTACTCGAACTTTACCAGTAACAGTTACCAGTCCACCAGCACAGGCAAGTACTCCGACAGGTCAGTTGACAATCCAAAATCAGACAAGTACAGGTTTTGATATCGAGGTTTCTAATGTATCGGATAGCCAGGGAATCAAAGCGGTGAAAGTGCCGGTCTGGTCAGAACAGGAAGGTCAAAATGATATTGTTTGGTATGATGCCGTCCGCCAAGCCAACGGAAATTATAAGGTATCGGTTTCTCTAACTACGCATAAGAATGAACAAGGAGTCTATCACGCTCACCTTTACTATGTAGAAAACGATGGAAAGCTAGTTGGTGTAACCACAACTCAAACCAAAGCATCCGTTGCGGGTTCATCCCAAGCGACACAGGTAGAGAAATTAGCAGACCAAGGAACTTATCATTTTACCAAACAGGTTGCTGTAAAAAATGAAGCTAAGGAAGGTGCAATAACACAGTTCACATTTGAAAAGGGAGAGAAAGTCAATTACGATAAAAAAATAGAATCAGACGGTCATCAGTGGATTTCCTATTTGTCTTATAGTGGTGTTCGACGTTATGTCGATTTGGGAAAAGTTTCAAGTTCAGTTCAGTCTGTCGCTGGTCAGCCAGTAACAACACAAACAAGTACTCCGACAGGTCAATTGACAATCCAAAATCAGACAAGTACAGGTTTTGATATCGAGATTTCTAATGTATCGGATAGCCAGGGAATCAAAGCGGTGAAAGTGCCGGTCTGGTCAGAACAGGAAGGTCAAAATGATATTGTTTGGTATGATGCCGTCCGCCAAGCCAACGGAAATTATAAGGTATCGGTTTCTCTAACTACGCATAAGAATGAACAAGGAGTCTATCACGCTCACCTTTACTATGTAGAAAACGATGGAAAGCTAGTTGGTGTAACCACAACTCAAACCAAAGCATCCGTTGCGGGTTCATCCCAAGCGACACAGGTAGAGAAATTAGCAGACCAAGGAACTTATCATTTTACCAAACAGGTTGCTGTAAAAAATGAAGCTAAGGAAGGTGCAATAACGCAGTTCACATTTGAAAAGGGAGAGAAAGTCAATTACGATAAAAAAATAGAATCAGACGGTCATCAGTGGATTTCCTATTTGTCTTATAGTGGTGTTCGTCGTTACGTCAAAATTGATAACTAGAACCAGCTAGTTACTGATATAACTGACTCGTCAGCAGGACTTGCTGGCGAGTTATTGCTGGTCTGGGAAGCTAGAAAAAAGGACTTTCTGGCAATAAATAACAAAAAAGATAGAAAATGCTTGCATTTCTGCTACAATTTGATAGAATAGTAAGGTAAAGTTAGACCGTATTGCCTACTGTCTATCTATAAAATATATTTTATTGGAGGCTTTTACCAAAATGGCAAAAGAAAAATACGATCGTAGTAAACCACACGTTAACATTGGTACAATTGGACACGTTGACCACGGTAAAACTACTTTGACTGCAGCTATCACAACTGTATTGGCACGTCGCTTGCCTTCATCAGTTAACCAACCTAAAGACTATGCGTCTATCGATGCTGCTCCAGAAGAGCGCGAGCGCGGTATCACTATCAACACTGCACACGTTGAGTACGAAACTGAAAAACGCCACTACGCTCACATCGACGCTCCAGGACACGCGGACTACGTTAAAAACATGATCACTGGTGCCGCTCAGATGGACGGTGCTATCCTTGTAGTAGCTTCAACTGACGGTCCAATGCCACAAACTCGTGAGCACATCCTTCTTTCACGTCAGGTTGGTGTTAAACACCTTATCGTCTTCATGAACAAAGTTGACTTGGTTGACGACGAAGAATTGCTTGAGTTGGTTGAAATGGAAATCCGTGACCTTCTTTCAGAATACGATTTCCCAGGTGATGATCTTCCAGTTATCCAAGGTTCAGCTCTTAAAGCTCTTGAAGGTGATGCTAAGTACGAAGACATCGTTATGGAATTGATGAACACTGTTGATGAGTACATTCCAGAACCAGAACGCGACACTGACAAACCATTGTTGCTTCCAGTCGAGGACGTATTCTCAATCACTGGTCGTGGTACTGTAGCTTCAGGACGTATCGACCGTGGTACAGTTCGTGTCAACGACGAAATCGAAATCGTTGGTCTTCAAGAAGAAAAATCTAAAGCAGTTGTTACTGGTGTTGAAATGTTCCGTAAACAACTTGACGAAGGTCTTGCCGGCGATAACGTTGGTGTGCTTCTTCGTGGTGTTCAACGTGATGAAATCGAACGTGGTCAAGTTATCTCTAAACCAGGTTCAATCAACCCACACACTAAATTCAAAGGTGAAGTTTACATCCTTACTAAAGAAGAAGGTGGACGTCACACTCCATTCTTCGACAACTACCGTCCACAGTTCTACTTCCGTACAACTGACGTAACTGGTTCAATCAAATTGCCAGAAGGTACTGAAATGGTAATGCCTGGTGATAACGTTACTATCGACGTTGAATTGATCCACCCAATCGCCGTTGAACAAGGTACTACTTTCTCTATCCGTGAAGGTGGACGTACTGTTGGTTCAGGTATGGTTACAGAAATCGAAGCTTAATTCGATTGAGTTCCCAGAAATAACAATTATAGTCAGACAACTAAATTGTAACTCTCTACTCTCGGGTAGAGGGTTTTTTCTGTAACAAATACCGATACTATTTCTAGCTCCTATCTGTAATACCAGTATAGATCATTCGGTTTTATGTAGATTTTGAGTTCTTAATATACTTAAGAGAGTGCTTCTATGCGCAAGTCAATAAATGTAGATAGATTTATAAAAAATTAGTAGGAAAGGCTTTCGTTATAGATTACTATTTTTCGAAAACATTTCATGATCTATGAGAAGGTATGATACAATAAAGTGAAAGGAGAGATATTATGAGAAAAATACGTTTTTACTTTATGCTATTATTTAGTTTTTGCAGCCTTTCTCTATTTTCTTCCCATATGATCTTCGCTCTAGATAATCAGTCGGGAACAGCAGGAGAGAGTCATGCTATTTACAGATTATATAATTATGAAAATGGGGAACATCTTTATACAATCGATGCTAACGAAAAAGATGTACTGTATCAGCAACATCATTGGGGCTATGAGGGAGTAGCTTGGTATGCTCCTAGTTCGGGAAATGCTGTTTATCGCTTATATAATCATGGACTGCAAAATCATTTATATACAATGGATTTAAATGAGGTAAGGGTATTGACAACCTATCATGGGTGGCAGTTAGATAATGCTGGGAATCCAGTTTTTTATTCTGGGGGTAGCACACCGATTTATCGTGTTTATAATCCTGCATTACGTGGTTTACATCATTGGACTACTGATTTTAATGAGTATAGTATCTTGCCAAATCATGGTTGGAAACAAGAAGGTGAGGCATTTTTTGCCGAGAGTTTAGGGAATCCGATGCAGACCCAATATGTATCGAATGTCTTATATAATGGTTATTACTATTATGTAAGAGGTAAATATGGGTATGTTCCAATTGTCAACAAAAAATATCCTGTCAACAGTCAATATAGCCCGGGTGAAAACGCTGAGGCAAAGGCAGCTTTCCTAACTCTGACTAATCAAATGCGTCAGCTCGGATTTTCAATAAGTCATTCTTATAGTGGTTTTAGAAGTTATAGTCTACAGGATTCCCTATATAATAATTATGTTGCTCAGGAGGGACGATCGGCAGCGGATCGTTATTCTGCTCGTCCTGGCTATAGTGAGCATCAAACTGGTCTAGCTTTTGATATTTTGAATGGTCAAGGGGAACTTTTGCAGGGAGAAGCAGCTCAATGGTTAGCCAAACACGCTCATGAATATGGTTTTATCATAAGGTATCTTCCTGGAAAAGAAGCGATAACAGGTTATATGCATGAGGAGTGGCATGTTCGATATGTTGGTCAGGAAGCGGCTGATATTTATCATTCAGGTCTAACGCTTGAGGAATATTTTGAGATTGCAGGTGGAGATTATCAGTAAACAAGAGTAGAAGTCCGTAGTCTCAGGTTGCTAAATACGGGCTTGGGAATTCCATATTGTACTTTAATCTTTTTTAAAAATATGCTATAATAGGGACTGTAAAAAATTTTAAGAAGAGGTATGTGAAATGTCACGTAAACCAATCATTGCAGGAAACTGGAAAATGAACAAAAATCCTCAGGAAGCACAAGCTTTCGTTGAGGCTATTGCAGGAAAATTGCCTGCTGGCGACAAAATTGAAGCAGCTATCGCAGCACCAGCTGTAGATTTGAACGCTCTCTTGTGGTTTGCTAAAGATTCTGAATTGAAAGTTGCTGCTCAAAACTGCTACTTTGAAGATGCAGGTGCCTTCACTGGTGAAACATCTCCAAAAGTATTGGCTGAAATGGGCGTTAACTACGTTGTTATCGGTCACTCAGAGCGTCGTGATTACTTCCATGAAACTGACGAAGACATCAACAAAAAAGCACACGCTATCTTCCGCAACGGTTTGACTCCAATCATCTGCTGTGGTGAGTCACTTGAAACCTATGAAGCTGGTAAAGCAGTGGAATTCGTAGGTGCGCAAGTTTCTGCAGCTTTGAAAGACTTGACTGCTGAACAAGTAGCATCTCTTGTTATTGCTTATGAGCCAATCTGGGCAATCGGTACTGGTAAGTCAGCTACTAAAGATGATGCACAAAACATGTGTAAAGCAGTTCGTGACGTTGTTGCAGCTGACTTCGGTCAAGAAGTGGCTGACAAGGTTCGCGTTCAATACGGTGGTTCTGTAAACCCATCAAACGTTGCTGAATACATGGCTTGTCCAGACGTTGACGGTGCGCTTGTTGGTGGAGCTTCACTTGAAGCAGAAAGCTTCTTGGCTTTGTTGAACTTCTAATAAGAGCATAGAAAAAGACATCGGATGCAACAATCCGATGTCTTTTTTGTGACTGTAAGAGGTTATTTGAGTACCCATTCTATGAGAGCATGGGCGACTCCGCTCTCGTCATTGGATTTGGTAATGTATTTGGCAATTTTCTTGAGTTCTGGATTGCCATTTTCCATGACCACAGGGTTACCGACAACTTCAAGCATGGAACGGTCATTTTCTTGGTCACCGATAGCCATGGTTTGGTCCATGGTCAGCCCCAATTTTTCAGCTAATTGGATGATAGCCTGTCCCTTGTTAACTGTTTTAGGGGTGATTTCCAAATAAAATGGTGCAGATTTGGCAACATTGTATTTGTCAGTTAGGCTAGCAGGCAGTTGTGGGATGGCAGCGTCAAGAATGTCTGCCTCGTCTACCATCATGACCTTAATGATTTCCTTGTCAGCCATCTCCTCTGGAGTTCGGTAGAAGACAGGCGAGCTGACTAGCATGGATTCATAAATGGTATATTTCCCAATATTGCGGTTGGCAGTATACATGCCCTCTTTTGTACTGGCATGCATAGGAAGCTTGAGTTTGCGGGCAGCTAATTCGATGTCCAGATAATCGTCGTAGGACAAGGTATCTTTGACAATATCCTCACCAGTGGCAGCGTCTTGAACAAGACCACCGTTAAAGGTAATAACATAGTCGCCAACCTCATTTAGATGGAGTTCTTCCAAAATTGTACGAACACCAGAGATGGGGCGACCTGTGGCAATGACAATTTTCACACCTGCTTTTTTGGCATCCTGGATGGCTGAAAAGACCTCAGGTGTGATTTCGTGTTGGCTATTTAAGAGGGTACCATCGATGTCGATGGCGACGAGTTTAATTGACATGGTTTTCTCCAGTTGTAAATTGATCGTTGTGAATATGGCTGATAAAATCAGCAGTCTGTGGGCTGAAAATCCCAGTATCTTCCAGCATTTCTTTTGGGAAATAGAAGCGGCTATCACCATGGATGGTTCCAGAAAGAGAGTGGACAATAGGCGATAAGGTGGATAGTTCGACCTTGGTATCATCCTTGCGATAAATCTCAATCTGTGTCCGTTTCTTTTCAGAATGGGGACGGTAAATATCGTAAGGCAGGTCGAAATTATGATGGATAGCTGTATAGTATTCAGGGTCAAAGCCAACATCGGCAACCAAGCTACGAAGTTGATTGAGTTCTTCTTCGTTTTCTACCTTAAAGGTGATGGATTTGAAGACCTTTCGGTTGATGTAGCGCTGGGCCAGGTCGGATAAAATATGATCGGGACCATCAATCCAAGATTGGAAATAGGTATTCATCACTCCGTCATCCAGGGCTAGATAGTCAGACAAGCTGACACGGTGTTCAAAAAAGGGTAGGAGACGGGGAGAGGTTCGAGCAAAAAAGTCTTGCTCGCTCTTATAGAGTAATTTTGCCCGATTGAGCAAGTTCTGCAATAAAACTTCCATAGAACGACTGGCAGGATGGAAGTAGACCTGCATATACATTTGGTAACGGCTGAGGACATAGTCTTCCACAGCGTGCATACCAGATTCCTTGAAGGCAATACCGTTTTCTGTGGGACGGATAACACGCAAAATGCGGGTCAAGTCAAATTCGCCATAATTTGCTCCTGTAAAATAGGAATCTCTCAATAGGTAATCCATACGGTCAACGTCAATTTGACTGGAAATCAGTTGAACCACCTGTTTATTGGGATAGGTGTGGTTGATGACGGAGGCGATTTTATCAGGGAAATCAGGTGCAATCTGTTTCAATAGACTATTGACTTCCGTTTCAGGACTGGTAATAATGGCACAGGTCATTTCTTCGTGGTCGGTATCGAAGAGGCGCTCAAAGGTATGGGAATAGGCTCCGTGTCCAATATCATGTAAAAGAGCAGCAATCATGGTAATCAGACTTTCCGAGGGGTTCCAGACTTGTGGATATTTCTCTTCAAATTTTTCTGTAATCCTTCGAGCTATTTCATAGACACCAAGGCAGTGCGAAAAGCGGCTATGCTCGCCACCGTGGAAGGTATAGGAAGTGGTCCCTAGTTGCTTGATGCGGCGTAGTCGCTGGAATTCCTTTGTATTGATGAGTTTGTAAATCAATTCATGATCAACATGAACATAGTTATGGACAGGGTCACGAAAAACTTTTTCTATCATAGATTTATTATACCAAAAATTGTCAGAATTTCGGCTTTTTCACATAAAACAAGGATATTGCTATGTACCAAATACTATCTTTTGAGTATAATGGAGGAATGACAAATAAACTTATTTTACATGCTATCCAGTTTATCCTTGTGGGGATGATTGCCTGGATGCTTTACTTGATTGTTAGCTATGCTCGGAAAAATAAGATTTCTTTGAAAGACAGATTTTGGACGGGCTTTGCCATTGGTTATGTAACAGATTTGTTGGATACCTTGGGGATTGGTACCTTTGCAACAACGACAAGTTTGCTGAAGGCGACAAAATTGATAGAGGATGACCGACGGATTCCAGCAACTATGACGACGGCTCACATCATTCCCATCTTGTTGGAGGCCCTGCTCTTTATCACCATTGTAGAAGTAGAAATGACTACCTTGATTTCTCTGGCTATTGCTGCATTTACAGGTGCCTCAGTTGGTGCCCGTGTGACGCAACATTGGGATACCAAGAAAGTACAGCGGGTCTTGGGGATTTTGCTCATCATCGCAGCAGGGATTATGGTCTATCGGATGGTGACCAATCCTGGTGCTGATTTGGCCAATGATGTTCGTGGTCTGACAGGTTGGAAGCTGCTTGTTGGGATTGTATTTGACTTTTTTATCGGTATGCTTTTGAGTATGGGCTTGGGCAACTACGCACCAGAATTGATTTTCTTCTCCTTGATGGGCATTAGTCCAGCGGTGGCCCTTCCTGTCATGATGCTGAATGCAGCTATGATGTTGTCTGCTGGGGCCAAGCAATTTATCCAATCGGGCCGGGTCAATTGGCCAGGAGTTCCAGGAATTATTGTAGGAGGTGTTTTGGGTGTCTTGACAGCGGCCTTCTTCCTATCTAATTTGGACATCAATAATTTGAAAATCTTAGTTGTCTTTATCGCAGCCTTTACAGGTCTGACCCTGCTTCGTTCATCATTCATTACCAATATTAAAACGTCATAGGAGGTAACATGAACATTCGTCTACGGAATGAAATTGATTTAGATGGACAGTTGGAAGTGATAGACCAGACTTTTCCTGTAGAAGTGAAGGAAAAAGAAGGCAAAGTTTATCTCATTTATCAGAATGATGAGGCTGAAAAGGTTGTCATCAAGTGTGATGAAAACGAACTGGTTATGACACGTTTTTCCAATCCCAAGTCTATCATGCGATTTGTGAAGGAACAAGAAGCTATTGTAACCATTCCCACACCTATGGGGATCCAGCATTTTGTCACACAAACCAGCCTATATCAGATGAGTGCTGAACGGCAAGAACTAGCCCTCCATTATGACTTAAAGGGGCTTGAACATCAGCAGAAATTTGCTAGCTATAGGATGACGATTGCTTGGAAATGAAAAACGTTTTCATAGAAAATATTCTTTGAAATTCCCTAGAAATTTGTTATAATAGTTAGCAAATCGAGGGAGTAGCTAACGGAATTTTCCGTGGTAGTGTCGTCATTCCGAAAATCGTTTCCGGCACTATCTTAAATAGCGAGACTTGTTTTAATAAAACAGGTCTCTTTTTTATTTGACAAGATAGAAAAGGGGCCGAAAAGGAGAAGGAAATTGTCAAAAGAACAAAAACGCGATTTGTTTTATACACAAAGCGAAGAGCAAGTATTGTCAAGCATGGAGTCTTCTTTAGATGGTTTGTCAAGCAGCGAAGCTAGCAAACGTCTAGCGGACTATGGTCGTAATGAATTGGATGAGGGTGAGAAGCGTACACTCTTGGCAAAATTCTTGGATCAGTTTAAGGACTTGATGATCATCATCTTGATTGCAGCAGCACTCTTGACGGTAATTACAGAAGGTTCGCACGGTCTGACGGATGCTATCATCATCTTAGCGGTGGTTATCCTTAACGCTGCCTTTGGTGTTTACCAAGAAGGTCAAGCAGAAGCAGCCATTGAAGCTCTTAAGAACATGTCGAGCCCTGTCGCACGTGCCCTTCGTGATAGTCACGTTGTTGAGGTTGATTCGAAAGACTTGGTTCCAGGTGATATCGTCTTGCTTGAGGCAGGTGACGTTGTTCCAGCGGATATGCGCTTGCTAGAAGCCAACTCCCTCAAAATCGAAGAAGCTGCCCTTACTGGTGAGTCAGTTCCAGTTGACAAGGATCTTTCTAAGATTCTTGAAGCGGATGCACCAATCGGTGACCGCGTCAACATGGCCTACCAAAACTCTAACGTTACCTACGGACGTGGTCTTGGTGTAGTTACCAACACTGGTATGTACACTGAGGTGGGGCATATCGCAGGCATGCTTGCCAATGCAGATGAAACAGATACTCCATTGAAACAGAACTTGCACCAGTTGTCTAAAGTTTTGACCTATGCAGTATTGGTCATCGCTGTGATTACAATGGCTGTATCAGTCTTCGTACGTGGAGAAGGAATCTTGCCTGCTCTTATGACTTCTGTAGCACTTGCGGTTGCTGCCATTCCAGAAGGTTTGCCAGCTATCGTTACTGTTGTTCTTTCACTTGGTACTCAAGTATTGGCTAAGCGTAACTCCATCATCCGTAAGTTACCAGCCGTAGAAACACTTGGTTCAACTGAAATTATCGCATCAGATAAGACTGGTACTTTGACCATGAACCAGATGACGGTTGAGAAAGTCTATACAAACGGTCAATTAGTGGATGCTAAAGAAGCTTTGGATGCAAGCAATAAAACGCTTCGTGTTATGAACTTTGCCAACGATACAAAAGTTGACCCAACAGGTAAATTGATTGGCGACCCAACTGAAACGGCACTTGTTCAATTTGGTTTGGATCAAAACTTTGATGTTCGTGAAGTCTTGGTTTCTGAGCCTCGTGTAGCAGAATTGCCATTTGACTCAACACGTAAATTGATGTCAACTGTTCACCAACAAGCTGCTGGAAACTTCTTCGTAGCTGTTAAGGGTGCTCCAGACCAGTTGCTCAAACGTGTAACGCAAATTGAAGAAAATGGCTCAATCCGTCCGATTACAGATGCGGATAAGCAAGCTATCCTTGCAACCAACAAGGAATTGGCTAAACAAGCCCTCCGTGTCTTGATGATGGCTTACAAGTATGTGGATGCTATTCCTGAATTGGAATCTGAAGTCCTTGAAAATGACCTAGTCTTCTCAGGCTTGGTTGGTATGATTGACCCTGAGCGTCCTGAAGCAGCTGAAGCTGTTCGTGTTGCTAAGGAAGCGGGTATCCGTCCAATCATGATTACAGGTGACCACCAGGATACAGCTGAGGCGATTGCAAAGCGTCTTGGTATCATTGATCCAAACGATACAGAAGACCATGTATTTACAGGTGCCGAGCTCAATGAATTGACAGATGAAGAATTCCAAAAAGTCTTCAAGCAATATTCTGTATATGCTCGTGTATCTCCAGAACACAAGGTTCGTATCGTTAAGGCTTGGCAAAATGATGGTAAGGTTGTTGCCATGACGGGTGACGGTGTTAACGATGCACCATCATTGAAGACTGCCGACATCGGTATCGGTATGGGTATCACAGGTACGGAAGTTTCGAAAGGTGCCTCTGATATGGTCCTTGCAGATGACAACTTTGCGACTATTATCGTGGCGGTTGAAGAAGGGCGTAAAGTCTTCTCAAACATCCAAAAAACGATCCAATATCTCTTGTCAGCTAACACTGCTGAGGTATTGTGTATCTTCCTTGCTACCCTCTTTGGTTGGGACGTATTGGAGCCAGTTCATCTTCTTTGGATTAACTTGGTAACAGATACACTGCCAGCGATTGCCCTTGGTGTTGAACCTGCTGAGCCAGGTGTCATGAAACACAAACCTCGTGGACGTAACTCAAGCTTCTTCTCAGGTGGTGTATTGAGTTCTATCGTTTACCAAGGTATCCTTCAAACCGCTCTTGTTTTGGGTGTTTATGGCTTTGCCCTTCTTTATCCAGAGCATGCAGGTGATGAACACGCTATCCACGCAGACGCTTTGACCATGGCTTACTTGACGCTTGGTTTGATCCAGTTGGTGCATGCCTTCAACGTTAAGTCTGTATACCAATCTATCTTTACCGTTGGTCCATTTAAGAATAAACTCTTTAACTGGTCTATCGTAGCTGCCTTCTTGCTCTTGATGGCAACCTTGGTAATCCCAGGCTTCAATACCTTCTTCAAGGTTTCAATCTTGACTCCAACTCAATGGTTGGTTGCGATTATTGGTTCAGGTCTCATGGTTGTCGTTGTTGAAATTGTTAAATTTGTTCAACGTAAGATGGGATTGGATGAAAAAGCTATCTAAATATAGTTATTCAGCTTATCTTTTATTACTTCGTTAACTCGCCTTGCCGTACTTCAGTACAGCCTGCGCCTCGTTGCCTTGTACTAAAAGCAAACTGAAGACTATATCATTTGAAAAAGCTCAGATTTATTGGTCTGAGCTTTTTTCTGTACTGATAAGGTATTTTGGGAAGATTGCTTGTCCCAACAAAGTGATGGCTAGTGCTAGTATGAAGAGGATGGTTTTGACAAGAGTTGGTAAGTTAAACAGTAAGGCGATTGGTAGGATAGCCAAGCTGAAGTAGTAGAGAATGAAGTATTTGCTGTTTTCTACTATTTGGACCCTATCGCCCTCCTTAACTTGAATGGCTGACTTTTTATCTCCTCGTACACTGATTGTAGCTGTTGGATGTTGAAGGGGTAGGCTGAGAATTTTTCCTTGGGTAAGGGTTCCAGCGATCCTTCCATCCATTAGAATGGGAAGTTTGTTAGTAGTAGCTTGTTTGGGATTTTTTGGATAAGAAATCGTTACACGCATAGGACACCTCTTTTCAGTTTCTATGTTTATTGTAGCAAAATGACGGTTTCTTGTAAACGATTTCTAAGCTGAAAAATTGGTCGGTGCTTGCCTGTTCACCAAGAAACTGCTATAATTTTTTAAGAGGTGAGATGGATATGAATTATCTGCAAAATTATGTATTTAGTAAGAGTAGTTATTTACCCTCTGACAAGTTGATTCTTCTTCAGAAAGAATTAGAGGATTTAGACGAGGGAGCTTTGAACGCACTGATGATGGTTGAGTTGCGCCAACCCCTAATAGCCCTTATCTTAGCCATCTTTTTTGGAGAGTTCGGTGTTGACCGTTTCTATATAGGGGACAAACGTTTGGGTTCGGTTAAGTTGATTATCTTTGGAGTAGCCTTTATTACCCTTTTTATTCTGGTGGGGATACTCTTGTTTATGGGTTTGTATCTATGGAAATTCATTGACTGCTTTTTGATTATGAAGGCTTGTAAGGAAGCGAATTACCAACGGCTTATGGCTCAGATTCAGCAATTCAAAGCCTTTCAGTATGGCAATCGAACATTTTCTTAATAGAATGAGGAAGGAGGTTTGTTAGACCTTCTTTTTCTATCCTTTCTTGAAGAGCTACAGACAAGGAACTGAGGTGCAGGTTGCCATAGTAACTTGTCCTTTTCTTAATTGAAACCACCATAATTCAAATGACTATATTTGGGGCTGGCTTGTAAAGTGCCTGTAACATGGTGTGGGCTTTGTCATAAAAGTGTTATTTTTTAAGCTAGCTTTTATGGTATAATGGTAAAATATGCTGGAGAGGAGGTTTTTTATGCAGACTAGAAAAATCAGTATGTTTTTATTCCTAACCTACCTCCTTTTACTGACCTGGATGATTGTCTTTAAGATGGACTTGTCCATCCTAGCTGGTCGTTACTCTGCTGCTCAGATAAATCTGATACCACTGGCTGGAACAGCTGTCTATGATGGAGTATTAAATTTTCCAGAAATTCTCTTTAACGTTGTCAGTTTTATTCCCTTTGGCATTTATATGGAAATCCTATTTCGTAAGGCTTCTTGGACAGTAAATTTACTTGTTATTCTACTTGTTAGTTTGGCCTTTGAAGTTGTACAGTATATTCTGTTGCTGGGGATTGCAGATATAACGGATTTGCTGGCAAATGGTTTGGGCGGTGCCATCGGTATCAATATCATGTATGTATTGACGAGCATTTGGCATGAGAAAACTTACGCCCGCATGAATGTCTTTTCTTTGGTTCTTACGATTTTTGTTATATTAACAACTTATTTTCTTGTGTAATCCTTGCCAAAGATGAGAATGTTTTGATAAAATGAAGAAAATGAATATCAATGAATATTAAAGAAGAGATTATTAAACTATCTCAGGAAATAGGGATTTCCAAGATTGGCTTTACCACGGCGGATGATTTCGATTACTTGGAGAAATCCCTTCGGGCTAGTCAGGAAGAGGGGCGTTCGTCAGGCTTCGAACACAAGAATATTGAAGAACGCATTCGCCCCAAATTGTCCTTGGCATCTGCAAAGACCATTATTTCCATAGCAGTAGCCTATCCTCGCCACCTGCCCACCAAACCGCAGAAGACCCAATTCAAACGTGGAAAAATTACACCTAGCTCTTGGGGGTTAGACTACCACTATATCTTGCAAGATAAGATGGAGCGTTTGGCACGGGGGATTGAAAAGCTGACGGATGGCTTGGAATATAAGGCCATGGTGGACACAGGCGCCTTGGTGGATACTGCTGTTGCCAGAAGAGCTGGAATTGGCTTTATCGGTAAGAATGGCCTGGTCATTTCTAAGGAATTTGGTTCCTATATGTTTTTGGGCGAGTTGGTGACCAACCTTGAGATTGAGCCTGATCAGCCAGTGGACTACGACTGTGGCGATTGCAATCGTTGTGTTGCGGCCTGCCCAACCTCCTGTTTATTAGGGGACACGACCATGAATGCCCGTCGTTGTCTATCCTTTCAGACACAGGACAAGGGCATGATGGACTTGGAATTCCGCAAGAAAATCAAGACGGTTATTTACGGTTGTGATATTTGTCAGATTTGTTGTCCTTATAACAAGGGGATTTCCAGTCCTCCTGTGGTAGACATTGATCCAGATTTGGCTGAGCCTGAGCTAATTCCCTTTTTGGACTTGTCTAATGGCCAGTTCAAGGAAAAATTTGGCATGATTGCAGGTTCTTGGCGGGGGAAAAATATTCTTCAACGCAATGCCATCATTGCCTTAGCCAATAGCAATGATCGCTCTGCCATTCCCAAACTCCTAGAAATCATCGATAAGAAGCAAAATCCCATCCATATGGCGACAGCTATATGGGCTCTGGGACAGTTGGTCAAACAACCCAATGAGGAGATGGTAGACTTTATAGCGGGAATTCAATCGGATAATGAGGATGTTTTAGCGGAGCAAGCTGCCTTTCTCAACATGGTCAAGGACTTGCAAATGTGATATAATAAAGAGATGAATAAAAAATGAGGTGCATATGGATACAGCAGAAATTCGCCAAAAGATTGAAGAACTTGGCAAAAAATTAACTTCTTTTAGGGGGTCTCTTTGACTTAGAAGGTCTGGAAGAAGAGATTGCCATTCTTGAGAACAAGATGACGGAGCCAGATTTTTGGAATGATAATTTGGCAGCCCAGAAGACGTCTCAGGAGTTGAATGAATTAAAAAATACCTATGGAAATTTCCATCAGATGTTGGATTTATTTGATGAGTCCGAAATTTTGCTAGATTTTCTAGCAGAAGATGAGTCTGTTCGGGATGAATTGGTTGAGAAGTTGGCAGAATTGGACAAAGCCATGACTGCTTATGAGATGACCCTGCTCTTGTCAGAGCCTTATGACCACAATAATGCCATCTTGGAAATCCATCCAGGTTCGGGTGGTACAGAGGCTCAGGACTGGGGAGAAATGCTTCTACGGATGTATCAGCGTTTTGGAAATGCCAAAGGATTTGCGGTAGAAACCTTGGACTATCAGGCTGGGGATGAGGCTGGAATTAAGTCTGTAACCCTTAGCTTCACAGGTCCAAATGCCTATGGTTTGCTCAAGTCAGAAATGGGTGTTCACCGGTTGGTACGTATCTCACCATTTGACTCTGCAAAACGTCGCCATACTTCCTTTACATCTGTAGAGGTCATGCCTGAATTGGATGACACCATTGAAATTGAAATCCGAGATGATGAGGTGAAAATGGATACCTTCCGCTCAGGTGGTGCCGGTGGTCAGAACGTCAACAAGGTATCGACTGGTGTTCGTTTGACCCACATTCCAACAGGTATTGTCACCCAGTCAACTGTTGACCGAACCCAGTATGGCAACCGAGATCGTGCCATGAAACTCTTGCAGGCTAAATTATATCAATTAGAGCAGGAGAAGAAGGCGGCAGAAGTGGACTCACTCAAGGGAGATAAGAAAGAGATTACTTGGGGAAGCCAGATTCGTTCTTACGTCTTTACGCCTTATACCATGGTCAAAGACCACCGTACTGGTCACGAGGTGGCCCAAGTCGACAAGGTAATGGATGGAGATTTGGACGGCTTTATCGATGCCTATCTAAAATGGAGAATTAGCTAAGAACCGATATGTACAAATGAAGTACTGGTATATAAGAGATAGTTTTTCGTTCATCAAGGAAGTTTTTTGAGAGAATACTGACTGTATTATGAAAAAAACGAAGGATGAGTAGTTGAAAACTAGCCTTAGATGCAAGTGTTGAACTGTGAATACAGGTTCTCAAATCTAAAGAAAGGACTGTCTGAGACAGAAAATCCTATGAGAATTATTGAAATGAAGAACGTTTCCAAGAAATATGGAAACGGAACGACGGCCCTTCGAGGAGTATCCGTCAATGTTGAGGCTGGAGAATTTGCCTATATTGTTGGCCCTTCAGGTGCGGGTAAGTCAACCTTTATCAAACTTTTGTATCGCGAAGAAAAGCTTGATAAGGGGAGTTTGACAGTTGGAAAGTTTGACCTGGCTAAGATTAAGAAAAGGGATGTTCCTCTCTTGCGTCGTAGTGTAGGTGTGGTCTTCCAGGACTACAAACTTCTTCCTAAAAAGACTGTGTTTGAAAATATTGCTTATGCTATGGAAGTTATTGGTGAGAAACCGCGCAATATTAAAAAACGTGTGATGGAAGTCTTGGACTTGGTTGGTCTCAAGCATAAAATCCGTTCCTTCCCAAATGAACTTTCGGGTGGTGAGCAGCAGCGTATCGCCATTGCCCGTGCGATTGTCAACAATCCGAAAGTATTGATTGCCGATGAGCCGACTGGTAACTTGGATCCTGAAAACTCTTGGGAAATCATGAACCTCTTGGAGCGGATCAACTTGCAGGGGACAACTGTTCTGATGGCCACCCACAATAGTCAGATTGTAAATACCCTCCGCCACCGCGTTATCGCGATCGAAGACGGTCGAGTGGTACGGGACGAAGAACAAGGAGAGTATGGATACGATGATTAGACGATTTTTTAGACACTTTATTGAGTCACTCAAGAGTTTGAAGCGTAATGGCTGGATGACGGTTGCAGCTATTTCCTCAGTCACTATTACACTGGCCATGGTTGGTTTGTTTGCTTCAGTTATTCTAAATACGGCTAAACTGGCTTCTGATTTGGAGCACAATGTCCGCATCAATGTCTATTTGCGGGCTAACTCAACAGATCAGGCTGAAACCATTGTCAATGAGGCTGGTGAAACGGTAGCTAACCCTGATTTCCAAAAGGTTTACAATCAAATCACAGCTTTGCCGAATGTTCAAACAGTAACCTATTCAAGTAAAGATGAACAGTTGAAAAAGCTGACGGATACCTTGGGTGAAACCTGGAATTTGTTCCAAGGAGATGCCAACCCGCTTTATGATGCCTATATTATTGATACGACCGATCCCCAGTATGTAAAATCGGTTGCGGCAGAAGTTGCAAAAATTGATGGGGTGACAGAGGTCCGTGATGGTGAGGTGGAGACCGAGCGTATTTTCAAATTGGCTTCAATGGTTCGTACATGGGGTCTTGCGGCGACAGGCTTGCTCTTGTTCACAGCCATCTTCTTGATTTCCAACACCATTCGGATTACCATTATTTCTCGTAGTCGTGAAATTCAGATTATGCGTTTGGTGGGTGCCAAGAACAGTTATATCCGTGGTCCTTTCCTCTGGGAAGGCGCCTGGGTGGGTCTACTTGGTGCGATTTTACCATCTGCCTTGGTTTATTTCCTCTATCAGATGTTTTACAATTCAGTCAATGCCAGTCTTGCCAGCCAAGACCTGTCCTTGATTAGCATGGATATTTTCATTCCAAGTATGGTTGGTTCCCTATTTGTAATTGGTATCCTCATCGGTTCGCTTGGTTCCGTTATTTCCATGAACCGTTACTTGAAAATTTAATGACAATAAAGGTCCGCACTTTTGCCAGTGTCGGACCTTTTGTATTATAGTCACTTGAAGAGCTTTGATATAGTCTTTTAGTTTACTTTTAGTACTAGGCAACGAGTCGCAGGCATAACTGGAGTTAGGCAAGGCGAGTTAACGAAGTAATAAAAGAAAAACTAAATGACGATACATCGTCACTTTCGCCTTGCCGTACTCTACGAAAGTGGGAGTGAGAAAGAACTCTATTTTTCAAAAATGAGTTCGTCAACAAGTCTTTATTTCTAGTTGTTGAGCTGAAACAGTCTATTCCCAGACTGTTTCACTCCCACCCCCGCATAGCTCAAACTGTCTGGGAGACAGTTTGAGGTTGGAGATAAAGCGAACTTTGTTCGCAACAGTCGTAATGGTCAGATTTGGAGTGTAAAACACGAACTGTTGTGATTTGCTTTGCAAATCTTATCTCCAACCTTTAACAGTCCACTGGACTGTTAAACCAAATCAACCACTGCGCTGAGATGTTGACACGAACTATGAGAAGCGAGGCTGGACTTTTTGCCCAGCCTCTTATTTCCAACCTAGAACAGCCTGCACCTCAGTTTCTTGTCTGAAAGCTCTTCATTCGACTATAGTTAGGAGTGAGAATGCTGTGAAGAGTCTCCCATTTCTTGCTTAATGGCGCAGTCACAAGAACATTCTCCACAGGAACTTTTTCCCTTGAGCAGACTGCGAATGGCTAGAATGAATAAGACTGTAATGATGAGAAAGAGGATGAGGGTTGGCATCAGTATTCTCCTTTTTCTAATTTTTTCAGGGTCACGATTGGTAAAAGATGGGCTGTTTTTTTTAGTAGACTGTAGATTGCTGCCAGCAACAAGAGAATGGCAATAAGTGTCCAGGCACTTGGACCTTGACCATAGAACAGTACAAGTCCCAGTTGGTAGATGACCAAGCTTGTTGCGTAGGCCAAGCCTGTCTGGAAGCCGATGGCAATCCAGGTCCATTTGGCTTCTCCCATTTCACGATGGATGGCCCCGATAGCTGCGAAACAGGGGGCACAGAGGAGGTTGAAGACCAAGAAGGAATAGGCAGACAAGGCTGTGTAGTCTTCTTGTAGAAGTCCCCAGAGTTGTGGGTTTTCCTCGGTAGTTTCGCCAAGGCGGTAGAGAATACCAAAGGTGGCAATAACGGTTTCCTTGGCAAGAAGTCCTGTAATGGCTGCAACCGTTGCCCGCCAATTTCCAAAACCAAGTGGCTGGAAGAGGAGGGAGAAACTGCGCCCCATAGCAGCCAGGATACTCTCTTCTGTATCCACCAGCTGCAAGCTCCAATCGTAAGAGCTAGCGAACCAGATGACGATATTGGTCACGAAAATGATGGTTCCAGCCCGTTTAATAAAGCTTAAAGCCTTGTCAAAGGCGTAGCGGAGAACTGTTTTGAGTTCTGGTAGATGATAGGAAGGCAATTCCATGATAAAGGGGCTTGCCACACCACCCAGTTGCTTGGTCTTTTTGAGGGCCATACCAGATAGGACAATGGCTCCCATTCCCACAAAATAGGCACTGGGTGCTATCCAGGGATTATCTGGAAAGAAGGCACCAGCCACTAAGGAAATAATGGGCAGTTTAGCGGAACAGGGCATAAACGTGGCTGTCATGATGGTAATTTTTCGATCCTGTTCATTTTCAATGGTGCGACTAGCCATGACACCTGGAACACCACAGCCCGTGGAAATCAGCATGGGAATGAAGGACTTGCCTGACAAACCAAAGCGTCTAAAAATCCTGTCCATGACAAAGGCGATGCGGCTCATATAGCCAATATCTTCTAACATTCCCAGACAGAAAAAGAGGACAAAAATTTGTGGAACAAAGCCGAGAATGGCTCCGCAGCCAGCTACAATTCCATCCAGAACCAGTGATTGAAGCCAATGGTCAATGCCAAAAACATCCAGATAGTGTTGGATATAATTAGGCACTAGCTCACCAAACAATACCTCATTAACCCAGTCTGTTCCCATGGTTCCGACGGTTTGGATAGACAGGAAGTAGGTCAGCCACATGACCGCTGCAAAGATAGGCAGGGCTAGAAAGCGGTTGGTGACCACCTGGTCGATTTTGTCAGACAGGTTAAAGCTGTTTTTGCTTTCCTTGGTAACCAGCTCTGCAATCTTCTCAATCAACTGGTAGCGTTGGTTGACAATAATGGCTTCTATGTCGTCTGCGTAGATTTTTTCCAAAATCGCTATAATGTCAGCTAGGTCTTCTTCCTGCTGAGGTGAAAGGGCTAGTTGTTCGAGGATAATTTGGTCTTGCTCCAGGGCCTTAATGGCATAAAAACGGTGTTGATAGCTGGGAATGGTGGCGGGAAGGAGTTCAAAAACCTGAGCCAGAGCTGCCTCGAATTGCTTGTCATATTGGGGAAAGATGGGCTCGGTTTGACGAGTAACCAGTTGTTCAGCCTGATGAATGAGCTGGGGAATGCCTAGTTTTTTCAAGGCACTGATGGGCTGGACAGGCACACCAAGCTGGTAGGCTAGTTGGTCACTGTTAACCGTTTTTCCTTGACCTTTTAAGGCATCCGTCATATTGAGGGCAACAAGGGTAGGCAACCCCATTTCTAGTAACTGCAAGGTCAGATAGAGGTTGCGTTCTAAGTTTGTCGCATCGACAACATTAAGGATGGCAGTAGGCTGGTCGGTCATCAAATAATCTCTGGCCACAGATTCCTCTGCGGTGTAGGGAGAGAGGGAGTAGATACCTGGCAAATCTTGCAGCAGTAGCTGTTTTCTATTTTTGATCAGGCCTGATTTTTTCTCAACGGTCACTCCTGGCCAGTTTCCGACACGTTGGTTGGTGCCTGTCAGGAGATTGAAAAGGGTGGTTTTTCCACTGTTGGGATTGCCGACAAGGGCGATTTGCTTCATCATTTTCCATCCTCCGTCAGACATTGGACCTGAATCATCTGTGCCTCTGATTTGCGTAGGGTCAACTCATAGCCACGCAGGGTGATTTCGAGGGGATCGCCGAGGGGGGCGACTTTTTTGAGAAATAGCTGCGTGTTCTTGGTCAGTCCCATGTCCATCAAGCGACGGCGAAGGGCACCTGTTGCACAGATGTCTAGGACCTTAGCAGAGCTTCCAATGGCTAATTGATCTAAGCAGAGGGCTTCTTGCTCATCTGATTTCTCCGTCAGTACTAAACTTTCAATAACTGTCTGGTCCAAGGCCAAACGACTGGCCTTAATCTGAATAATGGCATTTGTCTTGGTCTTAGAAATCAGGCGGATATCCTGACCCGTTTTCAAGCCCAGATGGGCCAAATGCCGCCGAATATCTTCAGGAGCCAGACAAGCTGTTATGGTGTAGGTCTGGCCAATTTGTAGGTCTTGAAGTTGCATAAGCTATCCTTTGTGAATTTTATAACAATAGTATAACATAAAATTTTAAAACTGTCAGATAATTCTAGGAAAAATACTTTTTAAAATAAGTGTTGACAAATAGATAAAATATGGTAAACTAATAAAGTACTGCTGGTTTAGCTCAGTCGGTAGAGCGCATCCATGGTAAGGATGAGGTCGCCGGTTCAATCCCGGCAACTAGCATTGAATACTATTGAAAGACCTTGTTAGCAAAGGTTTTTTCTTATGTCTGTCCCAAATCTGCCCTGAATGTCAAAAAAATCTTGACTTGTCAGTTTATTATGTTAGAATAGGGCTTAGAACAAAGAAAGGAGTAAAACAAATGAACACACAACTTGTCCTTCAGCAAGCTATTTTTTATCATACACTCCTTTCTAAGCAGGAAAATAGGGCTCATTGATAGACTTTTGAAGTTTTTCGTGGGCCATACTCTGGAATAGTGGGAAAGTCAACCATGTCTTATCATGGTTAGGTGGGCTTTGTCATGGCTATTCGGGAGTTGGTCTATTTTTGTGGACTGAGCTATGCCTAGGTGGAGTGATAGACACCTGGGCTTTTTTGTGCTTAGAAAGGGATAAGTATAAACAAAAAGGAGATATATGTTTCGATTGATTTTTGACTATGTCAAGCAACACAAGTGGCTCTACTTAGTGGTTGTTGTGACCTTGATTATTTATGATGTCACCCTCTTGATACCGACGCAGATTATTCAGAGGATGGTGGATACGCTAACCAAGAATGGACTGACTGAGCAGGTTTTGCTTCAAGAAATAGGCCTCTTGCTCTTAGTAACCTTTCTCAACTATGGGATGGGCTTTATTTGGCATTTGAAACTTTTTCAGGCTTCTGTCAATTTCAAATTTGATATGCAACAGCGGGCCTTTAAAAAGATGGTCACCATGCGGACGCCCTTTTATGAAAAATTTCGGTCTGGCGATGTGATGACCCGTTTTTCGACGGATGTCGATGGTCTGATGGAGATGGTTGGCTACGGACTGATGATTGTGGTCTATGCAGGAGGCATGTTAGCCTTTATCATTCCGACCATGTTTTTCATTGACTGGTGGATTTCATTTTTGGCTATTCTGCCCATGATATTCATGGCGGTTGCTATCTTTTTCATTGGCCGTAAGCAGGACTTAGCGATTGATGCCAACCGTGAGGCTGTTGCCCAGCTGAATAATGAAGTCTTGGAAGTAGTAGAAGGCATTCGTGTCACCCGTGCCTACAGCAAAAAATCGGCTCAAAAAGCTCAATTTCAAGCCCGTACCAAAGCCTTGGCTGAGGGTGGGAACAGGATTACCTCCTTGCAGTCCATCTACAACCCCTTGGCAACCATTTGTTTAGGTCTTTCAACTATACTGGTACTGGTCTTGGGGGCAGGGGCAGTTCAGTCTGATCAACTCAGCTTGGGTCAGGTCATTGCTCTCCAGCTCTATGTTAGTTCCCTTCTCGAACCTTTCTGGACCCTGGCGGATTTCATCTTGGTCTATCAGACAGGTAAAACTTCCTTTGAGAAGTTGCAGGAGCTGATTGAAACGGGCGATGACTTGGAGGAGGACGGCTCGGTGGAAATAGCAGAGCTGGATAGTATTTCTTTCAAGAATTACAGCTTTAGCTATCCTCAGTCGGACCGTCCAAGTTTGCAGGAGATTAACTGGACCTTGAAAGCAGGTCAGACAGTCGGAATCGTTGGTAAGACGGGATCAGGGAAGACCAGCCTGGTTCGACAATTTTTAAGACAGTACCCTGTGGGACAGGGAGCATTTGAGGTCAATCAACAGTCTGTCCTCAACTTCAAACGCTCAAGCCTGGAGCAAAAAATTGGTTATGTCCCACAAGAGCACATTCTCTTTTCAAAATCAGTTGGGGAAAATATTGCCTTTGGTAAGCATGATAGCAGTGTAGAAGAAATTGAGGCAGCCATCGCAACAGCAGCCTTTACCAAGGACTTGGAGCGGATGAGTGATGGCTTAGACACCATGATTGGTGAGCGGGGGGTGTCTATTTCTGGCGGGCAGAAGCAACGGATTTCCATTGCGCGTGCCTTCCTGCGAGAGCCAGACCTGCTCATCCTAGATGATTCTCTGTCGGCAGTCGATGCTCGGACAGAACGTCAGATTATCCAAAATATTCAAAAAGAGCGTGCAGGTAAGACCAATGTTATCGTGACCCATCGCCTATCTGCTGTCAACCATGCAGACTGGGTGCTGGTTTTAGACGAAGGACGGATTGTTGAAGAAGGACGACCTGCTGATTTACTAGCCCAAGAAGGCTGGTACTATGAACAATATCAACGGCAACAAAGCCAGGAAGGAGGAGAGTAATGAGAGTTTTAGGATTTTTATTGAAGCAAATCGGTCGTGTGAAATGGCTCTTTGCACTTGCTGTGGTCTGCTATTTGGCTGCTTCCAGTCTTTTGCGCTTTTCTCCCCTCCTTATAAAAGAGGCTATTGATGGCCCTATTCGGGCTTTGAGCGAGGGGAAGGCATTCCAAGAAGCGCAGTTTCTCCAGATGGCTGCCCAGTATATAGCCATGGTTGGTCTGGGTGCCATTGGGATTTACCTGTCCATGCGGCTCATGATGTACTGTGCCAATAGGATTGCGGAGAACTTGCGCAACCAGGCTTACGATGTCATGCAAGGCTTGCCTATTTCCTATTTTGATGACAAGCCGGCTGGTAAGATTGCGACCCGTATTGTCAATGATACCGAAACCTTGCGCAATCAGTTTTACGGGACCCTGGTCAATGTTTTCAATAGCTTTGTTCGCTTGCTTTTTACCTATGGTATTGTTTTTTACCTCAATGCTAGTCTGGGCTTTGCCCTCTTGTTGCTAATTCCTATTTTTATCGGTATTCAATATATCTATAAGAAATTGACGGATAAACCCATGAAGGACTTTTATGATGCTCGTAGTGAGGTCAATACCCAGGTCAATGAAACCATGAACGGAGCTAGTCTCATCCAGCTCTACGGTCAAGAGGAGAACATGTTGGCGGAGTTTGAAGCTTCTGCTGATAAAATGCGACGGGCGGATAATCAGATTATCTGGGCTCAATCCAGTGCGACTTGGACCTTGACAGAGTTTCTGAAATTCTTGGTTTTGACAGGGATTTTGACGATTGTTGGCTATCAATTTTTACAAGGTCAATCCAGTCTGTCACCAGGGAAATTATTTGCTTATATTGACTATATTGAGGGGATTTTTGTTTCTCTGGGAGCCTTGGTCAAGCAGTTTCCAAATGTCCTGCGTTCCATCGAAACGGGCAAGCGTTTGATGGGCTTATTGGGAGAAGAGTTGGAAGAGGATGCAGAGGCAGCATTGTCCCTTCAAGATGGACGGGTTATCTTTGACCATGTAGGCTTTGGCTATGAAGAAGGGAAGCCTGTCTTGAAGGATATTTCCATCCAGGCTGAGAAGGGGGAAACGGTAGCCCTGGTTGGTCATACGGGTTCAGGAAAATCATCCATTATGAACCTCCTTTATCGCTTCTATGATCCTCAGGAGGGCAGGGTTCTGCTGGATGGGAAAAATATCTGTGATTATTCTCGTGAGAGCCTGCGCAGTCACATGGGCATTGTTCTGCAAGATCCCTATCTCTTTACGGGGACTATTGCTAGTAATGTGGCTATGAATATGGAAAAGATGGATCGAGAAGCTGTGCTGGATGCCTTGGAAAAGGTCGGTGCAGGTCCCATGTTGGCTCGTTTGGAAAAGGGGATTGATGAGCCTGTTGTAGAAAAAGGCTCTAGCTTCTCCAGTGGGGAACGCCAGTTGATTGCCTTTGCCCGCACTCTGTACTCCAATCCGAAAATTTTGATTTTAGATGAAGCAACTTCTCACATTGACACGGAAACGGAAGAAATCATCCAACACGCTATGGAAGTGGTCAAGGAGGGGCGTACCACCTTTATCATCGCCCACCGCCTGTCCACCATTCAAAATGCAGACCAGATTTTAGTCCTGGACCAAGGTCGCATTATCGAGCGGGGTAGACATGAGGACTTGCTTGCCTTGGGTGGTGTCTATGCTCAGATGCATGAGATACAGGCCAGGGTTTAGAAGATGGTAACAATCGTGTAATGGAGAGAGCGTCTGACAAGATATATATTCTAGGTAAAAACAGAACTGATGCATGAGCAAATTTCTATCTCAATGGCTGGATGATGTTCATAGCTAAGATGGAAGATGAAATCAAAGCAGAAAATCTAGTCAAGGGGCTAGGTTTTTTGTTATAATCAAAGCATGAAAGCAATAATTTTTGATTTAGATGACACCTTGTATGACCAAATCCAGCCTTTTAAAAAGGCAATCGACCGACACTTACAGGTGGCTGATGAGGTGGTTGGACCTCTTTATCTAGCCTTTCGCCACCATGCCGATCAGGTCTTTGAAGCGGCAGCGACGGGCAAGATGAGTTTGAAGGACAGCCATATCTATCGGATGAAGGCTGCTCTGGCGGATGTTGGTGTTCAGGTATCGGATGCCCTGGCCTTGACCATTCAGATTGACTATGATTATTTCCAAGGACAGTTGGAGCTGAGTCCCATCTTTCCAGAAATCTTTGCCCATTGCAAAGAAAAGGGACTTGCGCTTGGAATCATTACCAACGGGCCCTATCGTCATCAATTACGGAAGATTCGTACTCTGGGTCTGCTGGACTGGTTTGACCAGGACTTGATTTTGATTTCAGGTCAGCTTGGGGTGGCCAAGCCTAATCCAAGGATTTTTCAGGTTATGGAACAGCGTTTGGGACTTTCCTCCGATGAGATTTGCTATGTGGGCGATTCTTTTGAGAATGATGTCATAGGGGCCAAGGCTTGTGGTTGGCAGGCTGTTTGGTTTAATCATCGCTTGCGTCCAGCCCCTGAAACAAGTGTTAGACCTGATAGGATGGTGGACAGGTGGGAGGATTTAGCAGAGGCAATCATCCATATGGCTTAGCCATTATTTATGGGTGTGATAGATAAAATATATTAGTGGGCTCTCTCATTTTATGATAGGATAATACCATAGCATAGGGGTCTTTTTAAGACCTGTCTATGAAATATCATGAAATGGAGTATCCTATGACACAAGTATTTTTCCCTATTCATACCTTGGACACGGTTAGACCTGATTTGAGAGAAAATCTGGAAACGGTCAAGAAAAATAACGGTGGCTACATTCCCAACCTGATTGGTCTTCTAGCCAATTCTCCAACCGCCTTGGAAACCTATCAGACAGTCGGTGGTATCAATCGCCGCAACAGCCTGACACCTACTGAGCGAGAAGTGGTGCAGATTACAGCAGCAGTTGCCAATGGCTGTGGTTTCTGTGTCGCAGGTCATACCGCCATCTCCATCAAGCAGGTCAAGATGCCAGATGAGATTTTGCAGGCCCTCCGTCAGGGAACACCGATTGAGGCGGATGCAAAATTAGATAGCCTAGCCCGTTTTACGCTGGCAGTTATTCATGAAAAAGGCAAGGTCGGCGACCAGTTGTTGGAAGAATTTTTCCAAGCTGGCTATACAGCAGAAAACGCCCTAGATGTCGTCTTGGGAGTTAGTCTTGCGACCCTCTGTAATTATGCCAACAACCTAATCAACACCCCGATTAATCCTGAATTGCAGCCCTATGCTTTGGAGGATTGAGTAAATATAGAGAGAACCAGTCGGAATAGCCGGCTGGTTTTTCAGTTTTATGTGACTTTTAGTCCGTCACGCTCCGTAAGGTGCGTGACAAATAAACCACCCGCTATGCGGGTGCGCGACGAAGGTTATACCAAAAAAACTCCAAACGCGATACAATA